>JAAXJR010000004.1:3629-45666 GCA_012269745.1 Flavobacteriales bacterium | reverse complement strand
GGAAATACAGCTACGGCGACACAGGATGTTACCGTAGAGGACAATGAAGACCCAACGATCACAGCGCCAGTTGCTGTTACCGTCGATGCGGATGCAGGCTCTTGTGATGCGGCAGCCAGTGGTGTTACCCTAGGCACGCCAACGACTTCGGACAACTGTTCTGTGTTCTCGGTAACGAACGATGCCCCAACGACGTTCCCGCTCGGTACGACGACGGTGACCTGGACGGTGACCGATGGTAGTGGAAATACAGCTACGGCGACACAGGATGTTACCGTAGAGGACAATGAAGACCCAATGCTATCCTGTCCAAGCAACATGCTAGTATATGGTGCCGCAGATAGCACGTTAACATCTGTAACTTGGTCTGTAGCAACTGCCACAGATAATTGTGCTTTGGATACATTATATAGTGATATTCAGATAGGAGCGTTTTTACCATTAGGTTCTACTACTGTGACTTACGTTGCAATAGATGCGGCAGGAAATTCGGATACTTGTTCATTTAATATTGCTGTAGTAGATACTGTTAGCCCAGTGTACTCTAATTGTCCAGCTGATACGCTTTTATCAAACCTTACGGATTCATGTGGTGCATTTGTGATTTGGACACCGCCAACGTTTGAGGATAACTCGGGGAATGTAATAGTGACTTCTACGCATCAGCCAGGTGACTACTTCAACGTTGGGGTGACTACGGTTTATACAATTGGTATAGATAGCGCTGGCAATGCTGATACTTGTGCATTTGATATTACTGTAGCGGATGTTCAGAAGCCGTACGTCCACTCTTACGCTTCCATGAACATCACCTTGGATAGTAACGGGCTGTATACCCTTAGTGCAGCCCAAGTCGATAGTGCTTCATGGGATAACTGTGGTATTTTAAATAGATATCTATCAGATTCCATATTTAACTGTGGTGATGTGCCTTTAGTGAGCACCTGGTTGGTCATTGAAGACATCTATGGGAACAAGGACAGTGCCTCTGTAGATGTACATGTAACACTGCCATCGATGGCGATTTTAGATGTAGACTCGGTGATAACCGACGCTTTATGTTTTGGAGATTCTTCTGCGATGGCAACTTTGACAGTGAGTGGAGGGACAGCGCCGTATACTTACGCTTGGAGTGATGGAACTCAAGGAAACACATTATCCAATGTTCCTGCTGGTTACTATTGGTATCTAGTGACCGATTCAAACAGTTGTACCACCACAGATACATTGTATTTAGGTCAGCCTGACGCCTTGAAGGTGAATTCAATCAAACAATTGTATTTAGGCGTATACCACGTGACTACTAATGGAGGTAGTGATGGTGGTTTGACGACAATTGTTCAAGGGGGAACTGCTCCATACTCTTATAATTGGAACAACGGACAGTACTTTACCGCCGATCTGGATAGTATTCCTGCCGGACCTTATGAATTGGTAGTAACAGATTCTAATGGGTGTTCAGTGGTCTTCAACGATACGTTGATAGAGCCAACTGTTCTAGTGGCTTCCGCAATTTGTACTGATCTAGTGTATTGTCCCGATGATTCTAGTGGTGCAGCCATAGGTACTGCTATAGGAGCGATACCGCCATACACCTATAGTTGGTCTACGAACGATACGGTACAATTTGTCGATAGCATTCCTTACGGGATTTACACCTTGACTGTGACCGACTACTATGGTGCAACAGCTACAGATACGGTCTTGATTGATGCTTTAGATTACGATTGTGACGGTATTCCAAATGTGGATGAAGGAGGAACACCTAACGGCGGAGGTGGCGATGGAGATATCGACGGCGATGGTATTCCAAACGAAGAAGATGAGGACAGTGATGGAGATGGATTAAGCGATGAGGAGGAGTTCGATTATAACAATGACGGAGAAGGCTTCGATGATTGTGATGGTGATGGAATTCCGAACTTCTTAGATCCAGATCCGTGTGAGCTCCTTATTCCTGCAGTCTTTACTCCGAATGGTGATGGTGATAATGATTTCTGGGAGATCTTGGGAATTGGCATGTACAATGAAAACCTAGTTAAGGTGTTCAACCGCTGGGGTGAAGTTGTTTTTGAAGCTGAGAATTATCAAAATGAATTTGACGGTAGACCTAATGTGAATATTCCATTGGCAGAGGGTGATGGAGTACTGCCAACTGGTACCTACTACTATATGGTTTCTATTTACGAAACTGGAGACACTTATACTGGATATGTATTTATTACAAAATAAAATGAGACTCAGTTATACAATAATCGCGAGCTTAATTTGTACCCTTTTAATGGGGCAACAAAGTCCTACAATGGACAACTATTTGTTCAATCCAATTGCTATCTCACCGGCCACCGCAGGTCAACAAGTAGCAAATTTTCAGACCATTTATGATGCACAATGGGTGGGGATTAAAGGTGCGCCAAGAACAGCTGCTGCCTTCTACGACCACCAGACACCTACAAGGTTCGGATTTAACATCGGTATGATCCAGGACAAGGTTGGCCCTATGGTAACGCAATCTTTAGGGATTTCTACTGCATATCATTTACAAGTGTCCGATAGAGTGTATTTATCTACGGGTATTCGATATACTCTGGCTCAAACCTCGGTTGATATTTTAGATGAGTTCTATGTGGATAAAATAGACCAATCTATTTACGACATTGCCACTCCATGGTTACAAAATGTAGATCTATCTACGAATCTATACGGTGACGATTGGTTTTTGGGACTTGCGGTTAAGAATGTGGTTAAAAGTGAGATATACTTGAACAACTACACCGCAAGGGTTTGGCATATGTTAGCCGGTAAATCCTTTGATCTTAATGAAAAATACACACTCAAAACTTCAATGCTTTTGAATGTTTCTGAGAACTCACCTGTTGATGTAAATCTCCACGGCTATGTGGAATATCAAGAGAAGTATGGATTAGGGTTGAATATCAGTCCATATGATGAGATAGGCTTGTTCTACATGGTTGAATTGCCCGAGGATATGAGGCTCTTTTATCAGTACAATTATCCCTTATCAGATCTCATTTTCATTACCCAACAAAGTCATGTTTTGGGATTAGGAGTTGATCTAAGTGCCAAATCAAAGTCTGTTGTAAGTCCTAAATATTTCTTGTAATGAGTAGAAGATACGCAGTAATCGCAGTACTCAGTCTTTTGGCAACTACTGCATTCGCTCAAACTTTTGAGCCAGATTCAGTTGTTCGCTTAACGAGTTCTGCATTTGAAGACTTTAGTGCAGTTCCTTATGGAAAGGGTCTCGTTTATGTTTCCGCACGGGAAAATGTTAATGGACGAAAGATTGCTAAGGACAATAACCAAGGTTACTTTGCACTTTTCATGCTAGATGTCGAAAAAGGTGAATCCCGTTCATTTGAAGATTTCGGTTTAAAGCGACCGAGATTTAATTATGGCCCAATTACTTTTTTGAACGAAAAAACTGGAGCATTTTATTCTTTTAACAGAAGAAAGGCTACAAAAGGCGAGTTCAAATTCACTATCCAGTATTTAGATTTCAAAACAGGAAAATCTAAGGATCTCCCATTTGTTTCTAAGAAGTACAATTATCAGCATCCGTTCTTTGATAAAGATAATCGTCGCCTCTATTTCGCCTCTGATATGCAAGGAGGGAAAGGTGGTTACGATATTTACTATGCGGAAATAGATGCCAAAGGGAACATGGGTGTGCCGGTCAATGTTCAGCAGGTAAATACTGTTAAAAACGAGGTTTTTCCTACAGCTATTGGCTCCGAAATATATTTCAGCCGGCCTGTTTTGGAGAATGGCTTGGACATTCTATCGTACAGTTTTAATGAACAAACGGAACAACGCCTTGAAGCTCCATTTAATTCTTCTGGCGACGACCACTCATTGGTTTTCTTAGCGTCAGACTCAGCGGTCTTTACGCAAGGAATTAAAGGAACATTTAATTCCGATATTTTCTTGGCCTATAACGAGCAGTCTGATAAAGTTTTGGAAGGTATGGAACCGCCTTTATTTGTTCATCAAACTCAGGACATTGACGGTGTAGGGTCTAACGATTCATTACTCATATCTAATGATACAAATGCTGAGCAAACTGATCGTTCTACTTTGGGATATGAGGAAGTAGCCGCCATTGTGCTGGCTCAAGGGGACGAGACTGAAGATTCTCCTACTACTCAGATCGAATCCGGTAGTGGAGTTGGTAAAGTTTCAGAGGATACTCAGAAAACTGTTGCTATTGCCTCGATTGATTCGGATAACATGAACGAAGAGACAGTCAATACTATCACAGCTCAGGACCATTCGTTAGAAGGGTCAATAGTTGATTCCCAAGAGGGTTTGTTGGTGAGTGAAGTGCCTGAGCTCACTAGCTTAGGGCAAGACGCCTCTGGTTCGCGGACCATCAATGCACCCTTACTTGAAGCATCAGACACGTTAATTGACGATGTTTTAGTATCAGAAATGAATGCACCTACAGCGATGACTGATACGTTAGCAATAGTCAAAACTTCTGCACCAATTTTGGAATCTAAGGAGGTCAATTCAACCGCGCTGGCTAAAGTGGACGAGGCTGTGAGTTCACCTGCTACTGAGGCTGAATCTGGTAGTGGAGTTGGTGTTGATTCAGAGCATGTCCAGAAAACTAATCCGACTGCTTTAGCTGCGTTGGATGATGTAGAAAAAGACCAAGTTAGTGCAGTAGCACGAAGTGAATCGCTAAACGACATAGATGTAGATTTAAAAGATGTTGCGAGTCGCGAAGAGAGTGAATCGGTAGTTTCGAATATTGTGAAAAAGGAATCGGACGATTACGTTTCTTCTTCTCCAGGTGATAATTTTAATGATGGTTTGAAGAAGAGAACAATAACATTGGAGTACTCTAATGGACAGCTTCAATTAGCCGAGAAACAGTCCAAATATCTTAAAGAGGCCATTTCAAAGGATGCAGTGGAATCCTTGCTTATTGAAGGGCATACAGATTCTAAGGGTAGAAAATCATATAACGAGAAGCTAGCCTTACTGAGGGCCCTAGATGTTAGAAATCTACTAGTTCATGAGATAGGTGTGCCTGAACAACGAATAAGCCTAGTCTCTTGGGGTGAGCAGAAGCCAAAAATCTATTGTACGAAGTGTAGCGAGGAACAGTCGCGACGGAACAGAAGAGTTGAGATCACACTTAATGAGAGGATTGCTCCTAAAGTCGATTCGTCGGATAATGCTGTAGAGAAGAAGGAACCCTTGTATGTAACTTATAGGTTTGCTAAAGATCAGGTTGCTCTTAAGTATGAGAAAAGAGCGGAACTTAAGGAGCTTCTTGGGAAAGTGCCTTTTGATAAGATGAGCGTAAGATTCACCATACATACAGATGGAGTTGGGAATAAGTCTGTTAATGAAAATCTTAGCGTGTTGCGTGCAGCTGAATTACAGTACTTGATCAAAAAGTCTTTAGGGGATTCGATAGCAGAAATAGAGATAGAAATGGTTGCGGATGAAAGTCCTTTTGCTTCCATAGGAGGGGGTCAACAAGATTATGAATGGGTAGCCGCAGAGAATCGTAGAATTGACATTCAGATTGCTCCTTATCTATCAGAAACGGATGTTAATAAAGAACACCTTGTTGTATTCTTTGACTTCGACCGATCGTCATTTCAACGAAAATATTTAAAGCAACTTCAGGACTTAAGTGAGAGTCTAAAAAGTGATGAGGATGTAGTCCTTTACGGATATGCAGATGATCGTGGCGAAGAGGGCTATAACTTCATTTTGAGTCTAGAGAGAGCACTGTCGGTGAAAAAGAAGATTTTGAAAATAAATCCGCAATATGCCGGTAATGTGAAGATTGTTGCTCGTGGAGAGTCGTTCTCCGGAGACGCGAAGTCCAACGCTGAACATGCTAGAAATAGAAAAGTAGAACTATTTAAATCGGGGTCGTATGAAAATTGAAGCCTTTGAATCATCTATCGATCTTTGGAATAGTCGCGGTTACCATTGTGAAAATGTAGATTTTGAAAACAAGCGTGCCGTGATGTTAAAAAGACTATCATTTATTGAAATGCTTCGGACCGGTAAATCCCGTGATAGAATTTTGATTTCTTTTGATAAGACTATTAAAGTCGAGCAGTTGTAATAAAAAAAGCCACCCTGTGGGTGGCTTTTTTACTATTCAAATAGTGCGAATTTTACTTCACAAACACCTTGATCGAGGCGCTCATGTCGCGGCCGTACGAAGCGTGTACGCCGTTGGCGAATTGCATGCCCAAACGAACTTCGCCCATGGGAAGGGTTACTGTATCTGAAGTTTGACCGCCGCCGTAGTGGATATTTACACTATCCGCAGGAACAACCTCACCTTTTGCGAGGAACGCGTTGCCGATCAATAGGTGGTGGTGGCCTGTGCCTTCCACAATCTCGCCAGCCGGGCGCACTTCCATACCTTCTACGCCGAATTCTACGTAAACAGGATTGGTTACTGTGTCGCCGTTTTCAAGGTTCGCGAAGAATACGCGGCCAGTAGCTTCGTCCATTTCCTCAGGAGCCATGCTCTCGTGGTTGTGGTCGTGGCCTTCGTGGTTTTCTGCCGGTGCTTCGGCAGGCTGGCTACAGCTAAATGCGATAGCGCCTAGCGCTGAAAGTAGAAGTGTTTTTTTCATGTTATTCAAAGTCAATAAGTACGTTATTCTTTTCAACAGCATCACCCACCGAAACGTTCACGGATTTTACCGTGCCGTCTTGTTCGGCCTTGAGCATGTTCTCCATTTTCATGGCTTCCAGTATGAGTAGTCCCTCTCCTTTGGCCACCGTTTGACCGGGCTGCACCATCACGTCGAGTACCTTGCCCGGCATAGGTGCCTTGAGCTTGGTCGCCTTCGCGGTGTTTGCCGCAGACATGCCCATTTGCTCTAAAAGCAGGTCATAGTGGTCCTTGGCGTTGAGCTCGAGCAATTGGCCATTGATCTTCAAAGTAAAGGTCTTGCCGTCTTCGCTGCGCTCTACCCATTGTACGTAGTAGGATTTATAGTCCTTCAAAATATGCCAAGTACGTCCGTCCATCTTTTCGATGTCCAGGTTGTAATAGGTGCCGTCGAGCAACCCTTCGGCCGGGTTAGTATCTGGCGCAACTTCAAAGGTGTTCTTTCCTGTGATCTTGTACATGCGGTGGTTCTTTTGCGAGCTTAAAGTTACTCGTTCCCCGCCAAAGTTTTGGTGTAGATTTTCGCTCCGTGTATATCAATGACCAATTCTCCTGCATCCTCACCCCCAACAACTTCACCGCCACCGAAGGCGAAATAGCCGTTTACTCGATCTTCGCCGAGGGTTCTGGAGATCATTACAGTGTTCGCTGTAGTATCTGTACTCAGGGTCATTTCACCGCCGTATGCGCCGTTCCATAAAGCAGGATGATTGTGCTTTAGTTCGAAAAGGGAAGCGTAAAATTTTGCATGGTCGGTATTCGCAGACCAATTCACACCCACAGTATCCTTGCTAAAGAATGGGAATCTGAAATCGATCCCGGCTTCTTGCCCGGTGTACAACAATGGGAAACTTTGGTCCATCATGAAAGCAAGAGCAAAGAAGGCGCGTGCATCGTCGCCCATGCGCTCAATCGCACTGCCCTGCCAGCTGTTTTCATCGTGGTTGGAGGTGAAGTATAATTTCATTGCATCGTCGCCATAAACGGTATCGTTTTTAGCAGCATAGACCTCGAGATCGTAGACGCTCTTGTGACCCTTCGCGATGTCGTTCATCATGTGGTGGAACTCCCAGCCGTAATCTGCATTGAAGGTGCTGAGCAGGTGCGGCTCGCTCCATTCCGCGAGGAAGAAAAGAGGTCCGTGCTTCTCGCGCAACATAGGAATGGTATGCTCCCAGAAGGCGTACGGCACCATTCCGGCCATATCACAACGAAATCCGTCGATGCCTGTGTTACTTACCCACCAGTCCATTTCTGCAGCCATGGAATCGGTAAGCAGTGGAATGTCGTAATTCAAATCGGCCACGTCTGTCCATCCCGTTTTGCCGCCGTCGTTTCCGATGGCTTCCATAGGATAGCTGCCGTCCTCATCGCGGGTGTAGAAATCGTCATTAGACTCTACCCAAGGGTGGTCCCAAGCACTGTGGTTGGCCACCCAATCAAGCAATACGTGGATACCTAGTGCGTGCGCCTCGTCCACGATGGCTTTAAAATCTTCCACGGTTCCAAAAGCTGGGTTGACCGCGGTGTAATCTTGGATGGAATAATAGCTGCCTAGTTCGCCCTTGCGGTTGCGCTCACCAATAGGTTGGATGGGCATGAACCAAAGGATGTCTACGTTCATCTCGGCCAAGCGCGGAAGGTGCTCCTTAAAGGCATTCAAGGTTCCTTCCGGCGTGTATTGACGGATGTTGACCTCGTAAATATTCGCGTCTTTCGCCCACTCTGGAAGCTTGGTATCTTCCCAGGTTGAGGTAGTTTCTGGTGCCGATTCCGGCGCGCTGCAAGCTGCCAAAGTCAGGGCAGCTGCCAATAGGGTAATGATAGATTTATTCACGTTCTAAGATTTGTATATGGTAAGTAAAGTCGTCTGCAGGTACAGTGATGCCCCATTTTTCTAGGGTCACTTCTTTCGGGTTATTGTTGAAGAAGAAGCGGACATATTCATTGGCGAATTGGCGTTCTATGACCAATACATTTGCCTCAGGCTGGTAGATGTCCGTGCCGCCATAGTTCAGTGCCATGGAATTTCTTCTCAGGTGGATGAGCTCAGCGGTCTGCTCCCACAAGGCCTTCTCGCGGTCGTTGTGGTCCTCAAAGCGCATCATTTTGCGGTTATCTGGATCATTGCCACCGTGCATGGCGATCTCGTCGCCGTAGTAGATGATAGGGATACCTGGAACGGCAATGTTGAAGGCGTGCATACACGCCATCTTACGGAATCCACGCTCGTTTGCCTCAGGAATTTCTCTGGTCCAACCGGCAAGCTTGCTGTCCTCTGAAGGGCTCAAATGGCCACTGGCCATGGAGGCGAAGCGAGGCTTGTCCTGATTCCCTGAAATGTTCCCCATCAAATGGTGGTAGCCGTAGTAGGTGAGGCTGCTCTCGAGGGATTTTTTCAATCGGTCGAACGACACACCTTCTTGAGTGAAGGCTTCAAAGGCGGCATCGTAGAGGTTGAAATTGAACTGGGCATCCACCTTACCGCTTCCTACGTAGCTGGCGATGAGCTCGTCGGAGCCGTAGGTCTCTCCAATCTGGTACACGTGCTTGTCGCTCACCTTGCGGATCTTTTCGGTCAACAGACGCGTAAAGTTCATAGGGATGTGCTTGGTCGCATCGTGACGGAACCCGTCGAACGGATACTGCGTGATCCAAACCAGGGCACTGTCGGACATAAGGTCGGCCACGGTATCATTGCGCAATTCCAGCGTAGGCATGAACGTATCGAACCAAGTGGTCAGCCTTTCTTCGTCCCAAAGCTGGGTGTTGAGTCGGCCATCGTCAGTGTATTTGTTGGTTGCCCAATGCGGGTTTTTCTGATACACCGGGTGCAATTCATGCACGTGGTTCGCCACATAATCGAGCAGCACATTATTGCCCTTAGCATGAGCATCATTTAAGAAGGCGTGCACATCGGCATCTGTAGCGAATCTGTGGTCAGGCTTGATATTGCTCACTGGCCAGTAGCCGTGGTAGCCAGAGAAGGTGCTCACCGGTCCGCCCTGGTTCCAGAGCCCCCAGGCATCCTCTGGGTTTTGAGTAAGTGGGCTAATCCAAAGACAGTTTACCCCTAAGGAATCGAAGTAGCCGTCGTTCACTTTAGCACGCAACCCGGCGATATCACCACCTTGGTAATTGGCACGAGGGTGTACGGCTGGGTCGTCTACAGGCTGATCGTTCGAAGCGTCGCCGTTAAGGAATCGGTCGATCATAGCGAAGTACATAATGGAAGTATGCCAGTTACTACGGTCCAATTCTTTCGGGTCTTCAACCACCTTCCCATACTTCAATGGGATAAGTGCATCTGGGGCCAATTTTCCGCCGCGCGCACTGTACAATCTAACCCAAGCGAGCTCCATCGCCTCTACCTCTTCTGGCAATTCCACAACGGTAGCCAACGGCGAGCGCGTACTATTCAAAGGCGTATTGTTGAGCATGATAAGGACCTCTTGGTCTTCAGGCATCGGGGTAAACATTAGTTTTAGCTGTCCGCCGCCAACAAAGCGCACGCCGCGAGGCTCCGCCTCGCTCTCAGATTCCACAGAAAGGATATTGTTGTACCCACCAAATCCATTGGCTTGGCTGAGCGTATTGGTCGGGTCCATCACCTCTTGTCCATCGACGACCAGCTTGTAGGCATAATCGCCCGGTGCGAGCACGAGGTTCCATACCCACGCGTCGCCGTCCCATTGGAGGAAGCTCGCCTCAGTGTTCCACGCATTAAATTCGCCTTTGACCTTCACGTCTTGGCCTTCGAAGGCGGCGACGCGGAATTGGACCCCGCGTTTTTGACCCTTTACGAAAGGCACTTCAAAGGTGCTTTCACGGCTCGAAATACGCATGGTGCCCAAGGTGTTTTCAGGACGTCCAAAAATCTTGTAAACCCCTTCACCGGTCATGTAGCTATATACTCCGGAAGGCAAACCACTCAACACGGCGCCCTCCTCGAGCGTGTAGTCTTTGATGTGGAAAATGCTGGTATCTCCGTTGTGCACGTACGGCGTTGCCAAAGCGGCAGCGTTGTAGCTAATCACTGCTTTTTCCTCCTCCTGTTCACAGGCCGTGAAGACGGCCAAAGCGGTTACAAATAATAGAAATTTCTTCATGGATTATTGGCTAAAAAAAGGCGCACAGGGCGCCTTTCTAAGATAGTATCAAATGATTAAGCATGTGCTTCGGCTGCAGTGGATGCTTTTTCGCCTGCGGCTACTTCAAACCACTGGCCGTCGATCGCAAATTTGGCTGGAGTGCCACTCACGTTTTCGATGGTCATGCCTTCGGCTGTGAGGTTTGCTTTGAGCGTCGCGCCTCTCCAAAGGATGGAGAAGGTGAGGCCCTTCCACTGTTCGGGAAGCTTTGGCGTGAAATGCAACTCTTCGTCGCGAATCTTCATGCCCCCGAATCCCTGCACTACAGACATCCATGTTCCAGCCATCGAGGTGATGTGCAACCCTTCGTGAACTTCGCGGTTGTAATCGTCGATGTCCAGACGAGAGGTGCGTAAATACATTTCGTAGGCTTTCTCTGGGTAATCAATCTGTGCTGCTAGGATGGCATGCACACAAGGGCTCAACGAGCTCTCGTGAACGGTCTTCGGCTCATAGAAGTCGAAGTTGCGCTTTACTTCTTCTTCCTCGTAGAGGTGGTTCAAGAAGTAGTAGCCTTGCAATACGTCCGCCTGCTTGATGAAGATCGAACGCAAGATGCGGTCCCAGCTCCAGTGCTGGTTGATTGGACGCTCGTCCAGGCTGAGGTCGTCGGCAGTGAGCTGCTCCTTGTCTAAGAAGCCGTCTTGCTGTAATACCACGCCTAATTTCTCGCTCTTTGGGTAGTACATCTTGGCGATGATATCACTCCACTTGGCGAATTCTGTATCTGCGTTCAGCGCAGTCTTGCTGGAGATGGCGCTCAGCGCGTCCGCAGCATTTTCTTTAAGCCAATGGTGGGCTTCCAACGTCCACTCCAACGTCCAGGCTGCCATGCGGTTGGTGTACCAGTTGTTGTTGATGTTGTTTTCGTACTCGTTCGGCCCAGTTACACCGAGCATCACGTAGGCTTCCTTTTCCTGTGACCAATTCACACGCTGCGACCAGAATCGGCTAATACCTAGAAGGACCTCAAATCCCCCTTCGGCCAAATAGCCCCAATCTTGGGTGTGACGTATGTAATCGAACACGCCATAAGCGATGGCTGCATTACGGTGGATTTCCTCGAAAGTGATCTCCCACTCGTTGTGACATTCCTCACCGTTCATCGTTACCATCGGGTACAATGCTGCGCCGTCGGTAAACCCGAGCTTGCCTGCATTTTCGATGGCCTTGTCCAGCTGCTTATAACGGTACAAACACAAGTTCTTCGCCACCTCCGGCTGCGCCGTTGCGAGGTAGAAAGGCAAACAGTAGGCTTCGGTATCCCAGTAGGTAGAACCGCCGTATTTCTCGCCGGTAAACCCTTTAGGACCGATGTTCAATCTGTCGTCCACACCTGTGAAGGTTTGGTTCATGTGGAAGATGTTGAAACGGATGCCCTGCTGTGCTTCCGCGTCGCCGTCAATTTCAATATCAGAGGTCTCCCATTTGCTATGCCAAGCAGCTACGTGCTCACCACGCAGAGCTTCATAGCCTTGCGCTGCTGCCGCCGTAGCGCGCGCTGCTGCCTTTGCATCCAAGCTTGCCACGTCGTGGTTCATGCTGGATAATACCGCTGCAAATTTTTCAAGTTTCAAGGTTTGACCCTGAGCCACCTCATAGCAGGCGCATTCACTGACGAACATGTGCTTCGCATCTGAACTCATGCCCCATTCTTGCGGCGCTCCGTCCAAGTTTAGACTGTTGCGCATGGCCACAGTTACCTCGAAACCGGTTTTTTTGGTCTTGGCGTGCACATAGCTTGCGCCTGCTTCCTGACCTTGAGTAACAGGCTCCCAGAACTTCTCGTCATAGTTGCTGTCCTCGTTTTCTACATCGAAATCTAGGTACGAGCACAATTCAATCTTGCCTGAGAAATTCTTCGGCGTAACGCTGTAGGAAATGGTTCCAATCTCGTCTTGAACGATGCTCACCAAACGCTCTGCTTCAACAGCCACGATTTTTCCTGAAGGAAGGGTTGCTTCGAAAGAGCGCTTGAGCAAGCCACTTTGCATGTCGAGCTCGCGGTAGAATGACGCTACTTCAGTAGCGGTATTAAGGTCCAATTCCTCTCCGTCGACCTTCACCTGAATGCCGATCCAATTACAAGAGTTCAATACCTTGGCGAAGTACTCCGGGTACCCGTTTTTCCACCAACCAACTCTTGTCTTATCGGGGTAATAGACCCCAGCGATGTAGGAGCCTTGAAGGCTATTACCGGTGTAAGTCTCTTCGAAATTGGCACGTTGGCCCATACGGCCGTTACCAATAGAAAATAAACTCTCGCTCTTTGGGTGGTTTTCAGAATCCCAACCGCGCTCGATGATCTTCCAAGGGTCTACCTCAGTATATTTATTGAACATATGATGTGTGTAAGCTTCTTAAAAGTGAGCTACCAAAGCTTCAGGAGTCGTCTCGCCCAATGCGCTGAAGTGGACATCTGCCTGCAAGGTCTCCGCATCGCCGATACCTACGCTTGACATGCCACCTGCCTTTGCCGCTTGGACCCCAGCGATGGAGTCTTCAAACACGACACATTCTGACGGTTCTAGTCCTAGAGCTTCTGCTCCTTTCAAAAATACCTCTGGATGAGGTTTGCCGTTTACCACATTATTCCCATCAATTATCGCAGTGAACAATGGAGTGATACCCAGTTTTTCCAAAATCATGGGCGCATTCTTCGAAGCACTACCCAATGCGATTTTGATGCCTTGGTCGTAGGCGGTTTGCAGGAAATTAAGTGCTCCTGGCAGTGCATCCTGCGGGCCTAAACCCTGCACCAACTCAAGGTACCACTCGTTTTTCTCTACCATCAATGTCTGGAACTCTTCGTCGCTCACAGTTGCGCCGGTCCATTCTATGATTTTCTTGAGCGAATCTACTCGGCTCACCCCCTTGAGTTGCTCGTTTTGTTCTTCGGTAAAGTCGCCGCCTAGTTTTTGAGCGAGTCGACGCCATGCTTGAAAATGAAAAACGGCGGTATCTACAATAACGCCGTCTAGATCAAAAAGGAATCCTTTAATCATGTGATCGGTTTAAACTTTATAGGCATCGAGTACTTTCAAGTACTCAAGGTGATACTTAATGAGGCCGTCCACAGGCTTGCGCATAATCTGTCCAAGGCGCATTCCGCGCTCTTCCAACACCTCTTCAAGAATCTCGTGGAAGATAGCGCCAACGCTACCTACAAAGTGCACAGGCACCTCTTTGCAGTTGTCGAAACACGCGATGTGGATATCTGCGAATTTTGCGAAACCTTCACGTACAATTTGCTTCACATATGGGTTTTCCATGTGCTTTCCAGCGAAGCGGCTAAAAGACGCGAGGTATACGTTTGCATTAGGTTTGTTGTACACGCTGGTGATGATTTCGTCTTTGTCCAATTGGTACGTGTTGAAGAAATCTTCAGCCATCTCCGCAGGGAGCTTTTTGTACAAGAAATCGGACACCAAACGCTTACCAATAAAGCTCGCTGAGCCTTCATCACCGAGGATGTATGCCAAAGCAGGCACCTCTTCGCTCACGGTCTCGCCGTCAAAATAACAGCTGTTAGACCCCGTACCGATAATACAAGTAATGGCAGGCTCGCCCGTGTACGTGGAGTAGGCACTGGCTACAAGGTCGTGATCGACGCTAACGTTTGCATTGGGAAGTACTTGTTGTAACCCGTCCTTAACGATATCCTTCAAGCTTTCAGAAGAAGCTCCAGCACCGTAGAAATAAACGAACTCTACTTGAGCGTATATGGTTTTAACCACCTCGTTCTCACTCAACTCCTCATGAATAAAAGAAGCTGAATGAAAATAAGGATTGAACCCCATTGTAGAGAAGCGCTTGTGCTCAGAACCGTCTGAGTTTAGAACTACCCAGTCACATTTCGTAGAGCCACTTTCTGCAATTAGTATCATAGCGAGTTATATAAAACCCCCGCGGCGCAGCCGCGGGGGCATGAAGGTAATGTATTAAGCTAGACGCTCAACTAGGTTTGCCAAACGTGCAGAATATCCTGCTTCGTTGTCGTACCAACCTAGAACTTTAACCAAGTTTCCTTTTGCTGAAGTAACACCAGCATCGAAAATACAGCTGTGCTTATCGCCAACGATATCAGAGCTTACGATTGGGTCTTCAGTGTACATAAGGATACCTTTCAATGGGCCTTCTGCAGCTTCTTTCATTGCAGCGTTTACTTCCTCAGCAGTAACTTCCTTGCTCAAAGTAACTGTCAAATCTGTAGCAGAACCAGTGATGGTTGGAACACGCATTGCGTACCCGTCTAGTTTTCCTTTCAACTGTGGCAATACCAAAGCAACTGCTTTTGCTGCACCTGTTGAAGTAGGAATCATGTTTACTGCTGCTGCACGAGCACGACGCTTGTCAGAGTGTGGAGCATCCTGGATACGCTGGTCAGAAGTGTATGCGTGGATAGTACACATGAAACCGCTCTCGATACCGAACTTCTCGTCCAATACTTTCGCCATTGGAGACAAACAGTTCGTTGTACATGATGCGTTACTTACCATTGTATCTTCTGCAGTCAATTCGCCGTCGTTCACACCCAAAACGATTGTTTTGATGTCGCCTGAAGCTGGAGCACTTAGCGCTACTTTCTTAGCACCTGCTTTGATGTGCTTGCCCATACCTTCTGCATCGCGGAAGAAACCAGTAGATTCGATCACTACGTCTATACCTAGCTCTGCCCATGGTAAAGTTTCAGGATCGCGCTGAGCGTATACAGTAATCTCCTTACCGTTTACGATCAAGCTGTTCTCAGTGTACTCAACTGTACCGTTGAAACGACCGTGTGCACTATCGTACTTCAACAAGTGAGCGAGCATGTCTGTCGCTGTCAAATCGTTGATTGCTACGATTTCTACGTTTTCGCTTTCGATCAAGTTTCTGAACGTCAAACGACCGATGCGGCCGAAGCCATTGATTGCAATTTTACTCATAATCTGATGTGTTGTTAGGTTGCTAGAATTCTAGCGATTGTTAGCATTTCTTCGTCTAAATCTGTGGTCTTAGAAATTGCTTCTGATAGAGGCGTATAAACTACTTTTTGATTGATCATTCCCGTCATGACTTTAGCCTGACCTTCCATCAATCCTTTCACGGCATAGAAGCCCAAAACAGAGGCCAAAACACGATCATTGGTAGATGGTGAACCACCGCGTTGCGTGTGACCTAGGTTCGTCACTTTCACGTCGATGCTCGGAAATTCCTTCTTCACTGCCTGAGCAATCTCGAAGATGTCGCCTAGGTGGTTCCCTTCAGCGACCATAACTATGTTCGAAGTCTTACGCTTGGCTTGTGCCTGGCGTAGATCGTCAAATAGGTCATTGTAAGTGCTCTTCTTCTCCGGCAAGATGATGCTCAACGCGCCAGTGGCTAAACCTGTTGAAGCAGCAATGTAACCGGTATCTCTACCCATAACTTCTACGAAGAAAAGGCGGTTGTGTGAAGAGGCCGTGTCGCGGATCTTGTCCACACTTTCGATCACAGTATTTGTAGCGGTATCGTAACCAATGGTAAAATCTGTACCGTACAAATCGTTATCAATAGTTCCTGGAACACCTATGACACGAATGTTGTGTTCTTCAGCTATTTTCAAGGCACCAGTAAAGGATCCGTCACCGCCAATAACTACGAGAGCGTCAATATTGCGCTTCTTTAGGTTGGCTGCTGCTTTCGCGCGGCCTTCCGGGGTCCTGAATTCTTGACTACGGGCACTTTTTAAGAATGTACCACCTTGCGCAAGGATGTGTTTTACGCTTTCTGTGGTCAATTCCACGATATCATCTTCAATCATCCCTTCGTACCCGCGGTAGGCGCCAAAGACCTTTTTTCCGTGGTACAAAGCCGTTCTCGTAACCGCACGAATGGCGGCATTCATCCCAGGAGCATCGCCTCCTGAAGTGAGAACTACGATATTATTAATCTCTACAGACATGGGCGCAAAGATAGTAACTTAGTGTAAATAATACACTTATTAAATTTTTACTGCTTATCTTGAAGCACCCCAAATTTAACACGTTACCAAAAACTGACCATGAGTGAATTGAAGGATATCAATCCTAATTTCAGTGTTGACTGTGTCATTTTCGGCTTTGATGGAGAGCGCCTAAACGTGCTCTTGATTGAGGAAAAGGACATTGGACAAGGCATTTTGAGAAAACGTCTTCCAGGGGATTTGATCCACAGGGGTGAAGGGCTCGATGAGGCAGCAGACCGCGTTTTATGGGAGCTGGCTAGTTTGAAAGATGTTCACCTGCAACAGTTCCACACCTTCGGCGATCCCTTGCGTGTGAATGCTGAAAAGGATAGAAAGTGGTTGGAGCTCTACCGCGCCAATCCGAAAGAAAGGGTAATCACCGTCGCCTATTACGCTTTGGTGAAGATGGCAGACTTCATTCCGAATCCGTCGAGTTTCGCCGGTGAGGCGTTATGGCAAGATATCCGTGAGATTCCTGAGCTAGCTTTTGATCACAATGCCATTGTTGAGGTCGCTTTGATGAAGCTTCAGCGTCATTTCGAGCTCAATAAAACGGCCTACGAATTGTTGCCTCAAAAATTCACGTTAAATCAACTCCAACAGCTGCACGAGGCCATAACTCAAGAGGAATTGGACAAGCGAAATTTCCGTAAAAAAATCGTCCGCGAAAAGATGATTGAGGCCACTGAAGAAAAGCAGAAAGGGGTGCTTCACAAACCGGCCCGTTTGTATCGTATTAAATCAGAAGATAGCTTGACTTAACCCCAAAAGCCCTTTGTTCGGTTAAAAAGTGGGCGGATTCAGTTAATACCGCCTTTTTCCCGCCTTCCTAAGAAGAAGTGTATTCTTTACATTTGAAGGATACAACACTTAACACCAAAACATGAAGCGATTCTCACGTTTTCTCGTGGCTCTTTCCCTGCTAATTGGCGGTGCAATCCAAGCACAGACGGTTTCAGGTACGGTAGTAGATGAGTTCAATGAACCACTTCCATCGGTAGCCATTTCAGTTGATAAGGGTGGAGCAACCTCTACGAATTTCAACGGTCAATATTCCCTTTCTTTAAAGCCAGGGAAGTATGCCATCACTTATTCATTTATCGGTTACGAACCGGTAGTGAAGGAAGTGGATATCAAAGGCAAGCAAATCATCAATGTAACTATGAACCCTGCGAGCAATCAACTCGACGAAGTTGTCGTTGTAGGATATGGTGTGGCTCGTAAGCGCGATCTTACTGGATCTGTAGTTTCGTTGAAGACCAAAGAGCTTACCGACATTCCAACACCTTCGTTTGAAAATGCCATTCAAGGAAAGGCTGCCGGGGTTCAGGTAATTACTGGTTCAGGTATCGCGGGCTCCGGCTCAATGGTACGTGTTCGTGGTGTGGCCTCTATTTCAGCAGGTGGTGACCCACTTTATGTAGTGGACGGTATTCCAATTACTCAAGATTACTTCCTTAACGGTAACCGCGGTGGTTTCAACACCAACCCACTTGCAACGATCAACCCTAACGATATCGAATCTGTAGAGATCTTGAAGGATGCTGCTGCAACAGGTATCTATGGTTCTCGTGGTTCTAACGGGGTTGTATTGATTACTACTAAAAGAGGTAAGAGCAAGAAATTGACTTATAATTTCTCATCACGCGTTGGTTTCTCAAACCCAACTGCCCTGCCTAACATGATGAACAAGGACGAGTACCTTCAAATGTACGAAGAGGCCTGGGTAAACGATGGAAACGTTGGTGTTCCAGAGCTTCCAGGTAACCGTATGAGCTGGGCTGAGGCGCAAGCTTTTGAAGGAACCGATTGGGTACAAGAGACCATCCGTCAAGGTATTAAGCACGGCTACGACTTCTCTGCCTCTCGCGGGTTCAAGGGAGGAAACTTCTACGCGGGCCTTTCTTACAATGATAACCACAGTTATTTGGCGGGCAACTCTTACGAGCGTCTATCTGGACGTATCAATGCAGATTTTGACATTACGAAACGATTCAAATTAGGATTGAGCACGTCGCTTTCTCGCGGGGTAAACAACCGTATCGATGCCGCCTGGTCGGGTGGTTTTGGTGAGGCAATGTCTCGTGCACTTCCAATCTATCCTATTTACTACGCAGAAGACGAATATGACGACGACGGCAACCTTGTTGCTTCGGCTGGTGATTACTGGTTGAAAGGCGGTATTAGCCTAAACCCTGTTGCACAACGCGACATGAAAGATTGGACGGCTATCGAAGATCGTTCGATCAACAACATTACCATGAACTACAAATTGAACGATAACTGGACCTTCCGCGGTCAAGGGGCGTTCGATTACATGCACTTCGAAGACCACATTTGGGAGAAGCCAGGTTACGATCCTACTTATAAGGATGCGGACGGCAACTTCTTGGGTCGCGCAAATATGTACCCATATAGCGTGTACAACACGTCAGGAAACGCCACAGCGAACTACATCAAGGATTTGGGCGAAGACCACCACATCAACTGGTTGGTTGGTTCGGAGTACCAATACAACAGAATTAAGCGCTTTGACGGCTACTACGACAGCGAGGCTGTAGGTCAGATCCGCGAAACGGGCCAGTGGGTGAACGATCCATTGAGCTACATCGAGGAATATGCGTTTGCTTCTGCCTTCACCCGTTTGAACTACAACTTCAAAGGAAAGTACTACGCTGAAGCATTGATTCGTCGTGACGGTTCTTCGAAGTTTGGTCCTAATAACAAGTACGGTAACTTCCCAGCAGCTTCGGTTGCTTGGGTCATCTCGGACGAGGACTTTATGGCAAACATGCCGGCAATTAACTTCTTGAAGTTGAAAACGTCCGTAGGTAAGAACGGTAACTCTGCTATTCCTTCGTACCAGTGGTTTGGTTACTACAATGTAGCCAACAACGGTTACGCAGGTCAGACGTACCGCTACCCGGTAATTCGCGAAAACGCAAACTTGCGTTGGGAAACATCTACAACTTATGACGTAGGTCTTGAGTACGGATTCTTCAACGACCGTATTTCAGGTGAATTGGCTTGGTACCGCAAACAGACAAACGACATGCTATTAAACGTAACGCTACAAGGTTCTACAGGATTCGGTTCTTGGTGGGACAACGTTGGTAGCGTGTACAACACAGGTGTTGAATTTGCGATTAAGTCGAGAAACATCGTGACAGATAACTTCACGTGGACCACGGACTTCAACATTGCACGTAACTACAACCAGATTACTTCTATCGGTGAGTACTCGCCAGATGCAGTAAGTGGTGGTACTAACGATACTCGTGTAGTTGTAGGAATGCCAATTGGTACCAACTACCTCGTTCAATTCTCTCACGTAGACCCAGCAAATGGTCTACCGGTTTACCTCGACAAGGAAGGCAACGAAACGTATACTTGGGACCTTCAGAATCGTGTAGCAGTAGGTAATGTAATGCCAGATGCTATTGGTGGTTTGACCAATACATTTAACTACAAGAACTGGGAGTTTGGCTTCATGTGGGTGTTCACGATCGGTGGTGATATCTACGATAGCTCTTCGAAGCGTCAGATGGGTGTGGTGACCGATTGGAACATGCGTACAGATTTGTTCGACCGCTGGCAACAGCCGGGTGATATCGCAACTTACCCGCGTCTAAGCCGCGATTACCGTACCTACGGTTCAAATACAGAGTGGATCAACACCAATCTCTGGTTGCACGATGGGACCTACGCTCGCTTGCGTAACGTGAAGTTGAGCTACCGAGTGCCACAAGATAAATTGATCAAAAACGTGAAAGGTTTGACGGTAAATGTGACTGGCACAAACTTGCTCACTTTGACTAATTACATCGGTTTGGATCCAGAGATTGCTCGTGATTTCGAGAACGCTACTGACCGTAACATGTCACCGAACATAACGTACCTCACTCCACCGCAGGAGAAGACGTACAACATTGGTGTAAACATTAACTTTTAATCCTTAGCAATCATGAAAAAGATAGTAGCACTTCTAGCACTTGTAGCGATTGTAGTAGGAAACTCCTCGTGTGAGCGTATCCTAGATTTTAAAGCGGATACTACGTCTCAAATCCCAGCAGATTCAGCCATTGTAACCATTGAGGATGCAGAGCAACTATTGGTGAGCGTTTATGATGTCGCGGCAAACGCCTTCAACGGCCGTTTCCAAAACATCCCGGAAGTAATGTCAGATAACCTTGCTGACCCACTAGGCTTGAACGGCGAATACGCACAGATTTACCGTTGGACATCTTCGTTCTTTAACGGTTCATTTGGCGGTGAATACCGCGATGCATACATCGCAATCTATCGCGCCAACACTTTGTTGGAAGAGGTTGCAGATCTAGAAGGTGCAACCGCAGAGAGTATCGAAAGAATTTCTGCTGAAGCAAAATTCATTCGTGCCCTATGTCATTACCACGTAGTTCGTATCTGGGCTTTGCCTTACGGTTACACCTCAGACAACAGTCACCTTGGTATTCCATTAAAGTTGAGCGCCGATCAGACGCCGCAAATGCGCGCTACGGTTGCCGATGTTTACGCGGCCATCGTTTCAGATCTATTGGACGCTGAAGCCGACCTACCTTCGGACAACGGCATCTTTGCGGATCAAATGGCAGCGAAAGGCCTCTTGGCTAAAGTGTATTTGGAAATGGGCGATTTCGCCAATGCAAAGGCGAAAGCTGCTGAGGTAATTGGTTCGGGCTCTTACAGCTTGGAGCAGGATTTAACGAAGCGATTCAACGACCATCCAAACACAAGTTTGCCGGCTGAATTCATCTTCACTTTGGTGAGCACCAATGAAGTAGTTGGTGGCGACACCTTGGTAGATGAGCGTGGATCAGGTTACGTGGGTAATTACCGTTCTGATGATCCAAATGCGAACCCAGCACTGAAGGCAAGCGCCGATCTATACGTAGCGGCTACTTCGGACACCAATGACCTTCGCGGTCAGTTGTGGTACGACATCCGCAACGCGGGTACCGCAGATGAGTTGTACATGATCAGCAAATTCGACGCGAGCTTTATCGATGTGCCACTAATCCACTTGACGGAGATGTATTTGATCTACGCAGAGTGTAATGTTCGTTTGAACAGCGATGCTGACGGTTCAGGATTGGGTTATATCAATGACCTAAGAACACGTGCAAACGTAGCGACCTTGAGTTCACTTAGCATCTCTGATGTAATGAACGAAAGAAGATTGGAGATGGCTTGTGAAGGCGATCGTTTGTTCCAGTTGAAGCGTCAAGGTGTATTGGGTGAGATTCAAAAGATTCGCGGCGTGGATTGGGACTGTCCAGGAATGGTGCTCCAATTCCCTAACTTTGAAGGAACCGCCCAAGGATTTATATATAACGAAGAAGGAGGCTGCGAATAATGCAGTTCAGCGATATGAAAAAAGTAACATTATTTATTGCGAGCGCCTTGATAATCTTGGGCGCATGTAAGCCTGAAGTTGGGCCTATCGGTCCAGCATATGAGGCGGGTGCAGGTATCGTAGGTACTTGGGAATTGACAAATGCAGATCAAACAGATCTTACATTGCCGGTTCCAGAGACTAGAGATATCAGCACATTCTACCAAAATGCTCAAGACAAGTGGGTAGTTGTTTTTAATGAAGACAGCACTTACGCGGTAAACTCTCAAGGCCCTGGTTTCGATCTATTCGGTGCGGGTGGTACGTGGAAATACAATACCCCAGAATTCCCTTCTGAGCTTCACTTAACTCAGTTCGATACAGTAACAACGGTTTTGCCTTTGGGTAACATGCCACGTTCTATCGATCAAAATGTAAGCTTCGTTTACGACCGTGTACGTTGTGATAAGCCAAGCGTTTCTTACAAACTAACCTTCACTAGAAAATAAGCTCAGATGAAAAAGATTAGCACACTACTCGCATTGACTTTGGGCCTAAATGCTTCGGCTCAAATCTCAACAATCCCTGATGAGAACATCGACCCAGCAGATTCTTTGGAGATTATCTTCGACCCATCTGCTCTTGACCTCGCCGTAGGTCACCAAGACCTTTTGAAGCAGGCTGTAGATGCAGGTGAAGACATGTACATTTGGACGTGGAAGCCAGCCACACACCCGGACGGTCACCCGTATGTAAACGGCACAGGTTCCGCGCCTTGGAAGAATTCTAATGAGGCTATGAAGATGACCAAGAATTCTGACGGTACGTTCTCTTGGAAGATTGTTCCAACCTTGTTTTACGAGGTGGATGCAACTACAGTTTACAACGAAGACATTCACTTCTTGGTGAAGGCAAAAGACGGCGGTGGTTACGGTGATCCGGATGTAAAGACGGATGATCAGAGTATTGCAATTGACCCCCCTGCGACGGAGCGCAATCCATTCTACCACTTCCCGACGAAGGTGAAGATTGACGACGTAATCACGTTGCGTTACGAGAACTGGAGAGAGGAAAAAGCATCGATGCAGAACCTAGCTTCTGACGATTGTTACGCCTACGCTAAAGTGGTTTATACGGACGGTACTAGCCAGCAGATTGAGAATACTTTCAACGTTGGTTCTAATCCAGACCTACAGATGACGGATGTGGGCGATGGCAACTTCGAGATGTTGATTGTTCCTACACAGCACTTCAACCTGAATCCTAATAAGGAGGTGGATTACTTAGAATTCATCGCGATGCGTAAAAACTTTGCGAGCGGTGCAGACCGTGTTACAGAAGCGGTCGTTATTCCGATCTTCTGTCAATAATATTTGGCTACACGCCAGCTTAGAACCCGGCCCAGTGCCGGGTTTTTTCTCAACTAACACTCAGAGAAACATGCAGAACAAACCTAAACTCAGTTTTTGGCAAATTTGGAACATGAGCTTCGGCTTCTTGGGAATCCAGTTTGGATATGCCCTTCAAGGCGGATTCATGAGCCGTATTTTTGAAACGCTCGGTGCTGACGAGCACAGCCTTCCATTGTTGTGGATTGCCGCGCCGCTCACGGGACTTATCGTGCAGCCTATTATTGGTCAGATGAGCGATAATACGTGGCACCCGAGGTTTGGCCGCCGCCGCCCTTATTTTCTGATAGGTGCAGTTCTTGCTTCTCTAACATTATTGGTGGTGCCACACAGTTCGGCACTTTGGATGGCAGCAGGGGGTCTATGGATTCTTGATGCTACCATGAACATCAGTATGGAGCCGTTCCGTGCCTTGGTGGCGGATAAATTGCCAGACAGCCAGCGCAGTTTTGGTTTTGTGGTGCAGACGCTGATTATTGGTGTGAGTACCTGGGTGGCTTCAAACTTGCCGCTGATGGTGAGTTCTTTAGGTGTAAGCAACGAAGCTGAGCCTGGTGTGGTGCCGATGTCGGTGCAGGTGGCATTCGGAATAGGTGCTGCAGTATTCATCTTATCTATCCTTTACACAGTCTTTACTACCGACGAATATCCCCCTGAGGACATGGAAGCTTTCCGTGCGGAGCAGAAGGAAAAATCGGGTTTAGCCAATACTATTTCTGAGGTGTTCAAGAACATCGCAGATATGCCGAAGACAATGAAGCGTTTAGGTGTGGTCCAATTCTTCTCTTGGTTTGCCTTCTTCTGTATGTGGTCCATGGCCAACCCTGCCTTGACGGATCATGTTTTTAATGCTGCGAAGCCTGAGGCTATCGACTTCGCCGTAAGTACTGCTGAGCAAATAGATGCTTACCAAATAGCGGATAGAGCATTTAATGACGCTTCAAATAAAGTGGGTTCGTACATGGGTAATTATGGCTTGAGCTCTATGGTATTCGCCCTGTTGTTGACCCTTTGGACGGCTAAGAGACGAATCAATAGAAAGTTCGTTCACATGTTCAGCTTGTTCGCTGGGGCGTACGGATTCATTAGCATGTACTTCATCACCGAGCCGTCGATGTTGATCTTAAGCTTCGTTTGTATTGGATTCAGTTGGGGGTCTATCCTGTCTATGCCGTATGCGATGTTGAGCTCCACGTTGGATCCGAACAGAATGGGAGTGTACATGGGTATTTTCAACATGTTTATCGTCATCCCACAGATTGTGGCTGCAACTTCACTGACGACTATTTACAAAGGGGTATTTGGTGAAGATCCAATCAACGCTATGTTGCTAGCAGGAACTTCGTTGGTTATTGCAGGGTTGTCAAACTTTTTGATTACAAATAAGAAGGCCGTAACCTACACCCCGGAGGCGTAATTAGAGCGGTCTTTTAAGCTTGCGGAATTCGCGGGGTGAACAACCTTTGACCTTTAGGAAGGAACGGTTGAAAGAAGAGCTAGAGTTGAATCCGCTCTCTTCGGCAACCTCAGACATTGGCTTGTTGGTATTCACCAGAAGGTGTGAAGCGACCGTTGTTCGCAGTTGCATTAAGTAGTCGATAAAAGTCAAGCCAGAAGTTTGTCGGAACCAACGGCTGAAACTCTGTTCGGTCATGCTGGCGATGTCCGATATTTCGGAGAGTGTGATAGCACGTTGGTAATTGTCCTGAATGTACTTCGAAACACGTTCCATGCGCTTGCTGATCTTCTGACTCATCACATTGCTGTATGCGCTTGTTGTGGAAACGGTTTTGAACTCTTTTCGCTCGGCGATCGAAGCCATGAGATTGAAGAAGGAGCCCATGCTCTTGAGGGAATTGGTTCCAACAATATTGGCAAAGTCTTCGTGTTCTTCAGGGGTGAATAGGCCGAGATCTACACCAAAACTCATCGCTTTAAAAAGCGGTCCTAGGGCGGCACTTTCTTTGAAGGAATTGAGCCATTCCTGAGTAAACTGAAGTCCCCAACATTCGCGGTCCATGATCATCTCCTCCTCGTCAGAAGCGACAAAGTTGTGCGGCAGGTAAGGACCAATCAAGAAGGCTTGGCCGGCTTTGAATTCAACGATTTTGTTTCCGATAAAAGCGAGTCCTTCGCCTTTGACTACGTACGTGATTTCAATCTCCGGGTGATAGTGCCAATAGTCGGTGAAAATGGATAGTCCACGCTGACCCACACGTTGCGAAAGCACATAGCTGTGGTAGCTTCTGTCCTTTTCGGCAATTCGTATGTTTTCGATCGTGGCTTTCATCGCTCAAATTCAAATATCTTGGCTTCCCAAGGGTAGAAAACCGACCCGCCCCCTTTATCTGAGCTGAGTATGGGCTCTTTGCCTGACCAGTATTCGTGGCTCCTCATCTTATCCGTGGCGTTCACGACCAAAATCCATTTGGAATAATCGTTTGCAGCCTCAAGGATGTAGTAACCATTCTCTGGCACTCTTTGGGTAAACTTAACGGCTCTTCTTGTTTTTCGAAAAGCGCCCAATTCTTGACACAAATCTAACAATTGACCGCCAATTATGCTATAATCAGGGAACTCTTCGGAAAATCCGGGCATGTCCTCGCGAATGGCGCCATGGTTTTCGTATCCCTTTAAACCAACTTCTGTTCCGTAGTACAATACAGGTATACCGCGCATGAAGTAGAGCAGCGTTAGGGCGCTTCTAAGTTTGTCTTCACTTCCTAGCTGGCCGAGGAAGCGCCCGTCGTCGTGATTGTCAACGAAGGTGATAAGGTCTTCCGGGCGCTCGTAGAGGTAATCTGCGGCGAGGCGGTAGTACAAGGCACCTGCACCGGTGGCCCAACCGAATTGCTCAGATTCATCGGCTTCGTACATCGAGTGGATGGCGCGCCAGAGGGTGAAGTCTGTCACCGCATCGTTGCCTGTCCAACCTGCGCTCACGTTATCGTTGGGCGCGAAGTAGAGCTGTGATGCTTCACTGTAGGCCCATGTTTCTCCAAAGATGAAGAGCTCTGGATACACACGTTTGAGTAGCATGTTTAACTCCCTAAGGAATGTAGGATGGGAAAATGCATAGGTGTCGCAGCGCAGGGCGTCTACACCGAAGGATTCTATGTACCAAAGGGTGGAATAGGTAAGGTATGAGGCGGTTAATGGGTGCTCTTGGTTCAGGTCGGGCATGGCGCCTGCGAACCACCCTTTTTCGAATCGGTCGATATCGTCTTTGGATGCATATGGGTCTGTGAGCGATGTGAAGCGGAAGCTCGAAAATGGAATAGAGCCATTTTGATTCCAGTGTACCATGGAGGAATCGGGCATCAATTCTTGAAGGTAATGCGAAGATCCCCAGTGGTTGTAAACGACATCGGCGACGTGCTTTAGGCCGCGCTCGTGCATTTGCTTGCTTAGTGCAATGAGGGCTTTGTTACCGCCGTAGCGCGGGTCTATTTGATAGTGGTCCGTGATGGCGTAGCCGTGGTAGCTGTCCCGGGCCATATCGTTTTCCAGCAGGGGGTTGATCCAAACGGCAGTGGCGCCAAGGCTTTCGATGTGGTCAAGTCCTTGCCCAATGCCCTCGAGGTCCCCGCCGTGTCGGGTATAAGGCTCGTTCAGGTCGGTGCCGCGCTCACGCATGCCTTTGATATCATCGTTCTTCGGATTTCCATTGTGAAATCGGTCCGGGGTGATGAGGTAGATAAGGTCCCTGTCGCTTAGTCCTTGAGGCTGGTAACCGCTGCGTTCAAGAAGGGGGTATTTGATGTTTCTGCACCCAATTGTAAAGGTGATTTCTTGTGCGGATGAGTTGGGTAAAATTCGGAATTGGACCCATGCTACCTTGTCGCTTAGGATTCCCCATTCTAGTCTTTCTGCACCCTTAAAACTGTGAATATCGGCCTTTGTAAACCCTTCGCCGGTGATGAATAATTCTACAGTATCTAAGGGAAAATTGCGCCACCAATTCGGCGGGTCAACACGGTGTACTTCTTGCCCTTTAATCGAGCCCATAGGACCAACCAAGAAAAAGGCGAAAAGGAGATTTAAGGCGCTATTCTTCATTTTATGCGGGATAATGCGACAATATGGTTAAAAATTGGCAGAATAGACGATATTTTGGAACCGCCTATGCCGTAATTTTAGAAGGTATTCGGTACACTAATTACTAACCAATCATTTTTATATGAAAAAGTTTTACGCTTTAGCAGCTGCCTTGTTCCTAGGAGTAAGCGCATTTGCACAAACAACTTACAGCGTGACCTTCCAGGTTGATATGGGCTCTGCTACGATCAACTCTAACGGTGTTCACGTTGCGGGGTCGTTCCAGTCTTGGTCACCAAGCACGACTTCATTGACTCAGGTAGGTACTTCATCTATCTACTCAACTACTGTAACTGTGAATGCAGGACAGTTAGAGTACAAATTCTTGAACGGTAACGCATGGGGCGACGACGAGAGTGTTCCTGCACCGATCCAAGTAGGTACTAACGGTAACAGCAACCGTTGGGCAGTGATCTCTCAGGATACTACACTTCCAGCAGTAATGTTCGGTGGTGCTGCTCCGGCAGGTCAAAAAGCAATCCAATTCAAGGTGGATATGGCCCTACAAACATTGACTTCAGATTCAGTACACGTAGCAGGTAACTTCCAAGGTTGGGATCCAGCAAAGACGCAGATGGTAAACTTTGATGGTGTACATCGTTACATTGCGTACGTAAACAAGACAGATTCTACATACTTTAAGTTCATCAACGGTAACGGTTGGGGTGCTGTTGAATCGGTTCCTTCTACTTGTCAGGCTTCTTCTGCAGGTATTAACCAAGGTGATAACCGTTTCTACACGGATACTGTTAGCGGTATCTACGAAGTATGTTACCAGCAATGTGGTCCATGTACTGTAGTTCCTACGTACGACATCACTGTAAATGTTGATGTAAGCTCTTTGACTGCTTGTTCTACAATCGATTCTGTTACTCTTGCAGGTCCTATCAACGGATGGGGTGGTGAGTTGATGTCTGATCCAGACGGTGACGGTATTTACTCTATCTCATACATGGGTGTAGATTCTGGTGATTTCCAGTTCAAGGCTCGTTACCACGTAGCGGGTGCGACCAACTGGGAAGGCGGTGGTAACAAGATCGTTACTGTAAGCTCTGACTCTGTAGTTGCTCCTCGTTGTTTCGGCAACGATACGTACGGACCATGTCCTACTACGCCTCCAACGGCTGACGTAACTTTTATCGTTGACTTCACGCAGGCTTCTTTCACGCCAGCTGATACGATTTACTTGATGGGTAACTTCACGCAGTGGAGCTCAAATGCTATTCCAATGGTTGCACACTCTCAAGCAGGCCAGTACATCGCTACAGTTGCACAGTACTGTCCAGGTACTATGGAGTACCGTTTCTCTAACGGCGATCCATCAGATAACTCTAACCACGAGCCAGTTCCTGCTGATTGTGGTGTAGATAATGGTGTAGGTTCTTACAACCGTTTCTTCGCGCGTACAGGTTCTGCAGACACTGTTCAGCACATTTACGGTGCTTGTTCTTTCATCTCTGTTGAAGAGAATGCATTGGATGCAGTAGCGATCTACCCGAACCCTATGACGGATGTAGCAACAATCGCTCTAGGTACTTCTGATTTCTACACAGTTCGTGTAATGGACATCACTGGCCGTTTGGTTGCTGGTATGGACAATGCACAGGGCAATGTTGAGTTAAACGCTTCAGAAATGGGTCGTGGTATGTACTTCGTGAACATCGCGAACTCTAAAGGCGAGTTGAGAACAATGAAGGTTATCGTAGAATAATCTCTTACTCATACAGTTCCTTTTTTGGAACAGAGACCCCCGGCGCTCCGCGCCGGGGGTTTTTTTATGCCCCAAATTTTTCCCCGTGCATTTTGTTCGAGGATGTGCTAGGTCTATCCCTCGGACAAGACGGAATTAAGCCTTTAAAGGAAATGATTCAATGAGACTTAGGCCTTTGGTATAGGGCCAAAAAAGGCGCCCAAGGGCGCCTTTTTTACTATTCTATTGGACGGCGATTAACGCACTAAACCATTTTCTACAGCGAAGCGAACTAAACCAGCGGTGTTGTTCATACCTAACTTATTTAGGATGTTCTGACGGTGGTTGTCGATAGTTCTCTTTGAAAGGAAAAGCTTCTTCGAAATCTCTTCATTGGTGAGCTGGTCACAGATGAGTTGAATGATTTCAATCTCACGCTTGCTCAATCTTGATACTGCAGGATTGTCTGTAGCTACGTCAAAGCTTCCTTTTCCTAGAATTTTCTTTTCGATGAGTTCATTTGCGAGATGCTGTGCATAGTACAACTTTCCTTCAAGAACGGTTGTAATGGCCTTGATGAGTTCTGCAGTGCCTACGTTCTTCATCATGTATCCGCGAGCACCTGCTTTGAGCATATTTGCCGCAAATTCGATATCGTCATAATTAGAGAGCGCAAGAACGTGTTGTTCGGGATAGATCTCTAGTACTTTTTTGGTCAGCGAAGAACCGTCGGTTTCTTCCAACTGGTAATCCATGATGACTAGGTCAAAGGCATTGTTTTTAAGCATTGCCATTGTTTCATCAGCGTTACCAGCTTCAAGGATATTGAAGTTGCAACAGTCGAAATCGCCCATTTCGAGCATGGTTTTAATACCATCACGTACTATTGGATGGTCGTCGACTATGAGTATTTTGACATTTCTCTTTTCCATGGAATTTGTATAAAAGCGAGAATTTAGTGCGCTAAAGATACTAAGATAAGCATTTGTTCAAATTTTTAATGGGTAAAAGATGAGATTAATTTTATGATTCTGAATCAATTAGGACAGCTTTTGCACGAAGTCATTGAATTACACTATATTTGTCGAAACTTTTTGGCACTCAAAAGGGGGACTTCGGTCCCCTCTTTTATTGCTACTAATTGATGGAATACGCAAAAATTGAAAAGGCTGCAGAGCAGGCCACGGTTGAGAACAACGCTTTTTTGGTGGAGCTTGAGGTCAAGCCAAACAACGTGATTATCGCCTATGTAGATGCGGATGAAGGTCTTTCGATGGATCAGATAAAAATGATTAATCGCAAGATGGAATCGGAATTGGACCGAGATGTTGAAGACTTTAATTTGACAGTGAGTAGTCCAGATTTGAATAGGCCACTGAAGATTTGGCGTCAATACAAGAAAAATATTGGCCGCTTTTTAAAGGTGAAGTTTAATGACCGTCAGGTAGAAGGAAAGTTAGAGAAAGTGGAGCAGGATTTTTTGGTGCTTAGCGTCCCACAAAAGAAGAAGAGTGCTCCGCCTGTTGAATTAGAAATACAGTTTGCTGAAATCGTTGAGGCGAAAGTGGCAATCAGATTTAAATAGAAGTTTTAGTTTTATAGATAATGGAAAATCAGGCGATTATCGAAAGTTTCCTCGCGTTTAAAGAGGAGAAAAACATCGACAGAACTACTTTGATGGCCTTCATTGAGGAGGCATTTCGCAATCAGTTGAAGAAAAAGTACGAAACCGATGAAAACTTTGATGTTATTGTAAACCCGGACAAAGGTGATTTGGAGATCTGGCACAACAGAACCGTAGTTGAAGACGGTATGGTTGAGGATGAGAACCAAGAAATCGAATTGAGTGCTGCACTTAAGATCGAGCCGGATTACGAAGTAGGTGAAGAAGTTTCTGAGGAAATTAAATTGATCGACCTCGGTCGTCGCTTCATCCTGGCTTTCCGTCAAAACTTGGTGAGCAGAATTCAAGAGCACGACAGCTCAGAATTGTTCAAGCGTTACAAAGATCTCGAAGGTGAAATTATTACTGGAGAGGTACACCACGTGCGTCACCGCGAGGTAATCGTATATGACGACGAAGGAAACGAACTCATTCTTCCAAAAGACCAGATGATTGGCGAGCGTGAGTTCTTCCGCAAAGGAGATCCTATTCGCGCTGTTGTTAAGGAAGTAGTCTTCCGTGGTACCAAGCCGGTGGTCATTATGTCTCGCACAGACGAGCGCTTCCTAGCGAAGTTGTTCGAGCAAGAGATCCCAGAAGTATACGACGGTTTGATTACCATTAAAGGTGTGGTTCGTATCCCTGGCGAAAAGGCGAAGGTTGCCGTAGAATCTTACGACGATCGTATTGATCCAGTTGGAGCATGTGTGGGTATGAAAGGTTCACGTATTCACAGTATCGTTCGCGAATTACGCAACGAGAATATTGATGTGATCAACTACACTAATAACTTGCAGTTGTACATCCAGAGAGCATTGAGCCCTGCGAAAGTAACTTCATTGAACATCAACGAAGAGACACGCAGAGTGGAGGCATTCTTGGCACCTGATCAAGTAAGTTTGGCTATTGGTCGTGGTGGTACAAACATCCGTCTTGCGAGCAAGCTTGTAAACATGGAGATCGATGTATATCGTGACGATATCGAGATCGAAGATGATATCGAACTAGATCAGTTCAGCGATGAGATCGAAGGTTGGATCATCGACGAATTGAAGAAGATTGGTTGCGATACAGCGAAGAGCGTATTGAAGTTGACTAAAGAAGAATTGGTATCAAGAGCCGATTTGGAAGAGGAAACTGTCGAAAATATCCTATCAATTCTCAAGCAAGAATTCGAGGACGAAGAATAAGAAAACACTAAAGACACTCTATGAGTAGCGTCAGATTAAGTAAGGCCACTAAAGAACTCAATATCTCTCTAGACAGAGCGGTAGAAGAGTTGGCGAAAAATGGCCATGATATTCCAAACAACCGTAATACCAAGATTACGGAAGAACAGTACGGTCTGTTGAAGACTGCTTTTGCTGATGATCTTGAGCGTAAAAAAGCGGCGGAAGAAGTAAGCCAGCAATCCAAAGAAGAAAAGGAAATTCTTCGTGGTGGTCCTGCTGAGGAAGAAGCTCCTGCACCTGCTGTTGAGACTCCAAAAGAGGAAGTAGCTCCTGCTCCAAAAGAAGAGCCAGCTCCAGCTCCTGTACCGGTTGCCGAAGCTCCGAAAGAAGAGCCAGCTCCTGCTCCGGTTGCTGAAGCTCCGAAAGAAGAGCCTAAGGAAGTGGCGCCAAAGGCGGAAACTCCTGCCCCAGCAGAAGAAGCGTCTGCAGGCGGTCTCAAGGTGATGGGCAAGATTGATTTGGATGCGCAGAAGCCTAAGAAGAAGGCCAAGCCAGAAGCCAAAAAAGAAGAGCCTAAGCCAGCGAACAAGAGTCACAAGCCTACTGAAAAAGGCCCGAAGAAAGCCGGTGGTGGTGCTAAGATTCAAGAGCAAGCGCCTACTAAAAAGGAGGAGCCTAAAGTTGAGGACGCCAAACCTGAGAACTCTGAAATCAAGACCAAATACGTTAAGATTGACGGTCCTAAATTCACAGGTCAGAAGATTGAGCTTCCTGTAGAGAAGCCGAAGACGCCGAAAAAGAAGCGTACTCGTATCAAAACTCAAGGACCGGGTGGTGCTACTCCAGCCCAAGCGGATCCAAGAAATAGAAATCAACGCGGTGGTAATAACCAGAACCGTGGAAAAGGTAAAGGTCGTCGTAACCAGCCTGTTGAGCCTAAACAGGAGCTGACTGACGAGCAAATCCAAAAACAAATTAAGGAGACACTCGAGAAACTTACCTCAGGTAAGAAGAACAAGGGTGCCAAAATTCGTCGTGATAAGCGTGCCGAGCGTCGTGAAAAAGAGGAGCTCAAAGACATGCAGGCTGCACAGGAAAGCAAAGTGTTGAAGGTGACAGAATTCGTTACTGTTACAGAGCTTGCAAACATGATGGAGGTAAGCGTCAATGACGTTATTGGCTCTTTGATGGGTGTAGGTGTGATGGTGACGATGAACCAGCGTCTCGATGCAGAAATGCTTGAGATGGTGGCTGAAGAATTCGGTTTCGGTGTCAATTTCGTCGATGAAGAGGTAACGGAAACGTTCCAAGAAGAAGAGGACAAGGAAGAAGATTTGAAACCACGTTCACCTATTGTAACGGTGATGGGTCACGTTGACCACGGTAAGACGTCGCTTTTGGATTACATCCGTAAAGCCAACGTAATTGCTGGTGAAGCCGGGGGTATTACTCAGCACATCGGTGCCTACAACGTGAAGGTTCATACTGGTCAAACCATTACCTTCTTGGATACTCCGGGTCACGAGGCCTTTACGGCAATGCGTGCTCGTGGTGCTCAAGTAACGGATATTGCCATTATCGTAGTAGCAGCGGATGATGCCGTGATGCCACAGACGAAGGAAGCAATCTCTCACGCTCAGGCAGCAGGTGTACCTATCATCATCGCGATTAACAAGGTAGACCGTGAGGTAGCGAATCCGAACAAGATTATGGAGCAACTTTCACAAGAGAACATCTTAGTGGAAGATTGGGGTGGTCCTATCCAGTGTCAGCAGATTTCTGCGAAGACGGGATTGAACATTGAAGAACTTCTTGATAAAGTACTACTCGAAGCAGAAATGCTCGATTTGAAAGCTAACCCAGATAAGAATGCAAGCGGTACAGTGGTAGAAGCATCTTTGGATAAAGGTCGCGGTTACATGTGTACGGCACTCGTTCAAGCGGGTACCATGAAAGTCGGAGATTACGTTCTAGCCGGTCAATATTCTGGTAAGGTAAAAGCAATGCTCGATGAGCGTGGCAACCGCATCAAAGTGGCTGGTCCATCGACGCCGGTAAACCTTCTAGGTTTAGACGGTGCGCCAACTTCAGGTGATAAGTTCATCATCATGGACGACGAGCGTGAAGCGAAGCAGATCGCTGCGAAGCGTCTACAGTTGATGCGTGAGCAGAGCGTACGTTCTCAGAAGAAGATGACTCTAGAAGAGATTGGTCGTCGTCTTCAGGTAGGAGATTTCCAAGAATTGAACATTATCCTTAAAGGTGATGTGGACGGTTCTGTTGAAGCATTGTCCGATTCTCTTCAGAAACTCACCACTGAGGAAATTCAGGTGAACATCATTCACAAGGCCGTTGGACAGATCTCTGAAAGTGATATCCTACTGGCAACAGCATCAGATGCGATTGTTGTAGGTTTCCAAGTTCGTCCTTCTGCTCAAGCACGTAAGCTGGCCGAAAAAGAAGAAGTGGAGATCAGAATGTACTCTATCATCTACGACGCGATCAACGAGATCCGCGATGCGATGGAGGGTATGTTGAGTGCAGAGATGAAAGAAGAAATCAAGGGTACAGCAGAGATCCGCGAAACCTTCAAAATTTCGAAAGTGGGTACCATTGCAGGTTGTATGGTTACCGAGGGCGCCATCGAGCGTAACCACGATGTACGTGTGATCCGCGACGGTGTAGTTGTGTACACAGGAAAACTAGGTTCTTTGAAACGCTTCAAGGACGACGCGAAAGAAGTTCGCCAAGGTTTCGAATGTGGTTTGAACATTGCTAATTTCAATGATATCAAAGTGGGCGACGTTGTCGAAGCCTACGCAATGGTTGAGGTGAAGCGTACGCTTGACTAATCCAGAAGATATAGACACTAAAAAGCCCGGCCATCGGCCGGGCTTTTTTATGCTTTAAAGTTTCGGTTTCTAGTGCAGAATGAGGGCACCTACAGCAAACAGAGCACCGTACACAATCCCAATCCCCAAGATCCAATAAACAAACAGCTTCAGTGTAGAAGGTGCCTCGATTTTCTCTGAGGGATCCATTCGCATTTCAACAGGCTTCCATGCGCCACCAGGCTGTACGGTCTTATAAAATTCCACAAGTGTATAGGTCGGTGTTGGCGTAGTCAGGTACATCGTTGCTACCCATGCCAGAGTGGTAAATCCAACGGTAAAGAAGAAGCTGTTCGGGAACGCCCAATCGAGCACACTGTGTGCAAGCGCGTATCCCACAAAGGGTGCAACTGTAGCTGCAATCTCTGTCCATGCATTGATGCGCCACCAGTACCATCGAAGGATGAGCACAAGTCCTAAGCCGGCGCCACATTCCATGATGAATTGCCACACCCCTGCGATGCTGTCCATAAAGCCGGTCACCAACAATCCCAAAATGGCAAGGATTAAGGTGGTCAATTTTGAGATGTTCAAGCTCGTTTTCTTCGGCGCATGAGGATTAATAAATCGCAAGTACCCGTCGTTAATGAGATACGAGGCTCCCCAATTCAGTTGGGTTGACATGGTAGACATATAAGCCGCAAAGAAGGAGGCCAACAACATGCCTAAAAGCCCCTGCGGCAAAAAATCACGCATGATAAAGATGTATCCGAAGCGGTAATCTTGGTTGTACTTCACTGCCTGCGGCAATTGCGCTCCATATACCTCTGCCCAGCTTTGAGACCACACGAGATATTCCGCCTCCTGCGCCTCATTCATCGGCTCGAAATCTGCCTCTCCAGCGAGCATTTCGTAAGAGACAAAACTAGGCATGTCCTCTGCAGGATTTCCCTTTGAACCATAAAGGGCGATGGCACTTAGGGCGACTAAAATCCACGGCCACGGGCGTACTGCGTAGTGGCCTATCTGGAACAATGCACTGGCTAGAAAAGAAGAGCGTTCGTCTTTGGTTGCCAGCATTCGCTGCGCGCTGTAGCCGCCTCCACCGGGCTCTGCGCCAGGATACCACGAAGTCCACCATACCATTCCAAAGAATGCCAAGAAGGAAGCCAGGGTGATCTGGTAACTGCCCTTGCTTGAAGCTTCGCCACTGATGGACGGGAGGAATTTGAACGTTTCCTCTGGCAAGGCCGCTTTGAGACCTGCTACTCCACCCACTTCAGGAGCGTCTAGCACATAAATTGCCAAAGCAATGGAGCCCGCCATGGCGAGAAGGAATTGGAACACATCCGTATATACCACTCCTTTCAAGCCACTAAAACTTACGTAAACGACAACGCCCAGAAGAGCAGCGCCAGTCCACAGAAAAGCTTCATTATAAGTCAATCCAAAGAACCCTTGGAGCAGGGTGATCATAGCGACATTTACCCAGCCCATAATGAGGACGTTCATGAATGCCCCGAGGTAAATGGCTTTGAAGCCACGAAGTAAGGCAGCGGGTCTGCCCGAGTATCGGAATTCAATGAACTCCACCTCTGTCGTGAGTCCTGAGCGGCGCCACAATCGGGCGAAAAAGACCGTGGTAAGCATGCCCCCTGCGAGCAAGTTCCACCAAAGCCAGTTTCCACTGATACCGTACTGTCCAACCAGCTCCGTAACGGCCAGCGGGGTGTCGGCGGCGAAGGTGGTTGCGACCATAGAAATACCGGCGATGTACCAGGGCAACGATCTGCCGCCGAGGAAGTATTCACTGATGGACGATTTTTTACTGCGGCCGAAATACATTCCGATAAGGACGGTTGCTGCCAGCAATGAGATAAGGACCGCGAGGTCTATGGTGCTAAGGTTCATGCGCCTATTTGCGTTTGCGTTGGAAGAATTGGGTCATGATATCGCCACATTCTTCCTCCATAATTCCTGAGATGATTTCCGTCTTCGGATGTAGTTCTCCGCCATGCTCTTTGAAGCCGCGTTTGGCATCACTAGCACCATATACGACCCGGCCTATCTGCGACCAAAAAAGGGCGCCGGCACACATTGGGCAGGGCTCAAGGGTCACATAAAGGGTACATTTTTGGAGGTATTTGGCACCTAAATAATTCGATGCTGCGGTGATGGCTTGGATTTCTGCATGTGCAGTGACATCCGTGAGTCTTTCTGTAAGGTTATGGGCACGTGCGATGATGCGGCCGCCAGCGGTAATTACGGCGCCTACGGGGACTTCACCCTCGCTGGCGGCTTGCTGCGCTTCGGCAAGCGCAGCCTTCATAAATATGCTGTGATCATTAAGGTCTATCATCTTCCACGCAAAATAGGGAATTGGCCCACAAGTTTGGCTATTTTTGCGGTTCAAACAATTAGTACCATGTACAGATCACATACTTGTGGCGAATTGCGCGCCGCACATATTGGACAAACAGTAACTCTTGCAGGTTGGGTACAACGCTCGCGTGAATTAGGGGGGATGACTTTCTTGGATTTACGTGACCGTTACGGAATTACTCAGGTTGCTTTCAATGAGGAGTGGGATGCCGATTTGTTGAAGGAAGCAAGAAAACTAGGCCGCGAGTGGGTGGTACAAATTGAAGGTGAGGTGATCGAGCGTCACAGCAAGAATGCCAACATGCCTACCGGTGATGTGGAGATTAAGAGTGCCAAGCTTGTTGTGTTAAACGCAGCAAATACGCCTCCGTTTACCATAGAAGAAGAAAGTGACGGTGGCGAAGAGCTTCGCATGAAGTACCGCTACTTGGATTTGCGTCGCGGGCCATTGCAACGCAATTTGGCGCTGCGTAACCGAGTGAATATCGAGGTACGCAAGTATTTGGACGAGCAAGGTTTTATGGATATTGAAACCCCGTTCTTGATAAAATCAACGCCAGAGGGTGCACGCGATTTTGTGGTGCCTTCGCGCATGCAAGAGGGTAAGTTCTATGCTTTGCCGCAGAGCCCGCAGACCTTCAAGCAATTGTTGATGGTTAGTGGCTACGACAAGTACTACCAGATTACGCGTTGCTTCCGCGACGAAGATTTACGTGCAGACCGTCAGCCAGAGTTTACACAGATTGACTGTGAGATGGCCTTTGTAGAGCAAGAAGATATCTTGAATACGTTCGAGGGATTGTTACTTCACTTGTTGAAAGACGTAAAAGGTGTTGAGATTGATAGTGTGCCGCGCATGACTTATGCAGAGGCGATGGAGCGCTATGGAAATGATAAACCGGACATCCGTTTCGGGATGGAATTGGCCAATCTAAATGCACTCACTCAAAATCTCGGTTTTATGGTCTTTGACCAAGCTGAAACTGTGTTGGGTATTGCGGTACCGGGTGCCGCTTCTTGGACGCGTAAGCAGATCGATAAGTTGACCGATTGGGTGAAGCGTCCAGACATCGGCATGAAGGGCATGGTGTACTGTAAAGTCAATGAGGACGGCACGTACAAGAGTTCAGTAGATAAATTCTATACGCAGGAGCAGCAAGCTGCATGGGCAAAAGCTGCGGATGCGAAGCCAGGCGATTTAATTCTGATTTTGGCAGGTGAAGAGCGTTTAACGCGCAAGGCAACTTCTGAATTGCGTCTCCACATTGCAGAGGAATTAGGCCTAAGAGATCCTGAGGTCTTTGCACCATTATGGGTGATGGACTTCCCACTATTGGAATGGGACGATGAAACAGAGCGTTACCACGCAATGCACCACCCGTTCACCTCTCCAAAGCCTGAGGATATTGATTTGATTGACACCGAGCCAGGTAAGGTTCGCGCAAACGCGTACGACCTTGTATTGAACGGTAATGAGATCGGTGGTGGTTCTATTCGTATCCACGACAGAGCGCTACAGAGCCGCATGTTCGATTTGCTAGGATTTACCAAGGAAGAGGCTGAGAAGCAGTTCGGATTCTTGATGAGCGCCTTTGAATACGGTGCACCTCCTCACGGCGGATTGGCTTTCGGTTTTGACCGATTGGTGGCTATCCTCGGTGGTGCCGAGGTTATTCGTGATTTCATCGCCTTCCCGAAAAACAATGCGGGTCGCGATGTAATGATTGATGCTCCGGCTACTATTGATGAGGCACAGCTCAATGAGTTAAAGCTCGTAACTACTGCAGATACGGAAGAATAAGTAGGCTCGATTTTTGTAGTTTTAAGGACCTTAACACATCCTTATGCTACGGAAGATTACATTATCGTTAGCCTTTATCGCCGCCACTTTTATTGCCAACGCACAACAGCGTGAATCTAAGACCTTGACAAACAAGGAGATTCATGAAATGACGTGGGTTGAAGCCATGCAAGATTATCGCGTGAATTTCAACACTGTTGTCGATAAATTTGAAAAAGCACATCGCGGCGTGCCTTACGAAAAAGGACACGGTATTAAGCAATTCCGTCGCTGGGAACACATGATGGGCCAGCGTGTGGATGAAAATGGTGTACGTCCTCATCCGGGACTTTTGTACCAAGCCATCCAAGGTCAAAACAATCAAACGACAAATGAATACGGCGAATGGTCTGCTATGGGGCCATATAATGCGCCTTCAAACGGTGGAATTGGCCGTATCAATAATGTGGCGTTCCACCCGAAGCACAACGATACCATTTACGCAGGTGCCCCTGCTGGTGGTTTGTGGGTGAGTTACGACGACGGACAGACTTGGAAAACCTTTACGGACGAGTTGACCAACATTGGGGTCAGTGATCTAGCCATTGATCCGGTTCACCCAGATACCATGTATTTGGCGACTGGTGACCGCGATGCTGCGGATACCTATAGCTTTGGTCTTTTGAAATCTACTGACGGTGGAGTGACTTGGTCGCCAACAGGATTGTCTTTTAACGTTAATCAGAACTATAGAATAGGTCGCGTAGTCGTGCACCCAGATAGTACAAACATCGTTATAGCAGCGACTAACGGTGGTGTGTACCGCAGTACGAATTACGGTTCAACATTTACTCTCGAAAGAACAGGTGCCTTCTACGGTATTGAAATGGGCCGTGGTGATACAGTTTATGCAACGACTTCCGGTTCTTCTCCAAAAATCTACCGCTCTGCCGATGCTGGAGACAACTGGACCCAATTAACCAACGGACTTCCAACTTCTGGCAAATACCGTTGTGAGGTTGCTGTTTCAAATGCTCCAGGTAAGCTTTACTTGGTCTATGGAGATAGCAACTATGGTTATGGAGGTGTTTATCGCTCTACTAACGGAGGAAATAATTGGACACTCATGAGTTCAACGCCAAACATCATGGGTTGGGCAAACAACGGTTCGGGCTCTGGTGGTCAAGCATGGTACGATTTGACCATTGCTTGTGATCCCAATGCTGAAAACACCATCTATGTAGGTGGGGTAAATATTTGGAAGTCGACCAACGGTGGCTCAACATGGTCTATTGTCGGTCACTGGTACGGTGCGGGATCTACGCCGTACGTGCACGCTGATCACCACCACGCAATCTTCCGTCCAAACACGTCGCAGTTGTATGTGGGTACAGACGGTGGGGTATACAAAACCTCTAACGGTGGTTCTTCTTGGTCCGACTTGAACGACGGGATGAACATCACCCAATACTATAAAATAAGTCAGAGCACCTCGGACTCTTCATTGGTGTTGGCAGGTGCCCAAGATAACGGTTCGCACATGCGTTCAACCACCATGAACTGGAGCGAGGTAACCGGCGGTGATGGTATGGACAATGGTGTAGATGCAGTGAATGACAATAGAATGTACACTTCTATCTATTACGGTTCTTTCTATACGAGTAATAACGGAGGCGCGTTCTTTAGCCCTATCAACAGCCTAACTCCTGCTGGTTCAGGAAACTGGGTAACACCGTTTCAGGTAGATCCGGTAACCGCGAACACTGCCTATGCCGGGTTTAAGAAAATTTGGAAAACGACCAATGCAGGCAGCAGCTGGTCGGCAACCTCCACCAACAACGTCAACGGGAACTCCAATATTGACGAGTTCGAGATTGCACCAAGCAACACAAATTACATCTATGTATTGATCAACCAAGGCGTCTACAAATCAACCAACGGCGGTTCGACTTGGTCGACCATTACACCAAGCGGTTCGTTGTCTCCGGGAAATAATGTGTTGGGTATAGCCATCGACCCGGACGATGAGGACCATATTGCTATTGCTATTTCTGGTTTCAACAGCAACAAGAAAGCGATGGAGAGTTTTAACGGCGGACAGACCTGGACGAACATCTCTTCTGGTCTTCCAAACGTTCCCGCAACTGCTGTAATTTTTGAGGGTAACGGCTCTGACGGAATCTATGTGGGGACTGATATTGGTGTATACTACAAGAGCTCAACTTACCCTTCTTGGGTTAGCTTCAATAAGAACTTACCAAATGTGATTATCAACGACTTTGAGATGTACGCGGATGAATCGCTCCTCCGTATTGGTACTTACGGTCGTGGTGTATGGCAAAGTCCACTAATGGTTGGTCTCAGCACTGTTCCAGAGGCTTCGTTTACTGCAGATCCTGTGAGCACTTGTAGTCTTGGAGATACAGTCCAATTGACTGACAACACTTCGGGCCAGCCTACTTCATGGTACTGGCAGATCACACCTTCTACATACAACTTTGTGGGTGGAACCAACGACAGTTCTCAGTTCCCACTGATCACATTTACTGCAACGGGCAATTACACGATTTCTTTGACGGCTACCAATACCTATGGAAGTGACGATACAACGCAGTACCAAGCCATCTCAGTGGGTGGTGCTACGCTGCCATTCGTAGAAGATTTCGAAAGCGGATTAAGCGGTTGGGAAATCATCAACCCGGATAATGGAATGACTTGGTCATCAGCGACGGTAGGAGGAACAACACCTGGATCAACGGCAATGACAGTAGGTCATTATTCGTACAGTTCTACTGGAGCGGTTGACGAGCTCGTTTCACCGCCGCTTGATTTCTCAAACGATACTTTGGTAAGCATGA
>JAAXJR010000004.1:0-3529 GCA_012269745.1 Flavobacteriales bacterium | reverse complement strand
GACGAGCTCGTTTCACCGCCGCTTGATTTCTCAAACGATACTTTGGTAAGCATGACCTTTGAATATGCTTCGGCGTACTATTCAACCAGCTACGCAGATAGCTTGAAAGTCTATGTAAGTGACGATTGTGGTTCTTCATGGGCCCAGGTTGCGGCGTGGAGTTCTGCCGACGCGAACTTTAGCACTGCGGGCCAATTGACCAGTTCGTTTGTACCTAATGATAGCACCAAGTGGTGTCACGGAAATAGCGCTATTGCGTGTCCATCGATTGATCTCGATGCATACAGCGGCATGTCGGGCATCCAAGTGAAGTTTGTAGCCATCAATGGATACGGCAACAACGTATTTATAGATAACATCAATATTACAGGTCAGGCGCAAGTAGCACCGGTAGCTTCCTTTACTGGAGATTCAGCGGCTTGTACGGGTCAAACTTTGAACTTCTTTGATTACACAACGCCAACTCCGGCAGCACGCACGTGGTACTTCCAAGGAGGTACACCGTCTACCTCAAACGCGCCGAACCCATCAGTGACTTATACTGCTGCTGGATCGTACGACGTGAAGCTGGTAGTAAGCAATGCCGCGGGTGCAGATTCAGTGACCCTAAGCAACTATGTGACGATCACACCTGCTCCTGTTTCTTCAGTTGCATTATCTGTGAGCGCAACAACAGTTTGTAAAAACGACAGCGTTTTTGCTACGGCAACCGGAACAAACGGTGGTTTGACGCCTACTTACGATTGGTACGTAAACAATACCATGGTTCTAGGTGGTTCAACTTCGTACAACGGAGTATACAACGACGGTGACATTCTTAAAGTAGTAATGACGAGTTCGGACGATTGTGTTTCAGCCAAAGTGGTAGCAGATTCAATCACCATTAACGTCAATCCGTTGCCTGCAGTTACCTTAAGTTCACAAGGGTATGTATGTGAGCTTGACGGCCCTCAGCAACTTAGCGGTGGTACGCCGGCGGGCGGTATCTACTCGGGAACAGGGGTGACGAATGACTCTATCTTCCCATCGGTTGCTGGTGTAGGTTCGCACTGGATCTACTACACGTACGCCGATGCAACTACGGGTTGTTCGAACACGAAGCAGCGCACCATGAGTGTACAACCTGCACCAGGAAAGCCAATGGTGAGCCAAGATGCTACGACGGGAGAATTGGTAGCAGCTACTCCGGCAGGGTCGTACTCTTACCATTGGTTGGATGCGAATATGGATCCGATCGCGGGTGCAACTTCTGCGACCTACATGCCAACAGCGAATGGCGATTACTACGTGAAGATCATTTCAAACATCCAGTGTTCGAACGTATCTGATGTATACAGCGTAAACAATATTGGCCTTGACGAGGAGTTGCTTGAAGGTTTTGAGATCTTCCCTAACCCAGCAACCAACTTGTTGACCATTCGTACCACAGGAGACGCTGAGCTGCGCGTAATCGATGCAGCAGGACGCACTGTCCTTGTATCAAACATTATAGGCACTCTTGACCTAGACGTTCAAGGTTGGGCACGAGGCGCCTACATGGTACAGCTCATCAAGGGCGATGTTATTGAAACACTTCCAGTGATGCTGAAATAGTGACGCTGAAACTTTGATAAACAAAAACCCCCGGCCGTGAGGCCGGGGGTTTTTTATGATTCAAACTTCGGAGCCGAAGCTCGTGAATAAGTCTAATTCGTGGGTTTATGCAACCACCATGTGGTTAATCATGCTCTTGAACAGCTCTAAACCGTCTTGGTTGTTGAGCTCAGCATCTGCAGCGCGTTCAGGGTGAGGCATCATACCGAATACGTTCTTGTTTGTGTTACAAACACCAGCGATGTTCTCCAGAGCACCGTTCGGGTTTTCTACTTCTGTTACTTCGCCGCCTTCTGTTGAGTATTGGAAAAGAACTTGATCGTTTGCTTTAAGCTCGGCCAATGTTTCGGCAGAACAATAGTAGTTTCCTTCACCGTGAGCGATAGGAATCTTATAGCCGCGGCTGTGGTCAAGGTCAGCAGTAATACCTGCAGTCTTGCTCACTGGCTTGATGAATACATTTTTACAGATGAACTTGTGGCTGTTGTTGTGACGCAAGGCTCCTGGCAACAATCCACTTTCTGTAAGGATTTGGAAACCGTTACAAACGCCGAGTACGTAACCGCCGTTGTTTGCGAAATCGATCACGCTACCCATGATTGGGCTCATCTTTGCGATGGCACCAGAGCGTAAGTAATCGCCGTAAGAGAATCCACCTGGAAGTACCACACAGTCTACCCCTTGTAGGTCAGTATCCTTGTGCCACAGGTTCACTACTTCGTAACCCATGATGGTTTCCAATACGTAAATCATGTCTTGGTCACAATTTGACCCCGGGAAGGTGATTACACCAAACTTCATAGCGTTCGCTTTTTGTTCGTGGCAAAGGTACAGTCTTTAAGCCAATTTTGAAGTAATGACTTATTAAGGATTGTACACACTTAAGGGGAATATGTTGCGTTGACGTCCCGTATTGTCCTGAACTCGAACAATGAGCAAGTAAACCCCACTTTGTGGCGCCCTACCATGCCAGTCAAAGGGCCTGATTTCAACTTGCTGTAGTCCCTCGCTCAGGGGCTGCTTTTCCATGGGGAATGCGATGGGGCGGCCGGAGGCCGTGTGGACTGACAGTGAGAGTTCGGCGCCGGCCGCCACACGAAGGCGAAGCAAGGCGGTGGGGGAGAAATTAAGGGGGTCGTAGGAGATGTTGGGCTGAAGTAGTTCAATATTGAAATTGGGTTGGAGCAGTTTTAAGTGTGCCACGGAATTGGGTGCATTTGGAGAAGCTTCGCTGGGGTTGGCGTGAATGAAATGGTGCGGGGACCAATTGAGTGAATCGGCCCCTGAAGTCGAAAAGGAAATGCGTTCTGCACTGTGTTTATCGTACAACGGATCATCCCAAGGAGCATAGGTCATGGCATCAATACGCTTGCCGAAGGGGCCGATAAGTTCTAATGCAGTCCGCTGGTTGGGGAGTGAAAATGGAGCGGGGATGGCTAGGAATTGGTCCGGAAGAATAACGGGATACAAGATTCCCTTTGCGTTAAATGGAGCTACATCGGGGTCAATGAGATCGACATCGGCCCACCCAGTGATGGGAACCTTGCGCAATTGAAGTTCATGCACTACCACCGGAAAGGATTGTGGGTTGTGGAGTTCAATAAATTCGTCGAGGCTATCTGGGTTGAAGTGTACCTCCGAGAGGTGAATAAGGGAGGTGTCTGGCCATTGGACAGGTTCGAAAAGCACGGTAGTGTCGCCCAAAGGCTCGGGCAATGGAATGCCTGTGGGTAGCAGGAAGGGTCTTAACGGGTCGAAGTAGGGCTGGATCTCTGCCGAAGATTCAAGGCTCATATACGGCCAAAGTGAGTGTGGAAAATGGGCCAAGGAATGGCCTTGGGGGTCTGCGAAGAAGGCCACAGGTTCTTGATACGGAAGGCTGCCTATTGCTTTCCATTGCGGGGTGTAGGTGGAAAGGGGTGCAGGGTGGAATTGG
>JAAXJR010000045.1 GCA_012269745.1 Flavobacteriales bacterium | reverse complement strand
ACCGTTCACATGAAGCAAGGCGAGCAGCTCAATGCCTATTCAGCCGACCTCATCGTTGGGGCGGACGGAACAGGCTCTTCGGTACGTGGCGCCTTGATGAAGCAGCCGCGCTTTAATTACAGCCAAGAGTTTATTGACAGTGGGTACAAGGAAGTCCATATTCCCGCAGGCGAGAATGGCGAACCTCAACTCAATATCGACGCCCTGCACATCTGGCCGCGCCGCGAATTCATGCTGATGGGACTAGCCAATACAGACAACGGTTTCACCGGAACGGTTTTCGCACCGTTCGACGGTGAATACGGATTGGACCACCTCAATACCGGTGCAGACGGCATGCGTTACTTCGAGAAGTACTTCAAAGACGCCATCCCGCTCATTCCAAATTTAGAGGAGCAATGGGAAAGCAACCCTACGTCGGCATTGGCGTGTATTCGTTGTGAACCCTACCATTGGGGCACCAACACCATGCTCATAGGTGATGCCGCACATGCCACCGTTCCCTTCTATGGCGAGGGCATGAATGGATCGCTAGAAGATGTTCGCGTATTCTTGGAGCTGCTCGATGAGCACGGAGATTCTGACATGAAAAAAGTACTAGAGAGCTACACAGAACAACGCGTGCCTGCAGGCAATGCTTTGGTAGACTTAAGCTTGAGAAACTTTATAGAAATGCGCGACCTGGTAGCCGATCCAAGCTTCCAATTGCGCAAAAAAATAGAGCGTAAGGTGCAAGCGAATCATCCGGACAAATGGACGCCGCTATACACTTTGGTGAAGTTCACTAACATCCCATATCACGAAGCCAAAGCGATGGGAGAACGCCACGATACTATCATGGAAGAAATTCTAACCATGGAAGGTATTGAGGAGAATTGGGACAGTGACGAGGTTGAGCAGGAGTTATTGCGCAGGCTTTAAGAAATCTGGTTTTTCTCTCACGGACTTCAGAATGGGCCTGAATTCAGCATTCTGGAAACCTATTCCTTTATCAATACCCACTAAAAGTCCGGGATTACAATTTTTAGCGTTCACACCAAAACCAATAGATTCCAAAATTCGTAAGGCAAAGGGTATGCCTATACCATGAAGAGTCCCCAGTGTATTTCCATTTAAACGCCCAAAAGATTCTAGCTGCTCTTTAGTAAGACCGGGTCCATAATCACGAATTTCCAATCGGGTACCTTTCATGGTAATCTCTACCCTTTCCGGGGAATACCTGAAAGCATTATCCAAAAACACTTCGAGACATAAATGAATACTCACACTTTGCTCGTAGCTCAAGGAATCAAGACTTCCTTTTATCTTTAGACTTGGATAGCGTTGCATCAACGAATCTTCAAGGGTACTATCAGAAAGTCTATCGGTTACAAAAGAAGCTTTTAACAATCGGTTCAGGATTTGATTGGAGGTCTCTACCGAGTCTTGAATTCGCTGAAGCTCCTGTGATTGATAAACGGATGGATACTTTGCCTGAATTACCTGCGCACTGCCAAGAATAGTCGCTAAAGGTGAACGCAAATTATGGGATACAAGGTTGACCAAAGTTGAAAACCAATTAATACTTTGATCTTTCTCTTTTGACGCTTTATCCCTTTCTTGATGATCGAGATGAGAAATTAAAATTCCGAGAAATGCAAGCAGGCTACCAACTAACATTGCCACCACCGAGAAATACTCATTATCTGCGAAATAATTTACACCTCCTCCTACATAAACTGCTCGAAAAGAAATGAGCGGCACCATTACCATTAAAGCCAGCAAGTTGAATTTGTAAAATACACCCTCCCTATCTTGGGACGATACTCCAAGAGTAAAAATGGAAAACCAAAAGTGAGCCAGCGCTAATACAATCCCAATATTGGAATCCTTAAACACCATGTACATAGCCAAAACATTTAGGCTAGCGAATGAGAAAAATTTTATGGCGTTAAATAGGGGCTGCTCAGACATGACAGGCGTTGATACCGCGACTATATAGGCTAGAATAACGAGCAAATACTCCTCCCAAAAATGAAGAGACCCATAGATTATTATCATTAACCCGACCATTGCTATGACGGTCGATAAAAACCTTATAACTCTATTTTTCCTTAAACCCATATTCCAAATAGAGACTAATACTTTGCAGACACAATTATGGGAGATCTGAAAATTACCTATAGTGAAAGACCACCCGTGTTCACCCAAACTATTCTGCCTTGAAGCGGGTTGTTTTTAAGCCAAAACCAAAGCTTAGCATTGTAGTTTCTATCGAGCTGAATCTCAGTTTGAGACTGGAATTCTTCGATTTCTTGTAGTAGCTCAGGCGTGGTTTTTCCGAAGCCTCCAAAGGCCTCATCAAGCCAATTTATCTTTATCCCTTTGGATTCTGCATAGGTGCAAATGGCGCTCATTTCATTCACTGCACCGCGCACTGCACTGATAACATGCACCCTTGTTTTCTCGTTTTTAGACATTGCAGACAGGATGCCGTGGACTGTTGCTCCTGTACCCGATGAAATGACTAGATGGTTTGGAGTGAATTCGTTTTTTATTTCTTGCCAAATTTCTTTGCAGCCCTCGAGCGTATGTTTACCTGCGCCGCCTTCCGGAAGGATTATATGGTTATCGGGGATTTCTGGATCGAGGCCGTTTAATTTCCAGCCGTTGCTTCGTAGAGTTCGATAATCGCCACGAGAAATGAAGTGAAGTTCCATGCCCTGGGAGGCGCAATATTTGAGATAGTTATTGCTGTTTTGGTGTAATTCTTCTCCGCGTACTACACCTACAATCTTCATCCCGTGCAGCTTAGCTGTAAGCGCAGCCGCTGGAAGGTGATTACTGTAGGCACCACCAAAGGTGATGATGGTTTTGGTTCGGTCGATTCCCCTAAAGAATCCCTTTAATTTACGCCACTTATTTCCTGAGATAATGGGATGAATGAGATCGTCGCGTTTCATCCACAGATCCATACCTTCTATCGGTAGTTTTTCTAGCAGTGACGGCAGATTAAAAGGAAATTGGTCCGATTTCATAGTCACAAAGGTACGGTGATGTAACTTTGAGCAGACCCAAATGCTGTAGATACGATGTTTAAGAAGGAATTGGACCCGGAGGATTTTTACAAAACCGAAGAGGGTTATATCGTGTTTACTGAAAAATATCACCTCAAACGCGGCTATTGCTGTCAAAGCGGGTGCAAGCATTGCCCATACGGATATGATAAAGGAACACACAGAGTTAAAGGAGCCTAATATGACCACTTTTCAGCAAGAGATAGTAGCGGGTATTCCCGCAGAATTGCCTCCAAGACGCACCGTTGGAACGGAAGTAAACCGAGCGCCCAAGCGCAAAGACATCCTGAGCGCCGGCGAAAAGCGTCTGGCCTTAGAAAATGCCTTGCGCTACTTTCCGAAGGAGTGGCATGCAGAATTGGCACCAGAATTTTTAGAGGAGCTCAAGGAATTTGGACGCATTTACATGTACAGATTCAAGCCTTCGTACGACATGCATGCCCGTGGGATTGAAGATTATCCGTGCAAGACGACTCAGTCGGCAGCCATCATGTTGATGATCCAAAACAACCTAGATCCGGCGGTGGCACAACACCCGGAGGAGCTGATCACCTACGGCGGTAATGGGGCTGTGTTCCAGAATTGGGCACAATACCTCTTGACGATGAAATACCTCAGCGAAATGACTGAGGAGCAGACCCTACACATGTACAGCGGCCACCCGATGGGCCTCTTCCCTTCTTCCAAAGAAGCACCGCGTGTGGTGGTGACCAACGGAATGATGATTCCGAATTACAGCCAACCGGACGATTGGGAAAAATTCAATGCCCTAGGCGTTACCCAATACGGACAAATGACGGCCGGTTCCTACATGTACATTGGTCCACAAGGGATCGTACACGGAACAACCATCACCGTATTGAATGCGGCACGCATGAAATCTAGCGGCGGTCCGGAAGGAAAACTATTTGTCACTGCGGGATTGGGCGGTATGTCAGGAGCGCAGCCTAAGGCAGGAAATATTGCTGGGGTGGTGAGCATCACCGCAGAAATCAACCCAAAGGCAGCCTACAAGCGTCACGAGCAGGGCTGGGTGGACGAGATTACCACCAGCACCGATGAGGCCATCGACATGGCCTTAGAATTCCAGGCAGCAAAACGCGCAAGAAGCATCGCCTACATAGGAAACATCGTGGACCTCTGGGAGCGCATGGTGCAGCGCAATGTGCACGTCGACCTAGGTTCTGACCAGACCTCCCTGCACAACCCTTGGGCGGGAGGATATTACCCTCAGGGCATGAGCTATGAGGAGTCGAACGAGATGATGGCTAATCATCCTGAAGAGTTCAAAGTACGTATCCAAGCGACCTTGAAGCGTCACGTTAAGGCGGTCAATGCACTCGTTGAAAACGGCATGTACTTCTTCGATTACGGCAATGCATTCTTATTGGAAAGCTCGCGCGCCGGTGCAGAAATCATGGCCGCGGACGGCGAGCACTTCCGCTACCCGTCTTATGTCCAAGACATCATGGGACCCATGTGTTTCGACTACGGTTTTGGTCCGTTCCGCTGGGTATGTGCCAGTGGCGATGGGGCCGATTTAGATAAGACGGATGCCATCGCCCAAGAAATCCTCGAAGGACTAATGGCCAAGGCACCGGAAGAAATTCGCCAGCAGATGGACGACAACATTCGTTGGATCAAAGGCGCGAAAGAAAATAAATTGGTCGTAGGCTCTCAGGCGCGCATCTTGTATGCCGATAGCGAAGGACGCATTGAGATCGCACGCGCGTTCAACAAAGCCATTGCCGCAGGAGAGATTGGTCCTGTAGTATTGGGCCGTGACCACCACGATGTCAGCGGTACAGACAGTCCGTACCGCGAGACCTCGAACATCTACGACGGCTCGAGCTTCACTGCAGATATGGCCATCCAGAACGTCATTGGAGATAGTTTCCGCGGCGCTACCTGGGTGAGTATTCACAACGGCGGCGGCGTTGGATGGGGCGAAGTGATCAACGGCGGATTCGGCATGTTGCTCGACGGTTCAGCTGATGCTGAGCGCAAGCTGGAAAACATGTTGCTCTACGATGTAAACAATGGTATAGCGAGAAGGTCGTGGGCTAGAAATAAAGAAGCTATATTCGCCATCGAGCGCGAGATGGAACGCACCCCGAATTTAAAGGTGACCGTGCCGAAGCTCGTAGACGATAATGTATTGAACAACCTAGATTTTTAAGATGAAAAAGTTCTTTTTGGCCGCTGTTGGCCTAAGCATGATGGCGAGCTGTTCGCAGCCTGCTGCAGTAGAAAATACAGATAGCGGTATTCGCCTTGCCTATGTACGTATCGACTCTCTACAGAGTCAATATGAGTACTTTGAGGAATTGGCCCTTGAGCTCATTGAGGAAGAAAAGGTGCTTGTTGAAGATCTTCAGCGTCGCCAGCAAACTTTGCAAGAGAACATTGCGCTTTACCAGCAAGAGGCACCAAAGATGAGTGCTCGTCAGCGCGAAGCCAATGAAGCAGATCTCATGCGTGTGCAACAGCAATACCTTCAAGTAGAGCAAGCAGCACAAGCACAATTGGTAAAGAAGCAGCAAGATTTGACCAAGATGATGCGTGAGGACATGGATAAAGCCATCGCCGTACTGAAAGATGAACTCAATCTAGATTTCATCCTACTCTACGAAGAGGGCGGACAGATCATCTACGCCAATACCGATTTCGATATTACCGAGCGCATGGTGAATATGCTCAACGAGAGCCGCGAAACGCCTAGCGAAGAACAAGCTACAGAAGTGGCGGACAGCACGAGCGCGGAATAAAATTTTTAATTCCAAACAAAAAAGCCCGGGCGCATGCCCGGGCTTTTTTTGTGTAAGAATGTATTACAGATAATAACGGAAGCCGAACGCTCCACCAACGCTGTACGGCACCTCGCTTAGACCAACGTCTAATTTATTGATCGGCAAAGCGGCCAATCTAAACTCACCGCGAACGGTGAACACCAGGTTGCTTGCAATGGTAAACTCGCTACCCAATGCAAAACCGATGGTTCCGTTAAAGCCCTTGTGATTTTTAATGTCTGTACCTCGTTGGTACATGGTTCCCAGAGCACCTACTACGGCGTCTTGAGAGTACGAAGGCACTCCTTCACCGATCCAATTGCGGTCGATCTTCTGGTAAAACGTAAGGTCGTAGGAAGGCACCACTTGTAGGGCCCAGGCATCAGTCATCTGTGTATGGAAAATCACCTGTATTGGCACTGTGATGGCTTGAATATCTGTGCGTGCATCAAATACACCAATGGTATCCTGAACGACCGCATTTTGATCAAAGACGGCATAGTCGTTGGTGATGTAACCGGTTTGTTCGGTCATGAACCCAATGCCCAAATGAAAGATACTGCGCAACTCGTAGTAAGACATAATTCCGTAGCGCTGTCCCAAGATTCCCGAGGCACTTTCACTATTCAATGCATAGATCTCCTCTCCGTCCATTTGCGGCTCGTACAGCGCAAGGCGACGAGAAGCAAATGCAGGTGCATAGGTTGCTGCAAAAGAGAAGCGTGTATCACTTACGTCGCTATCCGTGAAATATTCAATAGGTTCTTCAGTTTGACCGAAGGCCAATGCGCTACAACCGAGCGCGAGAATGCTTAATAATTTCTTCATCATGCAAAATGATTTGGCCAATCGACCAATACTTTATCAATTCCTTCTGGGTTTTTACCGCCCGCTGTTGCGAACGCTGGTTGGCCACCGCCACCGCCTTGGATGTGCTGTGCCAATGCGCGAACTGCGTTGCCTGCGTGCCAGCCCTTATCGGCAACAAGGTCGTCGCTAACACCAATGCTCAGCGTGACCTTTCCGCCCGCTACATTGCCTAAAATTACTAGTGTATTTGGGGTCGATTTTAGTTTGAACACAAGGTCCTTCACACTACCTGCGTCTAAAGCCGTTCTTGAAACAATGGCTCTAGCACCTGCGTGGTCCACCGTACTGTTTTCTAAATCTTTCACCGCATGCATCGCTTTTTCTTTGCGCAATGCTTCAATCTCTTTCTGTGCAGCTGCTTCTTTGTCTTTCAACTGTTGCAATGCACCGGCAAAATCTTGCGGGTTTTTCAATATATCTGAGGCTGCACGCAACTTCGCCAATTCCGCGTTCACATAGTCTAGCGCGCCTTTTCCAGATACAGCTTCCACTCGGCGTACACCGGCAGCCACTGCGCCTTCAGAGATGAATTTGAACAAGCCTATCGAGCCTGTGGCTGGTACGTGGATTCCTCCACATAGTTCCACGGAGGTGCCAAATTTGATCGCACGAACCGTATCGCCATATTTTTCACCAAAGAGGGCCATAGCACCCATGTTTTTCGCCTCAGCAATAGGAATGTTACGGTATTCCTCCAACGCATAGTTGGCTTGAATGCGCTCGTTCACCTTTGCTTCAATGGTGGCCAATTCCTCGGCGCTAACCTTTTGGAAGTGCGAGAAGTCAAAGCGTAAATAGTCTGGACGTACCAAAGAGCCTTTCTGCTCTACATGCTCGCCCAACACCTCACGCAGCACCTCGTGCATCAAGTGTGTTGCACTGTGGTTTTTTGCCGTTTCATTGCGGTCCGAAGTATTCACTTGTGCCTGCCAAGTACCGCCAAGATCTTCAGGTAAAGTATCCGTGAAATGAACGATGATCCCGTTCTCTTTCTTGGTATTGGTAATGGCGATGGTGCGATCGCCTTGCGTTAAGGTTCCGGTATCCCCTACTTGACCTCCACCTTCTGCGTAGAACGGGGTCATTGAAAGGACCAATTGGTAGAACTCTTTTTTCTTCGCACTCACCTTGCGATAGCGCGTGATGCGCACATCTGCCTTGGTGTAGTCGTACCCGATAAATTCTTCTTTGTCGTCTTCTTCAAGCTCCACCCAGTCGTCTGTGCTCAATTTTGTAGCTGCACGTGAGCGCTCTTTCTGCGCCGTCATCTCTTCAGTGAAACCTGCCATATCCACGGTACGGTCGTTCTCACGCATGATGAGCTCTGTTAAATCGATCGGGAATCCGTAGGTGTCGTACAACTCAAAAGCGCGCTTGCCGTCCAACACCTTTGCATCAGTCGCCAAAAATTCTTCAAGCTTCGCCAAGCCCTGTGCCAGGGTTTTTAAGAAGCTCTGCTCCTCCTCTTCGATGACCTTTTCTACCAACGCTCGTTGGGCGGTCAATTCTGGGAAGAATTCACCCATCTCACTTTCCAAAGTTTCGACCAATTGGAACATGAACGGTGATTTCAAATTCAAATAAGAGAACCCGTAACGAATAGCACGACGTAAAATGCGGCGAATAACATAGCCTGCACCTGAGCTCGCTGGAAGCTGCCCATCAGCAATAGCAAAAGCCACAGCTCTAATGTGGTCTGCGATTACCCTTTGTGCAATGTCCGTCGCTTCCTCGGCGCCGTATTTTATGCCTGAAATACCGGCCACCTTATCAATGAGCGGTGTGAAGACGTCTGTATCGTAATTGGATTGCTTGCCCTGCAGCGCCATACAAAGGCGCTCAAAGCCCATACCGGTATCAATATGCTGTGCGGGTAGATTTTCTAGCTCACCGCTTGCTTTACGATTGAACTGCATGAACACGAGGTTCCAGATTTCCACGACCTGTGGATGGTCCTCATTTACCAGAGAAGCACCAGAAACCTTAGCACGCTCTTCCTCACTTCTAAGATCGACATGGATTTCAGAACAAGGCCCACAAGGTCCAGTCTCACCCATCTCCCAGAAGTTATCTGCCTTATTTCCATTAAGGATACGCTCTGCTGGGACGAATTGCGCCCATAAATCTGCAGCTTCGTTATCACGCGGCAGGTCGTCCTTGGCATCACCTTCAAAAACAGTGACGTACAATCTGTCCTTATCCAAACCGTATACGTTGGTCAATAAGTCCCACGCCCACTCAATGGCTTCCTTCTTGAAGTAGTCGCCAATAGACCAGTTGCCCAACATCTCAAACAAGGTGTGGTGGTAGGTGTCGTGCCCTACCTCGTCAAGGTCATTGTGTTTCCCGCTGACGCGCAAACATTTTTGTGTATCTGCGATACGTGCATTCTTTGGCGTGGCATTCCCAAGGAAAAAGTCCTTGAATGGATTCATACCCGCATTGATAAACATGAGGGTAGGATCGTTCTTATTTACCACCGGAGCAGAAGGCACAATCTCGTGTCCTTTGCTTTCGAAGTACTGTAAAAATTTGCGACGTATTTCTTTCGAAGTGAGCATATTGTGAATTCTCTAAAAGAGAGCTACGGTTAAGTGTTTATCTAATTTCGTTTCTTTGTGGCACAATATTCGCGTCAATATTGCGTCTTAGCAAAAATAACGCATTAAGTATGGCTAAAGTAAAATACACGTACGATTCTAAAACACTGTCTTACAGAAAGATAGAACGTACATGGAAACAGAGAGTTAAAGAAGTTGCCCTTTTTAGCATCGCGGCAGCCGCTTTTGGCTTTGTTTTCTACACAGCGGCCGACCTGTGGTTTGAGAGTCCAAAGGAGCGCAGAATGAAGCGCGAATTGGACAATATGGTCATCCAATACGACCTGATGAACGGTAAGTTGGAAGAATTGGCCACCGTGCTTTCTGATATTGAAAAACGCGACGATGAAATTTACCGTACCATCTTTGAGGCAGGGCCTATCCCGCAAGAAGTGCGTACTGCAGGTTTCGGAGGTGCGAACCGCTATAAAAACCTTGAAGGATTCTCAAATTCCGAGCTCCTTATCGATACTCGCAAGAAGTTAGATCAAGTTGCCAAGCGTGCTTATGTACAGACCAAAAGTTTCGACGATGTAGTTGAAATGGCGCGCAACAAAGAGCAAATGCTTGCCTCCATTCCTGCTATTCAGCCTGTGGCTAACAAGAATCTAAAACGCATGGCTTCTGGGTACGGCTATCGCATCCACCCGATCTATAAAGTCCGTAAGATGCACTGGGGAACTGACTTCTCTGCCCCTACTGGAACGCCTATTTATGCAACCGGTGACGGTAAAGTGAGCACCTACAAACGCAGCCGCTCAGGCTACGGTCGCCATATTGTTATTGACCACGGCTTTGGCTATCAAACGCTGTATGCACACATGAACGAGATAGAAGTACGCCGTGGACAACGTGTGAAGCGCGGTGATCTCATTGGTTATGTGGGTTCAACAGGTTCTTCTACTGCACCTCACTTGCATTATGAAGTTATTAAGGATGGACGAAAAATTAATCCGATCAACTACTTCTTTAATGACCTGAGCGCAGAGCAATACGAGGAAATGTTAAAAATCAGCTCACACTCTAACCAGAGCTTCGATTAATAACCAATTGTTCATACCTTCATAGTATGAATCAACTGCCAGATAAACTCTATTATACCATTGGGGAGGTTGCCGACCACTTCGGACTGAACACTTCTAACCTTCGTTATTGGGAACGTGAATTCAAGCAATTGGCCCCAAAGAAGACCTCTTCTGGTAAACGAAAGTATTCCAAGGACGATGTCGCAGTCATTGGCACTATCAATCATCTAGTTAAGGAGCGCGGCTTCACCATTGAGGGTGCAAAAAAGCATTTGAAAGACGAAGGTAAATCCGCAGTGGCTAAAGTTGAAGCCCTAGAAAAGTTGGGCTTTGTCAAATCTGAATTACAAAAGATCCTGCGTACGATGCAGGCGAATTAATCCTAACCTAAATACCTAAAATGAAAAAATCGACTATCACCTTATTAGTAGTTGTAGGAATCCTTGTAGCCCTTGTCAGCTGGATCATTGGCGCCTACAATGGCCTAGTTACTTTGGACGAAGAAACCAACGGGAAATGGGCACAAGTAGAAAGCGCCTATCAACGACGTGCGGACCTGATCCCCAATCTAGTAAACACCGTGAAAGGGTACGCTGACTTTGAGCAGGAAACTTTGACAGGCGTCATAGAAGCACGTTCAAAAGCTACTGGAATTACTGTAGACGCAGATAAATTAAGTCCTGAGGCTATTGCAAATTTTCAGGCTGCACAAAGCCAATTAAGTGGTGCTTTATCGCGCTTAATGGTCACTGTGGAACGTTACCCAGATCTTAAAGCCAATCAAAACTTCCTCGGTCTTCAAAGCCAATTGGAAGGCACAGAGAATCGCATTAAGATTGAACGAGATAGATTCAATGTGAGCGTGAAAGATTTCAATGCAACCATTCGCAAGTTCCCAAAAACACTGATCGCTTCAAGCTTTGGCTTTGAGAAGAAGGGATACTTCGAGGCCGACGCAGGAAGCGACAAGGCACCTGAAGTCCAGTTCTAATGAGTGATTACGTACGTTCACTTCTTTCTGAAGAACAAGAGCAATCCTTAGTTGATGCCATCACAAAAGCGGAGCTCCATACTTCAGGTGAGATCCGAATTCACCTGGAAAAATCAACAGGAAATTCTTCTGCCGAGCAGCGCGCAAAGCAATGGTTCGGTAAATTAGAAATGCACAAAACTGCAGAGAAAAACGGCGTCTTGTTCTACCTAGCCATAGAAGACCGCAAGCTAGCTTTGTGGTCAGGTGAAGGAATCAATGGAAGAGTCCCTGCTAATTTCTGGCAAGAAATCATTGACCTAATGATCAGCGAATTCAAGGTAGGCCATTTCTCCGAAGGACTCATTGCCGGTGTAGAAAAAACAGGAAAAGCCCTGGGGGAATTTTTCCCTCGTAAGGACGATGATGTCGATGAGCTGTCCAATGAAATATCTAAAGGCTAGCTTATGAAGCGTTGGATACTTTTATTGTTACTCCCCATTTCCTTGTTTGCTCAAAATGCACAGGATTTATTGAATACCCAGGCACCGAAGCGATTGGTGTCTGATTACAGCGACATTCTTTCACCGAAAGAGGAAGCATACTTAGAAAACCTACTACTCGATTATGCCGACACCACCTCTACTCAAATAGCTATTGTTACCGTAGCGACAACGGGTGGAGATAATATCAACTTAATTACAGCTGAGATTGCAGCAAACTGGAAGATAGGCCAACAAGGTAAGGACAACGGATGTCTCATTTTAGTAGCTTCTGGAGACCGGGAAATTTCCATTCAAAACGGATACGGACTGGAACCTTATTTGACCGACTTCACCTCCAAACAGATTATTGAAAACGACATATTGCCCGAATTCAAAGCAGGCAGTTATTTTAAAGGCTTAGTAGCCGGCTCAAATGCTATTTTCGAGGTACTCAATGGCACCTATGAAGGCAAAGGTGGTCGCTCAAGTGGAAACAGATCGCGTAAAAAGAACTTCGGCAAACTCCTTGTTCTCATCATATTCATCATCATTTACCTCAGCAGAAACTCTCGCGGCGGCGGCGGCGGCGGTGGAGGTTACCGTACCGGCCCTTTCTGGTGGGGTATGGGATCAGGTTATACCATGGGCAGTATGGGACGCTCCGGTGGCGGATTCGGCGGTGGCGGCGGTTTTTCTAGTGGAGGATTTGGCGGCTTTGGCGGCGGTGGCTTCGGCGGCGGTGGAGCTTCAGGATCCTGGTAAGAAACTAGTAATAAAAAAGCCACCTCTTTTCGAGGTGGCTTTTTAGTTCTTAGCTGTATCCGAATTAAAACTCGAAAGTCAATCCAGTCATGATGTTGAAAGTCGCTTGTGCGTAGTAGTACGCAAAATCGCCCCACATATATCCATTAGCTGCATAGGATGTGTTGCCCAAGTTTCTGAACTCTACAAATCCAATCAAGCGCTGCACATCGTTGCAATTCCAAGTGTACGAGGTACGTGCATTGATTATGTGATAGGCCGGCAGACTGTGTGCCTCAAGCCCTTCGTTCGACATGTATTGCTTGCCCACGTATTGGTTCCAAAGCGTTGCCTCAAAACCTTTCTTAGCATACGTTAATCGAGCGCTTGCTACTGCGCCAGGTGAAAAAGCAATGGGCGTATTATTCACAACTGAAGAGGTAGGATCACTCACCCAGTTCACATTCTCGTTTTGACTTAAAGCCACATTGGCCGTTGCTGAAAGCGCCGAAGTCAGTTCATAAGCACCAGTAAACTCAACTCCTTGACGGAAGCTCTGACCGACATTTTCACGGATTGGATACCCCTGCGCATCAATCGCACCTGTCAAGACCAATTGGTTTTGATACTGTTGGCGGTAGGCGTTCACATCAAAAGCCCACTTCTCACCCGAGTTGCGGAAATTGAATTCCATATCCAACATACGTTCTGCCTGCAACGCATTGGCATCAGCAGCATATTGTAAATCTGTACGGTTCGGCTCGCGGTGACCTACACCTGCATACGCACCGAAAACTTGATTTCCACCGAGGTTATAGGTCAAACCTACTTTAGGGTTAAAGAAGTTGAACGTACGGTCGAAGTTCGCCGGTCCCGTTGCTGAGCCGCCAGTTGAACTGTGGTTCACATAACGGTATTGTGCATCTGCGTAGACCAAAAGGTTGTTACTTGTCACGGCATATTTCGCGTAGATGTTCGCATCGTCTTTAATAGCATCACCCGTATAGTAATCCCCGTCGAGGGTACTTACGTTTGGATTGTTTGCCCAGATCACACGACCATAATGCGCGCCCTCATAACGGTGCACGCCACCGCCAAGCTGTACACGCTGGCCGCCATTTTCATAGGTCCACGATGAAGTGGCTCCATAGAAATCGTTGTCCAACCATTTACGTGTAACAACATCTCCGTACGCAACAGTATCGCCTGTGGCCGTGTAATATGGCATTAATCCAAAGTCCATGAAGCTCAATCCCAAGACTGAACCTTGGTTGTATTCTTCATAATAACCGGCGCCTGCAGTGTGGTGCAAAGCCGCCGCAAAAGTTCCTCCAAAGAGGTTGGAATAACGGTAGTGCAACTGTGTATGCTCCTGGCCGTAGTTATCTACTTGGTCGTCATAGGTGCCGACAACATTCCACATGTCGTCATAGATGGCACCAGCGAAATTTGAACGCGGGGCTGCATCCCAAGCGCCACCATACATGGTGGTAGAATCGACCCCATACCAAGCTTGGTAGGTACGTTCGCCACCGCCAAAGCGCACAGCCTCAACATAATGACCACCACCGGCAAAACCAGCGCTTACATAGTACGATTGTAGGTCTGAAGACGCACGCTCCACATAGCCGTCTGAAGTGATGGAAGAGATGCGCGTATTCATCCAAAAACCGCTTGCCGTCTTCCCTGTGCTTGCTTCCATGGTAGCACGCTGTGTGCCATAAGATCCAGCACCCAGAGTGATACGACCGCCTTTTTCACCCGCACCCAAAGTGCTTAGACCAAGGCTTGCTCCAAAAGCACCAGAACCGTTGGT
>JAAXJR010000059.1 GCA_012269745.1 Flavobacteriales bacterium | reverse complement strand
GAGAACTCTTTTCGCTAAGTCAACCCGCTAAGCAACCCAATCGGCCGCGGAGGGCTTGTCGCCCAAAAGCGCTGACATAGCTAGTCAAATATAGGCTTTTTTGACTTGGGGTTCAATTCCCTCCTCAGGAATGTATCGTGATGTCCATTGGTACTGTTGAAATACATCTATGAAGCTCCTTTTGATCAGATGACGCCTCCTTTGATCGCGTTAGTTTTGTTCGGAATATTCCGAACACACGTTTGGAATCACGTGTAATTCCAGAATCCCAATGTTTTCAGTACCTTCAGGTTTGGGTCAAAACAAAGTTTAGATGTCAAAGGAAAGACGGGTAGTGGATTCAGTTGCCATACTCTGCGTACCACCATTATTAACCAAATCAATAAGAGAATGAAGCTCTCAAAGTTTCTATTCATAGCGCTAGCTATGTCATTTCTTTTCGTCAGATGTGAAAAGAACACTCCCCAAGAGGAGGCCCAAGTCGTTACAATCGACACAGACAATGATCTATTAGATGAGTATGAATTGCCGGTATTCCCTTCGGAAGTATTACATGTCATACACAGAGAGTATGTGATCATGAACCCAAATCTGGTCACAAAAAGCGACCTGATTCTAGACACGGGATATGTGAAACATGTCGAAAGTAGACTTATTACAATGTTCCCAAATGATGCATTTGTGGGACTAATAGCGTACTCTGACTCAGTTATGGCGGACATATTAGCCTCGGCTCCTACATATATCGATACGCTCGAGTTTGTGGAGTCTGATACGATTCCTTCATTTGGAATGGAGGCTAAAATCTTGGCCTTAGACTCCACGGAGAGCATTGCCTGGAATGAATTTGAAACCCTTGCGCAAGGCTTTAACCTTGGAACACCTGCGACGCTCGAAGATATCTTAGATGCTAGCACTTCCGCCAAAACATCTGGAGTTTTAGGTTGGATGGTTGCACATCCTGTGATTGTTACCGGTGGAGCAGCAACAATTTGGATGTCATTTAGAATTTGGCAAAGTGGTTGGAGAGCTCGAAATCAATCAACTGGATTCTATCCAAACATGTCCTCGGGAGACACAAAACGAGATGCATGTAGACACATTATTTGGCAAATGTTGACCAGAAGATATTGCGGAAAAGCGACTGCATGGATTGTTGGATGGGGCAAAGAAGAAATTGGTAGTAGTAATACCTGTGCTGCTAAGAATATGGATTATCACAATAACCTCATTGGTAGAAGTACTAAATACTCAGACTTCCGAGACTGGTGGGGAACACATGCTTGGGAATGGAGAACCTGGTGTACCAATGTCCACAGCTATATAGAGAATGCAAACAGCCCTATCTTTGTAGATGGTGACTGGACAAGTTGGAATTCGACAACATTTACATTAAGTGTGATTAAAGATTGTGATGACATTGAAGATGATCGAAAAAACAACTTCAATAAGAAGAAATATATCTATCTCAAACCATGATAAAAAAGGCCCTACTTATTATTGGATTATTGACAATTGGCGCTTGCGAATATAACAGCGCATCCGAGCACCTTGTCATATTAAGAAATGAGTCTTCAAATCCTGTATATTTCTATTCAACTTTAAACGGAGAAGAAAACTCAGGTGTTATTGATACCAATGAGACGGAATCATTTTTCGTATGGGTCAATAGTCACAAGAAACCCCGTCAATTGGACGATGGTTTTGATTTGGAGCTTTATTCCATTCAGGGACAAGATTCTGTTTCAAGTTCTATTGATTTAAGTCTACCTGAAATTTTAAGGGATACTAGATCAGACGACTGGATAAAATTTTATGACTATTGGTATCTGATAAAGGATTCCATATTCTAGTCAACAGTTCAGAAGCCGGGTAATTCCCGGCTTTTTTACTTTCTGGCCAGGTAGAGCAACGTGCCCCTCAAAAGGTTCTATTCTCTTTTCTCAAGAAATGTCTAATCCTCGAAGTCTTGATCCTCTTCTCCCTATCGTGATATTCATTGGTACTGTTGAAATACATTTATAAGCCCATTATGATCTGATTTACGCCTTTAGTGATCGCGTTAGTTTTGTTCGGAATATTCCGAACACACGTTTGGAATCACGTATAATTCCAAAACCTCAGTATTTTCAGTATCTTCAGATAATAACCAAAACAAAATTTCAATCTCAAAGTGAAGGAGGGTAATGGATTCGGTTGCCACACTCTGCGCGTTAAAGTTTCATAATTTGATTTTTTTGCTAATTTAACAAAACCAAAATTACCGGCGGTACGAATAAGCCGAAGCGACCTTAAAGCGAAGTAGGCAAACAAAAAAACTGCTCTATATGAAGAAGTTATTGATTATTCCCTTACTGCATGTTGCAATCTGCAGCTGCAGTAAAACCACTTAAGCCTAAACAATAGAATGTTGTTGTGTAGACGGCGATTCCACAAGTACAATCCTAGTAGGTTCAGGAACTATAGACATGGCCCTAGTCCTTGATTGTGCAGACAAAGGCGGTCGTGCAAAAATTTACAGTACACACTTAAAATACTAAAGACATGAAAAAATTATTGTTATTCGCGCTTTTTATCGGCACAGGCACACTGCTTGTAAGCAGCTGTGACAAAGAAGAAGTTACCCCAGAGGTAATTACTACGAACTTTACACTAAAGGATTTTACCGATGTAGATTCCTTAGGGTATTACCACAACGGTATTGTTAGGGCAGCAGTAGACGCTGGCTCGGAAACAGCAGAGAAAATAAGACAGCACGTTGTTTCCACCTACAACCTCGACCCGAGCTTCGATTACACCATAGAGGAGCTTGTGGACTATACGTATTCTCTGACAGACTCAATCAACAAGTACGACGGCATCATTGCGTATGCGGACGACTCCATTGATCAATACGAAGCCTACTATCTAGAAGAGGTTTTTAACGCCCTAGACAGCATGGCTGAACTTGGTTTGAATTACTCGGTGTTTAAGCAACAAGTGGAAGCGTTGGAGTTTGCACTAGCAGCAGATGAAAACCTTAACGAGCAGCAACGTAAAAACCTCTACGGCACCCTGTCGGTCGCTAAGGCCTCAACACTATTATGGGCACCACGCGCCCTTGGCGGCGAAGGCCTCTACGAAGACATACACGGCCAAGGCTTTAACAAATCGGCCGGTTGGGATTGGGACAAAGCGACAAAAGCAGACATTGGCACCTCGGCTGGATTTTGGTTGACTAACTCTGTCTTAATTACAATAGGAATGACCAATGTTGCAACAGGAACAGGCATCCTTACCGCTTGGGCGATAAGCACAGCTGTTGGATCATTGCTTGGTGGCGCTGCCGCTGGAACACCAACAGGGGGGTGATTATGAATGTTTTTAAATACATCCTTGTTGGCTTGCCGATGTTTTTAATCTTGTTTTTTTCGGGGTTAGCACACATTCAACCTGTAGGACTTAGAGCGCTTGCGGCCCTATTTGTAACGGCTATTGCCGTTACAGGGCTAGTTCTAGCGGGTAAGAAAGGGCGAACACCGATAGACAGAAAAGCAATGATGCGCTACTTCGTAAGGACAGCACTGCCTTTACTAACTATTGGAGCATTTATTGTATTTGTGGGAGAATCGTTGGTTCATCTTAACCAAGAAGGGGTGATGAACAAAGATGAATTTTTACACCAGCTGCTACGGTCCTGGATATGGTCCATAGCCGTTGTTCCACCGATACTTTTCTTAAACAACAGAAAAAAAGCCGCGCACAACAAGGCGTAAAAAAAAATGGGGAGGACACCGCCGCGGAGAGAGAGGG
>JAAXJR010000085.1 GCA_012269745.1 Flavobacteriales bacterium | reverse complement strand
CGCACCCGAAGGTGTACTCTGAATTGACTACTGATAACCCAATTGATTTGACACGTTACCAAGTACTCAACAGCTACAACGGTCGTATCGGTGTAATTAACTCTGGTGGTGCTTCTACCGGTAACGATGCTGACGATTTGAAAGAAGCTGTAGCTACTGCAGTAATTAACAAGCGTGCTGGTGGTCAAGGTTTGATCCTAGGTCGTAAAGCATTCCAGAAGCCTTACGGTGACGGTATCGCGCTACTACACGCAGTACAAGACGTTTACTTGAACGACGATATCACTATCGCGTAATCATAAATAACGCACACTTTTAGAAGAGGGCACCCATCTCCACGATGAGTGCCCTTTTTCACTACATTAGCATCCTGAATCGTAATTAATATCCCCTATGGGTTGGTTTAAAAGAACTACTGCTGGTATTACCACAGAGACGAAAGACAAGAAAGAAACTCCCGATGGCCTGTGGCACAAGTGCCCAAAATGTAAGGTGATTGTGAGTGTAGATGATCATGCCGCTGAGCTTTGGACTTGTGGCAACTGTGGTCACCACGATAGAATTAACGCCAAAGAATACTTCTCCATCCTTTTCGACAACGGTGAGTTCACCGAGCTCGACGCCGATATGGTTTCTAAGGATCCTCTAAAGTTTGAGGATACCAAACCTTATGAGGACCGTTTAAAAGGTGGTCAGAAGAAAAGTGGCCTCAAGGACGCTCTAACTTCTGGTTATGGTATGATGAACGGCCGTGAGATCGTAGTTGCCTGTATGAATTTCAACTTCATAGGCGGATCCATGGGTTCTGTAGTTGGTGAGAAAATCGCTCGTGCGATGGACCACAGCCTAAAAACCGGTGCACCGTTCCTCATGATTTCTAAATCTGGTGGCGCACGTATGATGGAGGCAGCCTTCTCTTTGATGCAGATGGCCAAAACCTCAGCGAAAATTGCCTTGATGGACGAAAAGAAGATCCCATACATCTCTTTCCTCACCGACCCAACTACGGGTGGTGTCACGGCATCTTACGCAATGCTAGGTGATATCAACATCGCTGAGCCAAATGCACTAATCGCATTCGCTGGTCCACGTGTTGTGAAAGAAACCATCGGTAAAGACCTACCAGAAGGATTCCAACGCTCAGAGTTTTTGCTCGAGCATGGCTTCTTAGATTTTATCGTGGAGCGCAAAAATCTAAAAGAAAAACTCAGCCAGTACCTTAATATGGTGATGGACTAAGTCTCCCAAAAATTTTGAAATGAAAAATCCCCGCCGGGAACCGGCGGGGATTTTTTTTGTCCCTACTCTTGCGACCTATCAAATTCCCACTCAATATTCCGTGAGATGTACATGATACCGCCCAATATGACAAACAAGCCAAGGCTTCCTGCCAACAGTGCAAAATCCTTTAATTGGATTAGCACAAAGACAAACCCATACAGCAAGGTCAATACACCTGCGACATAACCTGCAAGCTTTGCGCTTTTCAACACACTCTTCGCATACAAGAACTCCATGACCACAGTCATCAGTCCTGCAACTGCATAGGCCCTATTGAACCCTAGATGTTCACTAAATGATAACAACAACGTGTAAAAGAGCACTAATGCCAGACCGATAAGGACGTATTGCAAGGCATTCACGCTAGAACTGTTGATAAGCTCCGAAAAGTAGAATACCATAAACGTAAGAGCAATGATGAGAATAGCATATTTAGCCACTCGATTGGTCTTGCTGTAGGTGTCCACAGAGCGAATAAATTCAGTGCCAAAGAAATCATTAGTAGGACTGTATTTACGTCCTGTCCAGGCCTGAGGGTAATTTCTGTTCAAATGACTTACTTCCCAAGTAGCCTCAAAACCATCTTCCGAAGGCACATAAGAAGCTGTGGCATAACTGCCTTTAAAACTAGGCTCGGTCCACGGACTAATCATGGAAAAACGGGTCTGTTTGCCAAAGGGCACGACAGAGAACCTACTGCTGCCACGAAGGGTTGCACGAATGGTAAAAATGTACTTCTGATCTTCGGTTACTTGTACCGGCGCATGGATACCGCTGTGGTAGATCTCATTAGTGCTCAACCCTGAGCTCATCTGCAAGGGTTGCTCGTTCCAATTGAATTCGAAATTACCTTCCACACCGCGTAGGTCGGAGATGCCCATATTGATGGTCGCCTTGTCCCATTCCAAGAACCGCTCTTGAATGCCCAAAGTCTTGTAATCCGGTAAGATGAATTGGCCTGAAAAAGACATGTCCCCTTCGTAGACTATGGCTTCATACATCCCAAGGGAGCGCGTTTCAGGAACGATATCGACGTCGCCCTCAAGCACCTCAGGCAGCACATATAAGTTCTTTCTCGAATAGCTCACACTTTGTGAACCGTCGTCATTGGTGACGGTATACGGGTCCAAATAGGGAATACTTAAGTACGGCCCTACAATCATTTGATCGCCGCCCCAAATACTAGTCATTTGAGAAATGGCGGAATTCTGGGTCGATTCTCTTTCGTGAATCAGGTTCTGAACCAGCATTGCCGGTATCAGTAATAAAACAGCTAGCCCGCCCACGGCTAGCATCTTGAACATAGGTTTTTCGGTAAACTTCATGAAGTGATTAAATTTTTCACCCCCAAAACGTAGCCTTACCCCAATACCATATTCTCAAAATGATAATACTTTGTTAAACAGACCTTTGGCCATAAAAAAAGCCGCCCCTGCGGGACGGCTTTTGAATTTCATCGAATGATTTTCGGCAGCTTATTCGTTGCCTGCAGCTCTTGCTTCACGCATAGGATTGCTACGACCATTGCGTTGCCATCTGCTTGTTGCACCGCGTGAGTACACGTCAAACTTGCTAGGCTCTGCCATTGCTGGCCAATAGTTATCGCTACGATCGGTATCCGCCATTTCTAGGAACGGATCCAATGTAATCTGCACCACAGGCTGTGGGAAGTTGAACCACTTCGTGAAGCTCTCTTCATTCTTCAGCCACACCTCAGCAGCTATTCTTCTTACTTCTTCCGTGCCGTCTTCCAATGTGAAGCGCAATACCAATGGCATCACCAAGCCTCCTTGGTTCTCAAAAGAAACACCGTAGAAGTGGTAGCCTGCATCAAGCATTGCTGCCTCTTCCTCGCTCAAACCGTCTCGGTAGCGCTGGTATTCTTCACGGTCACTTTCCTTCACCTCAAAACGGTTGTAACGGTTGTAGAAATCACGAGCCGCCTCGTTTTCATCCACAACTGTGCGAATAACTGAATTACGTGCTTTACCAATATGCGCATCGGCTTTCGCGGCCTTCTCCTCAAGAATTGGGTTCTCAATATCTGGATTCCCCGTGCTCATCTGGTACCACTGTACATCTGTGATGGCGATATCCACATGATCTGTGGTGTAGAACCAACCTCTCCAGAACCAATCTAAATCTACCCCTGAAGCATCTTCCATCGTACGGAAGAAATCTGCCGGTGATGGGTGCTTAAAGGCCCAACGACGGCTGTACTCTTTAAAGGCGTAGTCGAACAACTCACGACCCATAACTGTTTCGCGCAGAATGTTCAAGGCCGTTGCCGGCTTACCGTAGGCATTGTTCCCAAACTGCAGAATGCTCTCAGAATTGGTCATAATCGGAACCATATCCTCCTTTGGGCCACTCATGTAAGGCACAATCTTGTGTGCAGGACCGCGACGAGATGGGTATTCGTGATCCCACTCTTGCTCTGTCAAGTACTGTACAAACGTGTTTAGACCTTCATCCATCCAAGTCCACTGGCGCTCGTCAGAGTTAATGATCATTGGGAAGAAGTTGTGACCCACCTCGTGGATAATCACACCAATCATTCCATACTTCGTGCTCTCGCTGTACGTACCGTCTGCTTCTGGACGACCGCCGTTGAAACAAATCTGCGGGTACTCCATACCGATCCATTTGGTGTGTACAGAAATGGCTTTGTGGTACGGGTAATCTACCGTGAATTTGCTGTACACCTTCAAAGTATGCGCAACAACGCGAGTTGAGTACTGCTCCCACAATGGATTCCCTTCTTTCGGGTAGTAGCTCATCGCCATGGTCGTCTTACCATTAATATCTACAGCCTGCGCATCCCAGATGAACTTACGCGAAGTCGCAAAGGCGAAATCACGAACATTCTCTGCTTCGAATACCCAAGTCTTGCTCTTCGTGCTCTTGTCTTTTTCAGCTTGCTCAGCTTCCTCCTGCGTCACAATAATCACCGGATCGTCATAGCTCTTGCGCGCCTTGGCCAAACGGGCACGCTGCTTCGACGACAATATCTTGCTCTCGTTGGTCAGTTTACCCGTCGAAGCCACCACGTGGTCTGAAGGAACGGTAATGCTCACCTTGTAATCCCCAAAAGGAAGGGTAAACTCGCCCGAACCTAAGAACTGCTTGTTCTGCCATCCTTCAACATCATTGTACACTGCCATTCTTGGGAAGAACTGTGCGATGGTATAGAGGTAGTTATCGTCTTCTTCAAAGTACTCGTATCCTGAACGACCACCAATGTCCATGCGGTCGTTGATGTTAAACCACCATTTGATGTTGAACGAGAACTTCTGTCCTTTGTGCAATGGCGTAGGCAGATCGATGCGCATCATCGTATTGTTGATGGTGTAGCGCAAGTTCTTGCCTGAAGTAGTCTGTACGTAATCGATCTTAAAGCCTCCGTCAAAATCATAGAACTGATTTTTCTTTAACTGATTGAAGGCCGTCTGCGCCGTATTGCCGCGCTCCGAGAAGATGGGTCCTCGCTTGATCTCTTGTGTCGTGCTGTTTTTTGCACGCATATTTTGGTCCAATTGCACCCACAAATAGCGCAGCTCGTCCGGGCTATTGTTCGTGTAAGTAATGGTCTCTTTCCCGTAGATGCGTTGCGTTTCATCATCAAGGGTAATGCTCATGTTGTAATCAGCCTGCTGCTGGTAGTACTCATGACCCGGTGCCCCTGAAGCCGTACGGTAGACGTTTGGCGTAGGCAACTCTTGACCTAATTGACGGAATTTAGACGTATTGACATTCTGTGCAGTCAATGTAAATGCGGCCCCCAAGGCCAACCATAACAATCTATTTCTCATGTATTTGAATTAAAAGAGTTCGTTAGGAATTCGTTCCAAAATCATCTGTGCACTTAAGGTCAAAACCACTCCAGTTACGAGCAATCTAATTGTTCTTAATTGGACACCTAATTTTTGGAAAACCGAATATACAAAAAGCAATACCACTACAAGTGCTATTTGCCCTACTTCAATGCCCAGGTTGAACGGCAACCACGCCCACCAAAAAACATCGTCTTGCGCGATGAACGAATAATACGAGCCGAAGCCCATGCCGTGCACTGCGCCGAAGATGAGCGAGAGGTAGCGGCCAGAATTGGACACTGAAAAATTTCGAAGTAAATGAAAGACGCCCGTGAAGAATATGGTTACTGCAATACCCAATTCCACCCAAGTACTATCTACCGTAATCAACGCAGTTGCAGTAAGCGCTAGCGTTAAACTGTGCCCCACTGTAAAAGCCGTCACCCACCAAAGGGTCTGTTTCCAATCGCGGAAGGTCAATGGCAAGGTAAGGGCAAGCAAAAACAACATGTGGTCGTACCCTTCTATATCAAGAATGTGCCTGAGGCCCAGCTCTATGTAAAACATCTAGAATGAATAGTTGAATTCGTACTCATTGCCCTCGCGGCAACTACTGGTGTATTTCTGACCGTCATAATGCAAGATGACGATGTTCTCCTGAGTAGGATAAATGTCCGCCAACAAGGTTTGATTTACTGTCCATCCACTTGCATATTCTTCCGGGGCCAATTCCATAGGTCCCTCAAACAGCAAATACACCTCATCAGGTCCTCGCACCGTGCCCGAGTAGCCGAACTTCAGTGGCTGCTCTCCTACTTGAACGTTTAAATGCTTCTGTAAATACTCGGCATGCAAGCTGTCTTGCGCAGTCGAATCTAACTGCACGTAGCGCTGCACTTTATTCGCGAGCAAGGCATTCATAGCACGCTCCCAATCGTCCGGGAAACACTTCACCACACCGTTAATCTGCCCTTTTTCTGCATCAACATAAATATCGGTGACGCTTACATAGAACTCATGCTTTACCTTCGTGGAGAACCCACAGATTCCGAAGCACACCAATATGAGTAGAAGCACTGATTTTTTCATGTCCGTGAAATTAAGCCAATTTTCGCTTTTCACCCTGCTCCTCGGCGCCTTGTTGAGCAGTTTTAACACATTCGCTCAAGCGGTGAAAATTCATGAAGGCCCCTCCTTCCGCAGCGGCATCTGTGAACCCAGCATCAGCGTAGACCCTACCAACCCCTTGAACGTTTATGCTGCGAGCATTTTGGACAACTTTTACCAAAGTACCGACGGTGGAGTGACTTGGACTCAGGAAAAAATTTCGAGCCCCTATGGCGTCTGGGGCGACCCTTGCATTATCACTGACGGTAATGGCCGCGTTTATTACTTCCACCTCAGCGACCCCGAAGGCACTAACTGGAGCAGCGACCAGATCCTAGACCGTATGGTCTGCCAAACAAAAGACGGACCAGGAGGCTCGTTTAACGACGGATCTTTTACTGCCGTTAATGGAAAAAAACACGATAAAGAATGGGCTGCTATTCATCCAACAAAGGGCACTATTGCATTGAGCTGGACACAATTTGACGCCTACGGTACCTCAGACGAAAATTGCAAAAGCACCATCCTTTTCAGCGAAAGTAATGACGGAGGACAGAGTTGGTCCGAGCCTGTGGTCATCACCGAACAATCGGGAGACTGTATAGACGACGACGGCACCAGTGAAGGAGCTGTTCCTGCATATGGCATCAAAAACGCGCGTTATGTTGGCTGGGCATTAAATGGTGCTATTTACTTCAACCGTAGCTTGGATGGAAAAAACTGGGAAGAAATACGCGTAGCCGACCAAAAAGACGGCTGGACCCAGAGCTATCCTGGCTTTAATCGTGCCAACGGCATGCCAGTAACTGTTGTTGACCATTGCGAAAGCAGCGCCTACTATGGACGAGTTTACGTCTGCTGGGGCGATAAAGACCCGCTCAACGGCGGCGAAATATGGATCAGTTCCTCGGACGATGCAGGGGCAACATGGAGCCGCCCTGCCCGAGTAAGCCCAGATGGAGGTTCTTCGGACCAATTCCTACCATGGGTCACTGTAGACCCATCTTCAGGGCACCTCTATGCAGTATACTACGACCGCAGAAACACAGAGAAAGACAATGAAACGAATACCTACCTCAGCAAGAGTGTAGACGGCGGTCAGACTTGGAGCGAATGGCAAATCAACGATGAACCTTTCTTCCCGGCGAGCACTGTTTTCATGGGCGATTACAACCACATCAGCGCTCAAAACGGCATTGTTCGCCCGATTTGGACCGAGATGAATGGACTAAAAAAATCGGTCTGGACCTATCTTCACAATGAAACCAAATAATTCATGAAGCTACTTATAGTCAGTACAAGTACCGTTTACGGAAAACCCTATTTAAGCTACCTCGAAGAGGAGTGCAAAGACTTCTTCCCTGCGGCAGGCAACATCCTTTTCATTCCTTATGCACGACCTGGTGGCATCTCACACGACGGATACACAGCCAAAGCAAAGGAAGTCCTCGAGCGCTGGGGATTTAGCGTCAAAGGAGCCCACGAATTTGCTTCTGCTGAAGAGGGCTGCAAATGGGCCGATGGTTTCTTCACTGGCGGGGGAAACACCTTCGTTCTTGCCAATGACCTTCGCGAAAGTGGCTACTTTGAAGCCATAGATGCAGCAGTTCGAGGCGGCAAACCCTACATGGGCACTTCTGCGGGCTGTAACATGACGGGGCAAAGCATCTCTACCACCAACGATATGCCCATCGTTTACCCACCGTCCTTCAAGGCTTTCGGCTGGGTGCCCTTCAATATTAACCCACACTACCTCGATCCTATTGCGGGATCAAAACACATGGGTGAAACGCGAGAAACGAGAATCGGCGAATTCCACAAATTCAATGATGTACCCGTTGTTGGATTGCGCGAAGGTTCATGGATTCGCGTCGAAAATGGAACTTACACCTTAAAAGGAACGCACGCGGCTCGAATTTTTGAGCAGGGCAAAGAAGCCGTGGAGGTAAATACGCTTGAGTTTAAAAATTAATTAACATTATTAATAGCAGCGCAATAGTCGCTTTAAAGCGCTATTTTTAGAACAAATCAAGCTAAAAATGAAAAAGACCTTAACCCTATTGGCCACCTTGGCCACCACCCTAACCTTCGCCCAGGGCACGTGGGCACCTTATGCATCAGTCGAAGAGAACATTCATATCAGCGATGTTAGCCCCTCCTACAATTACATTAACCTGAGCGTACCTGCTGGGAACGCCGGTATGCGTCTTGGGGCATTTTACACTTATAATTCCGCACTTTCAGCAGAGGTTACTTTAGGTGTTGTAGGCGTAAGCACACCAGGAAGATTCTCTAATACCATCATCCCAATTGAAGCCGTTGGGCACTACAACATTCTCGATGGAATGGATGTTAAAATGCCTTCAAAGTTCAATATTGACCTTGGTGTAGGTTCTGGTCTAGCAGAATCTAGCAACGGAAACTTCGGTTTCTCAGAACATCTAGTAGTGGGTGCTTCGATGGAATTAGCCGATGTGGTTCCATTCGGTACGCTCATCATGGGAACGCGCTATACAGCCTTTATTGACGATTACATCGACGGAACAACCGTAGGTGGTTCCTCTAACGATGGAGTACTTCGCTTTTACACCGCTGTTCGATTAGACGGTGTAGGCAAAAAAGCCAAGCAAGCCATGGCCGATGCAGAAGCATTAGCAAATAGAGTCAGTGCTTCTTTGGAAAAATCTGAAGCTGAAAAAGCCGCAATTCAGAAAGAATTGAAAGCTGCTAAAAATGCGCATGCCCGTGAAAAAGCTGCATTAATGGACGAGATTGAAGCTCTGAAGACTGCTCCAGCTCCTGAGGCTCTGGCTGAAGAAGAGGTGGTAATAGCAGAGCCAAAAGGATTCTACGTGATCATAGGCTCTTATCCAACGAGAGAGGCAGCTGATCGCTTCATCGCTGATAACGGGTCTGACTTTACTGTGAGCTATGTTGAAGATCTCGATACCTACAGAGTGGTGTTTAGTTCACACGAAAGCCTAGGTGATGCGCGCACCTCACTAGAGAAAGCAAAATCTGTGGTTGAAACAGCCTGGATTGCTGTGTATTAATCCGGTGAATATTAGCTAAAAAGACCCGCTTCGAGCGGGTCTTTTTTTGCCTTTGAATCGCTAAATTTGATGCTTCAATAAGCACTATGAAAAAGACAGCATTAATCGTACTTGACGGTTGGGGAAGAGCCGATAACCCTGAGGTCAGTGCCATCGATAAAGCAAATACTCCCTTTGTAAATTCACTTTACAAAAACTACCCACAGACTTGGGTAAAGACTTCTGGTCTCGATGTAGGTCTACCTGCAGGTCAGATGGGAAATTCAGAAGTTGGACATATGAACCTCGGGGCAGGCCGCGTCGTCTATCAAGATTTGGTGAAAATCAATCTTGCCGCAGAGAATGGAGATTTTGCAAGCGACCCAACCTTATTGGCTGCACTTGCTCATGCAAAGGCAAACAATAGTAAAATCCACATCGCCGGACTGCTCTCAGACGGAGGTGTACATGCACACATCAATCATGCGAAAGCGTTGTGCAGCTGGTTGTATGCCGAGGCATTTAAAAATGTATTCGTTCACGTTTTCACAGACGGTCGTGATACAGATCCACAAGGTGGTGCAGATTACGTGTCCGATTTAGAAAATCACATGTCCTCGACTACAGGCCGTGTTGCCTCACTAATTGGTCGCTATTTCAGCATGGACCGTGATAAACGATGGGAGCGCGTTGCCAAGGCTTACCACTTGATGGTGAACGGGAAAGGCGAAAAAGCTACAGATGCAGTGGCTGCCATCAAAAAAAGCTACGCAGCAGGCGTAACAGATGAATTCTTGGAGCCGGTAATCATCACTGACGACGCAGGTACACCACTTGCAACTATTGAAGAAAATGATGTGGTAATCATGTTCAACTTTAGAACGGATCGAGGAAGAGAAATCACCGAGGTCTTAACCCAAAGTGACTTCCCAGAAGAGAACATGTCTGCTTTGAATCTTCACTTTGTGACCATGACTAGCTACGACGATACGTTCAAAAATATTGAAGTAGTATTCCGCAAGGACAACTTGGTCAACACTATGGGTGAAGTACTTGAAAGTGCTGGACGCACCCAGATTAGAATAGCTGAAACAGAGAAGTACCCTCATGTCACCTTCTTCTTTTCCGGCGGTCGTGAGGAACCATTTGATGGTGAGGAGCGTTTGCTATGTCCATCCCCAAAGGTGGCTACTTACGATCTTCAACCGGAAATGAGTGCCGGCGATATCCGTGATGCAATTGTACCGAAGTTGAAAGAGGGAGCCACAGACTTCGTTTGTTTGAACTTTGCGAATCCAGATATGGTTGGCCACACAGGTGTGATGGAGGCCGCAATTAAGGCTTGCGAAACCGTAGATTCTTGTCTGCAATCTGTGGTTGAGGCAGGGTTGGAATCGGATTACCAATTCATCATCCTAGCCGATCATGGAAATGCAGATTGCATGGTCAACGAGGACGGTTCACCGAACACAGCGCACACGACAACTGTTGTACCTTGTTGGTTAGTGGGTTCTTCGGCCAAAGAATACTCGCTTGCCGAAGGAAAACTAGGTGATATCGCACCAACGCTTCTAGCGCTAATGGGTGTAGACCAACCGGCTGAAATGACTGGAGAAAATTTATTGATCGCTAAGTAATGATCAAATACAAGACTAGAGAAGAAATTGAATTGATGCGTGAGAGCGCGCAATTAGTCAGCAAAACCTTGGGGATGCTGGCACCTAAGATCGTACCTGGTGCCATTCCTTTGGAGCTAGATAAGCTGGCTGAAGAATTCATTCGCGACCATGGTGGCGAACCAGGATTCTTGGGTATGTACGGCTTCCCTAACAGCCTATGTATGTCTCCTAATGCCCAGGTTGTTCATGGCATTCCAGGCAAAGACCCTTTGCAAGAAGGTGATATCCTAAGCGTGGACTGTGGTGTATTCATGAATGATTTCTACGGCGATCACGCATATACCTTCCCTGTAGGAGAAGTCGATGCAGATACCAAACGTCTTCTCGCCGATACTAAAGAAAGCCTCTATGTAGGTATTCGTGAGGTAGTAGCAGGCAATCGCATTGGCGATATCGGCTCTGCTATCCAAGAGTTCACTGAGGCACGTGGTTACGGAATTGTCCGTGAGTTAGTTGGTCACGGACTAGGTCGTAAGATGCACGAAGAACCTCAAGTTCCTAATTACGGACGTCGCGGACGTGGTAAGAAAATCCAAGAAGGACTTGTTATTGCCATTGAGCCTATGACCAATCTAGGTACGCATAGAATCAAGCAACTCAAAGACGGTTGGACCATATTAACTGCCGACGGCAAAAACAGTGCACACTTTGAGCACGATGTAGCTGTAGTTGACGGCAAGCCAGAAATCCTCAGTACTTTCCAGTACATTTATGACGCTCTCGGCATTCAACCGGAAGAATATGAAAAGGTATGATCTCTAAGATGATGAAATGGGCACTTGCGAAGGTGCCGCGTCCACTGCTCATTCGATTGAGCTACATAGTTCAATGGTTGAGCCCAATTCTCTTTAGAGGATCAAAATTTGAAGACCCGATTGACGGTCGTGGCTACTCTCGCTTTTTCCCTTATGGTTATGGCGACAATCAACGTCCTAATGCGCTCTGCCCAGGAACTAACAGCCTTGAAAGACACCGTCTCTTATGGCTTTATCTTAAGGACTACACAGATTTCCTGACGAAACCTCAGAAACTCTTGCACATTGCTCCTGAACAGTGTTTCTACGGCCGATTCCGCAAAATGAATCATCTTGATTATACAACTGCGGATCTCTTTTCTCCATTAGCAGATATGCGCTTTGATGTTCAGGACATCCCAATCGAGGACAACACTTACGACACCATTTTCTGTAATCACGTGCTTGAGCACGTTGACGATGACAAACAGGCCATTAGAGAATTGCACCGCATCCTCAAACCAGGAGGTCTCGCCATCATGCAAGTACCGCTTGACCCAGATTACGAGTTAACGGACGAAGATCCTTCAATCAAAGATCCTGTAGAGCGCGAGCGCCGTTTTCGTCAGTACGACCACGTACGTCTTTACGGACAGGACTACCCAACTCGCCTTCAAGAGTGTGGTTTCAAAGTAGTTACTTTCGACGCAGAAAAAGAACTCCCAGAAGGGTACTTTGAGAAGTACGCGTTGCCGAAACGTGAGATGTTATACGTCTGCACTAAGTAAGATTTTACTTAGTAGCAACTTGGCTCGCTTATTAAAGCATAAAAAAAGCCCGCTCTTCGAGCGGGCTTTTTTATGAGTCTAAATATGATTTGCGCTGCGCAGCTTTGGCTTATTTCAACCAGTCTGCGATCATAGCGTCCATCTTCTCTTCTTCTTCCTGAGCCAATAGTGGATCAACTAGAATACGACCACTGTGCTCGTCAATCATGATTTTCTTGCGTTGTGCAAGCTCCATCTGACGCTGTGGTGGAATCACAAAGAATGAACCTGCAGAAGCACCACGCTCAACTGAAACTACAGCCAGCTTGTTCTTCGTCGCAGAACGGATACGATCATAAGCTTGTACCAAGCGAGCTTCGATCATTTCTTTGTACTCTTCACTCTTAGCAAGAAGCATCTCTTCTTCTTTCTGAGTCTCAGCCATGATGCTGTCTAGCTCACTCACTTTGTGCGACAAGTGAGTTTTGCGATCGTTCAACTTCTCTACGCTCGCTTCGTTTGCTTCTTTCTTAGCTTCGATACGAGCTGAGAATTCACGAATGCGCTTTTCCGCCAATTGAATCTCCAATTCCTGGTACTCAATCTCCTTAGCGATGGCCTCGAACTCTCTGTTATTTCTTACTTGCTCTTGATCTTTAGCGTACTTCGCCATTTTCTCTTGGCTTTCCTTGATCAAAAGTTGTTTCTCCTTGATATCTACCTCTAGGTCGGCAATTTCATGGTTTACTTTTTCCATACGAGTCTCCATACCGGCTACTTCGTTTTCTAGATCTTCTACCTCCAATGGAAGCTCACCGCGCATTGCACGAATCTCGTCTACGCGACGATCAATGATTTGAAGATCGTAAAGCGCTCTTAATTTATCTTCTACGCTTAGCTCTTTTGCCTTCTTAGCCATACTAATAGTACTGAATAGGGTTTGTGTTGACCTCAGTTTTGAGAACGGCAAATTTAGGGAATTTTTCTGATAGTCTATCAGCTATCAGGTCGATTGTAAACTGCTCACTCTCAAAATGTCCGACATCTAAAATAGAAATACCGCCATCTGCATCAAAAAATTGGTGGTATTTGTAATCAGCTGTGATAAAAACATCAGCTCCACTACCCTTAGCCGCTCCCAACAGAAAGCTACCTGAACCACCGGCTACGGCAACACGTTTGACGGTATTCCTTACTGCGGGTGTATATTTTATCGTAGTACCAAAAGCCTTCTTAACCGTTGCCAAGAAATCTTCAAACTTCATTTCCTGGGCCAATTCACCCACAGCGCCTGCACCATATTGTGTAGCTACATTTTCTACAGCCAACCACTCATAGGCCATCTCCTCGTAAGGGTGTGCCGTTCGAGCAGCCTTTTCAACCTCCCTTTGAGTAAATGCCGGCACGATAAACTCTAGCTTGGCTTCTTTAACAAACTCGCGTTCGCCCACTTCTCCAATAACGGGATTAGTCCCTTCGGTTCCTTTAAACGAACCAATACCTTCAGTCTTAAAGCTACACTCTTCATAAGCACTAACCTTGCCCCCTCCGGCATTAAACACAGCTGCCTCAAGCGAGGCAACATTGGCCACGGGGACATAGACCTGGAATTTCTTCAAGGCATCTTTCATTGGACTTAGAATGGTATGATTCTCAATACCCAAAAGCTCCATGATCTTGGCATTCACCCCCCAAAGCACATTGTCCAGGTTGGTATGAATGGCATATATCGCTATATCGTGCTTGATGGCCTTCATCACTACGCGCTCGATATAACTTGTGCCATTGAATCTCTTCAATCCTCCAAATACTATAGGGTGGTGCGCAACAATGAGGTGGATATTCTTGGCAATAGCTTCATCTACTACAGCTTCTAAACAATCCAAAGCAACCAAAACACCGTCGGCTTCCCAATCTCTTGATCCTACAATGAGTCCGCTATTATCATATGATTCTTGGAGGGCAGGCGGCGCCCACAACTCCAATTCTTGAATAATTTCTCCAATTCGCATAGACCCCCAAGTTAGGATTTTATCCATTAAAAAACCCCTCGGGCCTGCGGCCCGAGGGGTTTACTTTATCTAGAAAAAATTCGGCTTATTTACCGCCTTTCTCCATTTGCTCTTTTAGAGCCGCCAAAGCGTCTAGGTCACCCATTGTTGAGCGCTCTACGTTTTGGTTAGGAACAGCAACGTTTCCGCCTTTGTTACCACCACGACCAGTGTTCTTTTTCAACTCAACCTCTTTATAAGTACCTACGTGAGATACTACAATACGACGGTTGTCTTTGTTGAATTCGATCACTACGAACTCTGCAGTTTCGCCTTTAGCTAGTTTGCTACCATCTTCTTTAGTGATGTGACGTGCAGGACAGTATGCTTCAACACCTTCGTGCTCAGCAAAGCTTACATCACCACCTTTATCACCAGAGTTGATCATAGTACCTGTAACCTTGTTACCTACTTTGAATGTATCAGCGTAAGCATCCCATGGGTTATCAGAAACTTGCTTGTGACCCAAGCTCAAACGACGGTTTTCAGCGTCGATATCCATTACGACTACATCTAGTTTAGCACCAATTGAAGTAAACTCAGACGGGTGCTTCACTTTCTTAGTCCAGCTTAGATCAGAAATATGGATCAAACCATCAATTCCTTCTTCAAGCTCTAGGAAGATTCCGAAGTTGGTGAAGTTGCGAACTGTACCAGTATGCTGAGAACCTTGTGGGTACTTAGTTGTGATATCAGTCCATGGATCAGTAGTCAATTGCTTGATACCAAGGCTCATTTTACGCTCTTCACGATCTAGAGTCAATACCTCAGCTTCTACTGAATCGCCAACTTTCATGAAGTCACCAGCGCTACGCAAGTGAGCAGACCAGCTCATTTCGCTTACGTGGATCAATCCTTCAACACCTGGCATTACCTCTACGAATGCACCGTAATCAGCAAGTACTACAACTTTACCAGTTACCTTATCACCAACGCTTAAGTTCTCGTCAAGAGCATCCCAAGGGTGCTTCTCAAGCTGCTTAAGACCTAATTGGATACGAGTCTTGCCTTCGTCGAAGTCTAGAATTACAACGTTGATCTTTTGATCCAACTCTACTACCTCTGAAGGGTGGTTGATACGGCTCCAGCTCAAATCTGTAATGTGAACTAGACCATCTACGCCACCAAGGTCGATGAATACACCGTAAGACGTGATGTTTTTAACCACACCTTCCAATACTTGACCTTTCTCGAGTTTCGAGATGATTTCTTTTTTCTGTTCTTCAAGATCAGCTTCGATAAGCGCCTTGTGAGAAACAACAACGTTCTTGAATTCGTGGTTGATTTTAACCACTTTGAATTCCATTGTTTTATCTACGTACTGGTCGTAATCGCGGATTGGCTTAACGTCAATCTGTGATCCTGGCAAGAACGCCTCAAGACCAAATACGTCTACGATCATACCACCCTTAGTACGAGCCTTAACGTAACCCTTAACGATTTCATCGTTGTCGTGTGCTTCGTTAACGCGATCCCAAGCCTTGATAGAACGTGCTTTTCTGTGAGAAAGAACTAACTGTCCGTATTTGTCTTCTTGACGATCAACCAATACTTCAACAGTATCACCTACTGCCAATTCTGGGTTGTAACGGAACTCGTTCAAACTAACAACACCTTCACTCTTTGAGTTGATGTCGATGATTACTTCGCGATCAGTTTTAGAAGTTACTTTACCTTCAACCACTTGATGCTCTACAGAAGAACCTAGTGTTTCTTCGTACAATGCAGCCAAAGCTTGACGCTCTTCGCTTACTGTACCTTCACCACCTTCAACATCGTCCCAACTAAATGCTGGTGCGTCTGTTACTGTTTCTTCTGCTTTAGGAGCCTCCTGAGCTGGAGTCTCTTGTTGTACCTCTTCTTGTGGTACTTGATTCTCTTCTGACATGAGAGATTTACTTGTATCTCAGGACTTTACATGCTATTCTCACTAGTCCTTGAGAGGGTTTTTTCTTGTTCTTTTTCCCTTTGGCTGCATGCTTCGTGTCCAAAAGGGCTGCAAATATACAACTATTGCACTAGAAATCTTATAGTTAGACACAAAAAACCCCGGAGCGCTGAGCGCTCCGGGGCATTCAAAATTTCAACTAATTCTTACTCGCCGAACTGCTTTTTTAGTAGCTCAGTAGTCGTTGATCCAGGGCGCTCGATTGGCATACCCATCGCACGATCCAAAATCAGATTAGCCAGTGTTCCTAATGAACGAGCCACTCCGAACAATACTGTATAGAATTCATACTCTACAAAACCGTAGTGAGTCAACAGCTGACCACTGTGAGCATCCACATTAGGCCATGGGTTCTTGACTTTTCCTGTAGCAGCCAAGATATCCGGCACTACTTCGTAAACCATGCTTACGATCTTAAACAGCTCGTCATTTGGCATCTTCGCTTGTGCGAACTCACGTTGCGCAGTGTAACGAGGGTCTGTCTTGCGCAATACAGCGTGACCGAAACCTGGAATTACCTTTCCTGAAGCCAAGGTTTGCTTACAGTAGTTGGCAATCTGCTCCTTAGTTGGCAATCCACCACCTAGTTCCTGACGCATGTTGTTGATCCAGCGAATAACCTCTTGGTTTGCAAGACCGTGCAATGGTCCAGCCAAACCGTTCATACCTGCAGCAAAGCTCAAATATGCGTCACTCAAAGCAGAACCCACAAGGTGTACTGTGTGTGCACTAACATTCCCACCTTCGTGGTCAGCGTGGATGGTCAAATACATACGCATCAACTCCTTGAACTCATCGCTATCAAAACCTAGCATGTGTGCGAAGTTACCCGCCCAATCTAGTTTCGGATCCGGTTCAATGTGCTGATCATTGTGGTACATTCTACGGTAGATGTAGGCAGCAACGCGTGGAAGGCGAGCAATCAAATTCATGCTATCCTCGTAAGTAGCATCCCAATACTCACTCTTGTGAACACCGGCAGCATACGCCTTTGCGAATTCACTTTCTGTTCTCATCGCCATGATAGCAATGGAGAACTGAGTCATCGGATGCGTCCTTGTTGGAAGTGCATCAATCGCCTTAAATACATGGACAGGAACGTTACTACGACGAACCCAGTTGTTACTTAGACGGCGTGCTTGATCTTCCGTTGGAAGTTCATTCATGAGCATCAAATGGAACAAACCTTCTGGTAAAGGCTGCTCACCACCCGGGTACTTTGGCAGCTTCTCTTGCAGCTCAGGAATGCTGTAGCCACGGAAACGAATACCTTCTTCTGGGTCTAGTTTTGACGTTTCACAAATCAATGCCGGCATGCCGCGCATACCACCGTAAAGTTGTCCCAACTTGATCTCCCCCACCTTCTGATCAGCATTCTCTTTCAAGAAAGCCTTGGTATCAGCTACAATTGATGGGAAAGTGTCGCGAAACTGTTCTTTAATTTTATCCATGATAGGAGATTAGGAATGATTATTTAATAAAACGGAAGTTCTTACCTGGGAACACTGCGCGCTCACCCAGCTCTTCCTCAATTCTCAATAATTGGTTGTACTTCGCCATACGATCTGAACGAGAAGCTGAACCAGTCTTAATCTGACCTGTATTCAAAGCTACTGCCAAATCAGCGATAGTTGCATCCTCTGTCTCACCTGAACGGTGTGACATTACTGCAGTCATCATGTGACGGTTGGCAAGAGTTACCGTATTGATAGTCTCAGTCAAAGTACCGATCTGGTTCACTTTAACAAGTACAGAGTTTGCACTACCCTCTTCGATACCGCGAGCTACACGCTTCTCATTAGTCACGAACAAATCGTCACCTACCAACTGCACCTTATCGCCAATCTTCGCATGAAGTTTAGCCCAACCGGCCCAATCGTCTTCGTGCAAACCGTCCTCAATAGAAGCAATAGGGTATTTCTCGATCCAGTTCGCCCAGTAATCTACCATTTCGTCAGAAGTCAATTCACGACCATCGCTCTTGTGGAATACGTACGTGCCTTTTTCTTCATTGTAAAATTCAGATGCAGCTGCATCCATAGCAATCCAGATATCCTCACCAGGCTTGTAACCTGCCTTCTCGATACTTTCAAGAATGATTTCTAGTGCTTCCTCGTTAGAACCAATAGACGGCGCGAAGCCACCTTCATCACCTACGTTTGTAGAGTATCCTTTGCTCTTAAGCACCTTCTTCAAATTGTGGAATACCTCCGTACCCATGCGTAATGCTTGGCTGAATGATTCAGCACCAAAAGGCATTACCATAAACTCTTGGAAATCGATTGAGTTGTCCGCATGTGAACCACCGTTCAAAATGTTCATCATAGGAACTGGAAGTGTACGTGCATTTACGCCACCAATGTAACGGTACAAAGACTGACCAGTGCTTTCAGCTGCTGCCTTAGCTACCGCCAAAGAAACTGCCAAGATTGCATTTGCACCTAGCTTTCCTTTGTTTTCAGTACCGTCCAGCTCAAGCATAATCGCATCAATGTGCGCTTGCTCTGTTACGATCTCACCTTCCAATTCTGGTGCGATGATATCATTTACGTTATCTACTGCTTTCAATACACCTTTACCCATGTAAACAGAAGCATCTTCGTCGCGAAGTTCAACTGCTTCGTGGATACCAGTAGAAGCTCCTGAAGGTACAGCAGCTCTACCCATTGCACCGGTAGAAGTGATTACATCAACTTCAACAGTTGGGTTCCCGCGAGAATCCAAAATCTGTCTTGCATGGATGTGAGTAATTACAGACATAATATTACGTTTAGAGTGTTAGTTAGTGTGTTTTGTCTTAATTGTTTTTAATGTTCTCGATAAACGTATCGAAAAGGTAACGGCTATCGTGTGGACCAGGTGAGGCCTCAGGGTGGTATTGCACAGAGAAGCAGTTTGCATCCGTTCTCTTTATTCCTGCAACCGTCTGATCATTCAAATGAATATGAGTCAATTCTACATTACTTGCAGCCTCAACATCTTCCATCTTCACCACGAATCCGTGATTCTGTGAAGTAATCTCGCCCAAACCGGTCTCTACGTTCTTGACCGGGTGGTTGATTCCACGGTGACCGTTGTGCATCTTATAGGTGCTGAGACCACTTGCCAGAGCAATCATTTGGTGACCTAGACAAATACCGAATACAGGCAATCCTGATGCAATTCCCTTGGCAACTTCTGCCACTACTTCAGGTGAAGCTGCCGGATCACCTGGGCCGTTTGAATAAAACAAGCCATTAGGATTCCAAGCCATCATCTCTTCCGTAGATGTGTTGTAAGGGAAAACCTTAACACGTGCTCCACGATCTGTCAGACACTTCACGATGTTGTTTTTAATACCAAGATCCAATGCCGCAACACGAATCTCGCTATCCTCAGGGCCTACCTCATAGGCCTCTTTAGTACTTACAACCGGCGCCAAAGCCAAGCCTTCCATGTTAGGACATTTCTTAAGCTCTTCCTTCAACGCTTCAATCTCATGAATTTCCGTTGAAATAATGGCATTCATCGCACCGGCATCACGAATGTGACGAACAAGCGCTCGAGTATCTATATCTTTTATGGCGACCTTACCTTCTTTCTCGAAGTATCCGAATAGACTATCAGATTTACCCGCACGAGAAGCTACTTCACTGAAGTTCTTCGTAATCAAACCTGCAATTTGGATTTTGCCAGATTCAATTTCTTCAGCATGTACACCGTAGTTTCCAATGTGGGAGGTAGCCATAACCATTAGCTGACCGAAGTAAGAAGGATCGGTAAAGATTTCCTGGTAACCCGTCATACCGGTGTTAAAGCAAATCTCCCCGTAAGTGGTTCCGTCTAGTCCCGTTGAAGTACCGTAGAAAACAGTTCCGTCCTCGAGCAAGAGCGTAGCCTTTTTAGTTGAATTCTCCATGTGTGTCAGTTTCTAAAAAAAAGGGGAAATAGGCCTATACCTAATTCCCCTCTAAATTAATCAACAAAGACCTATTTGGTGCATTTGTCTATTCTTATTCAGCAGATTCTTCCTTAGTTTCCTCTACTGCAACTTCTTCAGTTGCCGCCTCTGCTGCTGGTGCTGGAGCTGCTTCTTCAGTAGTCGCCTTAGCACGACGGCTACGACGAGTAGTTTTCTTCTTCTCTTCTTTTGTGTACAATTCGTTGAAATCAACCAACTCTACCATACACATTTCAGCGTTATCACCAAGACGGTTGCCTGTTTTGATGATACGAGTGTAACCACCAGGACGGTCGCCTACTTTAGGACCTACTACTGTGAACAATTCAGTTACTACTTCCTTCTGACGTAATGCCGCGAAGGCAGTACGACGGTTGTGCGTAGTATTCTCTTTTGCACGAGTAATCAAAGGCTCAACGAACTTACGTAGCTCTTTTGCCTTCTGCACAGTTGTGTTGATGCGCTTGTGCTCAATTAGAGAACCAGCCATGTTACTCAACATCGCTTTTCTGTGCGCAGTCTTTCTACCGAGGTGATTATTTTTCTTACCGTGTCTCATTTTTATTCTTTATCGAGCTTGTATTTAGAAATATCCATTCCGAAGCTCAAGTTTTTACTATCAACTAACTCTTCCAATTCAGTAAGTGATTTCTTACCGAAGTTGCGGAACTTCATCAAATCTGACTTTGAATAAGTTACCAAATCACCTAGAGTATCAACTTCTGCAGCCTTCAAACAATTCAAAGCACGAACACTCAAGTCCATGTCGTGAAGTTTAGTCTTCAACAACTGACGCATGTGCAATGCTTCTTCATCGTAGCTTTCAGTTTCTGCGCTCTCTTCATCCTCCAAGCTAATGCGCTCATCACTGAACAACATAAAGTGGTGGATCAAAATCTTCGCAGCCTCCGTCAAAGCATCTTTAGGTAGAATCGAACCATCAGTCTCAATCTCCATAACCAACTTCTCGAAGTCAGTCTTCTGCTCAACGCGATAGTTCTCGATAGAGTACTTCACATTCTTGATTGGTGTGTAAATGCTATCAAGAGCGATTGTTCCGATAGGAGCATCCGCCTTCTTGTTCACCTCTGCACCAACATAACCGCGACCTTTCTCGATAACCACTTCCATAGAAAGGTTAACACTTGGGTCCATGTTACAAATTACTAACTCAGGATTCAGTACCTGGAAAGAAGTAATGTGCGCTGCAAGATCACCCGCTACCAACTGCTCTTTTCCACCTACAGAGAACTTCACTGTCTCAGTATCTACAGAATCGATTTGTTGCTTAAAGCGAACTTGCTTTAGGTTCAATACAATCTCAGTTACATCTTCTACAACACCTTCAATTGTGCTGAATTCGTGATCAACGCCATCGATTCTCAAAGAAGTCAACGCGAAACCTTCAAGACCTGATAGCAATACTCTACGAAGTGCATTACCGACTGTTAAACCGTAGCCTGGCTCCAAAGGTCTGAACTCAAACTGACCATCTTTGTCAGTCGATGCGTTCATGATTACTTTATCCGGCTTTTGGAAATTAAGAATAGCCATATTGAATGGGTATAAGATTTATTATTTAGAGTACAATTCGACGATCAACTGCTCCTTGATGTTCTCAGGGATTGCATCACGCGATGGTACACTTAGGAATGTTCCTTCCATTTTGCTTTCGTTCCACTCCATCCATGGGTACTCACCATTGCTTGCTGCAAGTGCATCCGCAATAACTACCAATGATTTAGACTTCTCACGAACGCCAATTACATCACCTGGCTTCACTTGCATAGATGGGATGCTAGCGATCTCACCATTTACTGTAATGTGACGGTGACCCACCAACTGACGAGCAGCATCACGAGTTTTACCAAGACCCAAACGGAATACTACGTTATCAAGACGGCCTTCACAAAGTTGCAAAAGAACATCACCCGTTTTGCCCTTGCTTCTAGACGCTTTATCGAACATGTTAGCGAACTGACGCTCCAAAATACCGTAAGTGTACTTTGCTTTTTGTTTCTCCATCAATTGAACAGCGTATTCACTCTTCTTACCACGACGACGTGCGTTACCGTGCTGACCAGGAGCATATTTACGCTTCTCGAAAGAGCTATCTGGGCCAAAGATAGGCTCGCCCATACGACGTGCAATCTTTGTTTTTGGTCCTCTATATCTTGCCATAATACTTTTCTTCTACTAATTATTATACACGACGTTTCTTAGGAGCACGACAACCGTTGTGTGGAGTTGGAGTGATGTCGATGATCTCAACTACTTCAATACCCAGGTTGTGCAATGAACGGATAGCGCTCTCGCGACCGTTACCAGGACCCTTAACGTATGCTTTAACTTTCTTCAAGCCCGCCTCAAGTGCAACGCGACCACAATCCTCTGCTGCCATTTGAGCTGCGTAAGGAGTGTTCTTCTTGCTTCCGCGGAATCCCATCTTACCAGCTGAGGACCATGAGATAACCTGACCTTGCTGATTTGTCAATGAGATAATGATATTGTTGAACGAAGACCCGATGTGTGCCTCACCCATCGCTTCAACGCGTACTTTACGCTTCTTCGTCTGTTTTGCTTGTTTCTTAGCCATAACTAATAACTATTATTTAGTTGCTTTTTTCTTGTTAGCAACTGTTTTTCTCTTACCCTTTCTCGTACGAGAGTTGTTCTTGGTACGCTGACCACGTAGTGGAAGACCCACACGGTGACGGATACCACGGTTACAACCGATATCCATCATACGCTTAATGTTCAATTGAATCTCTGAACGCAACTCACCTTCTACGATGTACTCGTCAGCGATTACACCACGAATAGTAGTCAACTGATCATCAGTCCACTCTTGAACTTTCACATCTTCGTGAACCCCTGCTTTCGCCAAGATCTCTTTAGAACGGCTCAACCCAACACCATAGATGTATGTTAGACCGATAACACCGCGCTTAGTTCTAGGTAAATCTACCCCTGCAATCCTTGCCATAGTATTCTTTCTATTATATCAATTAACCCTGACGTTGCTTGAACTTTGGGTTCTTTTTGTTAATAACATACAAGCGTCCTTTACGACGAACAATTTTACAGTCCGCACTGCGCTTTTTAACTGAAGCTCTTACTTTCATTTTTTTAGTATCTGTACGTTATACGAGCCTTAGTTAAATCGTAAGGACTCATTTCTAGTTTTACTTTATCCCCTGGTAACAATTTGATGTAGTGCATTCTCATCTTTCCTGAGATATGCGCAGTCACAACGTGACCGTTTTCTAACTCTACACGGAACATTGCGTTTGACAATGCTTCTGTTACCGTACCGTCCTGTTCTATTGCGTTTTGCTTAGCCATATTAACTGAACGTACTTGTTTGGGTTCTTCCTCTTAATTTGCCCGTCTTCATCAAACCATCGTAATGACGATTCAATAAGTAGCTTTCCACTTGCTGAAGGGTATCCAAAATTACACCTACAGTAATCAACAATGAAGTACCACCGTAGAAGTACGCCCACTGTGTATTCAAACCTACTACCATAGCTACGGCAGGAAGTACTGCAATCAAAGCTAGAAGTAATGAACCTGGGAATGTAATTCTACTCAAGACTGTATCTAAGAATTCAGCTGTAGGAGCACCTGGCTTGATACCTGGTACAAAACCACCGTTTCTCTTTAGATCATCAGCAATAGAATTAGTATTTACCTGAATCGCAGTGTAGAAGTAGGTAAAGATGATGATCAACAAACCGAATGTTAGGTTGTAACCAAAACCTTGAATGTTACCAAACACAGTGATAATCCAACTAATACTATCACCTTCTGCGCCACTGTACTGAAGGACAGTGATAGGAATGAACATAATAGCTTGAGCAAAGATGATCGGCATTACACCTGCCGCGTTAACCTTCATTGGTAGGTATTGACGTGCCGTTGGTGTTGCAGCACCTCTACCAGCTGCAGCTTGCTTCGCATACTGAACAGGAATCTGACGAACCGCCTGAGTCAATGCAATAGCAAACATGGTAATAACGAATAATGCAAACAACTCAATGATAAAGGCTACCCAACCAGCACCTTGATTCACCTGAGACAACATCTCTTGGAAGAAGGCCTGTGGCAGAGTCGCAATAATACCCACCATAATTAGAAGTGAGATACCATTTCCGATACCCTTATCAGTAATACGCTCTCCCAACCACATTGCGAAGATGGTACCAGTTGTCAAGGTAACCCAAGCCAAGAACCAGAATGTTCCTGGATCTAGAGTCAAGGCAACGCCTTGGGCACTTAGGTTTGCTAGATAACTTGGTGCCTGAACACCCGCAATCAAAATAGTTAGGTAACGAGTAATTTGATTCAACTTTCTACGACCGCTTTCACCGTCTTTCTGCATTTTCTGTACGGCAGGTACAGCCATCCCCATCAATTGAATAATAATTGATGCAGAGATATATGGCATAATACCAAGCGCTAATACAGAAGCACGCGAGAATGCACCACCTGTGAATGCGTTCAAAACGCCTAAAAGACCTTCAGAAGTTTGAGCCTGAAGCTGCGTCAAACTATCTGGATCTACACCAGGTAAAAGAACCGTTGAACCAATTCTGTATATCAAAAGTAACCCAAGAGTAGTAAGGATTTTGTCCTTAAGCTCTTCGATACTCCAGATATTCTTTATGGTCTCTACGAATTTCTTCATTGCGATTATAGAGTAGTTGCTGTACCGCCTTGTGCTTCAATGGCAGCTACTGCAGATTTACTAAAAGCATGTGCAGTGATGTCTAACTTCATAGTACACTCACCACGACCCAATACTTTTACAAGCTCTTTTTTACCTACTAGACCATTGCTTACAAGATCGTCAAAGGTAATTGTAGTCTTCAATTTCTTTGCTTCTACCAAAGACTGAAGTGTATCAAGGTTCAGTCCCTTGTACTCAACACGGTTTGGATTCGTGAAACCAAACTTAGGAACACGACGTTGTAGTGGCATTTGACCACCCTCGAAGCCGATTTTACGGCTGTAACCTGAACGCGATTGAGCACCTTTGTGTCCGCGCGTAGAGGTACCTCCGTGTCCAGAGCCTTCACCTCTACCTACTCGCTTACGGCTGTGGGTTGCCCCTTTCGCAGGTTGAAGATTTGATAAATCCATTTTTATCTAGTTAAATTAAAGTTCAACAACTTCTACTAGGTGAGATACTTTACGTACCATACCTAATACTTGTGGAGTACCCTCCACTTCTACTGTAGCGTTAATCTTACGCAAGCCTAGCGCTTCCATTGTCGCCTTCTGACGAGCTGGACGACCGATTACACTGCGCTTCTGAGTGATTTTTAGTTTTGCCATGCTATGTGCAGATTATCCGTTAAATACTTTATCCAAAGAAATACCACGAGTCTTAGCTACTTCCTGAGCACTACGCATTTTCAGTAGTGCGTCAAAAGTTGCTTTAACTACGTTTTGTGGGTTAGACGATCCCTTACTCTTAGCAAGTACATCGTGTACACCAACACTTTCCAATACTGCACGCATTGCACCACCTGCAATTACCCCTGTACCGCTTGAAGCAGGACGGAGGAATACACGTGATCCAGCGAACTTACCATTTTCCTCGTGAGGAATAGTACTCTTTAGCAATGGAATGCGGTAAAGGTTCTTCTTAGCATCTTCTACTGCCTTAGCAATAGCTTCACTAACCTCTTTAGACTTTCCAGTTCCGTAACCAGCAGTACCGTTTTCATCACCTACAACAACAATTGCAGAGAAACTAAACGTACGACCACCTTTATTTACCTTAGTTACACGGTTTACCGCTACCAAGCGATCTACCAATTCAATACCCGTAGGCTTTACTTTACGTGAGTTATGCATTGTACTCGACATTTTAGAATTTCAAGCCGCCTTCACGAGCGCCTTCTGCTAGTTGTTTAACGCGTCCGTGGTACAAGTATCCACCACGATCAAAACATACTTCAGTGATACCTTTTTCGATCGCAAGCTTAGCCAAACCTTGACCTACTTGGAAACTCTTATCACTCTTAGTACCAGTTGCACCTTCCAACTCTTTGCTTCTTGAAGAGAATGAAAGCAACGTTTCTTGCTGTACATCATCAATCAACTGAGCGTAGATTTCTTTGTTGCTTCTGAAAACTGAAAGACGAGGCTTTGCAGCTGTACCGGTAACTACTTTGCGAATTCTTCTACGAATGCGTAGTCTTCTTTCTGATTTAGTTAATGCCATGTCTTATTCTTATTTAGCTGCAGACTTACCTGCTTTTCTACGGATGTGCTCACCCTGGAACTTAATACCTTTTCCTTTGTAAGGTTCTGGTTTACGTAGCGAACGAATCTTCGCCGTAACCGCTCCTAACAACTGCTTATCATGAGATGACAACTTAATTGTTGGTGCCTTACCTTTTTCCATTGTAGTCTCAATCTTAACCTCTGAAGGAATATTGATCAAGAAGTTGTGTGAGTAACCCAATGAAAGATCCAAAACCTGACCTTGGTTTGAAGCTCTATAACCAACACCGATTAATTCAAGTGTATGGCTAAAACCTTCGCTAACACCTACCACCATATTGTTCACTAGCGCGCGGTACAAACCATGCTTTGCTTTGTGCTCTTTCGCATCAGAAGGACGCTCAAAAGTGATTGTGTTATCTTCCATTTTCACAGTGATGCCACCAGTAACTTCTTGGCTTAGCTCACCTAATTTTCCTTTTACAGTTACGTTGCTACCGTTTACAGTAACTTCAACGCCTGCAGGCACGGCAATTGGTGCTTGACCTATTCTAGACATAATCTTCTAATTTATTAGCTTACTGTACAAAGAAGCTCACCACCGATATTTTCTTTGCGAGCTTGCTTATCTGTCATTAGACCTTTTGAAGTACTAACTACAGCGATACCCAAACCATTCTTTACGCGTGGCAATTCACCAGCACCACGGTACTGACGAAGACCCGGCTTAGAAATACGCTTAATCTCGCGAATAGCTGGAACTTTTGTTAGTCTATCGTATTTAAGAGCTACCTTCAGAACATTCTGAGGAGCAACTTCTACTACTTTAAAATCGTGGATGTAACCTTGATCTTTCAAGATCTCAGCAATAGCCACTTTAGTTTTGCTTGAAGGAATTTCAACAACACGCAAACCAGCACTCTGGCCGTTGCGAATACGTGTCAAGAAATCTGCAATTGGATCTGTATACATAATTCCTAATCTTCTTCTAATTACCAGCTAGCTTTCTTAACTCCTGGGATCAATCCTTGGTTAGCCATTTCACGGAAAGTAACACGAGAAATACCAAACTGACGCATGTATCCTCTTGGACGACCCGTTAGTTTACAACGGTTTCTTCCGCGAACTGGAGAAGCGTTTTTAGGAAGCTTCTGCAATCCTTCGTAATCACCCGCTGCTTTCAGTGCCTCACGCTTAGCAGCATACTTTGCTGCCAGTTTTGCGCGCTTCACCTCACGGGCTTTCATTGATTCTTTAGCCATCTTTAATTACTTTTTAAATGGTAGACCAAATGCCGTTAATAATGCCTTTGCTTCCTTATCTGTTGGAGCAGAGGTTACAAATGTGATATCCATACCACTGATACGATTAACTTTATCTATATCAATTTCAGGGAAGATGATTTGCTCAGTAATACCAAATGTGTAGTTACCGCGACCATCAAAACCTGAGGCTTTAATTCCTTGGAAATCACGAATACGTGGTAGAGACGCACTAACTAGACGATCAAGGAATTCATACATCTGATCGCCACGCAATGTAACACGTGCACCGATAGGCATTCCCTTACGCAACTTAAAGTTACTTACATCTTTCTTTGACTTAGTCGCTACTGCTTTCTGACCTGTAATCATAGTCATTTCAGCGATTGCTTGGTCAACGAGTTTCTTATCAGCTACTGCAGCACCAATACCTTGGCTAACTACAATCTTTTCCAGCTTAGGTACCATCATGATGTTGCTGTAGTTGAACTCTTCTTGCAACTTCGCGATGATTTCTTCTCTGTACTTTGTTTTGAATCTAGGTGTCATACTCTTTATGATAATACCTCACCGGATTTTTTAGCGTAACGTACCACGTTACCGTTATCATCAACTTTTCTACCTACACGAGTAGTTTCATTTGTTGAAGGATCTACCAATGCTACATTAGAAATGTGGATCGGTGCTTCCATTTCAGCAATACCACCTTGTGGGTTCGCAGCGCTAGGCTTCTGGTGCTTTTTGATCAAATTCACACCTTCAACAACTACGCGATTCATTTTAGGAATGACACGAACGATACGACCTGTTGAGCCTTTGCTCTCACCAGCCAACACCTTTACTGTGTCTCCCTTTTTTACTTTAAACTTTGCCATTGTAATGGTTGTCTTTAAGATTAAAGAACCTCTGGTGCCAATGAAACAATCTTCATGTACTGCTTGTCACGCAACTCACGCGCAACAGGACCAAATACACGAGTACCTCTCATTTCTCCACCTGCGTTCAATAATACACATGCGTTATCGTCAAAACGGATGTATGAACCATCTGCACGACGAACTTCTTTCTTTACACGAACTACTACCGCAGTACTTACTTGACCTTTCTTCACAGAACCAGCAGGAGTTGAATCCTTCACTGTTACTACGATCTTGTCGCCTACGCTAGCGTATCTTCTTTTCGTACCTCCCAATACACGGATAACCAAAACCTCTTTGGCACCTGTATTATCTGCTACTCTTAATCTTGATTCTGTTTGTACCATGATTATTTAGCTCTTTCGATAACTTCAACAACTCTCCAGTTCTTCGTCTTAGAAAGTGGTCTAGTTTCCATAATTCTTACTGTGTCCCCAGTATTACAGTCGTTTGCTTCATCATGAGCGTGGAATTTGCTCGTGAACTTTACGAACTTACCGTACTTAGGGTGCTTTACTTTACGCTCAACTTTCACTACAACAGACTTATCCATCTTATTGCTAGCTACTACGCCGATACGCTCTTTACGCAAGTTTCTTGTATTCTCCATGATACTTATTCTTCAGCTGAGCGAGCGCTCAATTCAGTGCTCAATCGAGCAATTGTTCTTCTAGCTGCACGAATCTGCAATGGGTTCTCCAAAGGACTCAAAGTGTGAGTCAACTTCATATTCGTGTAGTTTGCTTTTTCTTCAGCAAGACGCTCTGCCAATTCAGCAGTGGTCAATTCTTTAATCTCGTTGTACTTCATGACTTACTTTATTAGCCTTGTAGGTCTCTACGGATTACAAACTTGGTACGTACTGGAAGCTTTTGAGCAGCAAGACGCAATGCTTCTTGTGCTACCTCTAGTGGAATACCGTCCATCTCAAACATGATACGACCTGGCTTAACAACTGCAGCGTAGTATTCTACACCACCTTTACCTTTACCCATACGTACCTCTAGTGGTTTCTTCGTGATCGGCTTGTCAGGGAAAATTCTAATCCACATCTGACCTTCACGCTTCATGTAACGAGTAGCTGCGATACGAGCTGCCTCAATCTGACGAGCAGTAATCCACTTAGAATCCAATGACTTTAGTCCGTAAGAACCGTAAGTCAACTGAGCTCCACGTTGAGCGTTACCCTTCATTTTGCCTTTAAAGACTTTTCTGTGCTTTGTGCGTTTTGGCTGTAACATCTCTTAATATTATTTGCGGTTGTTGCGCTTACCACGGCCACGGCCACCACCAGACTTAGTAGAACCTAACTGGTTGCTTAGATCACGCTTACCATAAACTTCACCTTTCATGATCCACACCTTGATACCAAGACGACCGTAAGTCGTATGTGCTTCACTCAAGTGATAATCAATATCTGCACGGAAAGTACTCAATGGAGTACGACCGTCCTTGTACATCTCAGAACGAGCCATTTCAGCACCATTCACACGACCAGAAATCAAAACTTTGATTCCTTCTGCACCCATACGCATAGCAGCGCTGATTGCCATTTTAATCGCACGACGGTGGCTTACACGACCTTCAATCTGACGAGCAATTGAATCTGCTACAAGCTTAGCATCCAATTCAGGACGCTTAATCTCATAGATGTTGATTTGTACTTCCTTACCGGTAAGCTTCTTCAACTCTTCTTTCAACTTATCTACTTCCTGACCACCTTTACCGATGATTACACCTGGACGAGCAGTTGTAATAGTAACAGTTACAAGACGCAGAGTGCGCTCAATAATAATTCTACTGATGCTCGCCTTTGTTAGACGTGCGTACAAGTAATTTCTAATCTTAGCATCTTCAGCGATCTTCTCACCGTAGTTACGACCTCCGTACCACTGACTGTCCCAGCCGCGGATGATACCTAGTCTATTGCCAATAGGGTTGGTTTTTTGTCCCATCTTTCCCTGATTATGATTCTTTACTACCTACGATTAATGTAACGTGGTTGCTGCGCTTGCGAATGCGGTGCGCGCGACCTTGAGGTGCAGCCTGAATGCGCTTAAGCATACGACCACCGTCAACACTAATCTCTTTAACTACCAACCCAGCCTCTTCTAGATTCGCTCCTTCGTTTTTTGCTTGCCAGTTTGCAATTGCACTTAACAATAGTTTCTCCAAACGAATAGAAGCCTCTTTCGGACTGTACTTCAAGATGGCCAATGCCTTCTCAACTTCTACACCACGAATTTGGTCAGCAACCAAACGCATTTTACGTGGAGACGTTGGGCAATCATTAAGCTTGGCAATCGCAATTGCTTTCTTCGCTGCCTTGAGCGCTTCAGCTGCTTGTCTTTTTCTAGCTCCCATCTCTATTATTTCTTATTCTTACCGTGACCGCGGAAGTTACGCGTCGGTGAAAATTCACCCAGTTTGTGACCTACCATGTTTTCAGTCACATATACTGGTACAAATGTTTTTCCATTGTGAACACCGATTGTCTGACCAACGAAATCCGGAGAAATCATTGAAGCGCGTGACCATGTCTTGATCACTGTGTTCTTTCCACTCTCAACATTAGCTAGAACTTTCTTTTCTAGTTTGTAGTGGATATAAGGTCCTTTTTTAAGCGAACGTGCCATATACTTTCAGATTATTTCTTTCTACGTTCGATGATATACTTATTAGTAGCCTTCTTAGGCGCACGAGTTTTGTAACCCTTCGCTGGAATACCGTTGCGCGAACGTGGGTGACCCCCTGACGCACGACCTTCACCACCACCCATTGGGTGATCAACTGGGTTCATAACTACACCACGTACACGTGGACGACGACCTTGCCATCTGCTACGACCGGCTTTACCGCTAACTTGAAGCATGTGCTCCGAGTTACTTACAGTACCGATAGTAGCCATACAAGTTGTGAGAATCATACGAGTCTCACCTGAAGGCAACTTCACAATTGCATACTTACCCTCACGAGCAACAAGCTGCGCGAAAGTACCAGCCGAACGAGCGATGATCGCTCCTTGACCTGGACGCATTTCGATGTTTGAGATAATGGTACCTAGTGGGATATCACCTAAAAACAGCGCGTTCCCTACTTCTGGAGCAGAACCTTCACCACTAACTAGGACATCACCTACTTTAACACCATTAACCGCAACTGAGTAACGCTTCTCACCGTCAGCATATACCAACAACATGAGGTACGCTGAACGTAGTGGATCGTATTCGATTGCTTTTACAGTAGCTGGCACGCCAAACTTGTCGCGCTTGAAGTCTACTGAACGAACTTTTTGCTTGTGACCACCACCTACGTAACGCATTGTCATACGTCCTTGGTTGTTACGGCCACCACTCTTGGTTTTACCTTTTACAAGGCTCTTCTCAGGTCTCGCTGCCGTAACTTGCTCAAAGTCGTTGACTACGCGGAAACGCTGCCCAGGAGTAATCGGTTTTAATTTCTTTACACCCATTGGATTTAAATATTACCGTAGAGATCAATTGTTTCACCGCTTACTACCTTCACTAAGGCTTTTTTGTAAGCTGGCTTTCTACCGCGAACCAAACCAGCTTTTGTGTACTTAGTTTGGAATTTAGCAGGCACAATTGCAGTGCGAACGGTTTCAACATTAACACCGTAGAACTCCTCTACGGCTTTCTTAATTTCAACTTTATTAGCAGAACGAGCTACCTCAAAAGCGTACACATTTAAGTCTTCGCTTTGTGCAGTTGCTTTCTCTGTAATGATCGGTTTAATCAAAATACTCATAGCTCAATTAGCTTAAAATGGCTGTTACTTTCTCAACTGCACCCTCTGACATTACCACTGCTGAAGCATTCATAATATCGTAAGTGCTTAATTCTGAGGAGTTTACAACTTTCACCCCTGTTAAATTGCGGGATGACAAATATACATTTTTATCGTAATCACCTACTACGAACAGTGACTTTTTCTCGCTGAGGCCCAGCGCACTAAGCACTGACAAGAATGACTTTGTCTTAGGAGCTTCAAAAGTGAAGTTCTCTACTACAGTAAGTGCATCACCTTTTGCCTTGATAGAAAGTGCTGAACGACGAGCCAATTGCTTCACCTTTTTGTTCAACTTAAATCCGTAGTTACGAGGACGTGGACCGAATACAGTACCACCACCACGCTGGATAGGAGAACGCATAGAACCTGCACGAGCGCCACCAGTACCTTTTTGCTTGTGGTGCTTCTTAGTCGTACGGTTGATCTCACCTCTTTCTTTAGACTTGTGCGTACCCTGACGTGCGTTCGCCAAGAATTGCTTCACGTCCAAGTAAATGCTGTGCTCATTCGGCTCGATGCCAAATACAGAAGCGTTTAACTTAACGCTTTTGCCGGTTTCTTTACCGTTGATATCTACTACCTTGAATTCCATTACTTCTCAATAATTACAGTTGAATTCTTAGCTCCTGGAACGGAACCTTTAACTACGAGCAAGTTTTTCTCAGCATCTACTTTCAAAACCTGAAGGTTCTGAACTTTTGCACGCTTGCCACCCATGCGACCAGCCATACGCATACCCTTGAATACACGAGATGGATCTGAACCCGCACCAATCGAACCAGGTGCACGTAGACGGTTGTGCTGACCATGAGTCGCTTGACCCACACCTGCAAAGCCGTGACGCTTAACAACACCCTGGAAACCTTTACCCTTAGAAGTACCGACTACATCTACGAAGCCGCCTTCCTCGAATAAATCAACAGTAAGTACTTGACCCAACTGTAGCTCCTCTTCGAAGTCTGTGAATTCTACTAATTTTCTTTTGGCAGAGGTACCTGCTTTCTGTACGTGCCCTTGCAATGCTTTAGAGGTGTTCTTATCCTTTGCCTCTCCCCAACCTAGTTGGATTGCATTGTAACCATCGACATCTTCAGTTTTCACCTGAGTCACTACACATGGACCTACTTCTAGTACAGTACATGGCAAGTTCTTTCCCTCTGGGCTGAAAATGCTGGTCATTCCGACTTTTTTACCAATTAATCCTGGCATGTTTTCTGGAATTTAATGTTTAGTCTACTGTTAGACCTTGATTTCTACTTCTACACCACTTGGCAACTCTAGCTTCATCAAAGCGTCAATTGTCTTTGAAGAAGAAGAGTAGATATCCAACAAACGCTTGTAATTGCTAAGTTGGAACTGCTCGCGTGATTTCTTGTTTACGTGAGGTGAGCGGAGCACCGTGTAAATGCGCTTGTTCGTTGGTAACGGAATAGGACCGTTAACAACTGCGCCAGTACTCTTCACTGTCTTAACGATTTTCTCAGCAGACTTATCTACTAAGTTGTGGTCGTAAGACTTAAGCTTGATGCGAATTTTTTGACTCATTGTAGTCTATTATTAAGCTTTTGATTCTTCGATTACTTTCTCTGAAATGTTCGATGGGGTTTCAGCGTAGTGCGAGAACACCATAGTAGATGCTGCACGACCTGAACTCAACGTACGCAATGTTGTCACGTAACCGAACATCTCTGATAGAGGCACATCAGCCTTAACAACCTTAGCGTTGTTACGATCAGACATATCGTTTACTTGACCACGACGACGGTTCAAATCACCAACGATATCACCCATGTACTCCTCTGGAGTTACAACTTCCAACTTCATGATTGGCTCCATGATAACTGGAGATGCTTTCTTAGCACTCTCCTTGAAACCAAGCTTAGCTGCAAGTTCGAAAGACAACTGATCAGAATCCACAGGGTGGAAAGAACCGTCTTTCAATACAACTTTTACAGAGTCTACGTTAAAGCCAGCCAATGGACCGTTGCCCATAGCAGCTTTGAAACCGTTCTCTACAGAAGGGATGAATTCTTTTGGTACGTTACCACCTTTCACCTCGTTAACGAACTGAAGACCTTCGCCTTCGAAGTCAGCATCAACTGGAGAGATGTCGAAGATGATATCTGCGAACTTACCACGACCACCCGTTTGTTTCTTGTAAACCTCACGGTGGTTAGCAGTGCCGTTCAATGCTTCTTTGTACTCTACTTGTGGCTCACCTACGTTCACCTCTACTTTGAACTCACGCTTCATACGATCGATCAAAATATCCAAGTGAAGCTCACCCATACCTGAGATGATAGTCTGACCTGAAGCTTCATCAGTCTGAACACGGAATGTTGGATCCTCTTCAGAAAGCTTAGCAAGAGCAGTACCCATCTTATCAACGTCAGCCTTAGACTTAGGCTCAACTGCGATACCAATTACTGGCTCTGGGAAAGTCATAGATTCAAGTACGATAGGTGCTTTCTCGTCACAAAGAGTATCACCAGTACGGATATCTTTGAAACCAACACCTGCACCGATATCACCTGCTGAGATAGCATCAATCGGTTGTTGTTTGTTCGAGTGCATCTGGAAGATACGTGAGATACGCTCTTTTTTACCTGAACGAGTGTTCTTAACGTAAGAACCTGCATCTAAGTTACCAGAGTAAACACGGAAGAAACACAAACGACCAACAAATGGGTCAGTTGCGATCTTAAATGCCAAAGCAGAGAATGGCTCTTCAACAGATGGCTTACGTGTATCTGCATCACCAGTATCTGGGTTAGTACCTTCGATTGCTTCTACATCAAGCGGAGAAGGCAAGTAACGCATAACTGCGTCCAACATAGCCTGAACACCTTTGTTCTTAAACGCAGAACCACACATCATAGGAATGATGCTCATATCGATGGTTGCAGCGCGAAGAGCAGCAATGATTTCATCTTCAGTGATGCTGTCCTCGTCCTCGAAGAATTTCTCCATCAAGTTCTCGTCGTATTCAGCAACAGCTTCGATAAGTTCAGCACGCTTCTCGTCTACAGTATCAGCCAATTCTGCAGGGATTTCGATTTCCTCGTAAGTCATCCCCATATCAGCCTCGTTCCAAACGATAGCTTTTTTGCTGATCAAATCAACCACTCCTTTAAAGTCCATCTCGTCACCAATTGGTACTTGAAGAGCTACTGGGTTACCACCCAACATCTCTTTAACTTGACGACATACGTTGAAGAAGTCAGAACCTTGACGGTCCATCTTGTTAACGAAACCTAGACGTGGTACGCGGTACTTGTCCGCTTGACGCCATACAGTTTCAGATTGAGGCTCAACACCATCAACCGCTGAGAACAATGCAACAACACCGTCCAATACACGCAATGAACGCTCTACCTCAACAGTAAAGTCAACGTGTCCTGGAGTATCAATAATGTTGATCGCATAATTTTGACCGTTGTAAGGCCAGTTACAGTGGGTTGCAGCAGAAGTAATGGTAATACCACGCTCTTGCTCTTGCTCCATCCAGTCCATAGTAGCGGCACCGTCGTGTACCTCACCAATCTTGTGACTTACCCCTGTGTAGTAAAGAATACGCTCAGTAGTAGTGGTCTTACCAGCATCAATGTGAGCTGCAATACCAATATTACGAGTGTACGTTAAATCTCTATTTCCTTTTGCCATGATATCGTCTATTAGAATCTAAAGTGAGAGAATGCTTTGTTTGCTTCAGCCATACGGTGTACTTCAGTACGCTTCTTAACTGCAGCACCTTCTTCCTTAGAAGCAGCGATGATCTCAGCAGCCAATTTCTGCGCCATAGAACGCTCGTTACGACCACGTGCATAAGTGATCATCCACTTCATACCTAGCGTGATTTTACGCTCTGGACGAACCTGCATTGGGATTTGGAAGTTAGCACCACCAACACGACGAGAGCGAACCTCTACGTGTGGCATAACGTTGTTAAGTGCTTCTTTCCATACTTCTAGACCGTTGCCTTCTGTTTTTTCAGAAACAATGTCGATTGCATCATAGAAGATGTTGAATGCGATAGACTTTTTACCGTCCAACATCAAGTTGTTTACAAAACGGGTTACTAGCGTATCGTTGAATTTAGGATCCGGTAGTAACGGGCGTTTTTTAGCTCTTGCTTTTCTCATGAGTTCTTATCTAGAAGTGTGTTTATTTCTTAGGTCTCTTAGCACCGTACTTAGAGCGACGCTGAGTTCTTCCGTCTACACCTGCAGTATCGAGGGCACCACGTACAATGTGGTAACGAACCCCTGGGAGATCTTTTACACGACCACCACGAACCAGTACAATACTGTGTTCTTGTAGATTGTGACCTTCACCTCCGATGTAGGCATTTACTTCATTTCCATTTGATAGACGCACCCTTGCCACCTTACGCATTGCCGAATTTGGTTTTTTCGGCGTCGTTGTGTAGACACGAGTACATACACCCCTGCGTTGTGGGCAGGAATCCAGCGCAGCAGATTTACTCTTTTGTTTGATCTGTTTGCGACCTTTTCTTACAAGCTGTTGAATCGTTGGCATACGTACCTTTTGATTTCTAGTTTATTCCAATAATCAGTTACCCCATTTTTTGGGGACTGCAAATGTAGTGATATTATTTCCAGAACCAAACCCCTGTGAATTAAAATAATTGGCTCGTTCTGAAATAATTACGACCGGTGTTGAAAAGAGGTCGAAAATTCCAACTTTGGGAGTTGCAGATTAGCTTGTTTTAAACATGGATAAAAGTACCTTTGTTAACTGTCCAATTTAACAGCACTCCCTTTGGCACATTTTCTCGAACAACTGAACGATGCTCAGCGCAAAGCAGCGGAGCAAACTGAAGGGCCAGTCATGGTCATTGCCGGCGCTGGCTCTGGGAAGACGCGCGTTCTTACATTTAGAATTGCTTACCTTTTAGAAAAGGGCGTTGATGCCTTCAACATCCTCTCATTGACCTTTACCAACAAGGCCGCTCGCGAAATGAAAGAGCGTATTGGCAAGCTTGTCGGAGAGAGTGAAGCCAAGAACCTTTGGATGGGAACCTTTCACAGCATCTTCGCGAGAATTCTCAGGATAGAGGCCGAGAAATTAGGCTACCCCACAAACTTCACCATTTATGATGCCGATGATAGTAAGAAAGTCATCACCAATATCATCAAGGAGAAGAATCTTGACAAGGACATATACAAAGCTAAATCTGTAGCAGGTCGTATTTCGTCTCTGAAGAACAATTTGATTACGCCAAAGGCTTACTTCCAAAATGGGGAGCTGCAGGCGCAAGACAGCGCTGCAAAAATGCCAATGTTTGGAGAGATCTATCAAGCCTACACTGAAAGATGCTTTAGAGCGGGCTGTATGGATTTTGACGATTTGCTGCTGAAGACCAATGAGCTCATGTACAAGTTCCCTGATGTTCTTGCGAAGTATCAGAATAGGTTCAAATACATACTTGTGGACGAGTACCAGGATACTAACCACAGTCAGTATCTGATAGTGAAAGCGCTTGCAGCGAAGTTTGAGAACATTTGTATTGTGGGCGATGATGCACAATCTATTTACGCCTTCCGCGGAGCGAACATCCGAAACATTCTAAATTTCCAGAAGGACTATCCGGACACGAAGCTGTTCAAATTGGAACAGAATTATCGTTCAACCAATAATATCGTTCAAGCTGCGAATAGCATTATTGAAAAAAATAAGGACCAGATCCAAAAAAACGTATGGACGCAGAATAGTGGCGGCGAGAAGATTGTCGTGCACAAGAGCATCAGTGATACCGACGAAGGAAACTATATAGCGACCAACGTGTGGCAAACCGCGATGAATGAAGGCGCCAAACACGATGAGTTCTGCATCCTGTACCGCACAAATGCACAGAGCCGAAGCTTTGAAGATGCTTTGCGTAAGAAGAACATTCCTTACAAAATATATGGAGGATTGAGCTTTTACCAACGAAAGGAGATCAAGGATGTACTGGCCTACTTGAGGTTGGTCATCAATCCAAAAGACGAGGAAGCTTTTCGGAGGGTCATCAACTACCCGGCAAGAGGAATTGGGGCTACTACCCTAGCAAAACTCACCTTGGCTGCTGAGGCACAAGGCATTTCCCTTTGGGAGGTGTGTGAACGATTACAGAGCGTTCCGACAGGTCTCAATAAGCCTACACAGAAGAAGATTAGCGATTTCGCCGTATTGATTAATTCCTTTGCCGTTTTGGCCAAACAGCATGATGCTTTTGATGTTGTCGCTCATGTTGCGAAAAGTGTCGGACTTATCAAGGCATTAGGTGAAGACAAGACCCCTGAAGGGGTGACTCGCTATGAGAATGTACAAGAATTATTGAACGGGATAAAGGATTTTACTGAGCAGCAAAAGGAATTGGCTGAAGGAGATCCTTCATTGGCAAATTTCCTATCCGATGTTGCGCTCTTGACAGACCGTGATAATGAAGTCGATGACGGCACTCCAAAAGTGAGCATGATGACCATTCACTTGGCCAAAGGTTTGGAGTTCCCATACGTTTATATTGTGGGGCTCGAGGAGAATCTGTTCCCTAGCATGATGAGCAGTGGGAGCCGAAGTGAACTTGAAGAAGAGCGTCGATTGTTTTATGTCGCTCTGACGCGTGCTGAAAAAAGAGCGCATTTGACCTATGCACATACGAGATATCGATGGGGCAAGCTGATTGACTGCGAGCCTTCAAGATTTATTGACGAGATTGACGAGAAGTTCTTGGACATTCAAGTGCCGGAGTTCTCTCCTACCAGTTTCAGTTCTCCAGCACTTAATAATGCCTTTGGTGGGCCTAGCACAGGTAATAGCAAGGGGAATACGGTTTATAGAGGGAAGAATGCTAACTGGGGAAAACCAGCAGCTTCACAGAAAAAAGGAGCCAGCATTGGTCCCGGAGCGGGCACGACTAAAAAGCCTACCTTGAGAGGGAAAACCTTGACTCCGGTAAACAACGCCGGAGCTGGTGCGATGAATGGCGATTTTCTGAAACCTAATGAATTACACGAAGGAAAACGTGTGGTACATGGAAGGTTTGGTCTAGGTACAGTCGTCCGCATGGAAGGCGAAGGCGCAGATGCCAAGGCCATTATCAACTTTGACAATGCTGGCGAAAAAAGATTGTTACTAAAATTCGCCAAGGTCAGCGCAGTCTAAGCAAAGATTTTAAGTTATTGAGACTATGGAATACAATACAGACAGAACCCAGCTTAAAATACCAGAGTACGGCCGAAACGTACAGCGTATGGTGGACTACTGTTTAACTATTGAGGATAAAGAACACCGCAGTAAAGTTGCGCAGAGCATTATTGATGTCATCGGGAATTTGAATCCCGCAATCAGAGATGCTGAGGATTACGCCCACAAACTTTGGGATCACTTGTTCATCATGTCCGATTTTCAATTGGACGTGGATAGTCCTTATCCTATTCCAACTGAGGAGAGTTTTCAAGGCCTCCCAGATGAAGTGCCTTACCCTCAAAAATCGCGCAGATTTAGACATTATGGATCTATCGTGAAAAACATGATAGCCCATGCCTTGACCAAGGAAGATGGTGAAGAAAAGGATGCACTCGTTTATGGTATTGCGTATGCAATGAAACGCAATTACCTCAAATACAACAAAGACACTGTTAGTGATGCCACCATCATTGGTGATTTAGCTGAGATGTCAGAGGGCAAGCTAAAACTAGGTGAGTTCGACCTGCCGCATGAAAAAGCCTTTGGGATTACACAGGCAGAGCGTAAACAAGGGCAAAACAACCGCAAGAAGAAAAACAAGAAAAGGAGATACTAATTCATGGGAACATTTAAGATTACCGGAGGAAAGAAACTCAACGGAACCATCACGCCTCAAGGGGCGAAAAATGAAACCTTACAGATCCTCTGTGCAGTCTTACTGACCCCTGAGGAAGTACGCATTACCAATATTCCCGATATCGTAGATGTAAACAAGCTTATTGACCTACTGGGTGATTTGGGCGTTTACGTGAAGAAAAACGGTCATGGTGATTACACCTTCAAGGCCGAAAATGTCAATCTAGATTACCTAACATCGGATACCTTCAAACAGAAGGGCGCAAGTCTTCGCGGATCCATTATGATTGTGGGACCACTTTTAGCTCGATTCGGCAAGGCGTATATCCCTAAGCCAGGAGGCGATAAAATTGGTCGTAGAAGATTAGACACGCACTTCTTAGGATTCCAAAAGTTGGGCGCTAAGTTCAATTACGACAGCAAGGATACTTTTTACAGTGTTGATGCCTCAGAGCTCAAGGGTACTTACATGTTGCTAGATGAAGCATCTGTTACCGGAACAGCCAATGTCGTGATGGCAGCAGTTATGGCGAAGGGTAAGACTACTATCTACAATGCTGCTTGTGAGCCCTACCTACAGCAATTGTGTAAGATGCTTGTTCGCATGGGAGCGAAGATCGATGGTATTGGATCAAACATGTTGCATATTGAAGGGGTCGCAGAGCTCGGAGGTACTGAGCACCGCATCCTTCCAGATATGATTGAGATAGGTTCATGGATTGGATTAGCTGCAATGACTGGTTCAGACATCACCATTAAGGATGTGAGCTATCCAGACCTTGGGATCATTCCTACGGTATTCCGTCGTCTTGGTATACACACCGAGCTAATTGGCGATGATTTACGAGTTCCGGCTCACGATCATTATGAGATTGAAAGCTTTATTGACGGGTCCATTATGACTATTGCTGATGCACCTTGGCCAGGATTCACTCCCGACCTATTGAGCATCATCCTTGTCACTGCCACTCAGGCTCGCGGATCTGTCTTGATTCACCAGAAAATGTTTGAATCGCGCTTGTTCTTTACAGACAAGCTTATCGACATGGGCGCACAGATCATCCTTTGTGATCCGCACCGTGCGACCGTGATTGGCTTGGACAAACAGACTCCTCTCAGAGCAACGACTATGACTTCTCCCGATATTCGAGCAGGGGTGAGTTTGCTAATCGCAGCCTTAAGTGCTGAAGGAACCTCAACTATCCACAATATCAACCAGATTGACAGAGGGTACGAAAACATCGACGGTAGATTGAAAGCACTTGGCGCAGAAATTGTTAGATTGTAAGCTCATTTAGAACCAAGACACAATGAAGAAATTATCCCTACTTATTGGAAGTCTTGCGCTGGTTCTTACAGCAGCAACCTTGACTTCTTCTCAAAATATTTACACCGATGCCATTGCCGCACCTGAAGAGCAAATGGCTACACTGAGCATAGGCGATAAAGCTCCTGAGATTGCTATGCGTGATCCACAAGGCAACATTCGTAAGCTCTCAGATTTGAAAGGCAAGGTCGTCCTTATTGACTTTTGGGCTTCGTGGTGCCGTCCATGCCGAATGGAAAATCCAAACGTTGTTCGCACCTATGGACAATTCAAGGATGCCGCATTTAAAAACGGTGACGGTTTTGAGGTCTTCTCAGTGAGTTTAGATCAAAACAAAGCTGCCTGGGAAAAAGGCATTCAACAAGACAAGCTCGTTTGGGACAACCACGTGAGTGACCTTCAGTTTTGGAGAAATGCTGCTGCTCGTACCTACAACGTGAACTCTATTCCAGCAACCTTCTTGATTGATGGTGATGGCGTGATTATTAAGAAGAATTTGAGAGGTAAAGCGCTCGAGAACACTCTAGCATCTTTGAAGCGTTAAAGATATTTTGACCACTGAGTCAAATTAAGGGCGCCGGCGATGCCGGCGCCCTTTTTTATGCGGTATTTTTGCGCCTCGCTGACAAGGTGTCAGCGAGGCGCTTAATGGCGAACATTTTGCATAATAAGGAGCAAACAAAGCCCTAAATTCTAGATAGATGTCAGAAAAAGAAGCAACCAAAAACGAGGAATTGCACGAAGAGAACAACGTGGAGCAAGGCGGTGAAAACACCGAGGATACTAGTGTTGAGCAAGATCCGGTAGCTAAACTTGAAGACGAGGTCAAAGATCTAAAGGACCAGAACTTGCGTCTGTACGCAGAGTTCGAAAACTTCCGTAGAAGAACTGCAAAAGAGCGTTTAGAGCTGATGGAAAGTGCCAATAAAGACACTTTAACAGCCTTGCTGCCAGTTCTTGACGATTTCGAAAGAGCATTAAAAAACACAGAAGAAACTGAGGCTAACGCCGCTGTTTTGGAAGGTCTAAAATTGATTCAACACAAGCTTACTGAAACGCTTAAAGGCAAAGGCCTAAATGCAATGGAAAGCACCATTGGAAAGGCGTTCGATGTAGAGGAAATGGAGGCAATCACTCAGATACCAGCGCCTACCCCGGATATGGACGGCAAAGTCATTGACGAAGTAGAAAAAGGGTATAAGATAGGTGAAAAGGTCATCCGTTTCGCTAAAGTAGTAGTAGGTAAAGGAGCATAAGATGGCAAAACGCGATTTCTACGATGTATTGGGTGTGAGCAAAAGCTCTAGCCAAGATGAGATTAAGAAAGCCTACCGCAAGGTGGCCTTGAAATACCATCCGGATAGAAACCCGGATAACAAAGAGGCTGAAGATAAATTCAAAGAGGCTGCAGAGGCATACGATGTTCTTGGTAATGAGGAAAAGCGTCGCAAGTACGACCAGTTTGGTCATCAGGCCTTTGGTGCCGGTGCTGGAGGCGGTGGTTTCCATGGCAACATGAATGACATCTTTGATATGTTCGGCGACATCTTCGGTGGCGGAGGTGGCGGCGGCTTCGGAGGTGGTTTCGGAGGCTTTGGCGGCGGTGGTCGTCAGCGTCAAGCCAAAGGATCTAATTTGCGCATTAAAGTGAAATTGACCCTAGAGGAAATCGCTGAGGGCGTTGAGAAGAAAATCAAGATCCGCAGAGCTAAAGTAGCTGATGGGGTAACTTTCAAAACATGTCCTACCTGTAATGGTGCCGGTCAAGTACAGCAAGTAACCAATACTATTTTAGGACAGATGCGTACCGCAGCGACCTGTAGCGCATGTAATGGTGCTGGAAAGACCGTAGACCAGAAGCCGAGCGGAGTAGGTTCAGACGGTTTAGAGCGCAAGGAAGAAGTCGTAGCGGTGAAGATACCTGCCGGTGTGCAAGACGGCATGCAACTGCGCGTAGGCGGTAAAGGAAACGATGCCCTAGGGGGTGTTCCTGGAGATTTGATCGTTCTGATTGAAGAAATACCGCATGATTCTTTGACCAGAGATGGTGAGAACCTTCATTATGAATTGACCATGAGCTTTCCTGAGGCAGCATTGGGAACAAGCGTTGAAATTCCAACTGTGAGCGGCATGGTGAAGATCAATATTGACAAGGGTACGCAGCCCGGTAAAATCCTTCGATTGAAGAACAAAGGTTTACCAAGCGTACAAGGATACGGTCGCGGAGACCAGCTCATCCACATCAATGTTTGGGTTCCTAAAAACTTAAGTAACGATGAGAAGAAGGCGCTCGAAAAGTTAAAGGAGAGCAAAAACTTTGAGCCAAATCCTGGAAAATCGGACAAAGGCTTCTTCGATAGAGTCAAAGAAATGTTCTCGTAACTGAGTATTTTATATCTTCAAACTCCTGTCCATTGTGACGGGAGTTTTTGTAACCACTAACCCCTAATCAAAATCGGCCATCGCCGAACCTATAAACGTATGATCAAAGCAAAAGATGTCACCAAACAGTACGGCCCCAAGGTCGCGCTGGGCGGTATTAACCTCAACATTCCCAAGGGAAGTATATACGGACTCCTTGGGCCCAATGGAGCCGGGAAGACTTCCTTTATTCGCATTATGAACCAGATCACCGCTCCAGATAGCGGCGCGGTGTATTTCGGTGACCGAGAGCTGAAGCCTAGCGATATCGCCCGGATTGGTTATTTGCCTGAGGAGCGCGGTTTGTATAAGAAGATGAAGGTTGGTGAGCAGGTGCTCTATCTAGCCAAACTTAAAGGACTAAGTGCGGCAGAGGCCAAGAGCCGCGCAAAGGAGTGGTTCGTTCGCCTGGAGATGGAGAGCTTTTGGGAGAAGAAAGTGGAAGATTTAAGTAAGGGTATGGCCCAGAAAGTGCAGTTTGTCACTACGGTGTTGCACAAGCCAGAGCTACTGATTTTTGATGAGCCCTTCACCGGATTTGACCCCATCAATACAAACCTCATTAAGAAAGAGATTAAGCGACTGAACCAAGAAGGAGCTACGGTGATTTTCTCGACGCACCGCATGGAAAGTGTGGAAGAAATATGTGACCACATTGGCTTGATCAACAATGGTGAAGTGATGGTTGAAGGTCCACTATTGGATATTAGAAAACACTACATGAACGGCACCTACGCATTTACCACTAAGGATGAGCAGGGTTTTGAAGGCAAGGATGTGCTAGAGCGTGACCATGTCCACACGGGATACACTGCAACCATTAAGACTGATGAATATCCTAGTGGTTTAATTCAAGATTTGGCCAGTAAAAATCAATTGCTAGGCTTCGAAGAAGTACTGCCGAGCGTTAGTGATATTTTCATTGATATTGTGAATAACGGACCCAAACCTTGGAACTCATGAACAACCCTATCCTACTAATTATTCAACGTGAGTTTTTGACTCGTGTTCGTAAGAAGACTTTCTTATTAATGACCCTACTCGCACCGCTATTACTAGCTGCGGTGATGATCGTCCCTGGAATTTTGGCCTCGATGCCGGAAGATGATAAGGCGATTATTGTGTTAGATGAACCGTCCATTTTACTTCCGTCGGAAGGTACCGAGCAGTTTAGTTTAGATTATTTGAATCCGAGCGAATTCGATTTAGAATTGGCCAAACAATTCCTAAGGGAGAGCGATAAAGATGCCCTCTTGTATATCCCGTCCGGAAATGGCTGGGATCCGGATTTCATCAAGAATAATGTACTTCTTTATGGGAAAGAAGATATAGGCATTGATCTGCAACGATTCATTGAGCGTCAGCTTGAGGAAAAGATTAACAACCAAAAGCTCATTCAGCAAGGTGTCGATCCTGAGGTAGTTACCCAAACTAAAACTCAAGTGAGCGTGAAGAGCTTCACTTTGGGCGAAGAGGACGGCAACGAAGAAACCAGTGCAACTCCATTAAAAATGGGACTGGGCTACATCGCGGGAATTTTAATTTACTTCTTCATCTTCTTCTACGCAGTTCAAGTAATGCGCGGGGTTATTGAGGAGAAAACAAGCCGAATTGTTGAAGTGATTATCTCAAGCGTTCGTCCTCGTCAACTGATGATGGGTAAAATCCTTGGTATCGGTTTAGTAGGCGTGGTCCAATTCCTCATTTGGGTCATACTTTCGGGAACCATCTATACTGTTGTAAGTACCTTCATTTACCCAGAGATCTTTGCGCAACAAGTTCCTATGGGACCTGATGCACCGGACCTCAGCCAAGTCGATCAAAGCAACATTTTCGCCATGATTAACAGCATCAACTTCCCTGTTGTATTGGGTGGTTTTGTCTTTTATTTCTTCGGCGGTTACTTTCTTTATAGTGCACTCTTTGCTGCTCTTGGCTCTGCCATCGATCAGGAAGCAGATAGTCAGCAATTCATGTTGCCTGTAACGGCTCCTATGATCATCGCTATAACCACGGCGATGAATGTGATTCAAGATCCTAATGGCCCGTTAGCCTTCTGGATGAGTATGATTCCACTCACCTCCCCCATCTCGATGATGATTCGACTGCCTTTTGGTGTTCCCGTATGGCAGATGGCCTTAAGCGCGGCCCTGCTCGTGGGCACTTTCTTTGGCGTGGTTGCCTTGGCAGGGAAAATCTACAGAGTTGGTATATTGATGTACGGTAAAAAAGTCACTTGGAAGGAACTGTATAAATGGTTGAAGTACTAGAAAATATCCAGCAATGGTTCGCCGAATTCTTAAGCTATAGAATTTGGGCGACCGATTTTTTCAAGGTCTCCGTGAAGAGCCTTTTGCAGGTGCTATTGCTTCTTGCATCGGCCCGCTATGGATTCTGGCTACTCAATCGCATTCTCATGCGGAGCAAGGCTGGAGAACACTACGACGAGGGTAGACGCTACACCATTTTACAAATTTCAAAGTACATCATCTACACGGTAGTGATCGTGATTGCACTAGAGACTGTAGGTGTTAAGGTAACCGCTCTACTGGCCGCCTCCACTGCCCTGTTTGTTGGTTTAGGTTTGGGTCTACAGGATGCCTTTAAAGACCTTAGTTCTGGGGTAATCATACTCGTCGAGCGCACATTGACCGTTGGTGATATTATCCAGTTGGAAAATCAGATTGGTAAAGTAGAAGCGGTGGGGTTGCGCACGACCACAGTGCGCACTCGGGATGATATCTTAATCATCGTACCCAATTCAAAATTGACCAACGAGACTGTTATTAACCTCACGCATAGCGAAGAGACGACACGCTTTTCACTCACTGTTAGCGTAGCCTTCGGTAGCGACACAGAGAAAGTAGCCAAGATCTTGTATGATATTGCGGCCAACCATCCACAGGCCGATGATAAAGAAGAACCTTTGGTACTTCTGAAAGACTTTGGCGATAGCGCCTTGATCTTCGAATTAAACTTCTACACGAGAGACCTCTTCTTCGTTGAGAAAATAAAGAGCGACCTGAGATTCGCTATTGATAAAGAATTCTACAAAAACCAGATTATTATTCCATTCCCTCAACGCACTGTATGGAAGGGACCGGAGCGTGTTACCCAATTCGGGAATGGCATAGTTGGTGCAGGGGAAATTATGCCCGATGACGAGAATGAACGCGATCACGGCGCAGTTTAAAACACATTTATGAGCAGAATATTATTGATAGAGGACGAAGTTGCGATCCGCAGAGTCCTGAAGAAGATTTTACTAGAGGAAGATGCCAACCACGAGATCCATGAAGCCGAAGATGGCAAGATGGCCGTCGAGTCTTTTGGAGAAGGGAATTGGGACCTCGTATTCTGTGATATCAAAATGCCCCACAAAGATGGCGTTGAGGTTCTTGAGCATATGATGAGCATTAATCCGGACGTTCCCGTCATTATGATTTCTGGGCACGGAGATATCAATACGGCAGTAGACTGCTTGAAAAAAGGTGCCTACGATTACCTACCTAAACCTCCAGACCTCAATCGCTTATTGAGCACTGTAAGAAATGCGCTGACACAGAAAGAACTGGTCAGCGAGGTTAAAACTTTGAAGAAGCGCGTCAGCAAGAAGTACAAGATGATTGGCGAAAGTGCCGGTATGCAGGAGCTGCGCGACATCATAGAAAAAGTAGCACCGTCAGAAGCCCGCGTGCTCATTACCGGTCCTAACGGTTCGGGGAAAGAACTGGTAGCTCACCAAATTCACGAGCAGAGTCAGCGCAGCAAGAATGCGATGATAGAAGTGAATTGTGC
>JAAXJR010000018.1 GCA_012269745.1 Flavobacteriales bacterium | reverse complement strand
GAAATGGCACCTTGGGTCGACCAAGTACGACTCACCTCTTCAGGTACAGAAGCCTGTATGAGCGCCCTTCGTGTGGCGCGCGGCTATACCGGCAAAAACAAATTCATCAAATTCGCTGGAAACTACCACGGCCATGCAGACCCGTTTCTGGTAAAGGCCGGTTCCGGTCTTCTCACCTTCGCAGTGCCGGGCAGCGCTGGCGTTCCAGAAGGCGCTACGCAAGACACCCTCATAGCTGAATACAACGATCTTGAAAGTGTGGAGGCGCATTTCAAAAGAGAGGGCGACCAAATTGCCGCTATCATCATCGAACCCGTTGCCGGAAACATGGGGTGCATTCCTCCTCACGAAGGGTTCCTTGAGGGACTTCGGGCACTTTGTGATTTGTACGGTGCAGTACTCATCCTAGACGAAGTAATGACAGGTTTCAGACTTGCGCCTGGCGGTGCTGCCGAGCGTTTGGGTATTACTCCTGATATGGTGACTTTCGGGAAAGTCATCGGCGGAGGCATGCCTGTCGGGGCCTTTGGTGGAAAAAAAGAAATAATGAATGTGCTAGCTCCGAATGGGCCTGTATATCAAGCAGGAACTCTGAGCGGCAACCCTATCGCAACCGCAAGTGGTATCGCCACATTGACTTACCTGAAGGAAAATCATGGAGTGTACGAGAAAATTGACGCTACCACAGCTAAAATTGAAGATTTATTACAGCAAAGATTTGGCGATGAAGAGGTAACGATCAACCGCCTAGGGAGCATGATTAGCATTCACTTTGGCACATCTAAAGTGGCCAATTACACCGACGCTACAAATGCTCACAACGATCGATTCAACGCCTTGTTTCACCACCTTCTCAAAGCTGGTATTTACCTGCCTCCTAGTGCCTTTGAGAGTTGGTTCATTTCTCAGGCCATTAATGACAACGATTTGGAGCGATTGGCACAGGGACTAAGCACGTTCGAATGGTAGGCCGATGTTTTGCTACCTTTGAGCAAAATTCAGCAACCATGATTCAAAGCATGACGGGCTTCGGTAAAGCCATAGGACAAACCTCAGGAAAGAAAATCACTGTTGAGATTCGCAGTCTCAACAGCAAAGGGCTTGACCTAAATGCGCGAATCGCACCCATCTTTCGCGAGAAGGAATTGGACATCAGAAAAATGGTAGGTGCCGCAGTAAAACGCGGCAAAGTAGATATTAACATCTACGCTGAAGTGACCGGTATCGAGAGTGCAGCAAGCATCAACATGGAGCTTGCTAAATCTTACCTCGAGCAATTGGCCGTCCTTGGTCGCGAAACAGATTCTTCTGGTGATCTTATTGCCACAGTGATGCGCATGCCGGATGTGATGGGTAGTTCGAAAGCAGAATTGACCAAAGAAGAATGGACTTACCTACAAGACCTTATCAAGGAGGCACTTGAGAAGCTCGAGAGTTTCCGTAAGCAAGAGGGCGATAGCATTGCCAAAGACTACGAGGAGCGCCTTGTAGCTATTGAGCAAAGCATGGCAGGTATCGCACCGCACGAAGAAGCGCGTTTAGCAGCTGTGCGTGAGCGTTTATTAAAAGGTCTTGAAGGCGTTGAAGTTGATTCTAACCGCTATGAGCAAGAAGTCATTTTTTACATCGAAAAGCTTGATATCAACGAAGAAAAAGTACGTCTGGCCAACCACCTCAAATACTTCCGGGAGACCATGCAAGAAGCCAATAGTGGAAAAAAATTGGGCTTCATAGCACAGGAAATGGGTCGTGAAATCAACACCTTAGGCTCCAAGAGCAACTATGCGCCCATGCAACAGCACGTAGTCCAAATGAAGGACGAGCTCGAAAAAATCAAGGAGCAAGTAGGCAATACGCTCTAACCAACAATATCCTTCGTCAAATAACGGTTGTATGCTACCCAGAGCATTGCCGCAGTCGCCGCTGCAAAACCAACGCATGAAATAACGCTAATCTCTAATTGGCCTTGCTCTAAAGTCAACGGCATGTAGTGGTAAGGACTTAAATAAGCAAGCCATTCTACTGATTCTGAGGCGCTTGCAATAGCGTTTAAAAAATATGTCCCGAAAATCATTCCCACCACGGGTCCCATAAAGTTCAACTTAACAGACAAGAGTGATCCCATAAGCACCCCAGCGGCAGTGAAAAATGCGATCAAAAAAAAGCCGTGTACGTGCATCGCCAACATGGCACTCCAGGCAATATCTGACCCGAAAATGTTCATACCAATGACAGCAACTAAGGTCTGAAAGAAGAACACCACGATAAACAGAGTGCCTAAAACGCCGTACTTAGTTTTGACTATTATGCCTCTCGAAATAGGTCGAGTTAGCAAGAATTCCGCCGTGCCATCGCGCTCTTCTTTCCCAATTATCGTCGCTCCAGTCGAAGCCGTATAAATGCCCATTAACAGTGTTATATAAATGCCATAATAGGTGGCATAAAACCCAATAATCGAACTCCAAGTCGCCTCATCCATCCCAAAAGCCTTGGCATATTCTTCTGGTAAATTACTCATGAGTTTAACCATATCCTCGCCCATATGTGAAAACGAAGGGAAGATGCTCAGTATCATCAAAGTGAACGCCAAAACAATGCTTAACCAGATCACGGCATTCTTTCGGTTTCTTTTTAACTCCTTGATAAACAATGCTTTATTCATTTCTAACGCTCGTAATAGTTCATGAAAATCGATTCTAAATCTGGCTCAGTTAAAACGACATCGGCAAGATCTTGATGACCCAACCATTGAATAAGCTCAGATGTCGGCCCTACATAATCGAAATTATGCTTCACCCCTGTGAAATGATGGTTCTTCGCACCTTCTGGCAGGACCAATTCTACATCGGACTTTAACATCATTCTTACCTTCTTCATCTGCTTTGCAAGCAAAGTAGAAATATCCTCAACGGCTATTATTTTTCCGTCCCTTATGACCGCTGCCCGATCACACATCCGCTGAATCTCCGAGAGAACATGACTGCTAAAGAAAATCGTAACCCCTTGTTTATTCAGTATTTCTAACAATTCAAAAAATCTATTCTGCATCAATGGGTCCAAACCACCAGTAGGCTCATCTAAAATCAATACTTCGGGCTCATGCAAAACCGCTTGAATAATGGCACATTTCTTCTTATTCCCATAGCTGAGGTCATCGATGGGTCTATCAAGCGCGAGCTCAAAATATTCCGCCAATTCCTGAATACGAGTCCCTGCATTCTTTAATCCATACAGTCCTGCATGGTACTCAAGCAGCTCGCGCGAGCTCATCTCAGGGTAATAATCTACCTCGGCTGGTAAATAGCCTACTTTTCTTCGCGCATCCACCCCCTTCTTAGTAATATCATAACCCATAATCTTAGCGCATCCTGCAGTAGGCGTCAATAATCCGAGCAGCGTTCTTATGGCAGTCGATTTGCCGGCGCCATTTGGGCCGATAAATCCAAAGACTTCGCCTTTTGAAATGTTTAAATCAAGATTTTCTATACCTCGGTGCTTCCCATAGAATTTGGTAAGACTTTGAAGCTCAATAGCATACATAGGTTTAGGTCTAAAATCAGAAACAAGATAAGGGAATCCTTAGAGAATTAGTCAAGAATTCCGCTCAGCCGTAAACATCAACTTGGTGATTTCATAAAGGTTGCTCGGGTATATATCTAATTGTTGAAAGATGAATTTGCTGAGTAGCTATTGTTTTTTTTAAAAAAAATTAAATTTTTTTTTGCCTCTGTTGCAATTTCATAACTATCTGTTATACAGGTAGTTATGAATTAAATCGTTGGGGGGGGGGTATCGGTATAATTATTAGATATTTTTAGAGTTGATATTATAAAAATGTGACGGGGCCGCGGAGGTTAGGGGGTTTTATCAGGTTGGTCGCCGTTACTTTAAAAAAAAGAGG
>JAAXJR010000033.1:133868-137408 GCA_012269745.1 Flavobacteriales bacterium | reverse complement strand
TTATTTTGCTTTTTTTTCTGAAAAACTTTCGCTCCGCAGAAAACGCCTGGCCTCGTTTCAACCGGGAGGGCAAAGATACGTCAACTTTCAATTTCACCAACTATAAAAGAGATTTTTTACAATCAATTTTAAATAGCGCTGGTTAATAGTGTTTTAGCCACTTCGCTCTCCTGAATTGAGCATTTTAAGAAAAGAACTTGCCTCGTTGCCGAAGCGGGTGCAAATGTAAGTGTAGTTTTTACACTAACAACTCATTTGAGCTCCTTTTTTCGAACTTTTTCGCAGCGACCTAACTATCAAGGTGTTGATAAGGCTACTTCGACTACCCTACCGCGCATTACCCTACTATTGTTCATTGCAAAGCTCATAATGTAGGCCGCCATATCCTCTGGATGAACGGGGGCTTGGTAGCCAGGAAATGCTTCTTCGAGCATTTCGGTTTGTACTGCGCCAAGGGCTAAACAGTTAAATGCCCAATCAGATTTATCCCCAAATTCTGCTTGGAGACATTCGGTAAGTATAGTCATTGCACCTTTAGAAGAACTATAAGCACTCAATCCGGGGAATTTGACTGAACCGGTCACTCCACCTACCGAGCTAATATTGACAATATGTGCTTGGGGACTGAACTGAGGTAAAAGCTTTTGCATGATTTGAATCGGCCCGAAAACATTAGTTCCATAAACCTTTTGTAAATCTTCTTGAGTAATGGATTCGAAAGGCTTGTTCACCAAGGCACCTGCGTTATTTATAAGAATGTCGACAGGGAAATCTGGCAGAGCTACGCTTGAGAGATTCAATAAGTCCACCTTAGACAAATGCAGGCGATTATCATATTTTACCGCCAATTCTGACAATGCTTCTGTATTACGTGTCATCACGACAACGATATGACCTGCTTCTAGGAAAGCTTGTACTGTTTCATAACCAATTCCACGAGAAGCTCCCGTGATCCAAACATGCTTCATTTTCGATTCTTTATACATATATAACAAAACAGCCCGAACTCTCGTTCGGGCTGTTTCTATTTTTCTTTCCGGAAATTACACCAACATGGTTACTGGATTCTCCAAGAATGCTTTTACAGTTTGTAAGAACGCTGCACCTGATGCACCGTCGATTACTCGGTGATCACAGCTTAGTGTAACCTTCATTACATTACCTGGTACTACCGCACCGTCTTTTACTACCGGTACTTGCTTAATACCTCCTACTGCTAAGATGGCTGCATCTGGCGGGTTCACGATAGCTGTAAACTCTTCAACGCCGAACATCCCTAGGTTAGAAATAGTAAATGTATTGCCTTCCCAATCTGACGGTTGAAGCTTTTTGTCTTTCGCTTTACCGGCAAGATCCTTAACGTTAGCGCTAATGCTCGAAAGTGGCATCTGATCGGCATGGCGTAAAACAGGAACCAACAATCCGTCTTCAATAGCTACAGCAACTCCGATGTGCACGTGGTCGTTTTGACGAATACTGTCGCCCATCCAAGCTGAGTTAATTACTGGGTGCTTCTTGAGTGCTAGAGCACATGATTTCACTACTAGGTCGTTGAAGCTGATCTTAACATCACCTCCAGCATTCATGGTTTTTCTTGCTGCAATAGCATTGTCCATGTCAATATCCATAGTAATGTAGAAGTGAGGCGCCGTGTTCTTGCTTTCGCTCAAACGCTTCGCAATCACTTTTCTCATCTGACTTACAGGTGTATCCGTAAAGTTCTCTACGCCTGCTGGAACAGAAGGAGCAGCAGCCACACCCGGTTGTACTGAAGTATGGTAAGCCGGGTTAAACGAATCTACATCGCGCTTAACGATACGACCGTTATCACCTGAACCTTGAAGCATGTTCAGATCGATGCCTTTCTCCGCTGCTAATTTTCTCGCAAGTGGAGATGCTTTCACTGAGCCATCTGCCGGTGCAGCAGCAACAGGTGCTGGTGCTGGAGCAGCTGGGGTTGGAGCCGGAGCAGCAGCCGGCGCCGGAGCTGGAGCCGCTTCAGGAGCTGGCGCAGGGGCAGCTTCCTCAGCAGGAGCTTCAGCTGCAGGAGCTGAACCACCTTTCAATGCTTCGATATCTTCGCCTTCATCACCGAGGATAGCTAGTACTGTATCTACAGGAGACATTTCGCCTTCACCTGTTCCAATGTATAGAAGTGTACCCTCTTGACCAGGGAACGCTTCGAATTCCATAGTTGCTTTGTCAGTTTCAATTTCCGCAAGCAAATCACCTTCACTTACTTTATCACCAACACTTTTGTGCCATTTTGCGACAACCCCCTCGGTCATTGTATCCGAGAGACGCGGCATGTTAATTACAATAGCCATAATTCCTATTAGTCTTTAATGAATGGGTAATCTTCCTGAGCGTATACGCCTTGGTATACTTCAGAAGCATCTGGGAAGTCGCTAGCTTCAGCGAAGTCAACACATTCCTTCACCAAATCCTTAACGCGTTGGTTGATTTCTTCAATCTCTGCGTCGGTTGCCCATTTCTTTTCCTTGATTTTATTCAAACAAAGTGTGATAGGATCTTTTGCTTGGTATTCTGCAACCTCATCTTTAGTTCTGTACTTCTGAGGATCAGACATTGAGTGTCCTTTGTAACGGTACGTGCGGATTTCCAAAAGTGTTGGTCCTTCTCCTTTACGAGCGCGTTCCATTGCTTCGTGTACTGCATCGTAAACAGCAATTGGATCCATACCGTCTACCGCACGGTTTGGCATTTCATAACCCTCACCCAATTTATGGATGTCGGTGTGGTTGGCTGTACGCTCCACCGAGGTACCCATGGCATAACCATTGTTCTCTACGATGAATACTACTGGTAATTGCCACAACATAGCAAGGTTAGCAGTTTCGTGCCAAGAACCCTGACGGATTGCACCATCCCCCATGTAAGTTAGGGTTACATTGTTTTTACCTTTGTACTTATCTGCAAAAGCAAGACCCGCTCCTAGAGGGATTTGACCACCAACAATTCCGTGACCACCCCAGAAGCCAAGTTCTGGAGAGAACATGTGCATAGAGCCACCTTTACCTCGAGAGGTACCCGTAACCTTACCCATGAGTTCCGCCATAATGCGTCTTGGATCTTCACCTAAAGCAATAGGTTGAACGTGGTTACGGTAGGCAGTGATCATCTTATCACCTTCTTCCATTGCAAATGCTGAACCGGCTAATACAGCCTCTTGTCCATTATACAAATGCAAGAATCCGCGGATTTTTTGTTGAATGTACAATGCTGCAGACATGTCTTCGAACTTTCTCCAGAAAAGCATGTCCTCATACCATTTAAGGTAGGTCGCTTTAGTAATGCGCTTTTTTGCCATTGTCAGATGTGTTTAGTGCGACAAAAATAATCCAAAACCGCACCTAGCAAAAGAGAATGCGATTTTAGTTTTAACTAACCCAAAAAGCTGCGAAAGGTTTACTGTGCTAAGAAGCCGTCTATATTGAACGCCATCGAGAAACGAAGGGTATTCTCTAACGGTGAACGCGTGGTAGGACTAGCAGGAATAAGGTAGGCCATATCAATGCT
>JAAXJR010000033.1:107375-133768 GCA_012269745.1 Flavobacteriales bacterium | reverse complement strand
TATCTCAACGAAGCTGCAATTCCTTGACGGTCGCTAAGTGCTTTTGAGTAATTCACGTAAGCTAGGTCGATATCCGGAACAAGTCGAGACATCCATGGTGTATATGATAGTGCCATGTTGGCCTCTTTATCCTCCAAGAAGGCAAGTTTAGCTGGGTTCCAAGCACTCGAATTGCCGTCGGGAGTAGATGCTACACCTACGTCGCCCATGGCACCGGCACGTGAATCTGGGCTTACAAGTAGAATTGGCACCGCAGTGGTTACCACGTTATATTTGAGATCGTCTTGCGCGTATCCTTTAGTTGCGAATGCAAAAAGAAGTAGAAAGAGGATGTGTTTTTTCATAGTCATGTGCGTGTAGCAGCGCAAGTTTAACGTATAAAAATGAGCTTTTCTTGTATTCGAGCAGATTTTCCGTCTAGGTCTCTTTCCCATTCTACTCGAGCGTGATAAAATCCTGGGGATAATTTACCACTTGGAACATCTGAAACATAGAAGGTTGGAAGATCTTGGTCATTGGCTTGAAGTACCAAACTCTCATTCCACTGCCACACAATTTTTCCTTGATTATCCACCAAGGTGAGTCTCAAAGTTCCTGACTCGCCCTTTTGATTGTGCTGGAGGTTGAAATTTAACTGTGACGAGAAGGGATTAGGAAATACCTCGAGCTGATTGAGAATTGGCTCTGCAGCATCAATAACCGTGAAGCTAATCTCGTCATACCCCCATTGATTCAATACATCCCATGCTCTGAGTGAAAGTTGGTGCTCACCTGGAAGTAAATCATAGTATTGAAACTCCACCTTACCTCTTGTGAAATCGTCAAGGTTTGAGGTGTAGGCATCATTCACATTCAGAGGATTTCCGTCCAATTCGAGTACGATATTATGGCCAATTCCAAGGCCTACCGCGTTAATACCACTTTCATCCTCTAATAGTCCAATGGCTAAAGGGTTGGGATCGCTAATCCCTCCCGAAACAAATGAGGTGTCATTAATGAATAAGCGGACATCTGGCCCCTCATTATCTGAAACTACACCATTGAATACTCCTCCAATGAGCAGATCACTTTGCCCTCCCCAAGCGTCTTCAACTTCATTTGCTGCATACGCAATGACTTTTGGCGTACCGATGCTTAGGTTGATATCGAGAGGAACTCGGAATTGGACAGTGAAAATACCATTTGCCACAGAAGCTTCTCCCCTGAAAATTGCGTTATTCTGAGTCTTGAAGTTGAATACAGAACCGTTGGCGTCGTTTCTTCTCGTTTGAACCGATTGTGCTTTATCAAAGAAAGTCAGCCAAACTTTTCCGTTAAATCCTGTATTTATCGCCGAACCATCCCCTACATGACCTTTAATTTCCACCCAGGACAATGCATTCAAAGTATCCTGGAAGGATGTCCAAGGAGTATTATTAATAGTATCTAGAACTACGGCATCCTTTGGTTTTGACAACGGTAGTGTTGGGTCACCAATTAATGAAAATTTGATTTTATCACCGCTGATATTGTTGTTCTTGGTCAATCTTAAAACATCGCCTAATCGAGGTGTTTGTAGACCTACCATATGTTGGTTCAACAATCGATTCAAATCATAAGTACTGTTGGTCGCAAATACACTTCGCGTGGTTGAGAAAAGTGCAATTGCGCCGCCTTTTGGGTTCAAGTAAAGTTGCTCACCGGCACTCACACGGTTAGGATCATCAAACCTGGTGAATTCACAGGTAATGGTCGTAAATACTGGAAGCTTTATATCATTTGTCCAAGTATTAATGTCTTCTAGTTGGAGTATGCGCTCAGTCGCCCAACCAACTTCTCCGCCGTGACCTACATAGCTGACCATTAGAGCACCATTCTCTACCCCTCTAAACAATGCCTCTCGTGCTGTTGGGTAACGTTGTGAGCCTGGTTTCGATTCTTGCAAATAAGCATCAGAGTAAATCTTAATGATGTTCATTTCAGGTCGTGTAGTATCCAACCTCTTTGCTAAGGCGTCTTGAACCACTGCAAACTCTCTTTCCCATGCATGATCTACATCATCTGCAACCAATATTAAGTCCCCGCGCCAAGGTCCGAATCGCTCCACATTAGTGAGGTATCTTTCGATCTTATCGATGGCCTCATCAGCTTGTGCAGCTGTGTTTACTGGGATACGACCTATACCTAAATCTAAATCATCTACATACCAATTCACGGATTCTCCTTGATCTAAGTAACCGAAATAATCGTCAGTGATGTATGAAGTATATAAGGAGAAACTACCGTAACTCTGGAAGGTCGGCACAAGGTTGGAATTGCCGGGTAAAGTGCCTTTGTAATCGTATGAGGCATCTCCCAATAGCGTCAGGTATTCCAGGCCATCACCATTTCTTGAATTCAACTCGACTAAAAACTGTCGAATAGCTGCAATATCGGGTGTACCTCCATTGACAAGGGCGTAGATTTCTTCGAGAGCTATGGCCTCTGAATTGACTCCTATGCTGCTCTGCAAGTTTGCTAGACGTTCAGCTTGAGCCATCAAGGAATCAGGAGTTATAATTAATGCGTTTATTACAGCCAATTCATCAAAGGAAGTAAGCTTTCCAGCACGTACAAAGTCGGGTTCAAAGGCAGCGTTCTTTGGGATTGCTATGAACTCTTTGAAACCACCCTCTGCCACTTCGAAGCTCGTAGTATTGCCATTTTGCAAGGCATTAATTACAATGGGTTGGCCGTTGTTGGTGATGTCCAAAACAAGCAGGTCCGAACCCTCCAGTTCAATAGTTGAAATGGAGTCTTGGTGACGAGGGTAATTTTGAAATCGTTTTTGGTAATAAGAATTGGCCCCAACAGAATTATCGGTTAGGTAATTCACCTTTAACTGATCCAGCCAAAGCGCAGCACCATTATCAGTAGATTTATCGTAGGTGAGAATGACCTTATTTGAAGATGGAATGGCAGTACTCAAACCCCTCTCAACGACATAATTTGATACTGAAGATGTGGCCACCGCTTGGAAAGCTACGACTCCTCCATTCTGAACGGACAAACTGGTTGAAGAAGAAGAAGATCTCGCAACTGCACTTACCTCCACATCCATGGTAGATGCATTTAAAGGAGTCAATGGTAAATCAAATACTTGAGTAGTTGTAAAATCAAATAACTCACCAAACCAACGACGTCCAGTTCCAACTAGATTATAGAGGGCAGTGTCTCTGTGATAAAATTGGTTTGAAGTGGTGATTGAACGGTTTGAAATACCCAGTAAATCTGGAGAGCGCTCGTCCATTTCATGGTCATCCGCGGTAGCCGTCGCACTTACTATGAAGTGCTCATAGTTCGAATATGGATGTGCGGTGTATTCATAGCGATCATTAGATTCATCCCACTCAATACCGTAGGGCCCATTCAAATAAAAGTATATTCTAGATTGTGCATCGAGAAGGCCGTCAGAATCGTCAATCAAATACTGTATCTGATCATTAAATAGCCTTGAAGTATCGTTCAAATGCGAAAGGATAGATTCCATTCTAGCTTCTATCACCAAACGATTAAGATCATCACCAACAACAAGGATTCCCAGATCGATTAATTCTGATCCCTCAAGAACATGTATGCCTGGTTTTGTGGTGCGAAATTGGGCATACTCACCTTGCTCGAAACTCATTTGAGCTTTGAGCTGAAGACTCAACAATACTCCAAGTATGACAAAAATGTTCTTCTTCACAGTTACAAACTTACTCTAAGACATAACAAAAGCCATGCAAAAAGCGTTTAACAACAAACGATTCAAGAGTGAAAATCGTACTTTTTTTGCTTATACTTGTCTCTTGAAAACACAGCTACGTCAATGAACGCATTGAAACAACGCATAATTTTAGCCTGTACCGCACTGATAGTGAGCTCCGTAGCATTCGCTCAGGACGCTCATTTCAGCCAGTACTATGCTAACCCTATTTATCTAAATCCTGCCTTTGCAGGGCTTGATAGATGTCCTACGGTTCATACGAACTACAGAAATCAATATCCAGAATTAGGAGTATATCAAACTTATTCTGCCTCTTACGATCAGTACGTAGACAAACTAAATGGTGGTGTTGCACTAATGACGTTGCGTGATGATGCGGGTAATGGCGCCTTGAATTTAACAGAGGTTAGTGCCGTTTACAGCTACCACCTCGAAGTCAACAGAAAGTTCACTTTGTTGAGTGGTTTTCAAGCGACGTTCCGTCAGAGAAGTCTTGATTGGGGCCAATTTACCTTCCCGGACATGATTGATCCATTCTACGGATTTGTACTTCCAACGAACGAAGTAGCACCAGGGAACAACTTCAATAATCACTTGGACCTTAGTTTCGGTATGCTTGGTTTTACAGACAAGTGGTACGTAGGTATCGTGGGTCACCACCTCACTGAGCCTAACGAAGCTTTCCTGAGCCAAAGTAGACTGCCAATCAAATTGACAGCACATGCAGGTGCAAATCTTCCATTGGGAAGAAAGCGCCTACACAATAGTTTACAGTCCTACATCGTTCCTAATGTTGTATATCAAACACAAGGTTCAGCTTCACAGTTGACCGCAGGTGTAAGTTTTGCGAGAGGTCCACTTGCTGGTGGTCTAGCGTTGAGACAAGGTAGCTTCAACCCGGATGCAGTTATTTTCATCTTGGGAATTACCCCACCGGATCTTCCGTGGACATTTGGATACAGCTATGACTACACTATCAGTGATTTGACTAATACACTAGGAGGCTCACACGAAGTAAGCTTGGGTTACAAATTCCCATGCCGCGTGAGAGCAAGTAAACTTAAGGCACTCAAGTGTCCTAAATTCTAAACAGCAACAATTTCAATTACATGAATAAGTTCGTTCAATTCTCAATTGCAACATTTGCAACGGCGCTTTTAGCAAGCTGTGCAGGTCCAACATCCAACACCACTGGATGGGCAATTAACGACAAGAAGAATGGTGGTTTCCAAGCTAACTTAAACTACGGTGGCCAAGAAGTAGGTCCTGGTCTAGTTTTCGTTGAGGGTGGTACCTTCATGATGGGTCAAGTAGAGGAAGATTTCGTTAAGGACTGGAACAACATTCCACGTAGAGTTACAGTAAGCTCGTTCTACATGGACGAGAACGAGGTAACCAACCTTGATTACCGTGAGTACCTGTACTGGTTGCGTCGCGTTTACGATTACGATTACTACCCAGAAATTTACAAGAGCGCTTTACCGGATACTTTAGTATGGAGAGACAAGCTTGCCTACAACGATAACTTCGTAGAGAACTACCTACGTCACCCAGCATATAACTATTACCCAGTGGTTGGTGTAAGCTGGTTGCAAGCACAACGTTTTTGTTCTTGGAGAACTGATCGTGTGAATGAAGCTATCCTAATTAAAGAAGGCATCTTGAAAGAAATGCCAGACCAAATGGATGCTGATCACTTTAATACTGAGGTATACCTCTACAAGCAAGGTGAGTACGTTCAGCAGAACAAGAAAGGTCTTAAGGATTTGAACCCTAATAGCATCTATGGTAAAGAAGGTCGTCCAGCGAGAATTGAGGACGGTATCGTTCTACCAAAGTACCGTCTCCCAACAGAAGCAGAATGGGAATATGCAGCTTACGCAGATGGCGGTAAACGTATCTACAACCGTGTAGTTGACAAAAACAAGTATACTTGGAACGGTAACGGTACACGTAATCCAGAAAAAATGGAGCGCGGTGAGATCCTTGCCAACTTCAAAAGAGGGCGTGGTGATAACATGGGTACTTCAGGTTGGTTGAACGACGAGGCTGACGTAACAATGCAAGTTCGCTTCTACCCTCCAAACGATTTCGGTCTATACGATATGGCTGGTAACGTAAGCGAGTGGGTTATGGATGTATACCGTCCAGTAAGCTCAACAGATGTGAATGACTTCCGTGCCTTCCGTGGTAATGAATTCAAGCACTACGACAAAAACTACCAAGACATTGGTTCTTTGGAAGTTTTGCAAGATCCTCAGAAAGAAGTTCGTAACGGCGACACAGTAATTGTACGTCTGCCTGGTCAATTGCCTACACGTTCTGTTACCGTTGAGGAGAACGTAAATCGTCGCAACTACTCTAAAGCAGATTACCGTGATTACCTAGATGGTGATCAAGAAAGCTCACAGAACTACGCTAATCCTGTACAAGAAGGTGAAGCGCCAATGTACGATTACGGCAACAAAACTCTTATTGGTAATACTACACGTGTTTACAAAGGTGGTAGCTGGAAAGATCGTGCTTACTGGCTGAGCCCAGGCACACGTCGCTTCCTTGAAGAAGATCAGAGCACTGATGATATCGGTTTCCGTTGTGCAATGGACCGCGTAGGATTCCAGAATGAAACAAGCAACAAGAGCAAGCGTCCTGCTAAAGTGAAGCAGCACAACTTCAAGCGTTACAAAATGTAATACCGCTCTTTAATAAATCTCAAAAGCCCCGCTTCGGCGGGGCTTTTTTGTGACGTAAATTGTCCTATAAATATCCTTGTACACTATGACGCCCTTTGATGCCTTTTTGAACAGTACCGGTGTAACAACCGATACAAGAAGCATTCCTCAAGGCTCTATATTCTTCGCGCTTAAAGGCGCACGATTCAATGGAAATGAGTTTGCATTAAAAGCACTAGAATTAGGCGCAAGCTATGCAGTTGTTGATGAAGCTGTGGGTGAAGATGAGCGTTTAATTCAAGTGGATGATGTTCTATCAGCATTGCAAGATTGTGCGAGAAGCTACAGAAGGTATTTAGGGATTCCAATTGTTGGTCTAACAGGAAGTAATGGCAAGACCACCAACAAGGAACTCTTTCATGCCGTTTTGAACAAGAAGTACAAGACCTATGCTACAGAAGGAAATTTCAACAACCACATAGGGGTTCCGCTGTCCTTATTGCGTATTCCTAGAGATAGTGAATTGGCTGTGATTGAAATGGGTGCGAATCACCAAAAAGAGATTGCGCTACTTGCGTCCATATGTGAACCTACCTTGGGATACATTACCAACTATGGGAAAGCCCATCTCGAAGGTTTTGGTGGTGTAGATGGCATCATTAAAGGCAAAAGCGAGCTATACGACTATCTCCGTAGTGCTGAAGCTCTAGCTATGGTCAACCTTGATGATGGAATTCAAGTGGAAAAGAGTCAAGGCATAGAACAATTCGGTTTTGGTTCAGTAAAAGGGACGGTACAATGGAGTAGCGAAGGCAAAAGTGAGTTTGCAGGTGTACGCATCTTATATGGAGCAGATAGTTATTCCATACAAAGTCAATTAAGCGGTTCTTTCAATGAATTAAATATCGTTGCTGCCGCTTGCCTTGGACACCACTTCGGAGTGGATGCTTTAGATATCAAGGATGCTATCGAAGCCTATGCTCCGCAAATGAATCGTGTAGAATGGCGTGTGACTGCGTCGAACAAAGTGTTACTCGATGCATACAATGCCAACCCAACGAGCATGAAGCTAAGCGTGGAAAGCTTTGCTAAGTGGCACAAAGAAAAAGGTCTTCTAGTGCTCGGTGATATGTTTGAATTAGGTGACGAGAGCGCAGCTGAGCATCAAAGCATGGTAAATGTTATCCGCGATCTTGGATTAGAGAAACAGAGTATTCTCGTTGGAGCTCATTTTGGTCGAACCGATTGGGCAGACCTGAAGTTTAAGACTACAGAGGAATTGGCTACTTATTGGAATGAAAAAGGCGCCCCGAAGGACGCCTCAATATTATTAAAAGGGTCAAGAGGAATTGCCTTGGAGGCTCTCCTACCATTGCTTTAAGAGTTCTTGATCAGATCTCTTGAAATTACAATTCTCTGGATTTCAGAAGTTCCTTCGTAAATCTGAGTAATCTTCGCATCACGCATCAAACGCTCAACGTGGTACTCCTTGACATAGCCATAACCACCGTGAACCTGAACAGCTTCTGTAGTGACCCACATTGCTGCTTCTGAAGCCGCTAGTTTAGCCATAGCACTCTCCTTATCGTACGGCATCCCTTGGTCCTTCAACCAAGCCGCTTTGTACACTAACATTCTAGCTTGCTCAACCTTCATTTCCATATCAGCGAGCTTGAAAGCAATTGCTTGGTGGTCGTGAATAGGTTTACCAAAGGTTTTACGCTCCTTCGAGTAAGCCAAGGCTAGGTCTAATGCACCCTGCGCGATACCTAAGGCCTGTGCAGCAATACCAATTCGGCCTCCGCTTAACGTCTTCATAGCGAATTTGAAACCGAAGCCATCTTCGCCTATTCTGTTTTCTTTTGGGACCTTGACGTCATTGAACAACAATGTGTGCGTATCAGAACCACGAATACCTAGCTTATCTTCTTTTTGGCCTACCACGAAGCCTTCCATACCTTTTTCCACGATGAGCACGTTGATTCCGCGATGACCTTTTTCTCGATCCGTTTGGGCCACTACTAAAGCAATCTCACACGTACCACCGTTCGTAATCCAGTTCTTAGTACCGTTGAGTAAATAATGATCGCCCATATCTACTGCAGTCGTGCTCTGTGAGGTTGCATCTGAACCGGCCTCAGGCTCGCTTAAACAAAAGGCACCTATATTTTCTCCAGCAGCCAGCTTAGGTAAGTATTTTGCCTTCTGCTCTTCGCTACCGAAGGTATCTAGACCCCAACAAACAAGACTGTTGTTGACGCTCACTACTACAGATGCAGATGCATCGATTTTGGAGAGCTCCTCCATAGCAAGAACGTAAGACAAGGTATCAAGACCCGACCCACCGAAGTTGGGATCGACCATCATACCCATAAAGCCTAGCTCGCCGAGTTTTTTAATCTGTTCGTGTGGAAATGTTTGGTTAGTGTCGCGCTCAATGACGCCTGGTAGTAATTCGGTTTGGGCAAAATCACGTGCCGCATCGCGAATCATCAAATGCTCCTCTGATAGGTTGAAGTTCATCGAAAATTCTGTTTATAATTGGGAGTATAAATGTACGACGCAACTCTCAATATTTTAGGCCTAATGAGTGGCACTTCCTTAGACGGAATGGATGCTGCTTTGGTTCGATTTGAAAATGACGGTACGCTTCGTTGGGAACTCCTTGAAACCTACGGCTTTAGCTACCCAAAGGAACTTAAGTCACTGGTAAACAGATGTTTTAACGATAAAGCACTTCTTGAAGAAGTAGATATTGCTTTTGCACGGTGGACCACAGAATGTATCCACGAGGTTCAAGCTAAAACTTCCTTCGAGATTCACGTTGTTGGATCACATGGTCAAACGATCTTTCATGATCCGTTGAATAAATACACGTTTCAAGCGGGTTGTCTTGCCTCCATTGCTGAAAATGTAGGGCTGCCACTTGTTACTGATTTTCGAGTTCAAGATGTGCTACTTGGCGGACAAGGTGCACCGCTTGTCCCAATAGGCGATCAATTACTTTTTGGAGAATATGAGGCTGCGCTTAATTTGGGAGGTTTTGCGAATGTGAGTATCGGTAATCCTGCGTTGAAGGATGATATTATGGCAGCCTTTGATATTTGTCCTGTTAATTATGTATTAAATGACTTTGCCCGAGATCTAGGCTTGGACTATGACGACCGTGGAAACATCGCAAGAAAAGGAGCTATAAATGGATGGGTATTGGATGAGCTAAACAGCTTGGACTATTTTGAATTGGCCCCACCAAAAAGCTTAGGTGCAGAATGGGTGGAAGAGCAGGTTAGGGAAAAGATAGATTATTTGTCGCCAACTGATGGTCTAGCTACTTACTGCGAGCACATTGCTATTCAAGTCGCAACGGTGTTAAAGGGCAAGAAGGTGCTTGTTACAGGGGGTGGTGCATGGAATGATTACCTGCTAGGGCGAATGGAGGAATATGGGGTAGATTTAGTTCGGCCTACAAAAGAGGTAGTTGACTTTAAGGAGGCTATCATTTTTGCGCTGCTTGCCTATCTAAGATTTACTGGTCAAGACAATGTGTTAGGGCACACAACAGGTAGTGGTAAAAATCACAGTTCCGGTAAGGTGTTTTGGCCTTAAACACTACCTTAGGGCTTCCTAAATACAGACGCGATGAAAGAGCAACTACGCGCATTTGAAGAGCGCCCTGCTGAAATAGTCTTTAATTGGCACGACCCATTGACAGAAGCGAAAGGCTGGGTAGTCATCAATAGCTTAAGAGGCGGTGCTGCCGGTGGTGGTACACGTATGAGAAAAGGCCTTACTGAAGGTGAAGTCTTGTCCTTGGCCAAAACCATGGAAATCAAATTTACTGTAGCGGGCCCTGCTATTGGAGGCGCGAAAAGCGGAATTGATTTTGATCCAAATGACCCAAGAAAAGACGGTGTTTTACGCCGTTGGTACAAGGCCGTATATCCACTACTTAAAAACTATTACGGCACCGGAGGGGATTTGAATGTTGACCAGAAAAAAGAGGTCATTCCCATAACTAGTGAATTGGGAATTCTTCACCCACAAGAGGGGGTATTGAACGGTCACTATCAGCCTGGAGACTTTGCCAAAGCAAGAAAGATCAAACAACTGCAAGATGGAGTAAGTCTCAGCGTAACGAGCGAAGAGCTGTTGCCAAAAGGATCCGATTCTATGAAAGTCGGCGATATGATTACCGGCTACGGGACAGCGGTGAGCGTAAAGCACCTTTATGATTTATGGGGTCAGGATGTCGCTGGTAAGCGTGTGCTTATTCAAGGCTGGGGTAATGTAGCCTCTGGTGCAGCGTATTATTTAAGCCAGATGGGTGCAAAGATTGTTGGCATCATTGATATCGTTGGAGGCTTGATGAAGCCTGAAGGGTTTACGCTTGAAGAAATTACCGAAATGTTCAATAACAAAAACGGCAATGCCTTGAATGCTCCGGATATTATTCCATTCGAAAAAGTCAACCAAGAGATTTGGTCCATGGGTGCAGAAGTTTTTATACCTGCAGCTGCCTCTCGATTGGTCAACCGTATGCAATTGGCCCAATTGTTGGATAATGGATTGGAGATTATTTCATCTGGCGCGAATGTGCCTTTTGCTGATGAAGAAATTTTCTATGGCCCTATTGCAGAATTGGCCGATCAGAAATGCGCTGTTATTCCTGACTTTATCTCGAATTGTGGGATGGCAAGAGTTTTTGGTTATTTGATGCAAGAAGATGCAGAATTAACCGATCTCGCTATTTTTCATGACGTAAGTCACACTATATTAGGAGCCCTTCAAGATATTGAGGCGGTAAAATCGGAACACACTAACATTACTTCAAAAGCATATGCCAATGCTTTGAAAGTTTTAATCTAAAAATTAGATGACATACACATTGATGCTTGTTGTTTTCGTGCTAGGCTACGCAGCCATTGCATTTGAACACCAACTTAAGATTGATAAGGCGGCAGCAGCCTTGGTTACTGGGGTATTGACTTGGACACTGTATATCGTGGCAAGTCATCATTATCACGAAGTGGAGGAGCATTTGTTGCACCATCTCAGTGAGATTTCTTCTATTTTATTCTTCCTTATCGGTGCGATGACCATTGTGGAACTCGTAGATGCCCATGAAGGATTTGCAGTCATTACCGACCGAATCAAGACGACCAACAAAGTGAAGCTAATGTGGATCATTGGATTACTTAGTTTCTTCTTCTCTGCAGCTCTGGATAACCTGACCACCTCCATCGTAATGGTAAGTTTGCTTCGTAAGCTCATTGCCGACCAAAAAGACCGCTGGTTCTTCGCAGGTATGGTGGTAGTTGCCGCGAACGCAGGGGGTGCTTGGTCACCTATTGGTGATGTTACTACGACGATGTTGTGGATCAAAGGACAGATTACTGCAGGAGCTGTGGTAACAGATCTCATTGTTCCTTCGCTGTTTACCTTGCTCGCTCCTTTGGCTATTCTTTCATTCCGTTTGAAGGGCGATGTAAAACGTCCATTGAAATCGGAGACTGCTGATCACTATTTGGATCCAACGACTCCGTTTGAGCGTAATTTCGTTTTCTTCGCCGGTGTTGCTGGGTTGGTTTTCGTACCAATTTTTAAAACAGTGACGCACCTTCCTCCATTTATGGGAATGATGCTTTCGCTTGGGGTATTGTGGTTGATTACAGATATAATGCACCGCAGAAAGCCTGCAGATGTGAAGCACCACTTGTCACCGTTGGGCGTACTGCAAAAGATTGATACACCATCTGTGCTGTTCTTCCTAGGTATTCTCCTTGCAGTAGCTTCGTTGCAAAGCATGGGGCAACTAGGTGATTTGGCAACTGCCCTAGATGAAGGGATTGGTACCGATACACAAAACGGTGTATACATCGTGGGTATTATCATTGGTCTACTTTCTTCAATCGTAGATAATGTACCGCTTGTTGCTGCGGCCATGGGTATGTATGAAACTACCGAGGCTGGATTATTCATGCAAGACGGTACTTTCTGGCAATTCCTGGCTTACTGTGCGGGGACAGGTGGTTCAGCCTTAATCATTGGTTCTGCGGCTGGTGTTGCCGTTATGGGATTAGAAAAAATAAGTTTTGGCTGGTACTTAAAGAATATTTCACTGCTTGCGCTCGTTGGTTATTTAGCGGGAGCCGGAGTTTATATACTTCAAAACATGATCCTAGGTTAGGACCATTGAAGTTGTTGATATTTCGAAAGCCTCCGCGAAGCGGGGGCTTTCTTTTTATAGATATTTGAGTAAATCACATAGCAGAAATGAGCACATTATTCCTTCAAATTCAAACGGGCGCGGAGGCCGTATTAACTGAAGAACCAACAGAAAAAACAATGTCTATCCTGGAGCTGATGACTTCGGGTGGTATAGGCGGTATCCTCATCATGGCATTCCTTGGAGTGCTGAGTGTATTTGCCGTTTACATCTTCTTCGAGCGCTTTGGTGCCATTCGTTCTGCGAACAAGGTAGATCCAAACTTCATGAACAACATCAAGGATATGGTCATGGACGGAAAGCTAGATGCCGCAGGTGCACTTTGTAAAGCAGAGAGTACCCCTGTGGCACGTATGATTGAGAAAGGAATTAGCCGAATCGGCAAGCCACTTGGCGACATCACCCAGGCAATTGAGAATCAAGGAAAATTGGAGGTAACTAGATTGGAAAAAGGGTTGCCTATGCTCGCTACCATTTCAGGTGGTGCTCCGATGATTGGATTCTTGGGTACAGTAATCGGGATGATTCTAACCTTTAAGGAAATGGCCAATGCCGGTGGTCAGATCAAGCTAGATATGATGGCTGAAGGTATCTACACGGCGATGACCACTACAGTGGCTGGTCTTTTGGTGGGGATTATTGCCTATTTCGGATACAACTTCCTAGTAACTCGTGTAGACCGAGTGGTTTATAAGCTAGAGGATAGCGCTATGGACTTCTTGGATTTGTTGCACGAACCTGCTTAATCGGAATCGATTATGAATTTAAGATCAAGAAGTAAAGTAAGTGCCGAGGTCAACATGTCGTCTATGACTGACCTTGTATTCTTGCTGCTCATTTTCTTCATCCTCGCCTCTACCCTAGTTACTTCGAGTGCATTGGACATCATCTTGCCTAAAAGTGGTGCGCAGACTGTGAAGAAGAAGAACATCACTTTGACAGTGAATGAAGATTTAGAGTTTGACGTAAACGGCACCATTGTGAGCTACGATCAGGTAGAACGTACACTGCTTGGTGAAGTAGGCAAATTACCTGCCGATGAGCAAGCTGTGGTTGTCCTGCGTGCCGATCAAACGGTACCTACAGGTGAAACTGTACGTTTATTAGATATCGGATACCGCAATAACATGAAGATGATTATTGCCACTGACCCGAATTAAACATGGCATTTAACGAACATAAAAATAGAAATAGAGCTCGATTTTGGACGGTAACCATACACGTCCTGCTCTTGCTATGGTTCGCTATTGCCGGATTAAAATATCAGGATCCTCCACCAGAGGAGGGCATCGCCATCAATTTTGGTTTTAGCGACGACGGTTTTGGAGATAACACTCAGGCTGCACCTGTGACACCACCGCCCCCTGCACCGCAGGAACCGGTAGAGGAAACCCAACCCGTGCAGGAGGAAGTTGTCACTCAAGACGTTGAGGATGCTCCGGTGATTGAAGAGCCTAAGGAAGAACCGAAAAAAGAAACCCCGAAGGAGCCTGTAAAAGAGCAACCTAAGGAAACTCCACAAGAAACTCAGCAACCGGATCCAGAGCCAGAACCGGATCCACAACCGACGGAAGAGGAATTAGAGCGCCAACGCAAGGCCGATCGATTGAATCGTATGTTCAATACCAATAATAAAGGCAGCGGTAGCGGTGAAGGAGAAACACAAGGCGGTGGCGACCAAGGCGATCCGAATGGAGACCCCCTTAGTCCGAATAGAACTGGTAATGGTGGGATTGGTAATAATGGAGATTATTACCTCGCCGGTCGAGATGCTAGGAATCAACCAAAACCAATTAACGACTGTAACAAAGAAGGTGTGGTCGTGGTTAAAATCCGCGTGGATGCCAATGGTATTGTTCGCGAAGTAACTGGCGGAGTCAATATTCCTAATGGACCTTCGTCAAACTTTGGTACCAGTACTTGTTTAGTGGACCGCGCTGAGCGGGCCGCACGTAAAACAACTTGGACTCCTAAATCTGGGGCAGGTCTGCAAGTAGGTTATATCGTTTATCGATTCGAATTGCAATAATGACGTATAGGGAAGCAGTTGAGTGGCTTTACAGCGCAGTGCCTAATTTCCAGAGGGACGGTGGCAGTAAGAACTATAAAATAGGGCTAGAAGGACCACAAGAATTGTGGGAGCATTTAGAATTCCAAGGATCCTCTATTCCAACTATTCACATAGCAGGAACCAATGGTAAAGGTTCCTCTACCCATCTGATTGCCTCGGGAATGAAGGAGATGGGCCTGCGTGTAGGTGTCTTCTCTTCCCCTCACCTCTTCGATTTTAGGGAGCGTGCAAAGATTGGGTCTGAATTAATCTCTAAAGAGTTCGTAGCTGACTGGGTTTCTACCCATGTCGAAGCCTTTGAAGAGCGTGGTAACAGCTTTTTCGAGCTAACGATGATGTTGGCCATGAGCTGGTTTGAAGACCAACAAGTGGATTGGATTATTCTTGAGACAGGGATGGGTGGCCGTCTGGATGCCACCAATATCTGCTCACCTGAGATTTGTTTGATCACCAATATAGGTTTGGACCATCAGCAGTTCCTTGGTAACGATAGGCAAACAATTGCTGTTGAAAAAGCAGGGATCATTAAAGCCGGCGTTCCTGTAGTTGTGGTTCAAAAAGACGAAGAAACCGAGGTTGCATTTATTGAGAAAGCTAGGAAAGAAGGAGCACCTATTTTTTGGGCCAATTCCTATGATTTATCTTCCGATTTACAGGGACGCTATCAGAAATACAACATCAATGGAGCTGCCCAAGTATTGGACCTATTGTTCCCTGAAAGCAAGAGCTTGTGGAGTCTCGGCTTTACCCGCGTTGCTGAGAATACTGGATTTTTTGGTCGTTGGACTCAAATTTCATCTTCCCCTCGTGTAGTAGCGGACACCGGTCACAACAGTGCCGCTTTTACGTTTCTCGTGGAGCAAGCGGCGGCGGAGTGCCGTGGTCGCCAGCATTGGGTATTAGGCGCCGCCGCCGATAAAGACATGAGTGCAGTGATGGAGCTGCTGCCAAAAGATGCACTGTATTACTGGACCGCAACATCTAATAACAGAACATTGGATGGATCTGCATTGGCTGAGATTGGCTCGGAATTTGGGTTAGTTGGTGATATGTTTGAAAATGTGAATGATGCTCTGGAAGGGGCTAAATTGGCCGCGGAAGAAGCAGATTTAATAATTGTCGCGGGTTCTAACTTTGTGATAGCTGATTTACGATTATGAAAAAACTAGTATTCCTCTTAGCCTTAATACCCCTTTTGACCTTCGCACAAACGGAGGAGTTGAAACAGCGTACCGCCTTGTTCTTGCAAGAGCAAAGTGCAAAATATAAGGTGAAAGAGCTCAACGGATCGGAACCGGATTATGGTGTACTGGGCGAAACGCAATATGTGTTTCATCAATATTACCAACTCAAGCAGATTGAGAAAGAGGTGAATGAATTGGGCAATAGCGTACGACCGAAATACGATCTCAGCACCTTCGCCTATGAAGACGAAGAAGAATTGAAGTATGCGTTGAAATTCTGGTTCAAGGAGTTCATCGGCAACAAGCGCATTACACCTGGGCGCGATTACCGCACCGTAGATCATGTAGAACCAGCCATAATCGTCATTGATGGCACTAGCATTAGCATCTTGACCCTGAGCTGTTATGCGACGGATATCGATGAGTTCAGGGATTGGCGTAGTGCAATGCTTGGCGTTTTTGGCTCACCAAATGCTATGGTGGTTGAGATTGGCTGTAACGGCCCTATCGAGTGGACTAAAAATGCACCAGATCCAAAAGATCCTAGCTGGAGACGCTAGTTCTGGCGCACTTTCATTCCTGGACCCAATACAATCGTTGGTCTCTTGTACTGAGCCGATGATTTCTTAACCCCTTCCGGAGTGGGTGAAAAGGTCGAAAGCTTGACCGCTTCTTCCAAATGTTTTTTCTCTGGAATGAGACCTTCCAAATCTGCGATAGTTAGCACAACACTCAGCAAACTGCGTTGCTTTCGAAGACTCCATTTCTGAACCTTTAAATGATTAAGAAAGCTTCGCTTCATAGTATTGTCGTGCAGTACAAGAGGCTTGAGCTCATCCAAGGTAAGTCGCGCATTCTGTTTATCACTGCGCTCCATCTGTATCTCATACCCCTTAAGCACCCTTCCTCGGATTTTTTCAGAAGACTCGCTTTTGCCTTTCGGTGCGGTGTGGCCTTGAGTAAGCTGAAGATCTATACGGTCCAGCAAGGCACCTGAAAGGACCCCTTGGTAACGGTGAAGATTGATTGCTGTGCAAGTGCAATCTATATCAGGGTGGTTAAAGTAGCCACAATGGCAAGGATTCATGGCCATAATCATTTGAGCGCGATAACGATCCATATGAAGCAACAATGCATCCAATACTCCTCGCGAAAGAGTCGGCAGCTCGTCTAAAAACAAGGTCCCGCCAAGAGCCGCATGAAACTTTCCAAGCACGGCCTTGCTCATAGTCTCCACTTTAGTTCGCCAGAAAACTTCTTGTTCAGTTAGTTCGAATTGATCTTTTAAACTTTGGATTTCCTTCGAGCCAAAAAGCGATTTGATGCTCTCATCGGTCATTGTTTTGATGAATGGGCGGCGACCGCCGAAGGTGGAGCCGCCCGCCTTGTTTCCGAGCATCGCAAAGAGCGATTTATCACTAGGAGTTACGGGTGGAAGAATGGAGGGAAACCTATTCAATAGCATTGTTTTCCCTATACCTGGGGCTCCTTTAAGTAAAATGTGATGTCCACCGGTTGCCGCAATTTCTAAGGCTCGCTTAAAAGCGTCCAAGCCCTTTACTTCACTGAAACAACCGTAATCGTTCACATCTTCTTCCCCCTGTTCTTGTGTAGAGGCCTCCGGTAATACGCCTAGCTGAAGAAATTTTATGGCTTCCTTGAGCGTACTAACATTGACGACTTCTAGCATATGATACTCAGCACTCAACCGTCGCATTTGTTTAGAGGGAATGTTCAGAACGACGCGATGAAGTCCCTCTCTATAAGCTGTTTCTAGGAGGTTACGCGCTTCCCTACAGGGCTCAATAGTCCCATCTAGCTGGATGGCGCCAAAGAAGAGTGTCTTGGCAAGGAGCTCGGTTGCTATTTGACCGCTAGCACCTAGGATCCCGATGGCCATGGGCAGGTCGTAGTGACTACCCTTTTTTAATAATTCTAAGGGGCGAAAGTTCAGCGTGATGCGCTGCCCAGGCCAATGCCATCCTTCGTTTTTAAGCGTTGCGTAGATGCGTTGGCGGTTCTCTTTGATGGAGGTGTGTACGTTTCCAGAGAGGTGGAATTTGATACCTCGTGAGATATTTACTTCTAAAAGGACGGGTACAGGCAGTAATACAGATGGCTGGACAGTGTGGATTCGGATTAACATGATGGACTAGGATTGAATTCCCAATCAAATTCTGAATTGGTCCGAAAACCTCCTAAAAATGTGAAAAAGTAAAAGTTATTAGCCCGAGCTATTCTTCGCCCTTATTGGCCAACTGACCGCATGCGGCATCGATATCCTGGCCGCGAGAATGACGAATGGTGGTAATGATTCCCTTGCTCTCGAGAACGCGTTTGTACATATCCACGGCCTCTTGTGGGGCCTGCGTGTACGGACCGTTGTCTATAGGATTGTATTGGATAATGTTGACTTTCGTTGGCACCGCACCGCAAAATCTAGCCAGTGCCTTTGCATCCGATTCCTGATCATTTATTCCCTTCCAAATGACATATTCAAAGGTGATCGTTTTACCCGTTTTAGCATACCAGTATTGCAAGCTTTCACGAAGGTCGGCAAGCGTAGACGTTTTATGCGCTAGCGGCATCAATTTCGCGCGCTTCTCTTCCACTGCACTGTGCAAGGAGATGGCAAGATTGAATCGAACCTCATCGTCAGCCATTTTCTTGATCAACTTTGGCACCCCAATGGTACTCAATGTGATACGGCGTGGGCTCAGCCCGAGGCCTTTTGGATCGGTGATTTTATCTATCGCTGACAGTACATTCTGGTAGTTCAAAAGCGGCTCACCCATGCCCATAAATACGATGTTAGTGAGTGGACGACCGAAGTACTCTTTGCCCTGCTTGTCTATCACCACCACTTGGTCGTAAATCTCATCTGGGCTTAGGTTGCGCATACGTTTCAGCGCCGCAGTTGCACAAAAAGTACAGTCAAGAGAACAACCTACTTGAGAACTTACACACGCCGTAATGCGCTTTTCTGTTGGGATAAGTACCGATTCCACCAAGGCACCGTCGTGAAGCTTGACCGCATTCTTGATAGTACCGTCCGTGCTGCGTTGCATCAAATCCACCTTCAACAGGTTAAAGGCGAAATTTTCATCCAACAGAGCACGCGTAGATTTGCTGAGGTTGGTCATCTCATCGAAACTCTGAGCACTCTTCTGCCAAAGCCATTGGTAGACTTGTTTTGCACGGAAGGCCTTTTCACCGTTCTGTTCGAAGAACGCAATTAATGCTTCCTGAGAAAGTCCTCGTATGTCTCGCTTGTTGTCTACCATCGAGGCAAAGATACAACCGGTAAAAGGGAATTAAGGCATGTCTCTTTCGACCAAATACCCCATTTTTCCCATTTGATAATCACGCATAGCTTCCATAATTTCAGTTTGATTGCTCATCACGAATGGGCCATAGCTTTCCACCTTTTCCCCAATAGGCGCAGCGGCGATGAAGAACACCTTCGTACCCGCCTCAAGATGTGCAGTGTATTCACCTGGCGCCAAGTGGTAGAGCATGGCTTCTTCCACCAATCCATAGCCTTCGAGACGTCCTCCACCACTAAGTAGGTAAAAGAGACCGTTTTCGCCTTCTTTCACCGTAAAAGAAAAAGGTGCTTCAGTAGCCACTCCATGGGCGCTGGATACTGGATAAGCCGCTTTTAAAGGGCCAGCGGCATGTTCACTACCAATGTTTCCTGAAACTATTTTTAATTCTGGATGACCTTCAATAGACGGAAGCTCTTCCTTTTGGAACGGTAAATATACCGGTTTCATCATCTTTTTGGAGTGAGGAAGATTAACCCAGATCTGAATGATTTCTTGAACACCGCCTTTTTCGCAGAGTTCCGCAGGCGGTCTTTCGCTATGAATGATACCCATGCCTACGTCCATCCACTGGACACCACCTCCACCAACAACGCTGTTATTGCCCCTGCTGTCACGATGGTGCACGCCTCCCTCCCACATGAAAGTAATAGGTGAGAAGCCACGGTGAGGATGCGGCCCTACCCCAGCGTCCCAACGGTCGGTACCCGCAGGAATATTGCTTTTGTGGTGGTGGATGAGTAGAAAAGGGTCTATTTGATCGACGCTTTGCGTCGGAATTGGTTGTTTCACTGGATGAGGGCCCATCATGACCTCATGAGCAGGTAAGGCGCGGAGTACTGGCATAATTACTTGTTTAAACAAATAACAAGTTACTATGAAAAGAGTTTACTTCACAACGGTAATGCTTGGAGTGGTTAGAATATTGCTTTGATTTCCGGCGCGATCTACCACATAAATATCATAATCCACGCTTTGGGAAGATTCATTTCCCGTGATATACACACTATTTATCGTCCATTCCAGCTCACCTTGGATGCTCACCTCAGCACCACCAGGAACGATGTTCGAGATTCGAAATTCGTGGGCAATTCCCAACCGATTGTCCATCACAAATAGGTTTGGGTCATCGGTGAAATTTTCACCTAAATCGCCGTCCTTGTCGTAGAAGCTGATGCGCATATAAATGCTGTCCTGATATTCTGTGATGGTGCCGGGCCCCACCTCTTCCAATGAAATCTGAGGAGCCTCAGAACTGCCTCTACCGCAAGAAGCCATCAACAACGGCATTAGAATGTAAACGACTCTTTTCATTAATTAATGTAGAAGCTACAGTGGTCTTTGTACCACCAAGGTGAATCAAAATCTGGACTGTTGACCGTATTACTGCCGTCCGAATAGCGCAGGTAGAAATAGCTAGTGTCGCCTATGTTGAAAGTGTTCGGGGGGAACGAAATGGTCCAGTAATTCCCTACGAAAAACTGCGGGTCATAGCTCGTAGCACCAGAAAATTCTTGATTGTCGCTCAAGTAAAATTTGAAGTTTGAGAATTGGACCGGGAAGGTCATATCGTCGTCCATGTGGAAAAGGAATCGGACCGTATCATTGGCCGCCACTTGGAAAGGATATTCCCAACCCTGACGTGTGTTGTCAATGCGGTTCTTGTTCCAGTCCGACCAATCTACATCTCCAGAAAAAGCAACGTACCATTCAAAACGAGGAACCTCATTCGGTGCCACGGGCTGATCTCCACGAATGTCCTTTGCACCACCATTGATCCAAGCCACCAGTTTATCAATCTCGCTTTGTTGCAGTGGCGGTGCATATAGCGGCATCTGCCCTAGAGTGTCGTTCGTAGTGGTAATCCTATTGTATAACCAAGACGCGTTAATATCGCCTGGCACCACACGGTGCTCGTAGGTTTCGTCCTCATCGTTCTTCGTCACAGGATGGTAGACCAAGGTATTGTAACTGCCTTCGATGGTTCTGAAATCTGGCTCAAAAGTGCCGTCGTGACAAGCTGGGTTCGCACATTTAGGCTCCAAAATATTTTTATGGATATCCGCAAAACCCGTAAGCGCAGTGGAATCTTCGTTGTTATTCAAATCGTCCCATGGATTAGGTCTAGGTTCCGTAGAACAGGAAAGTGCTAGAAGCAGGCCTACTGAAAATACAAGTAACTGTCTCATGAGAATGCGCTTTGAAGTACACTACCTGGAAGGTTTACACCGATATCTCCACCAAATCCAAGAATATCTGCAATGGTTGGAACGACATCGACCGTTGCACCGAGATCCGTATTGACTGAATCCTGATTGACTACTCCCGGTGGACCAACTACCATACAGAACACATCTCTAGCCATGGGATCACCGTTTGTATGATCTAAGGCTGGGCGCCCGTTTTGATCTACAAGGCTATTTGCATATTGATTTCGTCCAATTTCTGGCATTACAATCATTACGGTATCATCCTTCATGCCCGGTGTACTTTGAATGGTATCCCATAAGTGAGCCACAGCGAAATCTGCGCGGTGCAATGCATTGCAATACTGACTAAAATTCTCATGGGCAATATCCACATCGAACAAATTCACCACGGTCAATTCAGGCTGGAATTTTTTAATCAATTCCTCAGCGAAAAACACGTTGTATTGGTCCCCACTCATCCAAGAAGGAATGTTCCATGGGTTGTTCAGTTGGCCAGTCACTCGCTTGTTTTGCATTTCTGTCATCCAAGCCACCATTTCCTCGCGATCGTCTGCGCTATTTATTACGCCGCTATTCAGGGAATAGGTCTTTTTAAAGTTGCTGTCCATGTAGGCTTGTAAATCTTTGATTGTAGCTGCCTTCTGGTCGGTAAACTCTAATTCATGACGCAAATTCGTGCTGACGTCCCATCCGAAGAATGGATTTGGCGCAATCTGATTCGCTGCATAATTCACACCATAATCTGGGTGTGAACTGTGGTTCAGAAGCGGGTAAAGATTATTACTATGGCTGATCCACCAAGCATTGCGCGCAGCGTGCGTAGGGCTGTTGTGCTTTCGATACAGCTCAAATACCGTAGGCATAGGCGGATTCGTGCGCAGGGACAAATTACTATTGGTATGCTGACCAGTGATGGCCGAAGTATGCCCGTTAAAGTGGCCCGTGGGCCCATCGCTAAACTTAATATTCGTAAAGAGTGTACCGTATTCCTGTAATGTTTTCGATAACGGCGAGGCAGGCATGGAATCTATACTGCCTGAAATGTCTCCACTAATGGATGCACTTCCTTTGAGCATCGAAGGCATTAGGTTGCCTTCGTTCTTTAGCACCGATTCTAAATTTCGCACGCCTCCCGCGTACAAACAGAACACCACATGGTTGGCTCTGCGAGCGCCTGTAGCGGCGAACAATCGGCCCGAAGGTAAAATGGTTGGAACTGCTATGGACGCAGCTCCTAAAGCACTCTTCTTCAAAAACGATCTGCGGTCCATATTAATAGTATTTATATTCTTGGCACGTCATGAAGACATAGTAGATGTCTTTTGCCGTTAAATCTGTGTTTTCTGCAATCTGGCTTTCCCAATAAGCCAATTCAAAATCGCTCGGGTCGCGCAGTAAAAATTTCCTGTAGGTCGCCGAGATAAACGTAGTCGGATCCGAAGCGATAGCCGCATTCGAGGGAAGGTCAATATCTGGTGACGTCAAGAGGCTTTGCACAATCTCGTCGATGACCAGCTCCTTGTCGCCGAAGGAGATGTAGGCTTTTCGCATGGTTTGCAGCACCCCAGGAGGCACTTCTTCGCCGAATAAATCACGGTAAGCAATACTCATAAACTGCAAGTCGTCCTTGAGTTCTGTCTTGTTGCCTTCGCTTGACGGCTGAAGCGTGCCCACATCATAAACGACCTCATTTGAACATGAAGCCAGCACCACTAGGCAAAGCAAAGTAAATGTTCTAACTATTGACATATTCGGAAGAGGTTAAAATGTAACGCTGTAATTCGGTTCTCGTCCATCCTTGATTGAGCAGGTCCAAGAACTTCAATACCTCATCAGTATTGGGTGTACGATTGTAGTAAGATTCAAAAAGCGAAATAATCATCCCTTGCTCGTATTCCCCACTAGAGAATATAATCTGAAGAAAATCGGCTTTTGAATTTCCATTAGTCCCATATAAAATCCCCCACTGGCGATCGACCATTTCCGAGGCCTGCTCTAATTCTACATCGGTTGGATACCTGTGGAAGAAATGCTGGTAAATACTCACCACAAAGTTTTCTGTACCTGCATTGATCTCATCATAGTTATACAAGCGGACCATCCATGAAGTAAGTTCTGTGTAGCTTGTATCCCCGTCGAACCAGCCGTGCATGGCATCAATATGATCTTCCGATTTTTGAAGTAACTTGGCCCACCACGCTGCATCTCCCGGAGAGGCCGCATTATCTACGCGGTCTTGGTACCAATCCCTATCGCCATAGATGGTGGCTGTGTCCACACCGTCCACCAAGCGGTCCGAAAGGAATTGCCAAGAGGCCCATTTCGCTGAAGGCTGCACTTGAAGTCCTAGCACGTACGTAGAACGAATGGATCTGTCGTATCGGTCCACATCAAGCTGGCCCACCGCTGTAGAGAGCTCGACGTCGCTGGGTTTACGATTCAAAAGGGCAATATATGTCCTGTTGATGTAGTTCTCTAGTTCTACATTAGTGATGGTCGAATCTGCAGGCATCCCGTCTACAGGGACCACCGTGCTCGAACACGAAGGAGTGAGAATCACCCCAAAAAGAGCAAAAATCAGAAAGGTTAGATGGCGCATGTCCTAAAGATAACGCCAAAAATTGGACCCTGAGTATGCTATTACTTCAGAATATCCAGCAGCTCAGGAATCCGCATAATTTCATACGTGAAATTCTCCGTATGACGCACCGATTTCGGATTGAAGAACACCTGATCGATGCCTTGGTTACGCGCACCGACACAATCTGCGATCAGATTATCGCCTATCATCAGACTTTCCTTGCGCTGTGCACCCGCGCGGGTCAATGCCGAACGGAAAATTTTAGGATCGGGTTTGTTCACCCCTACCTCATCGCTACAGAGCAATACATCGAAGTGATGCTTGAGGCCACTCTCGGCAAATTTGATGGTCTGGCTCTCTGTAAATCCGTTGGTAATAATGTGCATCATATATCCTCTTCGAGCCAGTTCATTCAAGGTCTCCTCCGTCCCTTCAATGAGGTGATTGCCGTAAGGTGTTTCTGCGATGTAACGTTGCTCTAAGGCCCAAGCAACCTCATCCTCTATGACACCAAAATGAGCGAAGGTCTCTCTGAATCGAGATGCTCGGAGCGTTGCCTTATCGATCTGACCCTTGCGGTACATTTCCCATTTCTGTTCGTTGATCACGAGGTACAACGGATAAAACTCCTCGAACGAAGGAATGCCGAGTCCGGCTAAATCTAAATCCTTGAAAAGGTTGCGCAAGGAGTGCTCAGAATTCTTCTCGAAATCCCAAAGGGTGTGGTCCCAATCAAAAAAAAGGTGGTTATAGCTCATCGTGTCGATTTCGTCTTTAAGAGGTTGATCGGGAAGGGTAATTGGTTCTCAACGTGCATATAAAAGGGCTCATCCTTGGCCCCGAATCCGCTATAAAAGCGCTTTAAACCCGGGATGGACGAGCCTTCAAAATCTATAAGGTGCTCACGGCCTGAGGTACTCTTTATGTGCTGATCAATGAGCCATGCACTGACTCCGTGCTCCTTTCCCCAAGCAGTAGAGGCGTTTAAAAGCAAAGTACTTCTGCCCTGGTGTACCACCCAAAATTGTGCACCGCACAGCTGGTTGTATTCATCACGTACTGCGTATAGTACCCCGCGTTTTTGGTAGTGACAGAATTCGAGCAGCTTTCCCAATCGATTAAAATCCGCTTCCTCTATGGCCGTTTTTTCACGGATCTCTTGCTGCCACAATTGGACCGCATCTTGTACCGAAGACCACTCGGCCAGTTCAAATTTCGCAGATGCTGCCTTCTTCAAATTGCGCTTGTTCTGAGAACTGTAGGCCGCGTATAATTCTTCGTAATCCTTGGAGGTATTGAGCACAAAGTTTGAAAACTGCTGAGGCTTCATCCTTTTAGAAACCGGCGTTAATGGACTGAAGAAAAACTCAGCATACTTTACACGTTCCATTGCAGCTGCCACTAACGACTTCACAATCTCCTTTGTCAATGGCACCTTAGAATAGGGCCCAAGTGCCTGCGTACCGTAAGGCCTCGTTGAGTACAGCTGACCGTATTTCTTTTTAATAAAGAGTGGCAATACCACTTCGTAATCTCCAATCACTAAAGCCTGCCACTGATCTGATAACCAATTCAAGTACCAGCTAAATCCATAAGGTTGCGGTGAGGAGGTTGAACTGATACATTCGTCCCATTTCTCAAAATCGATTTGGCTATGCTCTAGAAATTTAATGGTGCGCTGCATCTAATAGGTCTTTGAATAGTTGAACCCAATGTTCGCTCCCTGGTTCATGCTCACCGAAAGTTCTGTTGTGCCAAATAACGCGGTAATGACCGCCTACTTTTTTCAATTCCTCGTGCCAACTAAGCATCAATGGTGTTGCAGTAGCTGCATCCATATTCTTGTACAACGCATAAGTCGTATCCATATGCACAAATGGATGTATGGTCAATGGAAGGATACTCTCGTATTCGAGGTCGTAAAATGGATAAGGAACCGCAATGCTCGCTCTATAGCCTGCCTCTTCGGCATAACCCATGCTGTGATCATTTTTAATACCTAAGTTCACTAAAGTCCTGAAGGTAGCCGGCATCTTCATTTTTAAATAGTGTTGCCTGCTATGTGCAACGGGGCGACGAAGGATGGTTTCTAATCGGTCCCGCTCCTCTCGTACTGCTTCCTCTTCACTATCTGACGCGTAGGAAGGATGAATACCTACCTCTGCCCAATCGGCCAATTCACGCAACTTCACCGCAGCATCTGTGCTGTATGGACTTACATTTCTGTCGTTGGGACCAAACTTTGAAAGGAGCATGAAATAGCGCATTTTAATCCCGTACTTCTTGCACCAGTTGCGCTGTTTTCTAAATGTATCATACGGGTCGCGTTTGAGACCAAAGAGCACCGAAGTTCTGAACCGCCAAGTGGCCCAATCCATGTTCTTAATATCTCTGAA
>JAAXJR010000033.1:105312-107275 GCA_012269745.1 Flavobacteriales bacterium | reverse complement strand
GAAATGTGAAAGCTGTCTTCTATGGGTTCTGGGCTATAATTGACTTTTACGCCAGGTGCATCCCTAAATTCTTCGAGGCTTGAATAAATCTTCAATTCACACTTCATCGCGTGCTTAAAAAAGACGCGAGCTGCCCAAATGAATCGGCTCGAACTTTCTTTTGAATATAGTGCGATTAAGGCATCCATTGACCGCCGTTTACGTGTAAAGTCTGCCCCGTGGTGAATGGACTATTAATCAGATAATCTATGGTATGACCAATTTGGCTTGCATCGCCAAATCGCCCTTTAGGAATGGTCGTTTTAATCTGCTCTAACATGGCCTCTGGCACATCATACAGCATACCTGCCTCCATATAACCGTAAGCGATAGTATTTGCAGTAATGCCCTTGTTCGCAACATCAATAGCAATGCCACGTGCATACCCCTCCAAAGCACTCTTCGAGGCCGCATACCCGCTGGTTCCAAAGCTAGGCTTATGCGCAACCACAGAGCTGATGTTTATGATTCGTCCAAATCCATTGGCGCGCATGGCTGGAAGTGCTTTTGAAGCACAACGTACGGCAGAGAAAAAGTTTACCTGAAAGAGTTTTTCCATCTCCTCAGCCTCCAATTTCCATGCAGCTGCAGCATGCGCTACTCCGGCATTATTAACCAACACATCAATCCCACCTTGCTGCTCTACCCAAGTAAACAAGGCAATAACCTCAGCCTCATTTGTGAGATCAGCGGTGATTATCGATGCATCAATATGATGTTCATCCAAAAAAGCCTTCAATTCAGCACTTCTTGAGCGCGTGGTCAACAACATTGAATGTCCCAATTCGTGAAGGACAGGAATAATGGCTTTGGCAATGCCGCCACCAGCACCGGTTATAAGTATTCTGCTCATGAGCCCTGTGGAGTATACATGGTAACGCCTCTTTCGGCGTATTCTTCCAAAAGTATGGATTTCATTTTAGCCGCATCTACGAGCAAGGCGGGCGCTTCACCCACAACTACTCGTTGCAACCCTCCTTTTCGCTCTAGAAGTGGAATGAGTCCATCACATTCGCGCTTGTTACTCCATTCTGGATTATGCACTGTAGAGGTAATGCTCATTTTTCTCCCCCCTAAAACAACGCCAAAAGTCCTGCGCTCCTTTAAATAAATAGGGAACTTAAAATCTTTATGACCAATGGCATCCTCCACCGCGTGCAGTGAGGTACCTGAATTAATTAAGGTAGTTCCGATGTAAAGAATTTGACCACCCTCTTCCATATGCTTACGCCAAGGGCTGTGCTTCCCGTAAGAAGTAGGGTCGGTGTGGTGCAACGAAGTATATTCTTTGGCCTTTGGACCTGCTGCCGCTACTGGCTCCAATGGGTGAGCGCTTCTGTGCGTAGCAACATTTGCTCTGAAGTATTCCGTGATCGCCCCCATTTTTGAAGGCGTATTCTCCACGTCAAAAACCGCTAAGTCATGCTTCGCCTGAAGAGTCACTACCGGAGAGGTAGGCATTAAGAGTGTTGAGGACGGAGCAAGCACTTCCTGCAAAGCGCCTACCACGGTGGCTGGCCCACCTTCCACATAGCCAATCTTTGACATCGCGCTGTGCACCAAAAGGTCCTTGTTTGGATCTACCCCTGCCTCTTTCAATGAGGCTAGTAATTTTTCCTTGGTCCAAACAGCACCGGCAGCACGCTTTTCTTCTAATTTCTTGCGCTGTTGTTGCTTTTTTCTTCTCCTGTTCCATTCCAACAAAGCCATTGGAACAATCTTTCTCACCGTATCTCTAACGCTCATTCAGTAGTGTGTCTAAAAAGTATTTTGTGGCCCAATTCGGCAACCCAAAAGGCTCATAGCGTCCCCACAGCGGGAAACTACCTTGCAAGCCGCCGAGGGAATCTTTGGACTGACGCGCTCCCCGGCGTGCGATTACGCAAAGCAAGGTGTTCATTTTTTTATAGGCCTCTTTCCAAAT
>JAAXJR010000033.1:62266-105212 GCA_012269745.1 Flavobacteriales bacterium | reverse complement strand
CCCACTTCATTTTGCTGAGTACATACCCAGCTCAAATGCCGTGTGGCAAGCGCATTCCAGGAATTACGATTTTCGGAAAAATGCGGAAGCCAATCTAAAATTGGTGCTATTACATACGTTCCATACACGCGAATGGCACCCATGTAATCGTTTTGGGAGAACCTCCCTTGTTCATCAAGCTGCGCCCAGATCCAATGGATACATCGCAGTGCCGCCTCCTTCCATTTCGATTCTTTGTTGTGCTCGTATAGGGCAAGCATCCCACGTAATATTTGACCACTGTTAAAAACTACAGAAGGACGGTTTTGCTCAACATAACCACCGGGCCAGCCGCCGTCTTCGCGTTGAACAGTCAACAACCACTCGCCCGCTTCAAGGGCAGAATTGACAGCTTCTTCAGACCATTGTGCCTTTTCATAAGATGCATAGCGCAATAAAGAAGGAATAATATATCCCGTAGTTTCCGGGTAATCACTCGTCCAACCGGTGTTGAAATAATAGGTGCCGCAACCATTGGTCACGCCTTGCTCTTGAGCGCGTATGAGCCACTTGGCTGCGTGGTGCAAACATTGCTCCTTGCCTTTTTCGTCTAAATCCTGCGTGTAGGATCGCAAGTACACGAGCTTATTGAGCTCCGCAAAGAGAAACCGCCAATGGTCATACTTTGTTAAAAATGTCCTCCAATTCTGCAGGTAGCGTACTGCTCCCATTTACATCAAGCCTTGATCCGAAAAGCTAAAGTAGCCACTACGCGTCACAATTAAGTGATCGAGCACCGTCAGATCTAAGGTTTTAGCAGCAGAAACGAGCTTTTTCGTCATTCGCTTGTCATTCTCGCTAGGATACAGGGCCCCTGAGGGATGGTTGTGTGCCACAATCATTGCAGTAGCTCCCCATTGCAATGCCTTTTTCATGACTATTCGTACATCGGTCACCGTGCCTGTAATTCCTCCTTTAAACAGGGATTGGCAGGTGAGCGGGGTATGTGCCCTATTGAGGTACAAAACGTGAAATTCTTCGTGCGAGAGCGATTTGAGCGCCTGAAAGTGAGGCAAGGCATCGCCGCTCTTCTTAATGCTGTCCGGGAGTTTCTCTGGTGCATTCCAAGCGCGGTGTAGAGCGAGCAAGGCCATGATCTGTTTGGCTTTTACCGGACCAATTCCTTTGATGCTCCGCAGCGAAGCCTCATCCATTTGGTGCAGGTGATTGAGACTTTTGAATTGGCCTTTAAATTCTTCAGCCATCTTCTCCACATTTTGATAGCGGCTCGCACCATTGAGCACAAAACTGAGCAGCTGCTCTTGAGACCAACTCTGGTCGTTGCTGTAAAAATCCATAATTCGGGGTTTAGGTTATTACTTTAAGTTCCCCCATCCCCCTTAAAAATCCTACATTTAGTGCCGTGAAAATTGCAGTACTAGGTTCTCGAGGTATACCCAACCGCTACGGCGGCTTTGAAGAAATGGCAGAACGCGTTTGCCCTTTATGGGTAAAGGCAGGCCACGAGGTTACCGTATATACCGTTAGCGATCATCCAGAAAAACTCCGAGCGCTTGACGGGGTGCAGATCACGCATATTTTCAATCCCGAGAAGACCCTTGGATTAGCGGGCCAATTCATCTACGATTACCACTGCATCCGCGATGCTCGTAAGAAAGATTTTGACCTCATTCTGCAATTGGGTTACACTACTTCAGGCATTTGGTCTTTCCTATGGCCGCGTGAAAAAACCATCACCAACATGGACGGTTTGGAGCACCAAAGAGCCAAATACAAAGGCCCGCTCGCAAATTTCTTGCGTTGGTCCGAGCGCCGAGCTGCCAAACGTTCAAAACTTCTAGTTGCTGACAATCCTATGATTGCCGACTACCTGAAGAAATACAAAACCCCTTGCACTACTATTGCCTACGGTGCAGCAGTGGTCGAATCTTCCAACAAGCAGCTTTTAGCTGAACAAAATCTGCCCACGGAGAATTTCATCCTCCACATCGGCCGAGTACAACCAGATAACCACGTTAAGGAAATTCTGCAGGCTGCCAAACAAAGCGGCATAACCTTAATAGCAGTAGGCGATTACTCCACTCCCTACGGAAAGAAACTGCACAAAGAATTCCAAGATTGTGAGAACATCATCTTCCCTGGGACGATCTATGAGAAAGAGGTGGTGAATGCGCTTCGAATGCATTGTGATGCCTATTTGCACGGACATAGTGCCGGTGGCACAAACCCTGCACTTTTGGAGGCGATGGGCTGCGGAGCCTTTGTCCTAGCGCACAGCAATCCATTCAACGCAAGCGTGCTGGGTGGATTAGGCGGATTATGGAGCAGTGAAGAGGAATTGGCAATGATGCTTCAGAACCTTCCTGATAAGGCGGTGAAGGAAGAACAAGGAAAATTGGCTCAAGAAAGAATTAAGGAACACTTTAATTGGCCAAAAATTGCCCAGCAATACCTCCAAGCTTTCGCGAGCATCAAATAAAAAGCCCCACCAAAACTGGCAGGGCTTCCTCAAAAATATCTTAGTGGATTAGATGATCAACATCGCATCACCGAAGGCCAAGAAGCGGTACTTCTCTTTGATTGCTTCGTTGATGGCGTGCATCGCTAGATCGTGACCCAACATCGCACTGTTCATCATCAATAGTGTAGAACCTGGAGGGTGGAAATTTGTCACCATCGCATTCGGGATCTGCACCTCGTACGGTGGGAAGATGAATTTATTCGTCCAACCTTCTGTCTCCGTTACGCGACCACCCGTAGTCAATGAGCTCTCAAGTGTTCTAACTGTTGTCGTACCAATAGCACAAACGCGACGCTTGTTCGCCAAAGCCTCGTTTACCACATCAGCAGTAGATTGCGGCATAAAGAACTGCTCGCTATCCATCTTGTGCTTGCTCAAATCTTCTACCTCTACTGGACGGAAGGTTCCAAGACCAACATGGTGGGTCAATTCTGGCAAGTGTACACCTTTAATCTCCAAACGCTTCATCAAGTGCTTTGAGAAGTGCAAACCTGCAACTGGAGCAGCCACAGCACCCTCTTCCTTTGCGAAGATGGTTTGGTAACGCTCACCATCCTCTTCAGTAGGCTCACGGTCGATGTACTTTGGAAGTGGTGTTTCCCCCATCTCCTTCAACTTCGCACGGAATTCTTCGTAAGAACCGTCAAACAAGAAGCGAAGGGTACGGCCACGAGAAGTAGTATTATCAATGACCTCAGCAACTAGAGAATCGTCCTCGCCGAAGTAGAGTTTGTTTCCAATACGGATCTTTCTCGCCGGATCAACCAATACGTCCCAAAGACGGCTTTCTGAATTTAATTCACGAAGCAAGAACACCTCGATACGAGCACCAGTTTTTTCCTTATTACCCCACATGCGGGCAGGAAAAACTTTCGTGTTGTTCAGCACCATTACATCACCATCGTCGAAATAATCGATCAACTGGTGGAAGTGCTTGTGTTCAATTTCGCCGGTATCCTTATGGACTACCATCAACCTGCTATCGTCTCTGTGCAAGGTTGGTTCCTGCGCGATGAGTTCCTTAGGAAGGTCATACGCGAAGTGAGAAAGTTTCATTTTCATAGCTTACGGGCTTTGAAATTTTGAATTAATAAGAGTACAAAGGTACGATTTCGCGCCCCCCCTTGTCAAGTTTTTGCCGAACCAATTGACATTGAACAATGCATTTGCGAACTTTGTTAAATCTATACGCCATGAGTTCCCGAACAGATAGAATTTAATTGAGCATGGGAATCAATCTTCTTGACAAGCTGAACGACATTCGTTCAAAGAATACACAAGCGACCAACACTGAGATCCTAGCGGGTTTTGAAGCGTTATTGGCTAAGCCTACAGAAGGCGAACGTATCCTTGGTAATTTATTCTCTTCAGAGGGTAACGAAGAGGAGTTAAACTTCGATTCTTTAGAAGTTTCACGCATCTACCATATTGACGATATCAAGAAGCTCTGTGTAGATTATCGTCTGCGTTTTCTAGATTCAAAACACTTTAACGGCACCTTCCCGGCAGAGGCGTTAGATGCGATCAAGGCTTTTGAAAAAGAGCAGGAACGCGAGATCACAGGATTTAAAATGATCGCTCCAGCGGGCATGTTCAAACTTGCCGAGAAGGATAAAGATCCATTGCTGTTCGTCCCTATGGGCGGTGGCTACCACTACTTGTTGGCACAATGGGGCAACGATTTACACCCGCTTCGCAAAGCATTGGTATACCCTTTTAGAGATTTTGAAAGCTTAATGAAGAGCGTATTTGTTTTTTGCCTCGCAGTAGCCCTGTTATTCCCAGAGAGCCTCATGCGTGGCCCAAAAGACACGGGAACTATTTTGCACATTCGCGTCATCTTCTTCTTCTGGATGGTCTTCTCCACAGGAGCCATGACAGCCCTCTACGGGTTTAGTCGCATGAAGAATTTCAATGCTAATCTTTGGAAAAGTAAGTACCTCGATTAATCCTTTTCGAGGACTTCTTTAAAATATTCCGACCACTGTATCGGGTCTTTCGCGCCTTCGGCCTCGAAAGACCCGATTTTTGTTCGGCGCAACCCGCTGAGATGGGCACCCGATTGCAGCGCCTTACCCAGATCATGTGCTAAAGAGCGGATATACGTTCCCTTGCCACAAAGCACTCGCAGAGAAAGAACGTTGTTTTCAAAAGACAAGATTTCCAATTCATGGATGGTAATGTCCCGTGGTTCAACGATGACTTCTTCTCCGGCACGGGCCTTTTCATAAATGCGAACACCGCCCTGTTTAATAGCTGAAAAAATGGGCGGGTACTGCTGAATATCTCCGGTGAACTGCGGAAGCACGGCTTCGATGGCAGCGCGGTCGATATGTGCTGTAGGGAATGTGGCATCTATCTCGCTTTCCAAATCATAGGATGGCGTTGTCCCACCAAAAGTGATTTGTGCTACATACTCCTTACTCTGGCCCATGAACGAGCTGATTTCTTTAGTCTTCTTACCCACACAGATGATTAAAAGTCCGGTAGCCAGAGGATCCAAAGTACCGGCATGACCTACTTTAAGCTTCTTCAACCCCAATTCCTTCTGCAGGGTGTAGCGAATCTTTGCAACGGCTTGGAAGCTGGTCCACTCTAGGGGTTTGTCCACCAAGAGCACTTGGCCTGCTTTGATATCCTCTGCCGTCATGGGAGATTTAAATGAATTGGCTCACCAAAACGATAAGCGCTACTGCAAAACAGTAAAATGAGAAATATTTGAGTTGACTGCGCTTCACTAGTGCGATCATCCAATTACAGGCAACAATTCCACTGAAGAATGCGGCCAACAATCCCAACACGAGTGGGAAGGCCCCTACTTCTGCGCCCATGGCCTCGCCTGAGACAATGTCCTTGGCGTCGAGCAATGCTTTGCCCAAGATGATAGGAAGTACCATTAGGAAAGAGAAACGCGCGGCCTTCGCACGGTCGATACCCAAAATCACCGAAGTTGCGATGGTTGAACCACTGCGCGAAATACCCGGCAAGATGGCTACGGCCTGCGCCAGACCTACGATGAGTGCGTCCACCCACTTGAGTTCCTTGTTGGTGTCTTTGGCGCGGTCTGCCATAAATAGCAGCAAACCAGTGATGGTTAAAGTGGCACCGATTAATAGCAATTGGCCCTCAAATAGTGCACTAATCTCATCTTCAAAAGCAAGCCCAATGACGCCAGCGGGAATCATTGATATGAGGATAAATAGCGCAAATTTTGTCTCTGCATTCCACTTGAATTTCAAAAGGCCACTGATGATTTGGCCAATGTCCTTGCGGAAGACAACGATAGTACTTAGTGCTGTACCTGCGTGCACAACCACATCAAAGGTGAGGCTTTCTTTGCCCGATAAATCGAGCCCAAAAAGTGCTTTTCCTATCTCGAGATGACCGGAAGAGCTTACAGGTAAAAATTCAGTGAGGCCTTGGATAAGGCCGAGTAGCATGGCTTGGATGGGTGTCATTTGGAGTGCTTTTGGCCTTAGGCTTCTTTTTTAGGCATCATGATCGCTACGATTGGAAGTAGCAAACCGATAAACAGGAACCAAGGCGCAATACCTACGCGCTGAGTACCAAAAATTTCTGGGTTAAACTCTGCGGGGTTCTCAGAACCGCCCCCGAGCATTAGGCCAAAACCTACAGCCAACATGATTAATCCTGCGATCAACACCGTGTATTTACGGCGGTCAAAAAGGAAAGTTTCTTTGTTATTCATCTTAAAAGTATAATTCGTTTGTTCTCAATTTCAAGTATCTGCGAATGGCAATCGCTGTGCTCACTCCTGGAACTACTAATCCAATTCCCAGCAGAGCAGCTCCCACAGTCAAAAGGACCTCAGGAGTAAATAATTCCACTAATCCTGGGAAGTAGGCAGCACCGCCATATCCTGCAAGCGCTAACAAACCGATGGCCAAAATAGTGGAAATAATGCCGAGCAATAAGGAATTGACCAAATACGGACGGCGAATGAATGCACTTGTAGCACCCACGAGCTGCATGGTCTTTAGCAAGAATCGCTTAGAGTAAATAGTCAATCGAATACTGCTGTTGATTAGCGCAAGGGCTACAATCAATAACAGTACAGAGGCGCCGAGTAGAATGAGCGATATTTTTTCAATGTTGTCGTTCACTAAAGCTACCAAATCGCGGTCGTACAATACGTCCTTAACGTACTCCTCCTCCATCATTTGCACTTTCAGTGCATCCAAATCTCCAGTGGCAACCACATTAGCTTGGAGGTTGATATCGATGGTGTTACTCAATGGGTTGTAGCCTAAGAAGTCCACAAAATCTTCACCAAGATCCGCCTGAAGGCTCTCTGCGGCTTGCTCCTTGGTCACCAATTGTGCGTTTTTTGCATACGGCGCCAATTGTTGGGTCTTCAGGAGTGTTTTCAAATCGGCTTCTGGAATGTCCTCCTCCAATACTAAGGTGAAGGTGAAATTCTCGCGAACGGCATTCGATAAATCATTAGCGCTCAGCACTAAAGAACCTAAAAGGCCCAATACCAATAGTACGAGCGTCATAGAAACAACGACGCTGATGTAGGAAGAACGAACGCGGGAGGCGGTAAATTTTTGCTCTTTGGAACTCATTGGAGCGAAAATAGTAATTCCTGCCCCATCATTCACTAATTTCGCGCGTGTTCAACACTTCTTTAACGACATGGAGTACAATCATCAGGAAATTGACAAGAAATGGCAGGGCAAATGGGCCGCTGAAGGCACCTACCATGCTTCAAATTCACAGGACAAACCAAAATTCTACGTTTTGGACATGTTCCCGTATCCATCGGGTGCGGGTCTGCACGTAGGCCATCCGCTGGGCTACATCGCCTCAGACATCTACGGTCGTTACAAGAAGCAGAAGGGCTTTAACGTCCTGCACCCGATGGGCTATGATGCTTTTGGATTGCCGGCAGAACAATATGCCATCCAAACAGGACAGCACCCGGAGAAAACAACGGAAATAAATACCGCGCGCTACCGCCAACAGCTCGACAACATCGGTTTCGGCTTGGATTGGTCGCGTGAATTCAAAACCACGGATCCTTCTTACTACAAATGGACGCAGTGGATTTTCATTCAACTCTTCGATGCGTGGTACGACCATAATGAAGGTAAGAGCCGTCATATTGATACGCTTGTTGCGCACTTTGCTAAACGCGGCACCGAAGGACTGAACGCCGCACAGACGGAAGAATTAAACTTCAGCGCCGAAGAATGGGCAGGGATGGACGAAGCCGCACAAGCAGAAGTTCTGCTAAACTATCGTTTGGCCTACCGCAGCGAAAGCAACGTGAACTGGTGTCCTGCCCTGGGCACCGTGTTGGCGAACGACGAGGTGAAAGACGGCTTGAGTGAGCGCGGCGGACACCCAGTAGTACAGAAAAAAATGATGCAATGGTCAATGCGCATCACCGCCTTCGCAGATCGTCTGCTTGAAGGGTTGGACCGCATTGATTGGAGTACGTCACTTAAAGAGACGCAGCGCAATTGGATAGGAAAATCTGTAGGTGCTGCCATCTTCTTTGATATTGATGGGCACGAGGGACAGATTGAGGTCTTCTCTACGCGTCCAGATACCTTGTTCGGTGCCACGTTTGTGACTTTGGCACCAGAGCATGAATTGGTTCAGAAGATTACTACGGCCGACCAGCGGGAGGCCGTAGAAGCCTACCAAGCCAAGGCTGCAGCACGCAGCGAACGCGACCGTATGGCGGATACAAAAACAATCAGCGGCTGTTTCACTGGTGCCTATGCCCTGCACCCAATCAGCGGTGCTAAGGTGCCTATTTGGATTGGCGATTATGTATTGGCAAGCTATGGAACAGGTGCCGTAATGGCCGTTCCTGGTCACGACAGCCGCGATTATGCCTTCGCAAAGCACTTTGACCTTGAGATTGTAGAAGTCGTAGCCGGCGGCGATTTGAGCGTAGAGGCCTTCGAAGCCAAAGAAGGGAAAATGGTGAATTCCGATTTCCTTAACGGCATGGAGTGCATGGACGCCAAGGCGAAAATGATTGAGCACTTGGAAGGAATTGGCTACGGAAAAGGAGCCACTCAATATAAATTACGCGATGCCATCTTTGGACGTCAACGCTACTGGGGAGAACCTATACCAGTGTACTACGAGAACGGTATTGCCAAGACGATGCCGCTTGAAGATTTGCCTTTGACCCTGCCGGAAGTAGATGCCTACTTACCGACAGAAGACGGCGAACCGCCGCTCGCACGCGCCAACGATTGGACCTACAACGGCCATCCATTGGAAACGACGACGATGCCTGGCTGGGCAGGTTCATCGTGGTACTTCTTGCGTTACATGGACGCACACAACAACGAAGAATTTGCCGGGAAGGCAACCACAGAGTATTGGAATCAGGTCGATTTGTATGTCGGCGGTTCTGAGCACGCCACGGGTCACCTACTCTACTCGCGCTTCTGGACGAAATTCCTATTCGACATGGGCTTCATCAGCTTTGACGAGCCGTTCAAGAAACTGATCAATCAGGGGATGATTCAAGGCATCAGTGCCTTCGTTCATAGAATTAACGGAACCAACACCTTTGTAAGTGCTGGGCTCAAGGGCGACCATGAAACGCAGGCCATTCATGCAGACGTGAGCTTGTTGCAAGGCGACGAGCTGGATGTGGAAGCATTTAAGAATTGGCGTGAAGAATACAAGGATGCCGAATTCATCCTCGAAGATGGAAAGTACATCTGTAGCCGTGAGGTGGAGAAGATGTCAAAGTCCAAATTCAATGTGACCAACCCGGACGATATCGTTGAGAAGTATGGTGCAGACGTGTTGCGCATGTACGAGATGTTCTTGGGCCCCTTGGAGCAAAGCAAACCGTGGAACACACAAGGACTTTCTGGTGTAGCCGGTTTCCAACGCAAATTCTGGAAGCTCTTCCACCAAGGAGGAACATTTAATGTGAGCGATGCGCCAGCGGATAAAAAAGCTTTGAAGGCAGCACATGCGTGTATCAAGAAGGTGAATGAAGACATTGAGAACTTCAGTTTCAACACTTCGGTCAGCGCGTTTATGATTGCGACCAACGAATTGACAGATTTGAAGGCCAATAACCGCGAGGTATTGGAGCCGCTCGTTCGCCTGATTTCACCGTTTGCCCCACACCTTGCAGAGGAATTGTGGGAACTCTTGGGCGGAGAAGGTTCAGTAACGCATAGCGAGTATCCATCGCACAATGAAAGCTACCTAGTAGAGAGCAGCAAGAACTACCCTGTTTCGTTTAACGGTAAGGTTCGATTCCAATTGGAATTGCCACTAGATATGAGCAAAGACGATATCGAGAAAGCCGTAATGGCCGACGAGCGCACAGCCGCACAAATCGGCGACAAGCAGGTCCGTAAGATGATTGTCGTACCTGGACGTATTATCAATATTGTCATTGGCTAATCCGACAGGAGTAGCAAATTTTAAAGCTATATCCCACCAAAAAAGGCGCCCTGCGGGCGCCTTTTTTGATTCTATATCTGATTTTTTTTGCTGCAGCCTACAGCGCATCGAGCTCTTGTTTGAGCGAAGCCATATAGCTTTTATAAGTATCCATACGATCAGTTTCCAGCGGTTTTGCATCGGGTAATTTTTGCTTGTAAGGATCGACTTGCTTGCCGTTTACCCAAAAGCGGTAACACACATGCGGTCCAGTAGCCAATCCTGTTGACCCCACATAACCAATAACATCTCCTTGCTTTACACGTACGCCGTTTTTGATGCCTGGCTTGATCTTACTCATGTGCAAGTACTGGGTGGTATACGTGCTGTTGTGGCGAACCTTTACGTAGTTTCCGTTGGCTGAGGTGTACTTCGCGGCAATGACGACACCGTCCGCCGTTGACATAATAGGTGTACCAGTAGGTGCTGCATAATCGGTCCCCAAATGGGCTTTCCAACGCTTTTGAACCGGATGGAATCTACGACCGCTGTAGCGGGAAGAAATACGAGTAAAGTTCAGCGGTGCACGCAAAAAGGTCTTGCGTAAACTGCGGCCTTCTTCGTCGTAATAATCATCAAAGCCCAATTCATTCTCGTACGGGAAGGCATAGAAATCATTGCCTACATGGGTAAGGTTGGCAGCGACAATGCGCTTTAGGCCAACATAGGTGGTATCGTCCACATACTCCTCTTCGTAAATCACTGAGAAGGCATCGCCCTTTTGCAAGCGGAAGAAATCAATGGTCCATGCATAAACTTCCACTAAAGACATGGCTAAGGCTTGGGTACCTCCTGCACGACCCACACTTAAGTAAAGAGCATCATCGATAGTGCCACTTATTTCACGGCGACGAACTTCACGCTCTTTCTCTACTTTTTTAGCGAATACTGAATCGTTAATCCCAATGATCCAATATTCGAATTTGCTTTCCGGGTAGATGAAATACGACGGGAATAGCGAACTATCACCTGTGGCAAATTGGACCTCAACTCCAGCTCGAATGCGACGTACGTTGAACTCATCCTCTACTGCAGCGGCAATTTTATAAATCTGTGCTGTACTTATTCCTCGTTTTCCCAATAAGGCGCCGAAGCTCTCTCCTGAAGCAATCTTGTGCGATTCAAAACGCAGGGTATCCGCAGGCAGAGTGAGGTAATAAGTTGGCTCCTCAACGAAGAGCTCCTCATCGGCTAAAACAGCAGGAGCATCCGGGTTAGAGGTGATTACTGCAATGATTATGACAAGAAAAATGGAGGCAACAGCCACCCATGCAATCTTCTTTGTACTCATGTATTCTTACGATTCTAATTCAGCTAAAACTTCATGCACCCAACTTTTCCCCCACTCTGCCTTCTGCTCGGCACCCCAAAGTTCTGGGAAGAAAATTCTGCGTTGGAAGCGTGGCGGCAGGTATTTCTGCCAGTTGGTTCCTCCTGTAGCTGGTATATCGGTCGGTTTTTTAGATAGGTAACGAACAGCGGTTTTATAATGTTGTAGCGGCCAATTCACATTGACATTCAAATCCAATGCTCTCAACGCATCTTCTAGCTGCTTGCGCTCAGACTGTGAAGCCTTTTCACGAAGCTGCTCAAAGCGCACCCAAATGTTGCAGTGCTCATAAGTCTCGGCGGTAAAAAGTAAATCGTCCCAATATTTCTCAATAAACTGAGTCGCTGTGTAAGCCGGCTTTCCATTGTCCTCTCTCGTCGCACCATTTTTCCAGTAAATACCGTCAAGCTGCTCCTCAATGGGTGCATCCCTCAATGCATCACGGCGCTCCTCACTCACAATGTTAATGAGCGGAGCACATCCCAGCTCAATGATGCGGTATTGCACACTTTGAAAACCCGAAGCCGGAGCAAGCGCATCTCTGAACGCCAAAAACTCCTCCTTCTTCATACCAAGTTCCATCACACCAAAGCTGCCTCGAAGCGCACCAAAATATCTGTTAATGCGATGAATACGCTCCGTAAAATCGGCTACGGTATTGACTTCGTTTTTTGCGATAGCATCAATCTCAATACGAGCAAGTTTGAAATACAACTCAGTAATCTGGTGGTAAATAATGAAGATGGGCTCGTCTTCAACCTGGGTGACAGGGCGCTGAAGACTCAACAATGTATCCAACTGAATGTAGTCCCAATAATTTTGAAAACGCTGCAGTTGCCAACCGTTGACATAGGTCTCGAAATCTTGCCCCGTATCCTCAATCTTAGAGCGCAGGGCTTCGAGCTTTTTCATTAATTCAGGACTCCATTCCATAGTGGCTTTGCATTGGGTTTACGTCAAAAATAAGGGGAATAAGCCGTTAGGCAGACCACCTAAGCAAGAGGTTATAAACCATTAGGCCTTATTCAAGGTAAACTTGAAAGTCGTACCCTTCCCTTCCTGAGAAGTAACTGTGATGGTCTGGTTGTGCTTATCAATAATGTGCTTCACGATAGACAATCCCAAACCGGATCCACCGGCATCTCGAGAACGTGCCTTATCTACACGGTAAAATCGTTCAAAGATTCGACCAAGGTCTTTCTCAGGAATACCGAAACCGTTGTCTTTGATACTTATTTGCACCTTAGATTCCAAGTCCTCCACTTTGATTTTAACCTTCTTATTATCGTCACTATATTTAATAGCGTTAACGACTAGATTATCTAGCACTTGCTCTATTCGCGCACTATCACACAAAACGTCAACACGCTCATCTACCTCAAAATCTACGCTAATCTTCGCGTCGTTCTTGCGCGCATACGATTCCACACCTTGCAGCGTATCCTCTATAAGTAAGTTTAACTGCACTGGCTCCAATCGAATATCATATTGACCACTCTCCACTTTCGAAAGCACGTCCATATCTTTAATGAGCGAGGTCATGCGATCTACCGATTTTGCAGCGCGCTTCAAGAATCTTGCAGCAATCTTTGGATCGTCTTTGGCACCATCTAATAAAGTCAAGATATATCCTTGAATATTGAAGATTGGTGTCTTGAGCTCATGACTTACATTGCCCATATACTCACGACGGAATTCCTCACGACTTTCCAATTCCTGCACTACTCTGGCCTGTTTCATCGTCCATTCACCTATTGCCTCTTCTAGCTTATCCAAGGTCATCGTTCGAGAAGTACCGCTCATGGTATCCACACCACTCTCGTGTATGCGCTTCTGAATGCGACGCACTCTTTTGGTAATGTTGATGTTAATGGCCACTAGCATCAGTACAAAGACCACTGCAAAAAACAGCAAGTACCAAATACTATCTGGCACCTCTAAGAATTGATCATCTAGAAAGACAAATAGAACGCCTGTGAGAGTAAAAAGTACAGCTAAGCCAAGTGAAACAGGAAGAAGTCTACCTACGCCCATTAACCTTGCGCTTCAAATTTATAGCCTACACCTTTCACCGTCTTGATGCGGTCGTCGCCAATTTTTTCACGGAGCTTTCTAATGTGTACGTCGATTGTTCGACCGCCTACAATTACCGCCGTTCCCCAGATGCGGTCCATAATTTCCTCTCTTGGAAATACTTTACCTGGTTTTGAAGCAAGCAAACTTAGTAGCTCAAATTCCTTTCTTGGTAAATCTAAAACCTCACCGCCTAATTCAATGTGGTAGCGCTCAGGGTCAATAATTAAATCGCCGAGACTCATACGTTCAGGCACTTCTTGTTCTGCAGTAGGTCTGCGGCGCAGCAACGCCTTCAATCGTGAAGTCAACACTTTCGGCTTAACCGGTTTAGTGATGTAATCATCCGCGCCAGCTTCAAACCCGGCAACCTGGGAGTAATCCTCCCCGCGAGCAGTTAAAAAAGCAATGATGGTGCCTTCAAGGGCAGGCACTCTGCGAATTTGATCGCACGCCTCGATACCGTCCATTTCAGGCATCATTACATCTAATAATATGAGATCCGGCTTGACTTCCTTAGCAACAGCAACACCTTCTTTACCACTAGATGCAGTATATACTTGGTATCCTTCGTTCTTGAGGTTATATCCTACGATTTCTAGGATATCCGGTTCGTCGTCTACTAATAAGATTTTGGCGCCAGTAGCTTTCATAGATTGAATGTTTGTTCAGAGTAAAAGTAAGTGCTTTGAAGATACACTTTTACTTTAAAAGCTAGTAAAATGGGCACTTAACAATCCCATAACACTGCGATAAAAATTCTTTGATGTCGAATTACCGAAGGTTCACAAGCGCTTAACTGTGGATTAACATTAGTCTCTTTTGTTTGTGGTGTCAAAAAATCAAACACTAGACGAAAATGAAATTCAACAAACTAATGACTATTGCTGCAGCTGCAACCCTCCTAGCTGCATGTGAAGGAAACGGTGGCGGTGGCACTAATCCAAATGTAAACCCTTTAGAGGTAAACAAGGCGGGTGTACTAGCTGCTAACGAAACATGGAGCGGAGATTCTATCTACGTGCTCAATGGTCGTGTTGTTGTTCCAGCAGGTGTAGAACTTACCATAGAACCAGGAACTATCATTAAAGGTAAAGAAGGAGACGGTGCAAATGCATCTACTTTGATCATCGCTCAAGGCGGTATGATCGACGCTCAGGGAACTGAAAGTGCTCCAATTATCATGACTTCAGTATTGGACAACATCACAGTTGGTCAACAAGCGGGTACAAACCTAGACGAAACAGATGCAGGTCTTTGGGGCGGTTTGATAGTATTGGGTTACGCACCTATCTCAGCGGATGCCGCTACTGCACTTATTGAAGGTCTTCCAGCAAACGAGTCATATGCAGTTTACGGTGGAACTGACGCAGCTGACAACTCAGGTTCTATTGAGTACGTGAGTGTACGTCACGGCGGTACTTTGATTGGTGACGGTAACGAAATCAACGGTCTTACATTGGCAGGTGTAGGTTCTGCGACAGTAGTAAACAACATTGAAGTTGTTGCTAACGTGGATGACGGTGTTGAATTCTTCGGAGGAACAGTAAACGCTTCTAATATTGTCGTTTGGGCGCAAGGTGATGATGCCTACGACATCGACCAGGCTTACGCGGGTACTATAGACAACTTCGTATACGTAGCGGGTCCAGATTCTGACCACGGTATGGAAGTAGATGGTCCAGAAGGCACAATGGGTGCTGGCTTTACCGCAACCAACGGAACGCTATACGGTATGAACGCAGAGATTGCAGATTTCCGCGATTCAGCAATGGGTACGGTTCAGAACATCTACATCACAGGTTTTGATGATGCAGGCGATTGGGAAATCGACGAAACTGGTGGTGCTTACAACTACGAGAACGGTTTGTTGAACTTCGCTTCTATCGAAATCGATATGACTAACTACACAGCAGGTAAAACACTCGCTGAAGTATTTATGGATAAATCTGGTGCTGTTACAGCTTGGGATCCTACAATGTTTGCTACAGTAGTTACTGCTCCTACAGTAGGTGCTGACGAAAGCAAGCTTGCTTGGACCTATGCTGCTATGAAAGGCGCATTCTAAGCTCTCGCACTTAACATAAAGTTAAAGGAACATTAAAAGGCTCGAGACATATGTCTCGGGCCTTTTTTCGTGTTTTGCACTCAGAAACGAACTAGACTTTCTATGAAAATTAAAGCGCTATTTGCAGCACTTCTATTCAGCGTACTTTCTTACGCTCAGAATGGTATTATCCGCGGAACTGTGTACGAAGACGAAACCAGTGAAGCACTCTTTTACGCGAACGCACAAATCCCTTCTGTGGGAGCTGTGGCATTCACAGATTTTGATGGAAACTTTGAATTAAGCTTGGAGCCAGGCACCTACGATCTCGAGATCAGCTTTTTGGGTCTAGCGACATTGACTATCTCAGATGTGAAGGTAGAAGCGGGCAAAGTCACTGCTTTTGAAAACCTTCGCTTGATGCCTTCCACTAATGAGTTGATGACAGTAACTGTAACTGCATCGGCTATGCGCAATACTGAAAGTGCACTTCTCGACGTAAAGAAGAAAAGCGCTACTGTCATGGACGGTATCTCTGCACAGAACTTTAAGCGTGTTGGTGATGGAAATGCGGCGGCAGCAGTAACGCGTGTACCTGGTGTAAGTATCCAAGGTGGTAAATATGTGTTCGTTCGTGGTTTGGGTGATCGCTATACAAAAACACAATTAATGGGTATGGACATCCCTGGATTGGATCCTGACCGTAACTCATTGCAGATGGACATCTTCCCAACGAACATCCTTCAAAACATCGTCGTTCTTAAAACACTTACAGCAGATTTGCCTGCAGATTTCTCGGGTGGTTTGGTGAATATTGAATTGGTCGATTTTCCAACGAAAAAGACATTGAACATCAGCTCCTCATTGGGTTATACTCCTGGGATGCACCTTGTTCAAGGCTTGGGACACCAAGGATCCATGACAGATTTCCTAGGTTTTGACAGCGGTTTTAGAACCAACCCACTTCCAAATCAATACATCTACAGCGGTATTCCAAACCCAGCGTTGGACGACCCAACGACCACTGAGCTTACCCAAAGCTTCGCACCTGTACTTGCAGCGCAATCTCGATTAATGCCGGTAAACGGTTCCCTAGGAATTAGCGGCGGTAACCAAATCAAAAAGGACAACGGCAAGACCATCGGTTACAACGGATCGTTCTCGTATAAGGCCAACACCAACTTCTTTGGCAGTATAGGCGGCGACTCGACGCGCATGTACGAGCAAAACTTCTACCGTAAAGGAAACCTTCCGAACCAATACAACTTGCTAGCCGACCGCACTCAAAAAGGGTCTTTGGCAGTGAGCAATGTATTTATGAGCGGTCTATTCGGCTACTCGATTAAAGACGATAATGATAAGTACAGATTCACCTTGATGCACTTGCAAAACGGTGAGACGCGTACGGGTCGATTCATCGAAACAGCTTCTATCGAGAACTCTTTCGAAGGTTTGAGAGACAACCTCGAATATTCAGAGCGTTCAATCACTTCAGCGCTTTTCAATGGCCAGCACAGCCGTAAAGACAACGATTTGAAAATCGATTGGAGAATTGCACCAACCTTTAGCCGTATTGCGGATAAAGACATCCGCTCTACTTCATTCCGTACCGAAGACAACGCGTTTGTAATTGCACCGGGTGAAACAGGTTTCCCAAACAGAATCTGGCGTAACCTGAACGAATTCAACCTTTCGAACCGCATCGATGTAACCCGTAATCACGAGGTTCGTGGACGCGATGCGAAACTTAAGTACGGTGCGAGCTACACCTTCAAATACCGTGATTACGAAATCTTGCGCTACCAGTTGCGTACAAAATCGATGGGTGACCTGCCTGCCCTTTCAGGCAATGCGGATGACCTGCTATCAGATGCGTACATCTGGAATGTTGGTACAGACGCAGGAACGTACTACAGTGGTAACTACGAAGCGAACAATGCCTACCAAGGTATCCAAAGCAATTTCGGGGCTTATGTAAACGAGGAGTTCAGCATGAACGCTTTGATGAAGGTAGTCGTAGGTCTTCGCTTAGAGCGCTACGACCAGTTCTACACAGGTGTTGACCAGCAAGAAGCTGCTGCGCCAGGTACCGGTTTGAATTACTACTGGGAGCCTGTTCTGAACAACTTCAACCTGTTCCCTACTGCCAACTTCATCTACAGCGTGAACGAGAACAGCAACCTTCGTCTAGGTGCGTTCCGCACGGTAGCCCGTCCTTCGTTCAAGGAGAAATCGGCTGCACAGATTGAGGATGTCTTGACAGGTATCACCTTCATTGGTAACCTCGATCTTCAAAACACCATTATTAGCAATTTGGATGCACGCTATGAATACTTCTTCGAAGGCGGTCAGACTGTTGCCCTTTCTGGATTCTACAAGTACTTCCAGAATCCGATCGAGCTTGTGGCTTACTCTGCTGCTGCACCTTCGAACTTCCAGCCACGTAACGTAGGTAATGCAACCGTTGCCGGGGTAGAATTTGAAGTACGTAAGAATCTTGGATTCATCGGATTGAACAACTTTGAAATCAATTCTAACTTCTCTTACATCTACTCTGCCGTAACGCGTGATTCTGCTGAATATGCAGCGCGTGTAGCTTCTGCAAGAACGGGTGAGGTGATTTCTGAGCTACGTCCTATGCAAGGTCAGAGTCCATACATGGTCAATGTTGGCTTGAATTACAATGACCCAAAGAAGGGATGGCAAGGAGGATTGTTCTACAACGTCCAAGGCGAGAAACTCTACATCGTAGGGGTAGCCGATAACCCAGACGTTTATGAAGTTCCTTTCCACAGCTTGAACTTCAACCTAATGAAAACATTCGGTGAAGACCGCCAGTACCAGATGGGCTTCGGTATCAACAATATCTTGGACGATACCAGAGACCGCATCTTCGTGAGCTACGAGAGCTTCTCTCCATACTTCTCACGTTGGGCACCGGGAAGAACGTTTAAACTAACCTTCCGCTACTCGCTTTAAGCGAATTCAAAAACGTAATTTTGAACCGCGGCCCCAAGGGCCGCGGTTTTTTTATGCGCGACTTCACAGAAATCACCGGTCAAAACTTTGAGCAGGCGGCACTTGAAATGTACCGCCACCAGTACGCGAATAACGAAGTGTACGGTCAGTTCTGTGATTTAATTAAGCGCACGCCAGAAACCGTCAATACGCTAAAAAATATTCCGTTCCTACCGGTAGAACTCTTTAAGAATCATGAGGTCGTAACGGGCGTTTTCAGCCCCGAAGCAACATTCACCTCTTCCACGACCACTGGAGGCACCCCCAGCAGACATATGGTGAAGGAATTGGCCCATTATGAAAAGGTGTATGTGGAAGGCTTTGAGCGGGAATTTGGTGCCTTGGAGAATTGGACCGTATTGGCCTTATTACCGAGCTACCTTGAGCGCAGCGGCTCTTCCTTAGTGGTGATGGCCGAGGGCATGATTAAGCGCTCTACAAAGAAAGAGAGTGGATTCTACCTCTACAATCACGAGGAGTTAGCGCAAGTGCTTCGTAGTCTTCAAAAACAGCAACGGCCCACCTTGCTTATGGGAGTTACTTTTGGACTTTTAGACTTTGCTGAAAGTATTTCCGCGATGGATTTCCCTCAGCTACGTATTATGGAGACCGGCGGAATGAAAGGCCGTCGTAAAGAGCTTATCCGTGCCCAAGTGCACGCACTGTTGAAAGAGAAATTTCCCTCCAGCCCTATTGATAGCGAATACGGCATGACTGAGCTGTTGTCACAGGCCTACTTGAAAAATAGCGGCCTGTTTGCTTGTCCTCCTTGGATGCGCGTGTTTACAAGAGACATCGCAGATCCACTCGGAGCACCGATGCAAAACGGGTCACGAGGTGCCCTACAGATTGTAGACTTGGCCAATAAGGACAGCTGTTGCTTTTTAGCCATTAGCGACCAAGGCAGGGTTTTTGAAAATGGTACATTTGAAGTCTACGGCCGACTCGATAAAAGCGAGATACGCGGTTGTAACCTAATGGTGAGTTTATGAGAAAATTAGCAGTTATTGCCCTATTAGCATGGGCATCCGTAGCACATTCACAGGTCGTTCGTCGCGAGGCAGCATTGACCTCAGGAGAGGATCGTCTAGAACTTCGAGATTCTGTACGTGTAAGTGCTTCTAACTTTAACGGCGGCAGCTACGATGCTACCGTTCATCTTTGGGTACACGACGACTATGTCAATGTCATTGATAAGCGATTGATGGCAGGCGCGGCACTTCTTTCAGTTAAAAAAGACACCCTTGGATACTGCAAGGAAGGTTTCCCCATTGATAGCCTTTGGGAGAGTACTGCACGACGTATGAGCAAATATCACGAGGTAGTGCTCAGCGGTTCCATCAATGGTCGTCAACTTGAGCGACGCAGCTTTCCAACCATTACCATTGAAAACTTCTTCGAAGGAAAACGTGGGGGTGCGGTTCGCGACGCCCTTGTTGAAGTACTTAAATCCAAAGATTGGGAAGGCAAAAACTTCGGAGAGTACGAGTGTTGGGCCTACTTGAACCGAAGCGCTAACCCTTCACAACCAGATTTTCAAGCATTGATGATCTTCCGCAGTGGTATACCCTATTGCCTAGTGAACAAGGGTGAAGAATTTGAGTACGCTAAACTTAAAGGTGCCGAGATGCGCGACCACGGCATGTTCTACTTCTTCCAACGTCCGAACGAACGCTTTTTAAAGGACATCGACGATATTGTCTTTGACTACGTGGTCCTTTAAAGACCGCTTTGAGCATAAAAAAAGGCGCCCGTCGGGCGCCTTTTTTATGCACGTTTCAGAGCCTTAGCTCACCTTCACTAGGAAGTAATTCTTCTTTCCTTTTTGGACGATGATCAATCCACCAGCGACCACATCGTCTTTGGTCAGGACTTTATCTACGCTCACTTTCGTTTTGTTGATCGCAACACCATTGCCCTGCACCATCTTGCGCGCCTCTCCCTTTGAAGGGAACACCGCTGTATGCTCAGCGAGCGCTTCTACGATATCTAAACCTCCTTCAAGGTTTGAGGCAGCCAATTCAAACTGCGGCACACCCTCAAAAACACTTTCAAGCGTTGCTCTGTCTAAAGACCTCAACTGGTCTTCTGTAGCCTTACCAAACAAGATTTGAGATGCAGTAAGCGCATTATCTAAATCTGCTTGACTGTGAACACGAACCGTGATCTCTTCAGCCAAGGCCTTTTGCAAGGCACGCTTGAACGGCGCCTCTGCATGCTCAGCAATCAATACTTCAATCTCTTCACGTGATTTAATAGAGAAAATCTTGATGTAGTTCTCTGCATCTGCGTCAGAAGCGTTCAGCCAAAACTGGTAGAATGCATAAGGGGAAGTACGTGCCGGATCTAACCAAACATTACCGCCCTCGCTTTTTCCAAACTTGGTTCCGTCCGCTTTCTTAATTAGCGGTGTAGTCAAAGCATGCGCAGAACCTCTACCTAGACGACGAATAAGCTCCGTACCAGTGGTGATGTTGCCCCATTGGTCCGAGCCGCCCATTTGCAGCTTCACACCATTGTTCTTCCATAGGTGGTAGAAATCGTACCCTTGGATCAATTGGTATGAAAACTCCGTGAAGCTCATTCCGGTATCTAAGCGCTTTTTAACGCTGTCTTTGGCCATCATGTAGTTCACACTCATGTGCTTACCCACATCACGGATAAACCCTAAAAAGTCGAACTCTTTGAACCAGTCGTAGTTGTTGACGATTTCAGCACTATTTGCGCCGCAATCGAAGTCCAAGAACTTTTCTAATTGGGCCTTTTGACAGTCCAAATTGTGCTGTAAAGTTTCAAGATCCAGCAAGTTTCGCTCAGCGCTCTTGCCTGAAGGATCACCCACCATTCCTGTAGCACCACCTACCAGGGCGATAGGCTTGTGACCGGCACGTTGAAAGTGCACTAGCGTCATGATTTGAACCATATTCCCTACACCCAAGGAATCTGCAGTAGGGTCAAAACCGATATAACCAGAGACCATTTCTTTAGTCAATAGTTCCTCAGTTTCAGGCATGATGTCGTGCAACATGCCTCTCCAACGCAGCTCTTCTACAAAATTTGTATCCATGTGAATCAATTAACGACTGTTCGAGCCGCTAAAATAGAACCTTAATTGTCTCTAACGCCTAATGCGCGCATTAAATCTGGCTGTGAAAACAAATAGGCTCGAAAGCGTAAATCTTCAGCGGCAAACAAGTTCATATCCTCTAATGTGAAGGGTACTTCTAGATCGGTATCACTCAAATCTTTAATGATGAACACCTCTTTGCTTTGATCCCACAATACACAACCTATTCTATCTCGATCGCCATCCAAAGCATATTCAACAATATCCAATTCGTAGAGCGGTCTGTTGTTGATGTCTTTCAGACCAATACACTCATCTACTTGATTGTGCTTGATAATAGCCCCGTTCCACCAGAACTGGTCTTTCGAATAATAGCGCGTCCTTCCAATCTCACGGGCATAGCCTACAATTTGTTCGCCCATGCGCAGACGGTAGCGGGTTTCGTATGGATTCAGTTTGGAGAACATATAAATAAAACGAAGCCGGGGCAAGAAATGTTCTTGCCCCGGCCTAAAATTGAATGATGTTTGTCTTACTTAAACGCAGCGACTCCGCGGTCCAACCAATCGATGTAGGCGTCTACATCAAGGTTGTACGCATTCTTCTCTACGAGTGGCGTTAAATCGTCGTGTCCAAGAATCACATACAGTGGCTGACTTACTTCTTGGAAGTTCACCTCTTGGAATTCGCTCCACTTGTTGCCGATGTTTTTGATTTTACGACCTGTAACCTCGCTCACATACTGCTCATCTTTTGGAAGATTGGTACGCTCATCTACGTATAAGGAGATCAGAACAACGTTATCGCGAATGCGCTGATGTACGCGCTCGTCTTTCCACACGTTTTCCTCCATCTTGCGGCAGTTCACACACCCCCAACCTGTGAAGTCAAGCATAATAGGTTTCCCTACCTCTTTGGCGTAGGCCAAACCTGCCTCGTAATCGTTGAAACATGGTAAATCGTTCGGGCAGTGCTCACCGGTAGCTGCTGAATGCGCTGCCGCATCACTTCCTTCACCTACTACCTGAATCATAGGCTGGGCATAGGCACCATTTTTACTCTCCGCGTAATGCTCAGGCGGCGGGAACCCAGCAATCAATTTTACCGGTGCGCCAAAGATTCCTGGAAGCATGTAGAAGGCCATGATCATAAATACCATAGCGAATCCCATCCGAGAAACTGAGATGCTTTGTACTGGACTATCAAGTGGCATGCGGAATGCTCCCAAGAGGTAGAACGCCGTCATAAAGGCGATGGCTACCCAAATAGCAATGAATAATTCGCGCTCAAGCATGTGTGCTTGCCAAACCAAATCGGCCGTAGATAAGAACTTTAAAGCAAAGGCCAACTCTAGGAAGCCTAGGGTCACCTTAACGGTATTCAACCAACCGCCTGAAGATGGCAATGAGTTTAACCAGCTTGGGAAGGCTGCAAAGAGTGTGAATGGAATGGCCAGGGCAAGTGCAAATCCGAACATTCCTACAGCAGGACCCAATAAACTTCCCTTAGACGCTGCTTCTACAAGCAATGAACCAATGATAGGCCCTGTACATGAAAAGCTCACCAAACTCAAGGTAAAGCCCATGAAGAAGATTCCTAAGAAACCGCCCTTATTCGAGGCATCATCTGCTTTATTCACCCAGCTCGATGGCAAGGTGATTTCAAAGGCACCAAAGAAGCTCGCTGCAAAAACCACAAAGAGCGCAAAGAATGCCAAGTTAAACCAAGGGTTTGTGGCCATCTTATTCAAACTATCGGCACCAAATACCAGACTCACCGCAAGGCCAAGCCCCACATAGATGACGATGATGCTAAGACCGTAAACAGCCGCTTTGAATATCCCTTCACTACGTGTTTTGCTCTGTTTTGTAAAGAAGCTTACCGTCAAAGGAATCATCGGGAAGATACAAGGCATGATCAGGGCTGCAAAACCGCCCAAGAAACCGAGCCAAAAGGTGGTTCCCAAACCGTCCCAAGGGGAAGGAAGTGGAGCATCTACGACTGCAGTTTTAAAATCTACATAGGTTGGTGGAAGACACATCTCGTCGTTGCACACCATAAACTCTAACTCACCCTTTACTGTGAAATTAGCCTCTTTTGGTTTGAGAAGAATAGTAAAATCTGCCGATTCTGAGAAGAAGGCCAGATCCATATCGAAATTTGGATCGAACTCCACATGAGGCTCCCCTTCACTCCAGCTACCCAGCGGTAAAAAAGCACTTGAGGTATCTAGATAAAAAGACGTTGGGATGGGCCCTCCATCTTCTAGGTTCTGGCTGTACAAATGCCAACCTTCTTCGATATCTGCGTGAACAATCACTTTGATGTATTGATCTTGCACCTCGTACGAGGTTGACCATTTCACCGGTTGAGGTTGTGCAAACAGAAGGGTAGTGAATACGACCGCAATCAGGGTAAGGATGCGTTTCATAGTTTCGGGTTTATCACTGCAAGATAGGCCATGTCGTCGCCTTCGACAACTTTCAATGAATCATCAATTCTATGGCCCAAGACCCATAAGATTTTGCCCTTGTGGGCAGCCACGTAAACGCGTTCTTTGTGGTGTCTTGGCAGTCTTAAATCATTTAAAAAATCGGCTATTTTCTTGGTGCCACTCATGCCCAACGGTACGAATTTTTCGCCTGGCCTCCACGTTCGAATGACCAGTGGAAGCGGCACATTCTTCGTCATCCACTCCTTATCTGGACCAAATTCGACCTCCGCTTTGGGTGTAGCGATGAACTCTAAATCAAAAGGCAAATGACCAAGCTCTTCCAAAGTGGTAATGGTATACTCGTTTCGATCAACGGGGATGTTGGGCCCTAGGATGAATTGGCCCCGATCCTTAATTAAAAGATGTGTTCGACCCGCAGTTCGCTGCCCGATCTCGCCTTTAAGCACATGCCCTACCTCCTCATAGGAAAGTCCAGCGTCGATGCTTAAGCAGAAGCGCCACAATAATACTTGGGCAAAAGGCTCCTCAGCCCAAGGGCCTATTTGAATGTAATGCTCACCATTTCGAACCGTAACAAACTGGTCGAACCATCCCTTCAACAGCCCTTTAAGCAACATCCCGTCGCGGTGGAGGTTATCAACCGTCTTCTTAAGACCACCTTTCCATCGTGGCTCGACCTGGTCAAGTACTGGAGAGAGAAGGTGACGAATCTGATTCCGTTTGTATTTCAAGGTTGCATTCGAGGCATCTTCCACCCAGCTCAAGCCGCGCTCCTCTGCGTAGGCCAGCACCTCTGATTTGTCCATGTTGGCCATAGGGCGGATGAATCGGGCATTGTTCATGCCGCTTACACTGGTTAGACCACTACCGCGAAGTGCATTCATCAAGAAACTTTCGCGTCTGTCGTCGGCGTGGTGGGCCGTAAAAATATAGGCTGCTCCCAGCTCTTTCGCTTGCTTTTCAAAGAAGTCATAGCGGATGTTTCGGGCCCAATTTTGAACATTCTCTCCCTCGCGCTCATCAGGGTTGGCCTTGAGGACAATGATTTCGAAACGGTGCTCCTGAGCATACCAGCGGCACCACTGCTCGTCGCTATCGGCCTCCTGTCGGAGTCCATAATTCACGTGCAGCAAATACGGACGAATGTTATAGCGCTCGACCAGCAGCTGACTGAGCACTACAGAGTCTACTCCCCCGCTAAAACCGAGGACAGCTTTTTTACCAGGAAGTAATTCTGGAAGATCCATGAAGCGAAAATAGGCCTTTTATTTTGCGGCCATTAAAACACTTTCTGCCTTGAGCAAACACTCTTCGTATTCAGCTTCTGCGTCACTCAGAATGGTGATAGCACCTCCTACGTGTAAGGTGGCTACACCGGTGGCTTTGTTCAGGGCGATACTTCGAATAACAACATTAAAATCAAAATCGCCTTCTGGAGTGATATATCCTACAGCACCTGAATAAATCTCACGAGCCACTTTCTCATAGTGCTCAGCCAGTTCCATGGCGCTCACCTTTGGCGCTCCAGTCATGGAACCCATTGGGAAACTTGCGGCGACAATATCCCAATTGCTTACCCCGTCTGCGACCTCAGCCTCGACAGTGCTAATCATCTGATTTACATTCTTAAAGGCATAAGTGCCAAAGAGCTCACTCACATTGACGGTGCCCTTCTTCGCGACCCTTGAGAGGTCATTACGCACTAAATCTACAATCATGACGTTCTCGGCGCGCTCTTTCTCACTTTCAAGCAAAGCTGATTGAGCCGCTTCATTATCGATATCAGAAAATCTGTTGGTGCCCTTTATGGGTTGCGAACAAATCCTGCTCCCCTCCCTTTTAATGTATCGTTCAGGTGATGTACAAAGCAACTCATACTCATTCATCTTCACATACGCACTAAACGGCGCTTGAGTTCCAGAGACCATGTTTTGGAAAAGACTAATGCTGTCTAGAACATCAAATTCCGCCTTGAAGGCCGTACAATAGTTCACCTCATAAATATCCCCGCGTTGAATATGAGCCTTCAGTGCATCTACATTTGCGATGTACTCCTCACGCGTTTCTACTGGCTCAAAATTTAAGGAGGTGACTTTGGGGAAGGTCTTTTTAGGAACCTGAAGCAATTCTCTCAGCACCGCCCTTGCCTTCCTATCGTCGTCTGCCCAAACATCTAAGGTTCCATCCACATGGAGCACCCCTGCGACTTCCGGAGCAAAGAAATGGGCTTCTGGCCAGTTTCCTAAACGTTCATTTTCTTGGGTGACCGATTCAAATTTGGTTCTCAGTTCGTAGCCTAAAAATCCGAACTTCCAACCGTAGGACAAGTCCTCAGGTATGAGCTCTTCGTCGGTGTAAACAGCACCGGCGCCCCACCCGAAAACAATCTCGAATCGTTTTTCAGAATTCGGGTAGCTGTTGCTGGTATATAGTGCAAAAAAAGATCGATTACTGGAAAGTTCCAGTAGCCGATGCTCTAATAGTCTCGGATCGACTTTGTATGTCGATACTTTAATCATTAACTGTGCAATGCGCGGTTAGCTGTAGCCGCTAAAGCTGCCTCCTTCAAGGCTTCGGTATATGTTGGGTGACCGTGGCAAATGCGAGCAATATCCTCTGCAGATGCGCGGAACTCCATGGCCGTCACCGCTTCCATAATGATATCTGCGGCGCGCGCAGCAACGATATGCACGCCCAGCACCTCATCGGTATTCTTATCGGCCAATACCTTAACGACACCATCAATATCACCTGAAGCTCTAGAACGGCCCAAAGCTCGCATTGGGAACGACCCCACTTTATAAGATGCGCCTTCCTCCTTCAATTGCTCCTCCGTCTTACCAACAGCCGCGACCTCAGGCCAAGTATATACGATACCCGGGATCAGATCATAGTTGATATGCGGTTTCTCTCCTGCGATAGATTCAGCTACGAATACGCCTTCTTCTTCCGCTTTGTGCGCCAACATGGCACCGCGCACAACATCACCAATTGCATAAATATTTGGCACTGCTGTCTGCAAGTGGTCGTTTACTGAAATGCGTCCTCTTTCGTCAGTTTCAATACCAACATTCTCAAGACCTAGTTTAGCAGTGTATGCGCCACGTCCAACAGCCACAAGACAGTAATCGCCTTCGAAAACTACCTCTTCGCCTTTTTTATTGGTAGCAGTAACCTTTACTACATCACCCTCGCGAGTAACATTGCTCACCTTGGTGCTCAAGCTAAATTTCACACCCAGCTTTTTCAAGCTACGCATGAGTTCTTTACCCATGGCACCGTCCATAGTTGGTATGATGCTCTTCGCATACTCAACCACAGTCACTTCAGCACCAAGACGTTTGTATACTGAACCCAATTCCAGCCCAATAACACCACCACCAATAACGATCATGTGCTTAGGAATATCTTTCAAGCTCAACGCTTCTGTTGAGGAGATGATGCGTTCCTTGTCGAACTTCGCGAACGGAAGCTCGATAGGCTTAGATCCAGTGGCAAGGATGATGTGCTTGGCACTAACCGTAGTGGTCTCTTCACCAGCCACCTGAACCGTATTTTTATCTACTAACGAGCCAAAGCCGTGCAATACATCGATCTCGTTTTTCTTCATCAAATAGTCAATACCGTCACAAGTCGTGCTTACCACGCCTGCTTTGCGCTCGATCATCTTGGCAAAATCAACTGTTGGCTTCTCTACCACAATACCATGCTCCTCGAAAGAATGCACAGCGGCATGGTAATGCTCAGAAGAATCGAGCAAGGCCTTAGAAGGGATACATCCAACATTCAAACAAGTACCACCCAAGGTGCTGTACTTTTCTACCAATGCGGTTTTTAAACCCAATTGGGCACATCTAATGGCGCTAACATAGCCTCCAGGACCTGAACCGATTACTACTACGTCGTATGAACTCATGTAATTATTTTTTTCTCGAGTGGGACAAAGTTAAGTACCGCACGATTGTACTACGGTTTAATTCTGAAAAATCTGCTAATTAGAACTATAAGCATGCTAAAGCCAAAAATGACACTCATTAGCGGCCCCAGCCAATTCCCTGTTCGCGCATATAGCGTCTGCCCTTCCAATAGCGGAACTTCGTCCAAAATCACCCCTTCTTCTTCCCACACTAACTGCTCCTTCGGCCGGCCTTTGGCATCGATAATTGTACTAATTCCTGTGTTTGCGCTGCGCACGACATATTTGCGTTGTTCAATGGCTCTGAGTGCTGAAAATCTCATGTGTTGCACATGTCCATCAGTATCTCCCCACCAGCCGTCATTGGTAATCACGGCAAGTAGGTTGGCACCTTTGCGCGAATATTCCGTAGCATACCCTGAGAATTCATTTTCCCAACAAATAATTGGGGCCAATTTCAATCCCAATGCCTCATCTTCGAAAACCATTCTCTGCTCTGATGTGCCTAGCGTTCCTGAAGTCCCGCCTAATTCCAATGCCCAATCGCCCAACAAGGGCTGTAAGTATTTGACAAAAGGCATGGACTCGCCTCCCACCACAAGTTTTCCTTTATGGTAGACTTCAAGCGGCTTTGAAGTGCTACTTGAAAACAAGGCTGAATTATACAAAGTGTAAAATCGATCCCCCATGGGACGGTTGTAATAAGTCTGCTCCTGTTGAAAATCATAGGTGGTTGCTCCGAAAATGGCCGCTTTCCCATAGGAACTCAAAACATTCTGTAGCATTGCGTCATTCACGGTCTTGCCTAAATTGTTTTCCTGGCGAGCCTTGGGTAAAAATGTTTCGGGTAAGACCACAAGATCAACATCTTGAGCACCACTTTCTCTCAGAAGTCGGTCTACCTTTTGAATTTGTTTACGTTCTGGCGTACTCCATTTCTCGGTGTAAGAATTGATGTTGGGTTGCACGACCGCAACTGAAATGGAATGATCCGTAGCTTTCTCTGGAATAACTAACATGATTACACTAAGTATGATAGGCACTATAAGAACCGTTGCTTTTTGAGATCGGCCGGCGGCAGTAGACCACATTATTGCCACAAGCAGAACCCAAAGTGTACCCCCTGAATTTCCAATAAACTCGTACCACTGGACCATTTCAGGACATGCGAAGAACGTATTGCCCAAATGGAGCCATGGAAAAGCTAAGCCCCAATGCTCGTGCAAATGCTCAAAGGCCATCCAAGCTGCAATCACAGGCAACCAAGACACTACCTTTCTTGCGCCCAATCTCTCGAACATGCCCTTGCAGCGCATTCCAAACCACAATGCAAATGCCATCAACCACGCATTTATACCGACCGTGGCAATGACACCTAAGGGATGTGCGTTGGCAATCCAATAGGTCGTGCCCGCATTCCAAACCGCAAAAGCGAGGTATAGGTATAGTAGTGGGCGCGGTTTTCTACTTGCTACTTCAATTAAAATTACCCATGAAGGAAACAATAGAAATACGAGTGGACTGAAGGTCCAAGCAGCAATCAAACAAAGTCCAGCGATTAAACTAAGAGATAGCGAATTGAGTTTTTTCCAATCGGTCATAGTGCCAAAATAGTGCATCTTTGCACCCAATGAAACACATTCCGAATCTTTTAACGCTAATTAATGCTACCTGCGGAGTAGTGGCTATTTATTTCATCACAGCTCAAAGTACAAATGGTGTAGCTACCTGCATCCTCCTAGCCGCCTTGTGCGATATGTTGGATGGTATGGTGGCACGAAAATTAGGCGTTCAAGGTCCTCTAGGGAAAGAGCTGGATTCTTTAGCAGATGCTATTTCGTTCGGAGCCGTACCTGCATTTTTATGGTCTAGTATCTTAAGTGATTATGGAACATTGGCCCAGCCCTGGGGAATTATTCTTGGCGGTACTGTAGCCGCCTCGAGCGTATATCGTCTGGCCAAATTTAACCTCAGTACCGAACAAAGCATCGACTTTATTGGCATGCCTACTCCCGCTAATGCCCTTTTCGCTTTGGGCCTATGGATATGGCTCGGACGATGGGAGCAATGGGACTGGATTGTTAGTATGTCTTCAGATGAGCACACTGCATTGACCCTCGTACTCATCAGCATTCTCAGTCTGAGTGTGTATTGGCTGAACTCCAGTATGCCCGTTTTAAGTTTTAAATCGACCGATAATAATATTCGTAGAATTGCGCAAGCTTTAATAGTTCTACTGTTCTGTGTATTGGTTATTTTTGTCGGACCTTTAGCGTTTACCATTACTGTTGCGACGCTTCCTATTATTAGTTTCACAACAGTCCAATTATCAAAAAAGTAAAATCAATTAAGATGAAATTCACTGCTGAAATCAACGTAATGCCACAAAAAGCACTTTTGGATCCTCAGGGAAAAGCTGTTGGTGCAAATTTGAAAAACATAGGCTTAGAAGCTTGTGGAAACGTTCGTATTGGCAAACACATCACTATGGATGTAGAAGCTTCAGATGCAGCCGCTGCAGAGGCAATGGTTAAAGAAGCATGTGAAAAGCTTCTCATCAATCCAGTGATGGAGGCGTTTGAGTTCACAGTTACCGAAGCGTAATAGTTTCAATTATACCTATATTTAATTCAGATAAGGCATTGGGAAATTAGGTTGAGTATATTAGCCACAAACAAAACTGCGTGAAGAATAAAGTTGTTCTAGTCGAAGACGACGTCAATCTGAGAAAAACATTCGAAGAGCTCCTTGATATCATAGGGTATGAAGTGGTGAGATGTTATGAAGATGGTGGAGCTGCCTATGTTGATCTAAGGGAAAACCATCAGGAGGTCGACATAGTATTGACAGACTTCTTTATGCCGGTAATGAATGCTGATGAGCTCATCAAATCGCTCAAGAGTTTAGATCAATACGCAGATGCTCAATACATAGTAATGAGCGGATTTGATCTGGAAAGCGTTCTAAACTGTTTCCCTCCAGATTCAGGTATCCGATTCCTAAACAAGCCTTTCAGCGTTGACGGTCTTGTCGAAGTATTAGAAGGCAAGGGATGAATTTCCTAGCACATTTACATTGTAGCCCGAATCATGAACTGATTCGGGTTTTTAATTTTACGGGAGACGGTTTTCGTGGCACTACTTGGAAAGCACAAGCAACACCAGAAAAAATCATAGGTGTTGAATTGCATCGATTCATTGATTCATTCACCGACACGCACCCCACTTCCAAAAAGGCGAAGGCAGTCCTAAGGGAAAATGCCGGCAAAACAGCGCCTATCGCCCTTGACCTATTTGGAGATTACTTCTTGCACAAGCATTGGGATAAAATGAAAGAGTTGCAATCCTTTACTTCGGAAGTATCTGTTGAAGCTTTTATCCAAACCTGTTTCTCTCAAATACATGTGGCTGATCATCTTTTAGAGGGCAAAGCCGCCAGAATGTGGACTTTTATGAGAAGCGAAAATTGGCTCATGGACTACAAGTACTTAAGTGGAATCAAAAGAGCCGCCATGGGCATGAGCAGGCGTCATCCGGCCATTAAGCCTTTAGGAGTGTTTTTTAATCGATTAGAAAAAGGTGATTCCAGCTATATCGCTGCCGAACAGTGGTTTCTTTCCTTCTACCCAGAACTTATTACAGCCTGCACTAAATTCATTGAGGAACATCCTCTTGCGAAGCGTATTTCAAGGTTATAGTAGCTCAGTTTTGGATTGTATCTTTGCCCGAAACTTAAGATCTTTCAATGATTTACATCAAAAGAAAAGAGCAATTCTGTGCCGCACATAAACTCTGGAACGACAAGTGGGACGCAGAAACCAACAAAAGAGTATTCGGAAAATGCTCGAACGAAAATTACCACGGACATAACTTTGATCTCGAAGTAACAGTTAAAGGTGAGATTGATCCAGAAACGGGTTTCGTAATGAATCTTTTTGATTTGAAATTGATCATTCGAGAACACATCATTGATGTAGTAGACCATAAAAACTTCAATCTAGATATAGATTTCATGAAGGGTAAGATGCCCACAGCAGAAGTCATTGCCATGGAGTTTTGGAAAATACTAGAACCGAAAATCGCAAAATACAATGCGCAATTGCACAAGATTGTATTAGCTGAAACCAATAACAACATAATCGAATATTACGGAGAGTAATTATGAGCAAAGCCTATGTATTCCCTGGTCAGGGAGCCCAATTCCCTGGAATGGGCAAAGACCTTTACGACAGTAATGATGAAGCAAAAGCACTATTCGATAAAGCAGACGAAGTTCTTGGATTTTCCTTGAGCAAAATCATGTTTGAAGGTACTGCCGAAGAACTTAAAGAAACGAAAGTAACTCAGCCAGCGATCTTCACCATGTCTGTGATTATGGCTAAACTCCTAGGCGACGATTTCAAGCCAACGATGGTTGCAGGTCACAGCTTGGGTGAATTCTCAGCCTTGACTGCCGTAGGAGCTTTGGATTTCGAAAGTGCGCTGAAATTGGTAAGCGCTCGCGCCATGGCTATGCAGAAGGCATGCGAAGCAAAACCATCAACTATGGCAGCAATCCTTGGATTGGCGGATGAAGTCGTAGAAGATATCTGTGCTCAGGTTGAAGGTGTTGTGGTCGCTGCAAATTATAACTGCCCAGGTCAGCTGGTAATCTCTGGAGAAATTGAGGCTGTAGAGGCTGCTTGTGAATTGGCCAAAGAAGCAGGTGCACGTCGTGCACTAGTACTTCCTGTTGGCGGTGCTTTCCACAGCCCTATGATGGAACCAGCAAGAGAAGAATTAGCAGCTGCTATTGATGGGACTGAGTTCAATACACCAATGTGTCCAGTTGTGCAAAACAGCGTTGCCAAAGCAGTGAGTGATCCAGCAGAAATAAAGCAAAACCTGATCGATCAGTTAACGGCCCCAGTAAAATGGACACAAAGTGTGCAACAAATGATCGCCTCCGGTGTTACTGATTACGTAGAATGTGGCCCTGGCAAAACTTTGCAAGGCCTCGTTAAAAAAATTGACCGCTCAACAAATGTTAGCGGCGTGAGCTTCGAATAATGAAAGAAACCGCCTGGAAAAGCCCGTCGAACATTGCCCTAGTGAAGTATTGGGGCAAATATGATGTACAAATCCCTGCCAACCCGTCCATCTCCTTTACCCTAAGTGAAGCGGCAACCACCACGAAACTGAGGTATGAAGAAGGATCGGGCTCGATTAAGGTTTTTCTAGACGGTGTAGAAACACCAATGTTTCTGCCAAAAATCGAATCTTTTTTAGAGCGAACAGCAGAATTTTTCCCTTTCGCTAAGGAGATGAACTTCGAAATTCACACCTCTAACAGCTTCCCACACAGCTCAGGAATAGCCTCTTCTGCCTCTGGCATGAGTGCTTTGGCCTTGTGTATGATGAGCGTAAAAAAAGACCTTGGCCTACCCATTGCAAACTTCTTTGAAGAGGCTTCAAACGCAGCTCGCTTAGGTTCGGGATCTGGCTCTAGATCACTTTATGGTCCACTTGCCGCATGGGGTGAACATGCCGAAATTGAAGGGAGTAGTAATGAATTTGCAGTCGCATTTTCTGATGTGCACGACATATTCAAATCCTTCCAGGACACTATTCTCTTAGTGGATAAAGGGGAGAAAACAGTTAGTAGTACAGTAGGTCACGGCCTTATGAATGGTCATCCTTATGCCGCTGCTCGTTTCGAACAAGCACACGAGAATCAAAGTGCATTGCTTTCCGCAATGCTTGAAGGAGACCTTGAACGCTTTGGCGCCATTGTGGAAAGTGAGGCGTTGACTCTTCATGGCATGATGATGACCTCTATGCCTTACTTTATTTTGATGAAGCCGAATACACTAGAGGTAATCAACCGTATTTGGGCGTTTAGGCAAGAAACGGGAAATCCCGTGTACTTTACGCTGGATGCTGGTGCGAACGTGCACGTTCTCTATCCAGAATCGCATAAAGAGGTAATTATGAGCTTTATAGATAGTGAATTGAGAACTTTCTGTAAGGATGGTAGTTATCTTTGTGACGCTGTTGGCTTTGGTCCAACACAACTTTAATTGATGCTATGAGCCGTTCAAACCCTTTGTTCTATGGAAAGATCCTACTCTTTGGAGAGTACGGAATCATTAAGGACAGTATGGGACTGAGCATTCCTCATACCTATTACAAGGGTGCCTTCCAGTTTGAAGAATCATTCAATGCTACGCAAGCGAAAAGTAACGAGCACCTGTTGAAATATCTCGACTACCTCAAAGTAGAAGATGCGCCGTGCACATTTAACACAGCTGCATTTGAAGACGATCTAAATAATGGATTGTATTTCGATTCTTCTATCCCTCAAGGTTTTGGCGTTGGTAGTTCCGGCGCATTGGTCGCTGCCATCTACGACAGATACTGCGAAGATAAAATTGCCAAGAATCCTGAGAAATCTTCGGACATCAAGGCACTGAAGACCGTATTCAGTTGGATGGAGAGCTATTTCCACGGAAAAAGCAGTGGTATAGACCCAACCATATGTTACATGGGACTTCCACTACTTATAAAAAGTAAAGATGAATTGGGATCAGTGGCTTTACCGGCGGAAACCAGTGGGGAAGGCGCCGTATTCCTATTAAATTCAGGCATGCCAGGTGAAACACAACCCATGGTTGAAATCTTCATGGACAAGCTTAAAGAGGAAGGTTTTAGAAGCATGCTGAAGAATCAATTCGTCAAATACAACGATGCCTGTATCAAAGCATTTGTCGAAGGAGATACAAAACCACTTTTCAGCAATTTAAAGAAGCTGAGTAAGTTGGTCTTGGAGAACTTTGAACCAATGATTCCTCAAGGCTTCCATGATTTATGGAAAGAGGGCCTAGAATCTGAGGAGTACTTTTTAAAGCTCTGCGGTTCAGGTGGAGGTGGATTCGTTATGGGATTCACGCGCGATTATGAAAAGACGCAAGAACTTCTCAAAGAATTCCAGCCCGAGGTCGTTTATAGATTTTGAAAAAATTAAGCCGAAATCGCCTCCAATTTCTTAAAGTACTAGCATTATTAAGCCAAATCCGCTGGTACAACATTGCTTTACTCCTTCTCGGCCAATACCTCATTGCGATTTTCGTATTTGCCCCTCACGGCGGAAGAGCTGATGTATTTTACGATTTTAATACACATGCCGTTGCCTGGTCTGCGGCATTTGTCCTAGGCTTTGGTTTCCTTATAAATTCCTTCTACGATCACGACGCAGATAGCATTAATAGACCCAAACAAAGTGCCTTTGAACGCTTAGTTAGTAAGCGCACCTCATTAAATACAGCTATTACTCTTCTTGTAATAGGATTACTATTGTCCTGGACAGTAAGCTATAAAGCAACCGGTTTCTTTGCACTTTTTGCTGCGGGTCTTTGGTACCATAGCCACAGACTGAGAAACATCCCCATTGTATCTCATACCAGTGCTGCCGTTCTTGCGCTAACGCCTTTCTTTGGGATGTCCGTCTATCACAATTTTAGCTCTCTTCACACATTTGCTTATGGTGCTTTATTAGGTCTTACCTTATTTTCTAGGGAGCTTTTAAAAGACCTCTTAATGATTAAAGGTGATATCATTGTAGGACGACGTACCGTTGCGAGTGAATATGGAGAAGAGAATACTCGATTCGCGCTAATGGTCAGTGCCATGGTTGCCTGGATCCCTGCATTCTTCACACGCAGTCTGTTCAATGAGCATGCGGAGATTGGCATTTTCATCATACTCGTCCTCTTGAGCGTAGCCAACTTAATTGCACTAAAAGCAAAGAATCTGGAAGGATTGCGATGGGCACACCTTACTTATAAGGTAATCTTAGTTCTGGGAATCCTGACGCTCCCCTTTCTATAATTATCGAAGGATATTCAGCGTACCGGTGATGATTTCAATCTCATCGAAAGGTAAATCTGCGATAAGTCGATAGTTGTATGCCCCCATAGGAAGTTGTTTGCCTCTGTAAGTACCGTCCCAACACTCATTCTCATCATCTGTGTGGAATACTTCATTGCCCCAACGGTCAAACACCGTAAAATCGTAACCTTCAAAACCTACCCCTTTTATCTCAAAACATTCATTCAAGCCATCGCCATCAGGAGTAAAAGCATCAGGAATGTAGAGGTAGAAATCCGTTTCCACTGCAACAGTAATCTTAATTGAATCTACACAACCAAAATCACTAGTAACTACCTGTAGTACTTCATAATCACCAGGTCGAGCAAAATCATACTCAAAAGTCTGCCCAGTCAAAACAACTGTATCTATGTACCAAGTCCAACTCACCTCATTTTGAGCCTTCTCATTGAACAGTACCCTGAGCGGGACGTAAGGGTCATTCAAGTACTGAAAACCTGCGCTAGGCTGAGGCATATTGATCGCAAGAGCGCTGTCAATGAGTAATTCACCACAACCATCAGCAAGAGAGAAAGTATAGAATGAAGAATCGGCAAACGGCAATATAGTTCTCGGGATGTTGTTGGTCAAATTATCCAGCCAAGTGAATACAACAGGCTGTTCTCCTCCCAAATAGAATGGAACAAGCATAGCACTATCACCAGGGCACACACGAACTGTATCGCGCTCATAGACCATCGGCTCATAGGGCTTCACGTATAAGTCTTGCTCGAAAAGGACTGTATCACCACATTCATCCCATAGCGTAAAAAATACTGTGGTATCCTGATTAACCTCTACATAACGGGTAAATGCAATGGATGAATCGCCATGCCAATAGCCAAAGTAATCTCCTTCGTAGGAATTTAGAATTACCGAAAGCTCAATGCTATCTCCGGGGCAAGCAACGCTATCTGTAGTACCAGGCAAGATTAATTCGCCTAAGAGCGTGTCCTTGTCTCTGATGTAGTAAGGGAAGCGGCGGACTGGATAGTTGTAGCAATCCGTGTAAACGTAGTCCTGAATGATGACCAGCGTATCGATACCTTCTACAAGGTTATCATCATAAATCCAGAAGGTCAGTGTGTCTGAAGTTTCACCTGGTGAGAGCGTAATGGTATCTGGAAGTGTACTGAAATCTGATCCTTCGATAGCTGTGCTTAACACTGTATCTACCTTGATTGGGATCTTCATTTCGACGCCAAGATTGGCTGAACGAGAGAAGATGATGTGGTTTTCATTACACCCCTCTACCAACAGTGAATCGTTGAAGGAATTACCCACATTCGTGGAATCAACAACGGTGATCACTGGACCTTTCAATGAATTTTCTTCCAAGAATACCGCTGAACTTAATGCGTTATCACTCACATTCGCGAGCTTCAGACGTATGGTATACCAACCACCACATTCTACTTCCGCAGTAGCGGTAAACTTATCGGTGTACCCATCTAATGTTGTGATAGAGCCGTTCGAAGCATTGTAATATGCACTATGAGCAACATAATTAGGATTAGCCGAAGTACAATTTGATGCCGGATATGAACCCGATGGGCTGCCGGAATTAATGGTGTTTACAGCAATGGGGATAGTCGTACCTGGAATAGTTGCGATGTTCCTAACAATGGTTTGACCCGTTGGGGCAGTTGTACCGTTGATGTACGAGCCCTCCAAAAAGAAGCCAAAGACATCGTTAAAGTTCGAACAGGTATAGCCGTCGTATTCGTGAGAACCAAAACAATAATTAAATGAGATACTATCAGATTGGGCAATGAAGCTAAATTCGATCTCCACCATATCCTTGATGGCATAACCGCTACTACCCAATTGCGTTAGGACACTAGCCAGTTCGGCATCGGTAAAGGTGACGTTATTTCCAGAGCCATTGGTAGAAGCGATAACATCACTTGCATTTTGAGCTGCCACCATAACAATCCCACTTGGTATTGGAAATGCAGTATCGTTCGCTTGAAAATAGCCAATCTGATTGGTTGCAGCTTGGGTAAGCGGCAAACCGTTTTGCCCAGAGTTATAAATAGATAGTGTAGAGTCCACAAGAATGTTAGAAGCCATCCAATAAGGCTTGTTGTAATTCCCTGCTGAGCTCACCGTCATACTGGGTGTTTGGGCAAATAAAAATTGGCCTAAAAACAGAAAAAGTATGACGTACAACTTGCGCATGCCCGAATATAGAAAAAAGCTACGTCTTCGGGCGTTGTTACGCTCACACGATTAACTTTGACAGACTAACAACTCATATCACAACCTATGGATCCTAAATCCTTTATTGAAAACCATAAAGACCGCCTGTTGAACGAGCTTTTCGAATTGCTCAGAATTCCCTCTATTTCTGCCGATCCAGCGTATAATGATGATGTAGCAAAATGTGCTTCTGCAATAGAAGGGCATATGAATGCGCTTGGGCTAGAGAATGTGGAAATTTTCCCTACGGCGGGACATCCTATCGTTTACGGAGAGTGCTTAGTGGACCCAGCGCTACCAACGGTGTTGGTCTACGGCCATTACGATGTACAACCCGCTGATCCAATTGAGCTATGGGATGCTGATCCATTCGAGCCAGTTATTAAGAAAACAGACATACACCCTGAAGGTGCCATTTTTGCGCGTGGAGCGTGTGACGACAAGGGTCAAATGTTTATGCACCTCAAGGCCTTTGAAATTTTAAAATCGGAAGGTACCGTACCTTGTAATATCAAATTCATGATTGAAGGCGAGGAAGAAGTAGGATCTATGAATCTTGAGCCATTTATCAAGGAGCACAAGGAAAAATTGGCCTGTGACGTCATCCTCATTTCTGATACCGGAATGATCGCTAATGATGTTCCTTCCATTACTACCGGATTACGTGGCTTGAGTTACGTCGAAGTGGAGGTTACTGGACCAAACCGAGATCTCCATTCGGGTCTGTACGGTGGTGCTGTAGCAAACCCTCTAAATATTTTGGCACAAATGATTGGTTCATTGCACGATGAAAATGGTGCTATTACTGTTGAAGGATTCTACGATGGGGTTGAAATAGTCAGTGAACAGGAACGTGCCTTAATGGCAAAGGCTCCATTTAGCCAAGAAGCATTCAATGCTTCTATTGACATTCCTGCAGGGCAAGGAGAAAAGGGATATACAACCCCTGAACGCACTTCTATTCGCCCAACACTTGATGTCAACGGTATGTGGGGAGGATATATCGGTGAAGGAGCAAAGACTGTAATTCCATCAAAGGCCTACGCAAAGATTAGCATGCGCTTAGTACCTGGTCAAGATCCAGATGCAATCACTGAAAAGTTTATCAAGCACTTCACTAATATCGCTCCGGAAAGCGTTAGCGTGAAAATCACACCTCATCACGGAGGATTGCCTTATGTTACTCATACTTCAGATCCTGCTTACCAAAGCGCCTCGAAGGCTTACGAGACCACATTTGGTGTGCCCGCTCTTCCTGTTCGTTCTGGTGGCTCAATTCCAATTGTCGCCCTGTTCGAACAAGTATTAGGTGCTAAGAGCATTTTGATGGGATTCGGATTAGACTCTGATGCCATCCACAGCCCCAACGAGCACTACGGTGTTTTCAATTACTTCAAGGGAATTGAAACCATCCCGTATTTCTACAAGTACTACGCAGAAACGAAGTAGTACATTGATTTTAAGCACAAAAAACCAGCCCTGCGGGCTGGTTTTTTTGTGTCCTAATTTTCTCTAGCCCTGCAGGGCCTCTTTATTGAAGGAATTGTGAATATGATAAATATTCTCGGCATGCTTCACAAGCTCGATCAAATCTAAGATGATGTTCACTTGAAGCTTAACCAAACGATTACTAACCTTATTCGTTGAATAGAAAGCAAGTTCATTGTTCAGCGCCTTATTTAGCTTAGCAGTAACCTTCTTGGCCTTTTCACCCAGCTGTCCACTGTTCTCATCGCGACCACTCAAAATTTGACGGCGAACATCATCGATGTAGCGCTTTATTTCATCTTCGGCGTCAATGATTAAATCCAAATACTCACTGCGCGGTACACCTCCAAAGTTGGTGATGTGATTTAGACAATTCTCACTAAGCTTCGCTGCAACACGGTAAAGCTCGACCATATTGTGGTGCGCATGGATGTGCAGTTCTGTATAGAGTAATTGATCCTCACGATTAAATGCATCATTTGTAGCAAAGGCCTTTTTGAAGTTTTTAGAAAGCTTCTTGCCGTCCGATTCCAATCGCTTATTACACTCGAACAAGATGTCTTTATTTGAGCCCACTAAGGAGCGTAACGACAGCGTTACCATTTTATCGAGATTACGCAAATCATCTGCCACCCCACTTTTGTGCACTTCGAACTGCTCGCTAAGCTCTGGCTTCACCTCAATGGCTTCAACATCCAACTCAATCTTATCTGAATTCTTAAAATTCAAGTGAGAACGAATCAGTGCAATGGCAGCGAAGACAACAATAGTAATGACCCCTACCTTGCCGCCGTAGAACATAATTAGACCGAAGGTTGCCGAAGCGATAAACGCAATGACAGCCGTCATGATCCAACCACCTACAACTTGCAGTACACCGGCAACACGATATACCGCACTGTCCATACCCCAAGCACGATCCGCCAATGAGGTACCCATGGCAACCATAAAACTTACGTACGTAGTAGACAATGGGAGCTTCAATGAGGTAGCATACGAAATCAAGATAGAAGCCGTCATCAAATTCACAGAAGCACGAAGCAAATCGAAACTAGCCGTGCTATCCTCCATCTCCGCTCTATCGTGCGTAAAACGAGCATTGATGCTATTGACCGCATTCTGGCCGATAATCGAACCTAAGACCTTGCCGAAGGATACAAATCCGCCCACGATTCCGCGCGATAAGGCGTTAGAATTAAATCGCTCATCGCCGTCTCCCTGACGCGCAAGCTTTACCTCAGTTTGGCTCACATTACGTGCTTTCTTCGAAGTCCACAGTGTTACCACCATGATAGCTCCTGCTCCTAAAAGCATGAATAACGGGGCTTTCGCCTTATCCCCAAGAATGTCCATGAAGAATAAATCTGGTGCCATTCCCGATGCTGACCAGGCTTCCAACGACTGCCATCCGGCCACTGTCACACCAATAAAATTCACCAAATCGTTTCCAGCGAAGGCCATCGCTAAAGAGAAGGTTCCCGCAAGAACAATGAACTTCAATGGGTTTAGCGCTAAGAAGCGCTGCATTACAAAAGTGATGATGGTCCATACCACTGCGCTAACGCCTAAAATGGTCCATGTATGCTCACCTATGTAATCCCTAGTATTACTGCCAATAAAGCTTGCCCCCTTGAGTCCTTTAATTACCAAAAAGTAAGTAATGGCAGTAATAGCTATACCGCCGAATACCGCGCCGTAGCGACGAAGTCCTTCTTTTAGGTTAAATGTGAACAGAAGACGGGTGATGAATTGGACCAGTGCACCCGAAGAAAATGCGACGAGGACACTCAAGAAAATTCCTGAAATGATCTTAGTCGCTGTGGAGAAATTGATGAATTCTGCGAACTCCACTTCCATTCCCTGTTGGTAGCTGTACAATAGGCCAATGATAAATCCGGCACCGAGTAGTTCAAACACAATACTGACCGTGGTCGACGTTGGCAACCCGATACTGTTGTAAAAATCCAATAGGATAATATCAGTCAACATCACTGCCACAAAGACCAGCATGATGTTGTCGAAGGTGAAGAAACTTGGGACAAAAATCCCCTTTCGAGCAACCTCCATCATACCTTCAGAGGAGACCGCCCCTGCGAGCACACCTATGGATGCTATGATCAAGATGGTATTAAAAGAAGCAACCTTAGAACCGATTGCCGAATTCAAGAAGTTCGCCGCATCATTACTTACACCAACAGTAAGGTCTATGATTGCCAAACAAAAAAGTACAAAGACTAGAATTTCATACCACATATCTCGAGGCCAATTTAGTGGGCTAAAATAGCGCAATCGTTGACGTCCAAAGCGAACTTAAGGTTAAATTTGAAAGACCCGCCCCTCACCCAAAATAGCATCAGATGTCGAACAACTTAAAAGAATCAACTAGCCTTTACCTCCAGCAGCATGCGGGCAATCCAGTGCATTGGCAAATGTGGAACGAGGGATTGATGCGCACAAATACGCCGGGCGAGAAGCTTCGTATCATATCTATTGGCTACTCATCTTGCCATTGGTGTCATGTCATGGAAGAGGAAAGTTTTGAAGACGACGAAGTGGCTGACCTAATGAATAAACGCTTTGTCTCTATAAAAGTGGACCGAGAAACTCATCCTGATATCGATGCGCGGTATATGAATGCGCTCCAGTTAATGACTGGTACCGGCGGATGGCCGCTGAATATCATTGCCCTTCCCGACGGAACTCCTGTCTATGGAGGCACTTATTTTTCTAAGAAGGATTGGATGTCAGCACTTGAGCAAGTAGCACAACTCTGGGAAAACGAACCTCAGCAAGTCCTAGACTATGGCGAGCAGATGCGCAATGGGCTTCAGGACATGCTCAAGGTGAGTTTAACGGTAAAACCCAATGCCTTTAAATCCGAAGATTTCGACGATGTTGTAGCTTTTTGGATGAGAACCATTGACCCCGTTAACGGAGGACCAAATGGTGCGCCAAAATTCCCATTGCCGTCTAATTACAGCTTTTTGTTGGATTACGGCATTTGTGCAAACGACCAAAAAGTAATCGATTATGCCCTGTTAAGCTTAGAGAAAATGGCCCTAGGAGGTATTTTCGACTGGCTTCACGGAGGCATTTCTAGGTACAGCACTGATCGATTTTGGAAAGTCCCCCACTTTGAAAAAATGCTTTATGACAACGCCCAAATGATGGGACTCTTTGCACGAGCATTTCGCTATTCTCAAAATCCATTATTTCTTCAAACGGCACAATCTATCTCTGAGTTTCTCGAAGGAGAAATGAAACTGGAAAGCGGTCTGTATGCTAGCGCTCTAGATGCGGATTCCCCTACCCCAGAATCACCTAGGGAAGAAGGTGGCTATTACACCTGGAGCGCAGAGGAACTAGAGTCTGCTAATATCCAGGAGCGGTCAAAATTCAACCAATACTTCGATATAACTCTGCATTCCGCTTGGGAGGGTAAATTCATTCTTCACAGAACCGAATCT
>JAAXJR010000033.1:19550-62166 GCA_012269745.1 Flavobacteriales bacterium | reverse complement strand
ACCATGGGATTAGCACTACTCAGAGCATATGCGTTGACAGGGGATGAATCGTATTGCCATAAAGCTTTAGAAATAGCCGTTGTTATTGACCAAGACTTCGCGCAACCTGAAAGTCCATTCTACCGATACAATCGTTCGAAAAGTGAAGATTGGAAGGAAGTAATGGAAGTTGAAGATAATGTCATACCCAGCGCAAATTCGTTCGTTGCGCATTTTTTCCATGAGCTTGGGAACTATTCTGGGCAGATGAATTGGCTCGAAAAAAGTAAAATCATGGTAGAAAGCGTCCATGGCAAAGTTTTCAAACACGGCCAGAACTTTTCACATTGGCTCAACCTAGCTCTAAGTCATACCTATAGCGCGAAAGAGGTCGTAACTATTGGTGATGAAGCTAGAACAGCCATCGGCGCAATCACACCAAATAATTACCGCCCAAACACGCTGTATCTCTCCAGTGTAAAAGCCGGTGAACTTCCCTTAACACGCGGTCGTATCACCGATAAAACCCAATACTTCATCTGTAAGCACGGTGCTTGTCATCTGCCTACCGGTGATTCTAAAACTGCCACTCAACTATGGATGGAATAGATAACCGGTGCTCATGGTGCCACAGTTCACAACTCTACAGGGATTACCACGATAACGAATGGGGTCGACCAGTAAGGGAGGAACAAAAGATGTTTGAATTCCTAATTCTCGAGACTTTTCAAGCAGGACTGAGCTGGATTACCATATTAAACAAAAGAGAGAATTTTCGTGCTGCCTTTCACCACTTCGACATCGAAAAGGTAGCCTCCATGGATGACTTAGATGTAGAAGAGCTTCTAAAGAACAAGGGCATCATTCGAAACCGACAAAAGATTGAAGCTGCCATTAACAATGCAAGAGTTTTGCAAGAGCTTCACTCTGAAGGCAAAAGACTCGTAGATATTTTATGGAGCTATGTAGATGGAAAACCTATTGATAATAAAAGAAGAGAGATGGCCGAGGTGCCTGCGGTGACAGAATTGGCCACTACAATCTCGAAGGATTTAAAGAAAATAGGCTTCAAATTTATTGGTCCTACTACCATGTATGCGCACATGCAAGCTAGTGGTATGGTCAATGACCACCTCATTTCCTGCCCGGCTCACGCAGAATGTCTAGAGTAGTTTTTTAGAAGATTTCAACGCGACGAAATCTTTCAGATAAAACGGCTCGAAATAAGCCACATCTTCTCGGACCATTTCGGATGTATCCAAAAACCGAGGCATCTGAAGAGCGCTAGGGTACTCATTCTTGGCATACACCCATGAAGTATTCCCATGCAACTCACTGACCTTTTCTGTAGCATCCCCCATCACGTGCACTTTTTCTGTGTTCCATTCAGACCAAGACTGAGTAGTGACTACAACGGCCTCTACTTCACCATATGCCTTAAATACAGATCCCTCGCGCAGCCATTTTTGCGCGAAAACTTCATCACGACGTGCATCAATAACGGTAATCACCAAGTCCTCTTGAACATTATCAAAATTGAAACAACCCAGTGTAGGAAGGCTAAACAACGGCAATTTAGAAGCATAACAGATTCCTTTTGCCGCACTCACTCCAATTCGCAAGCCTGTATACGAACCCGGCCCTTTACCCACGACAACGGCATCGAGCTCATCAAATGAAATCCCGGCCTCATCCATACACTCTTTGATTAGGAGGTGCAGGCGCTCGCCATGGACAAATTTATCTGCATGTTCGCTACGAGAATGCACCACAGCGCCTTTAGATACTAAAGCAACGCTGCAGTTTTTAGTAGCCGTCTCGAGACAAAGGATCATTAATCTTCTTTAGATTTTATGGCAGACCCCATCTTTAACTCGCGCGATACTGCACTGTAAGGTCCTACAACAATCTCCGTGCTATCCTCTACGCCCTCGAGTATAATGTACTCATCGTCTTGTATTCCTGAAGTCACAACTTTCAAGTCTACCTTCGCCCCATTTGGCAAGAATACTACTTCGTAGCTTTCATCGCTTTCGCTATCAGATCCGTATCGCTTTGCTGACGCAGTAGTGTCCTTACGAACTGAAACGGCTTGGATTGGCGCAACAATAGCTCCCTTCACCTTATTCGTGATGATTTCTACCGTTGCTGTCATACCAGGGCGGAATGGATTAGCTCCATAGGTATCCTTCAAATGTGTATAGCTGCTGTTAAGGATGCGAATCTTCACCTCGAAATTGGTCACTTGATCGGCTGATGCACCTAAGGCTAGATTTGCACTGTTGGCAATCTCACTAACCACGCCTTCAAACTTTTCACCCAAGAAAGCATCCAGTTCAATCAATGCGGTATCACCAACAACAAGTTTAACAATATCGTTTTCATTGACTTCCACCAGTACTTCCATGGTGTCCAACTCCGCAATACGCAGCATTTCTGTACCGGTCATAGTCGCTGTACCCACTACCCTTTCTCCAAGCTCCACATTCAATTGTGTCACCGTTCCAGAGATTGGTGCTACTATAGAAGTACGCTTTAAATTTTTATACGCCTCATCTAGGTTGGCCTCCGCACTCTGTAGATTGTACTGAGCACTCTCTTGCTGCAATTCCGCTACGGTGATTGCTCGCTGCGCTGCATCAAACTCTTGTTGTGATATGGCACCTTTCTCAAAGAGTACTTTGTTCCTATCCCATAGCTTGTTCGCTTCTATCAAGCTCGCCTTACTTTGTGCTAATCCAGCTTTTGCACTGTTCACCGCAGCCCTAGAACGAGTTATGGCACTTTCATAAAGATCAGGGTTAATCTTAACTAGCAAGGTTCCCTCCTCCACATACTGACCGTCTACGACATTCACTTCAATGATCTCACCACTGACCTCTGGACTCATTTTCACCTCTACTTCCGGCTGAATTTTTCCACTAGCGGTTACCGATTCAACAACCGTACGCTTGTGAACATAGCCGATCTCCACTTCAATAGCATCTGTATTAGAGCCAATCCAGCCTTGTTTTTTAGCTACTATGGCCAGAACGATTAATAGAACTACTGGAACGATTATTTTATAATTCAATTTCATGGGTCTGTGAGGTTAAAGGGTGATTTGGTTGAATAAGTAAAACTCAAGGACTTTCACCTTGAAGAGGTAATCGAATTTGGTCTGAATTTCTTGGCTTTTAGCGGCCAAGAATTGATTTTTCGACAGCCCTAAATCAAAGGCACTAATGACGCCTTGATCATAATTCAGCTGTGCATTATTTAATGCCAATTCCGCCGCCTCTGAAGACGCATTAGCAGCATTATATAGCGCCAGCGAATTCTTTGCATCTACTAATGCTCTTTCAATAGTCTGGCGCACTGCGAGCTCACTAGCCTTTTTATCTAGAGCAGCATTATTTTCTTGAATCTTCGCTCTTTGGACTGCGGCATGTGTTTGACCGCCATTGAACAGAGGCACTTGGAAGCCAAAACCAATAAATTGGTTCCAGTTATCTGCCAATTGATTTCCTATGGTGTAGTCAATTTGCGAATTTGGGTCTGGAACATTCACCACTTGCGGTACTTGCTCGATATTTCCAGTAATTGGATTTTCCACGAGGGTATAGGTAGTCAACTCGACAAAATCTGTGAAATAAGGCAGTCCCTGTACGTAATTCGAATTCAACTGAGCGAGGAAGAATAAATTAGGGTACCTCGCTGCATTGGCAAGCTTAATTCCATATTGGGCGCTCTCCAATGAAGCTTCCGCTGCTCTTACCGAAGGCTGCTTTCGAACGGCCTCCTCTTTGAGGTCGTCTCTACCGTAATCATTCAAACTCAATTCGGCCAGATTGACCTCGGGCATTGCGATCTCAAAGTCTTCAAAATCGCTTTCCAACTGCAACAGCTGAAAAAGTTGAAGCTTACTTAAGAGCACAGCATTACGAGCACTGGTCAGATTACCCTCATCGTTTTTGGTCTGCGCAACACTCTGAAGATAATTGTCCTTTGAAATAGCACCATTATCGAACAACAGCTGCGTTCTTTCCAAAGACTGAAGCGAAGTCTTGAGTTGGCCATCAGCCACAGCTTCGAGTTGCATATTGACGATGATTTGTAAGTATGCTGAAGCAATGTTCAAGAAGGTGTTGTTCTTTACTTCTTCCAGCTGATAGAGTGCCGCTACACTTGACATTCTTGCCTGCTGTAACTGGTATAAATTACGCCCACCCGAAAGCAGTGTCCAATTCCCGGAAGCCGTAGTACTCAACGTTTGACGAGAACCTGGCTGACGCGTATTAGTGATAGGATCAATGGTAAGACCAAAGTTCCAATAGTATCCACCATTAATATTCGCTGTTGGCAAGAAGGCTAGTTTACTTTGCATTTGCGCCAATTCTGCATTAGCTAGCGCGTTTTGACCACGTTGAATATCTATACTATGCTCACGAGCGTGCTCAATACATTTATTAAGTGTCCAGTGCTCTTGAGCCAACACGGTCGTGCTCAAACAAAGGAGCGACAGAACAAAAAGGGATTTCTTCATCGGTACTACTCTAGGTTTAGTGGTACACCGAAGATAGTAGATTTAGTTGGCTTTTTTAGCGCGGTATAAGCGATATGCAATTCCTCCAATAATGAGGTAGGGAAATATCATCAGATACAAAATCCCATAGTTCAATCCTGCACCAAAACCACCACCATCGGCACTTTCAGCAACAGCCTTACACATACTGCATTGCGCAATACTCAGAAGAGGTGAAACTAATAATAGTAGGGCTGCGTAGAACTTCCTCATTAGTAATAAGGCTGCATAAAGATGTAGACTAATACTCCTGTAAGGCTTACATAAAGCCAGATTGGAAAAGAGTATTTCGTAAGCTTCTTGTGCTTTTCGATATCATTTGTCCATCCCCTCCAAATACTGAGTAATGCTAGAGGAATGACTGGGATACTAAGAATGATATGCGAGATGAGGATAAAAAAGTACACATATCTAATGCTACCCTCGCCTAAGAATTTCGCACTAGGATGAGTAGTGTGATAAATGACATACGAAATCAAGAAAATTGAAGACAACACTAATGCAATAATCATAAAGGTCCTGTGAATGGCGATTTTCTTATTCTTGATAGCAAACAAAGCCAACAGAAGGAAAACAAATGTCAAACCGTTTAGCACTGCATGGATCAAAGGCAGGCTACTGACAGAGGCATTTTCTGTCATACCTAAATTCACCTTCCACTCTGAGGGCATGATCATTAATAGACCTACCGCCACAGGAATTACCGCACTTACGATATAAATAAAATTTAGGACCTTCTTGTCCTGTACCACATCAGTCATCTAACAAATTGTGTTTGTCGCGTTCGTATTCCGCAATTAATACTTTAATATCCGATTCTAGATCATTCAATTGTGTCACATCTAGAACATCGTAGGAGCCGACAATGTTTCCTAAATCGTCTTTTCTACTTCTAATATGCCCGTTCCAATCCACAATAATGGCATTGGTGCTGTGCAAGAAGCCTCCCTCAGCAGTCTGGTCCTCGAAAGCATTTAAAAATAAACTCTTCGCTAAAGAATAGATGTGCTCTTTATCACCCGTGGTAAAAATCCATTTACCCTCTCTGTAATTCCTCTCTTTTTGATAAACGGCTAGCGCCTCAACCGAATCCTTCTCTGGGTCCACGGTAATACTCAAGAGCTTAAAATCTGGATACCCCTTGAATCTGCTCTCGATATCATTTAGATGAAAATTCATCGCCGGACAAATAGTAGGGCAAGTTGCAAAGAAGAAGCTCACCACATAGATAGTAGAATCCATTACCTCTTTATTAATCTCTTCGCCTTGAGCACTGGTGAGGTTAAATTCTGGGATTTCGTAATACACAGTATCCCCTAACGCTTCATCATAGGTCTTTTCGCCTACATAGTCAAGTGTCTGAAAAAACACCTCATTCTGTCCGTAAACAAAGATGATATAAACTAAAGCGGGTAGCACTAATACTGCGATTAGTGCTACCCGTTGAAATACTGTTATCGCTTTCATTAACTAAAAAGGTATGAACCTTCGGTCAATAAGATAAATGTCAAATACGGGATAAGAATCAAGCTAGGAAGGTACAATGCGTACTTCATCGCTTTCTTTTCATACTTCACGTGCATGAATACTTGTACGATGTATCCTGCTTTTACTAACGTCAATAGGATGAATAAGATATTCAAAATAGACGTTCCAATAACCTGAGTCAACAAAAACTCAGGCTTGATAATACCTAGTACCACCTCGACTCCGGTGATTACTAAAAGGATCCAGAAAACTTTCCAAATCCACCATGTTCCATTGTGTTCTGCCATGATTTCTTTTTTTAAACGAGGTAGAAGAATGTAAATACGAATACCCAAACAAGGTCTACGAAGTGCCAGTACAAACCAACCTTCTCAACCATGCGGTAATGACCTCTTCTCTCGTACGTTCCTAGTAGAACGTTGTAGAAAATTACGAAGTTGATGACTACCCCAGAGAATACGTGGAATCCGTGGAATCCTGTGATGAAGAAGAAGAAGTTTGCGAACTGCTTTCTTCCGTATTCGTTGTGAATCATATTTGCTCCCTGAACAACATCACCAGCCTCTAGGAAAGCAACACTTTCCGCGTGGGTAAAAGCACGACCTGCTTTTCCTGGTTCCTTTAAATAAAGAGAAGCATCTCCTTTCATCGAAGAAAGAACCTCTGTTTTAGTAAATGTCTCACCATGGTTGCTCGCGTGACCTTCTTCCATGCCATGTACAATCTGGCTGAAGCTCAAGCGCTCACCTTCCGCATTGTACACATGTAGAATTTCTTGACGTGCTGTTTCAACTGCACCGCTATCTCCCATGATGAAGTGGTACCACTCCCATGCCTGCGAGCCAACAAAGATGAAACCACCTACGATGGTCCATAACATCCAGTTCGTAACGGCACCTCTGTTCATTTTTTCACCAGCATTTACTGCCAATACCATAGTCACTGAAGACATGATCAGAATGAACGTCATCAAGGCCACATAGAGCAATGGCTGGTCGCCCTCTAGACCAGGAAAGTGAGTAAATACGTTTTCAGCAATTGGCCAAGTGCTTTCATACTTGAAGCGCATTAAACCATAGGCGGTTAGGAAGCCCGAGAAGGTCAATGCATCTGATAACAAGAAGAACCACATCATGAGCTTACCGTATCGAGCGCCCATAGGTCTCGATCCTCCGCCCCAATGGTTGGTATCTTGGATTAAATCAGCATTAGAAGACATAACGAGTGTTTTGAATTATGATTCGTGCAAATCTAACGAATAAGAGTCAAAAAGATGAATAAATATATCCACAAAAGGTCCACAAAATGCCAGTAGATTGAAGCCAACTGAACACCGTGGTGATCTTCCTTAGAATACTTTCCACCGTATGCTCTTACTGTAGTGTAAAGTAGTGAAATAATGCCGCCACCTAGGTGAGCGAGATGAAAGAGTGATATGGCGTAAACCCAAGACCCGGCTGGGTTAGAGCCTGGACCGGTAAAAAACACTTGCTCGTTAATCAATTCTCCCCAACCTCTAACCTGAAGTACCGCGAAGATGACCCCTAGCAAAATTGTTAACCATAAGAAGAGTCGCAGACGCCCTTCCTCACCATTTGAAATCGCCTTTTTACCCATCCAAAGTGTCAACGAAGAACCTATAATTGCTACAGTGCTATAGTTAAAAGCTGATGGCAATTCAAAAACGAGCCAATTACCAGATTCAACTAATGTCGTTCTGCTAACCACATACCCTGATGTTAAACCAGCAAAGGCCATGATGATTGAACCAATACCAATCCACAAGAGTGGTTTAGATGCTTTTCTTCGTTGTTGTGCTAATGTTTCCATACCTAGATAAATCTATCAATGACGTATATAATCTGCATTCCTGTGAGATAACCAATACTGCTCAGCATTAGTTTTCTTGCGACCTTATCATCGCCACTTTTCAATAATCGGACACCATTTGACAAAACCCAAAGTCCTAGCAAGAGCACAAGAGCTGCTCCTGTGTAACTCAAGGTTAAGTCTCCTGTGATGCCGAAGACAGGAAGTATGCCTACGGCTATCATCCAAACGGTGTAAACAATGATGTACAACTGGGTAGACCTGTCCTTTGCCCCTGATGGTAATAGATTGTATCCGGCCTTTTTGTAATCTTCGAATGAGAACCAAGCAATCGCCCAAAAGTGAGGGAACTGCCAGAAAAACTGTTGCGCAAACAAAGTACCCGTCTCAATATCGAAATCATTTCTCGCGGCAACCCAGCCGAGCATATATGGAATAGCCCCTGGAAAGGCTCCTACAAATACAGCTAGTGAAGTTCGTGCTTTTAATGGCGTGTAAATAGCAGCGTAAAGTAAGGCACTGATGCCCCCGAAGAAGGCTGCAAGCACATTGATGCTGTACAGCATGAACAAGCCGACTAACAATGCAGAGATGGCAGCAGTGTAAGCTTGAGCTATAGTTAAAGTGCCTGCAGGAAGAGGTCTATTCTTGGTACGATTCATTAAAGAATCTTGCTCCACCTCATAAATTTGATTGAATGCGTTCGATGCCGCTACAACGAGCACCCCACCTACTGAGAGCATGATTAGATCAAACCACGAAAACTCTTGATAACCTAGAAGGTAGCCAGCAACAGAGCTGAAGACAACTGAAATACCCAAACGGAGTTTCCCTAGCCTTACTATCTCCTTGAAAAGTGATGGTTTCTTTACTTCAGACACCTAGTTTATTTTACAGGGTGCAAAGATAAGATACAGCATTGTGATTTACTGAGACTTATAGCACAATAAAGTGCGGATTCAATAAGTCTTCCTTATTGTATCTCAGCGGAGTCCTGCTTTCCTTTTCTACCATCTTAAAACCAGCAGCTTCAACTACCGCTTGTCCAGCTGCCGTATCCCATTCCATAGTTGGCGCGAAACGCGGATATACATCCGCCAAGCCTTCGGCGACCATACACATTTTTAATGATGATCCCTTCGAAAGTATAGCTACCTCACCGTGCTCCTCTCTGTATCCCTTTAAGAACTCTTCGGTCTCTTCATTCATATGGCTACGAGAACCTACTGCCGTAAACGGACGATCAATATTAATAGGCAACTGAGCACCTTTACCTAAATCTTCTCCTGTAATAGTCGAATGGGCCTCAATGGTCAATTTTAATGAGCCATACGCACCTACACCAACATACAGCTCGCCTGTAACTGGAACATATACGACCCCCATAACAGGTGCGCCATTTTCAACCAAGGCAATGTTCACTGTGAATTCACCGTTGCGCTTGATAAATTCCTTTGTACCGTCTAAAGGATCAACTATCCACAATTGTTTCCAAGAAGATCTTTGATCAAAAGGTAAATGTTTGCCCTCTTCGCTGAGTACTGGAATACCCGTTGATTCGAGCAACCTCATGATCGCCATGTGCGCACGAGTATCGGCCTGAGTCAGCGGACTATCGTCCCCTTTCACCTCAACTTGGGTTTCCTCGTTATTATATACTTCTAGAATTTCAACTCCACCATCAAGTGCAGCTTGAGCGGCGATAAGAACCAGTTTATCTAAATCTTGGTTGGTCATAGTTATTGTTTGAAGGTGTAAAAATAGAAAAGCCCGGACCAAGGCCCGGGCTTTTTGAATTATCTATTACCGAATTACTGCAATCTTGCATTAATTGGAACCGTGTACTGCATACGCACAGGTTTACCACGCTGCTTTGCTGGAGTAAATGTAGGTAGTTTTTTGATTACGCGGATAGCCTCGTCATCAATCAACTTATCCACTCCACGGGCGATCGTTACTGAACTTACTTTACCGTTTTTCTCGATTACGAAGTTCACATATACCTTACCTTGAATACCCATTTGGCGGGCCAATTCTGGGAATTCGAAGTTTTTACCAATGTGCTTCATAATCTCTTGGTTGAAACACAAGAACTTCTGATCCTCAGTTGCTTTCTTTTCACAACCTGGGAATACTGGTTTATTCTCAACGACTGCAAAGTTGAAGATTTCATCCTCTTCCTCTTCTACTTCTTCAACGATCTCTATTTCCTCGCTCTCGTCAGTTTCCGTAGATTCAAATTCAACCTCTTCGATCTCCAAATCGTTCTCTACAATCTGGATAACCTCTGGCGGTGCAGGAGGTGGTGGTGGAGGTGGCGGAGGAGGAGTTCTGTTTGTAATAATCGCAATCTCGTCTTCATCTTCATAACTCATCTTACCCAGCTCACCAGGACCTGATTCGTAAGATCTGTATTCCAATGTGAAGAGAGTCAGCGCCAATGACAACGTAAGACCGATCAATAAGAAGAGATTCTTCTTATTCTCTGCATCTGCATTGTAGGATTTTCTATTCTTCATGCGTTAGAACTAATTGAGGTGCTAAAATAGCCAAATCTACCGTTAGCACAAATGAGTTTTTACTAGTTATTTCTTGAATTGTACAGGAATGGTGTAGGTAATTGCAACGGGCTTTCCGTTTTCTGTCGCCGGCATTACAACCTGTGGTAATGATTTCATCACCTTAACTGCTTCATTAGAGGCTAATTCCGAAAAACTCTTCATCACCTGTGGCTCCTGCAATTGACCATTTTCGTCAAAAGTAATTTCTACAAAAACGCGTCCTTCTTCCTCAAGTCCAGCAGGATATTTCAAAGAGGTTACAACATGTTCCATTAGCGTTCTATTGAAACACACTTGCATATCACCATTGGCTTCAATGTGTTGGCAATTTTCAAAAGTGGGCGCCACTTGTTCTTGTGCCATGGATGGAAGGCTAATTAATGCCATTAATGCGAATACCAATTTCATTTTCATCTTACTGAAGCTTTACGTTTACTGGCAAAATGTACGACATTCTGACGGGCTTACCATTGATCTTTGCAGGCACAAATTCCGGCAAGCTCTTCACCATGCGTACAGCCTCGTTTGAGATTAGCTCATCTTCTCCGCGCACCACTTTGGCTTTACGTACCGATCCATCTTTTTCAATGATGAATTCTACAAAAACCTTCTCGCCAGAAGAGAACATCATCATCTCTTCACTCACCTCAAAGTTTTTGGCTACAAAGCCTAAAAGCTCTTTTTGAAAACAAGCGAAACGATCATCATCGGTAGCCAATCCTTCACAGCCCTTAAAAACAGGTCTAGACTCTACAGCTGTGAACTTGTATATATCATTATCTATAGGATCCGGATCAATGATCTCGACGATACCGTCGTCAATAATACCTGTTAACAGATTTGGATCTATCGCCGGAAGAACAGCTGTATTAGAAACAATCTTTATGATATTCGGATCTATTTTCGGGATACTTGCGGCCAACGGCTTCGCTGGCATAGACCTCTGGGTGATGGGCACAACCCAGTCCTCTTCATCTATAAAGGCACCGTCACCGTTATCGACAACCATTAATGGACGCTCTATGACACTCCACTCGAGTGCGGTGTAGGCAGCACCTAGAGATAAAACCAATCCTAGAATTAAGAACAAGGGACGTTTGTTCTCTAAATCTGCTTTTGCAGTTTTTCTGACTTTTAGGCTCATAAACTTCTCATTTTTAGGGATTATGAGAATTAGAGCCAAAAAACTATGCCAAGATTCTATGAAACACTCTAGAGGCAACCATACCAGCAACTGCACCAGCGGTATTTGCTATGGCATCCAAAAGATCTGCTGAACGACCTAGGCCCATCCAACTTTGAAGTAGCTCAATAAGTCCACCAAGCACTACCGCTGCGAGCCAATAAACGAGAGCCTTTCTTTTTTTAATGGGCCTTCTGTATCCACGTGAAGAGGCGAAATAGAGTAAAATAGTCCATGAGAAATAGAGGATGAAATGAACTAATTTGTCGCTTATCTCAATCTCCCAACCTGGATCGAGATCGCTCACCGGTGCGAGACAAGCGTAAAAAATTAAAAAGCCCCAACCAATGGCAGGGGCTCTATATATCCAAGGATTTCGCATGGCTTTACCCAAGCATTGCTTGGTATGCTGCTGAATCCATCAATCCGTCCAATTGAGACGCATCGCTAATTTTAATCTTAACCATCCAGCCTTCACCGTATGGATCGTCATTTACAGCCTCAGGAGCATCTTCTAATCCTTCATTGAACTCCAAAATCTCCCCTGCAACTGGCAAGAACAAATCACTTACCGTTTTTACTGCCTCTACACTACCGAAAACTTCATCCTGGTCTAAAGATTCGCCTTCTGTATCAACATCAACAAATACGATATCACCTAATTCGCTTGCTGCAAATGCTGTAATTCCAACAAAGGCCTCATCGCCTTCAACGCGGATCCATTCGTGATCCTTCGAGTACTTTAAATTATCTGGGTAGTTCATTCGGGTATGTTTTTGACAAATGTAAACTGATTTTTATTTCCGTAGACTCTATTGAGCAAGATTAAATCTAAACGCAATACCCGCGTTGGTGTTCAACGTTGGGAATGCATTCGATGTCTTAAACTTACTCACCGTTTGATCGTAATAAAGTCGAGCGGTCAATTTCGAAGAAAGCATATAATCTGCACTTGCCTTCAATGACCAGATGCGCTGACCTGCCGTTACTTGATCCACGCCCTCTTGGATACGGCGAATTACCGTTTGGTTATCACGTAAACTAAAGTCCAGTTTTAAATCGAGATTAGAGGTGATCTTTTGTGGGCGCCCATCGCTAACAATATTGAAGCTAACATCTTTTATTATGTAGCCCGTTCCTATTACGACTTCCATACCTCGAGTATCACTCAATTGATTGTTCACCAGAGATAGGTTCATTTGACGGTTGCGCTTAATGTCCAAACGTAAACTCGCCTGATTCTTCATACGCATGTTTAGCCCTACGAAAGGACCAAAGTTCTCGGCAATACTCACCTGAGAAATTTGCTCAATCGGTAAGAAATCACCGTTGGTATTTCGAATGTTGTTCGGCGGCTCCCCGTTCTGAATGCGCTGTTGCAGAAGCATATTGCTCTGGTACGAATTCATCGTGTACAAACTCTTGTAAGTATGGGTCAATGTGAACGATTGGAAGTTCTTCTTAAACCATGGAATTTTCATCAGTCCATTGAAGTTCAGGTTCCAATTCGGCATTGGTAAATTCGGGCGACCGTTTAAGACTACCTCATTCGGGTCCATACCTCCGTAGGCCGCCAAGAATGCCGGTACGAGCACCTCAGCACTGTTGTAGCTGTACCCGTCGTATCCTTCTCGTGTACCCGTACTGTCGTCTGCGGCCGTGATGAAATTACCGACATAGGTCGGATCATTGGTAACCTTGTTATCTCTTAGACGCTGAGAGATGGTATTTCTATTCGCCAAGAAGAGATTGTAAACCGGAGAGTTAGACGAATCAATCGGTTCAAACGCACTACCTATGGACAAGAAACTAATAGAATAATTCCCGTTATCCATTGGATTAAAGTTGTAGAAACCTGCCGGCAAACCTAGCGTAGTATCGATAAGTGGATCGTGGTATCTAAAGATCGATGAGCTATTCAAACCAGCCACTTTGGTGGCCGTAATCTGTAACCTCAAATCTTGCCAAGGCTCTACTGTCGCGCGGAAGTTTAAATTCTCAGTGAAGGTCTTTTGGAATTGATTTGGCTGTTTTGTGTTCTGAGTCAACCAACCATTAGCCGCTGCTAGGGCTTTGATATCACTCTGACGACCTAATACAAAATCTAGCCCTGGTGACATTAGTGCACTTGGGTCTAAGCCAAAATAGGTCGGGTTGGTGATAAGCCCTGGCAATAAAGTACCGTTGGTCTGAGAATAGGTCAAAGACACCGAACGCACCATCATGGCAACGCGTGCTGCACCCAACAAAATCTTGCTATCCTTCTTTTCTTTTTCTTCCTCTTCCTTACCCTCTTTTTTCGGCGCTCCACGACGCTGTGGCGCTCCGCGACGAGCTACAGGTTGGGGCCTACCGCCTTGATTTGCCTTTCGCAAGAAAGGAATCTGGTTGTAGAAGTTGATAAAGTTCGCATTCGCAGTGAGCTGAATATTGTTCGAATTCTGCGCACGGTTTCCAAAGTAAAGCTCAGGTTTTGCTTGAGGATTTAGTGCCGCTGTGGAATTGGTCTGCCAATCATAGTTTCCTGAATACCGAACACTCGCAGAGGTCCAATCCATAAATGGGAACTTATTAATTGGTACTTGCCAATTCACATTCAGCGTCTGATGGAATTGGGTAGGACGACCGAGGCTAGACAAACCCGCAATAATTGTATCCCTGTTTGCCTGCGTCTTAGGATCACCAGGAAGCTCATCAACTCTACTCTGTGCTGTAGCATTGTAGTCTAGCTTCAAACCTTTAGATAAATCGTACGCCACATCGTACATGCGCTTCGAAGTCAAAGCCTTATTATAGGTAACCGGCAACGAAATAGCTGGATCGAACGTATTGCGCATTTGCATGGTCGCTAGTTGGCGTCTGAGCTCAGTACGCATACTCACCTTAGAAGGCAGGTAGTAGAAATTGAAGTCTCTAATGAGTGCCAATTGCTTGTTCTGAATTTTATTCTTGAACGGTGCAATATTCTTAGGGCGCGTTTGGTAATTGTAATTCAACGATGCCGTGTGCATCACACGGTGATCTTGCACGATATTGATGTTTCTACGATCGCTTTCTGTAAAGGCATAAGAAGTATTAAAGTTGCTGATAGCGAATGGTGAGTTGGCCCAATTGATGCCTTTGCTGCTTACTCCTCCTTCTTTACCACCGCCTTTGGGCGCCGCTCTAGGCCCTGCAGGACGGCCAGCACCACCCCCTGAGCCTTTCTCCTTGCGAACGTTGGTAAAGTTGATACTCTTGCGCATCTGATACTCTTGTCCTGCAAACCTGAGACTATCGCGTTCCTCTTGAGTCTCTGCAGCCGCCAATGATTCCTTGAAGTCTATATCGGGGTCCAAAGGATTGAACTGAGGATTTTTAAAACTCTCGTTGAAACTGAAGAACATCGGGAATTTCACCCCGGCTTCTTGCGGCAAGAATTTGTCAAGATTCACGTTGGTTTGTACGCCGTAAGAGCGTTCTGCAAATTTATTTCGCTCGTTGACGGTCTGGTCAATAGACCCAAAGCCAATAGTACTCATCGTACCGGTAAGGTTGACATTAGCAACATCAGCTAGCTTCGCACTCGCTGTAGCAGTAGCTGCCCAACCTCCTCTATTATCAAAATCGCTCAAGCGTAATTCATTTACCCAGATTTCGGCACACTTCGCCTGACCATCGTCACCATCCGTTGCTGAGCGTTTCTTCGGGTTGCGGATACCAATGAGTAGGGTTCGGATATTCCCTAGATTCGGCGCCCCCACTACGGACAGCTTGTGTCCTTCAGGCGTTGTAACGGTGTATTTATTGACCAGACTTAACGTAGGATCGCTCTCCATTGCAGCATTCCTAGTCAGCTTCAAGGTTTTCAGGTCTTCAAAGACAACATCTATATTATTGTCTGTCGGCCATATATCCTCTGGTAATAATTCACCCCAAGGCGTGACTTTCAATGGCACTTCATATTCGTAGTAGTTTCCATTATAATCGGAACCCAATCGGACAAAAATGCTTAAATCACCATCGTTCAGATCCTCAAATTCACCGGCAGCCTCGGCGTGAACAAACATTCGAAGACGCTTGTACATACGCATGTCAAAGTTAAAGTTGCGGAATACCGCACGAGCGTCGCCGTCCTCAATCCCACATATTTCAAGGGACATGCTCTGCTCATTTTGCTGAATAATCTGAGTACCTCCATAAACCAATTGACGCTCAATATCTGGCGGCAAGACATAAGGAATAGGAGTACGACCGCCGTTTTCCTCTAGGTTTACTGCATTGACATTAAATGAAGTTTCATCGTCTTCATCGATAGGCACATTATCACGTACATCGTCCAATGAGAATGGGAATCTTCTCCATTCTCCACGAACCAATTCAAAACGCGCAAAACGCATAACAATAGGGTCCTCAAATTCACGAAGGAACATTCTTAAGAATCGGATGGAACGGAAATCCGTAATCCCACCTACCTTCTTCTCAGGTTCAAAAACTGGAATCTTGAACTGTATCCATCGGGTTGGTCGTGACATACCGTTTGGAAGATCGTGGCTATTGGTTTCGTAAATATCAGTGATGTAGTTCTGACCTACCACTAAATCCTCAGGACGCATAGACACGCGGTATTGGAAGTAGCTCTCGGTTTTACTCAACGTTTGATCGCGGTTGGCATCCTCCTTATCAGGAACGTTAGTGGCCGATGCGGGCGCTCCATTTACCGTAACAGTGGCGCTGTTTCCTTGCGTCCCGTTAAAGGCCTTGTAGCGTTCCATGATATCTGCACTCTCAGCATCTAAACTGTCGCTGCGATAGAAATGGAAGTTATCGCGAGACGGGTCAGGATAGGCACTTTGGTACGCCACCGAACCGGTACCGTAGGCATTGGTAATTCTGTTCAAATAGCTCGATGAACCGCTTGGTGCCCAAGTGCGCTCTTCACTATCGAGCAATGCATCAAATCCTACATCCTGCGCATCGCGTGCACCTGCTGCATTATCAAAGAATTCTGTGATGGGTTGAATCTCACTCAAGTAGCCCCAGCGTGTGCTGTCCATTTGGCTTTTATCACCGTTGGCCGGAATACCGTTTTCAAAACTTTGTCGACCGTCCTTCAAGATGTCCTCACTGACACTACCGAGGTTAAAATACAGATCTCCACCGTCCGGAGCGTTGTCGTTTTCATAGAAGGGGTCCATCACCCAAAACTGGATGAATTCAATATTCTGCTCCTCAAAGTTATTGATCTGCAACGGACGCATGATACCCGCCCAACGCGAAGAAGGGTCTACAAGTTTCCCATCTGCACTCAGACCCGCACTAATACCAGGCTCACCTTCTACATCAAAATTGTAGGGGCCCGGCTCATTCGGATAGTAGGCAAGGTCAAACATCGCCAAGTTGCGTGCTTCGTTCTGCGCCAAAGAGTAATTTGGGAAGACCTCTTTCACAAGAACCTCACGCATACGCTGATCAGAAGTGATTTCAGGATCGTTGCGAATATTTTCTGGCACTGCACTACCTCCAGTGTATAGCGATGGATCAATGATGTACCAGGCCAATTTTGCTCTATTGTACCCATAAGCCAGATCGTTATTCAAAGAACTTTCGGGGAACAATTCGTCTTGATTTCCTGGAGTCGAAGCAAGGTTCCAAGCATTCAAACTGCGCAAATCAATAGTCGTCTGTGAACTCTCAAAGTCATCTAAATAGGTAGTCTCCGATCCAGTAATTCGAATACCGCGAGGCGATCCCGGAATGAGGTGGGCAAATTCACCTCGGAATTGGAGGTTACTCTTTTCCTTGGTTTCGATAAACGGCAGTGCATCCATCAAACGCGTGAGGTAGGGTGCCTCGTTGCTATAGTTGGTGTTCATCCCCCAAATCGTATTCGAAATAGGTTCGTCGCCGATGTTCACCTTTTGGGTCAATGGACGTTCGGTTAGGTGCAACCAAGTCCCACCCACATTCAAATGGTCGTTGACTTTGTGGTCTATGTTCGTTCCATAGAACGTCTTGGTCTGAACGTTAAATAAGGTGTTGTTTTCAAAATTCACTTTAATTGGAGAACCAGAATTCATCACCCCTTCGTTGATGATGCGTACGCGACCCAAGGAGTAATCCACCGTGTAGTCCTGGTTTTCAGTCAAAGTTCGACCGCCCGCTGTTACGGTAACTGAGCCTCGAGGGATGTTGAAGGCACCGAGGGAAATCTCTGACCCCGAGGCGCTCTTGTACTGGCCACGGAGGATGAATTTGTTCTTTTGGGTTTGCTCTTGAGCACGGAAGCGGGTACTGTCGTAAAGCGCGTTGTAGACGTACTTATTTCTTGCCTGTTCCGTGTCCAATTTTTCTTCGAGGTTAGAACCAAATGGCTCAATAACAGGGAAAATAATTCGACCGCGCTGCTGGTCGATGGTCACACCGGGAACAAAGTCAAATATTCCATCCGGGAACGGGTCATTGTTGTTGTTTAATCGGTCCAACTCCATCACCCCAACAAGCAAGGTATCACTCAAATTTCCATCCGGAAGGAACGGAATAGGCACTCCCGTCTCGTCGTTCATGTACAAAACGTCCATGTAGAAGTCTTCACGGTCCAACTGGAAGGCATTCAAGGCATAGATGTTTTTCATCATCAAATCCCAAGTTGGCATGCGCACATCGAGCACCGTACTCTTAAGGAGTTTGAGGATTAAGGTCTTTGGCGGAGTGACACCATCGTTCGAGAATTCCCCAACCTGGTAGGTTCGGCCTCCAGCGGTATATTGGAATGCTACCGCAAGCACCTCATCTTGGTTCAGCGCTTGATTCAAGGTAATATATCCGAGCTGTGGGTGGAATTTATATTGGTTCTGGTCCAATTTTCGAGCATTGGCGAGCTCAACATATTCTCTCGCTTCAGCAAAACCAGAGGTACTCAAATCTTGGTTCGCCGTGGCGATATCTCTAACCCCAGGGATGTTGGCTTCGAGAGTAAGCGGATCTAATTGGTTGTTCGCGTTGTTTGGATATCCTTCGATATTTACGTTCGAACCTGGGAAGATGCTCACTCCTGGTAAATTTGCATTCGAATTACGGTAGGCATACTCGTCGTCAGAACCCAAATCCATGAAAGCAACGATGTTGCGTAAATTCTGAGTCGAGCTTCGTTCGTTGGTTACCCATACCTCCACCTTGGTGATTTGGACTGGCGAAGTAACGAGCGGCATGTTCTCGAGATATTCTTCGTAATGTTCTCGGAAAAATTGCGCCAAGAAGTAGTGACGGTTCGCCTCGTATTGGTCGCCTTGGATATAGAATTCAGTGGTCGTTCCCCCACCCTGTACATTGATGCTCTGGCTTTGTGAACGCTGCTCAGAGAAGACCGTGGTAACCGTGGTATTACCAAATTGGAATTGACCCTTTAAACCAAAAAGACTCTGCGCACCCGTGATTAGAGAACTGTTGAGGGGCATGTTGATGTTACCCATCTCAAGGCGCTTGATAATGTCGTCTTCCTCGCCCTCGAAATCCAGCTTCATTTGATTGTCAAAAGCAAAAGATGCCTCAGTATCGTAGTTCACGCCGAGCTCCAAGCGATCGCCAATCTTACCCTTAACATTCATCTGAATGCGCTGGCCAAAATCAAAGGCAAAGGTCTTTTGGTTACGTACAGGAATTCCAGGATTCTCAACGTATTGGTATCGGCCACCGAATCGGATTTCAGCCATACCCTGCGGACGAATTTCCACAAGATCACTCCCGAATACCTTTCCAAGAGCTTCATTACCCGTTTGAATCTGTGGCACGAGGCCTTCACTATCTCTAGGATTATCTCCGGTAGGGTTGTACATCGAGGCTTTATTAGCCATATATTCTTCCTCCGCTCGATCATACATGTACTGACGGTACTGATCCACAGTCCAAACTTCCGGAATAGGAAGGCGGATATCGCCAATCTTTTTATACACCAAATAGTTACCTGAAGCAGGATCGTAAATAATCTCTTTGGCGTAATTGGAAGGTTCCGGTAAAGAAACCTCAAGACCACCGTTTCCGGTAGTGTCCGAGCTATCCTGTCCGTAGCTCATCACTGGAATAAACAGTAGAGCGAGAACCGTTCTACTTACATATTTCTTCCAATTACCTAGCATTTACAGCAATTGCAAAGCTTTTCTTACCAGTTCCTCAGTGTTCATCGCTGGATCTTGCTTAAGTAGTTTGTTGAGCGTCCCTTCAGCTTGTTTTGCAGAAATACCAAGTGTGGTCAATGCTGCATGCGCCTCGGCACGAGCACCGCCCGACCTTGCGAGCATCGGTGAATCACCAGAAGCAGCAACTTTGGCAACCTTATCGCGAAGATCAATAACAATACGTTGTGCTGTTTTTGCACCAATACCTTTTACCCCTTGCAATGTAGCCGAATCTTCACTCATAATGGCCTGCTCTACCTCCGCGGGAGAGAGCGAACTCAATATGACTCTCGCCGTGTTGGCTCCCACTCCACTTACTGAAATGAGCAATTCGAAAAGCGCTTTTTCTCGCTTACTAGAGAATCCAAAAAGCATCTCAACGTCTTCACGAACCAAATGATAGGTGAAGAGCATTCCTTCAGCCAACGGTTCGATTTCTGCAAAAGTATTCAGAGAGATCTGAACGTCGTAACCAATTCCTGCGCAGTCCACAATCACATTGGTTGCGGTCTTCTCAACAAAATTGCCTTTAACGTAGTAAATCATATTTGATGTTTCAATCTTAAGAAAACGTCGTAAATCGGTCTTTCGTACGCCTTAAATGAAAAAGCCGCGCAAAGAGCGCGGCAAAATATCAATAGGTATTTCTATTAGTGACTAATGACCACTCTTTTAAAGGTAGAACCATCTATGCTGTAGAGGTAAATACCATTTGCGAAATCGGCTACTGAAACTGCGTTTTGACCAGGAATCAAATTAGCTCGTTTCACTTCCTCACCTAAAGTGTTGAAGAGTCTAAATACACCTTCCTTCTGAGTTTCAATATTTAAAACATTGATTGCAGGATTTGGGTAGACCTTACTTTCACTAACTGTAAGTTCAATAGTTCCTACAGTTGGTCCAGCAGCGATAGTTACCCAAACACTTAATGAATCATTGTTATCCTTGCCGTTGTAGAACACATAACGAGTGCTGTCTGTACAAGTCGCTCCAGTAGAAGGCGAAAAAACGTGACCAGAAAAATCTCCTTTGACAACTCCCGGCTGAATATTCACGTAGCCGATTGAATTTGTTGTTACATTATCGTAGCAGTAATCCCAACAAAAATAGCCGCTGTCGTAAGCACAATCCATGGCATGGTAGGCACGGCGGACATAAACGTCTACATCTGTTGAACTGACGTTTTTGATATCAATTGAAAAACCGTAATCCGCAGTTGCAGTTGAATTCACCTCTAAGAGCGTATCCATTTCATGGACTGCGAGAGATTGAGCGTTCAGGCTCATTGTCGTTAAACCGAAAACTAGGAGTAGTAGGATTCTTTTCATGTCAACAAATTTTGAGTCTCAAAGATAACCAATGTTATGCAACCTCAGCATGCTGTTTTTCGGCTCTTTTTTGCTAAATTCCCGCATTCAAATTTCAAATGCATGAAAAAACTTTTACTATCCCTATTTGCAGTATGTACTGCAACAGCAGCGATGGCGCAAGGACAAAGCGTTATCTATTCTGCTGATTTTAACAGCGGCATCCCAACAGGATGGACGCAATCTACTCAAGCAACTGATGGTGGTTTCTTGGGTGGTTCAGCTTCTACTTTGAGCTCAAGCTACTTCACTATTACTGATCCAGGATCAAACTTCGTTGCAACAAACGACGACGGTTGTAACTGTAACAAAGCAGACGAATACCTAATTACTGATACCATTGATTTGAGCAATTACTCAGTTATGCACGCTACGTTCAAATCTTTCTACTACGGAGCAACCTATAGCGGTGCAACAGAGGTAGCTGAATTCTTGTACACTACAGATGGCGGTACTACTTGGACTACACTTGCTACTCTTGACCCTGCAGGTGATTGGATAAGCCAGTGGATTGATGTAAGTGCTGCTTGTGGTAGTGCGAACGTTCAGTTTGCATTCAACTACCAAGACGGTGGTGGTTGGTTGTACGGATTGGGTATCGACGACTTCGCTGTATTCGCGCCTTACAACTTTGATGTAGCTGTTGAGTCTTTGGACATGCCTGCTACTATTGGATTGAACAACGCACCTTTCACTCTTGAAGGTACTTTGAAAAACTACGGTGGTTCGACCATTACTTCTGCGACCATCAACTATTCAGTAAACGGTGGTGCCGCAGTTACAGCGAACCTAACAGGACTAAGTATTGCTCCTTATGATAGCTACACTTGGACGCACTCTACAAACTGGACACCTAGCTCAACGGGTAACTACACGGTAGATATCTACGCTTCTCCAGTAAACGGAACTTTCGATCAAAACAACTCAAATGATACGTTGAGCGCTGCAATCGAAGTATTGACAGCTACTGCTGACCGTGTGGTATTGGCTGAGGAATTTACTTCTTCAACTTGTGGCCCATGTGCTTCTTTCAACCCAGGTTACAAAGACCTATTGGACGATAACGATGCAAATACTGCTACGGGTCGTGTAACTTCTGTAAAATATCAAATGAACTGGCCAGCTCCAGGTAACGATCCTGCTTACAACCAAGAGGCAGCTGATCGTCGTGTTGCTTACGGCATCAACGGTGTACCAGATGTTGTATACTCCGGCTCTAACATCCCTACTTCTCAAGGCAACATCGATATCGTTAAAGGTATTCCAGCTGTTGTTGAGCTAGATGCTGAATGGAGCGCTACAGGTAACTACATTCAGTGTGATGCTACGGTAGACGCATTGGCTGACCTTGGTGCAAACGTTGTATTGCACATGGCTATGATTGAAAAAGAAATCTCTCACAACGTTCAAACGAACGGTGAAACTACGTTCTACCACGTATTCCGTAAGTTCATGGACGGTTCTGCTGGTCACACTATGGCGAACATGATGGCAGGTAACACCTACACGCACTATGCAAACTCTACGATCTCTGTAAACTCTGCGCCAGCGCAAGGTTCATACGATTTCTGGGTAGGTACTTCAAACATGGACATCATCGTTTGGTTGCAAGACAATACAACTGGTGAAGTTCTACAGAGTGCGTATGCTGCATACACTACTTCAGGTGTAAACGAAATGGATGACATGGCGCGTTACATCGCAGTATACCCGAACCCAGCAAACGAATTTGCAGGTGTTGAGATCGATCTGATCGATCGTTCTGATGTGACTTTGAACGTAGTAAATGCTATGGGTCAAACAGTATACACTGATGCTCAATCTATGGATGCAGGAACTCAGAAAGTTGAGCTTCCTACAAGCACATTGAGTGCTGGTCTATACTTTGTGAATGTTAACGTTAACGGCGTAAGCAAGACCTTGCGTTTGAACGTTGCTCACTAAGCATTAAATATGTTATTTTTACGGGGGGCCGAGAGGCTCCCCGTTTTTTTTGATATACCCTAGAGAACATGAAACAACTTCTTACCGCAATCGCCTTTTTCGGTCTATTCCAGCTTAGCGCACAAGAGCTACCGAGCACAACACTTAAGACCTTAGATGGTCAAAGCATTGATATCAAAGATGCCATTAGTGAGGACGGACCAACAGTTATTAGCTTTTGGGCGACTTGGTGTAAACCTTGCATCAAAGAATTGACGGCATTTATGGATTACGCCATTGACCTTGAAGAAGAGGTGGGTGCTAAAGTCCTCGCAGTAAGCATTGATGATTCTCGTAATTCAGCGCGTGTTGCTCCTATGGTACAGGGACAAGGCTGGGAGTACACGGTTCTTTTGGATGAAAACCAAGATTTGAAGCGTAACCTAGGTATTGTTAATGTACCATTCACACTAGTATTAAACAAAGAAGGTGAGGTTGTTTGGAAACACAGTGGATACTCTCCAGGTGATGAAGAAGAACTTGCTGAAGTTGTTGAAGAGGTAGCAGCAGGTCACGATCCAAGCCACTAATTCATGAAGAAACTATTCGTACTAGGAGCACTCGCCTTAAGCGCTGTTCCTGCATTGGCACAAGATCAAAATACTTTTGGCGGCCAACTTCATGGGAACTTCCAACTGGACGGTCAGTTGTATCTCCGTGACGAAAGCATTGACCCAACCGGTGAGTTTTATCCTGATGAACGCTTCTTAGGACAGGGCTACGCGAATTTCGTGTACACTGACGGCAACTTTTCTTCGGGCCTACGTTATGAGAACTATCAAAATGTAATGCTCGGTTTTCCGGAAGGGTACCGTGGCGAAGGCATCACCTACCGCTACTTACAATTCAAACAAGACGGATTGGACATTACCGTTGGGAATTTCTACGAGCAGTTCGGAACAGGTATGGTCTTCCGTTCCTATGAAGAGCGTGGCCTAGGGTATGATAATGCGATGGACGGCGTACGCATTAAGGTAAATCCAGTAAGTGGCTTAAGCTTGAAGGCAGTGATGGGTCGTCAGCGTTTTTACTTTGAGAAAAGTCCGGGACTCCTTAGAGGAATTGATGCAGAGTACAACCTCAGTAAAGAGCTATTCCCTAAACTAGATTCAGCAGGTCTACGATGGACTGTCGGCGGTAGCTACATGAGTAAATACCAACGTGCCAATGATCCGTTTTTAGTACTGCCCGAAAACGTCGCCGCTGGCGGTATCAGAACGCAAGTTTCGAAAGGTCCTTGGGCGATGCAAGTAGAATATGCCTACAAGGCTAATGATCCTTCTGCCGATAACGGCTACATCTATAAAGACGGGAACGGCATTCTGGCAAATGTGAGTTACAGCAAGAACGGTCTTGGCATTATTGCTGGCGTTAAGCGCATCGACAACATGTCGTTTAGAACGGACCGAAACGGTTCTACCATAGATATGCTAGTAAACTATTTAAGCCCTACCGCTCAAGTACACACCTATGCCCTACCTGCGTTGTATCAATATGCTACACAGATTAATGGGGAAGAAGGCATTCAACTAGAGGCGAACTACAAATTCAAACGCAACACCACCTTAGGCGGTAAATACGGTACACTACTCAGTGTGAACTACAGCGTCGTACAGAGCATCGATAAGGATTATGTAGATCCTGCCTTGGATACCTTGAGAACACTTCAAGGCTACTACAGCGATCCTATGATACGCGGAGACATTCCCTATTTCCACGACTTCAATGTGACCCTAAGCAAGAAGATCAATAAGAAGCTCAAAGTAAATGCCATGTACCTCAATCTATTCTACAACCGAAGCGTGTTGGAAGACGGGTTGGGCGATGAAAGCATCTTACTAAATCCTGACGGTCAGAAACTGATGAGCGGGGATATTTTCATTTTGGAAAGCCTCTACAAGGTGAAGCGCAAGCATTACCTACGCACGGAATTTCAACACTTGAGTACCAAAGACGATCGTGGCTCTATGGCTATGGCATTGGCGGAGTATAGCATTGCCCCGCACTGGTTCTTCAGCGTACAAGACATTTACAACTACGGCAACCCGGACGAGGCGCAGAGACTGCACTATCCATTGGCTTCTGTAGTCTATACCGCAGGCACTAGTCGCTTCCAACTCTCCTACGGGCGCCAACAGCGCGGTATCTTCTGTGTAGGTGGTGTATGTCGTGTTGTGCCTCCATCAAACGGTGTGAGCTTCTCCCTAACTACAAGCTTTTAATGATGAGAAAGACGGTCCAATTCCTTTTTGCTTCGCTTCTTTTAAGCCTCATGACCACACAGTGTGATGTGATCGACCAGCCGTTTAAAAACGGTGGTCCACAGGACACTACATCTACAGCCCAGCTCAGAAATGTACTCATTGAGGATTTCACCGGGCACCGTTGCAAAAACTGTCCAAAAGCCTCAAAGGAAATTGAAGCATTGGTAGACGCCTTTGGGGCGGACAGAATTATTGGTCTTGCCATCCATGCAGGTCCCGGAAACTTCACAAACACCAACGCTGATTACCCTACAGATTTTACCACACAAGAAGGAAAGGACATTCAAAGTTTCTTTGGAACGAACTTCCTACCTGTGGGCATGGTGAATCGTGAGAATTGGACTTCTTCAGGCAACTCACACTGGTCGAGTTACTCCAACTGGCCTACCCTAAGCGCTGAGGCTATGGACAGCACCTTACGCGTCGAACTTCAAGTAGAAGCGGCAGTGAGCAGCGGCACATTAAGTGTTGATGTTAGTGCACTACCTCAAGTAAGCATTTTACACGACCTTGACGTCGTAGTCATGGTGAAAGAGAGCGGTATTGTAAGCCCACAGCTGATGCCTGATGACACTCGCGATACTGAATATGTCCACAACAATGTTCTTCGCGACTTCGTGACCCCAACGTGGGGCGAAGAAATTGGAGTGAGTCCTATGGTACCGGGAGATGAGTTGACTTCGTCTTTTACTCTTGCCTGGAATACAGATTGGGTACAAGCCAATAGTGCCGTGGTGGTTTACGTGTTCAACCCAGAGAATTACCGCATACTGCAGGTGGTGGAAGCTCCAATCAACTAAGACTTCTTCGCGAAACTTAGATTTCTCTTGAATCCTTCGAAGCCTGTTCTTCGGATGGCTGAGCCCTTCATGATTTCGTCCCAGAGCTCATGAGTGATTTCCTCCCACGCTTCCCAATCGTTCTCTTTAATGGGCGTTCGTAGGTCAAAATCCTTTTCTTGGTGGGGCGTAGAGAACCGATTCCAAGGACAAACATCCTGGCAGATATCACAACCGTATACCCAATCCTCCATTTTACCTTGATACTCATTTGGTAGCGCCTCCTTGTATTCTATCGTCAGGTAGCTGATGCACTTGTTGCTATCGACAACTGTCGGTGCGATAATAGCCTCGGTTGGACAAGCATCGATACATGCAGTACACGTACCACAATGATCTGTTGTGGGACCATCCGGTTCCAATTCTAAATCCACAATCAATGCACCAATAAAGAAAAAGCTTCCTGCTCCCTTACTGAGCAACAAACTGTGTTTTCCTATCCAGCCTAAGCCACTTTTGCGCGCCCATGCCCGGTCCATTACTGGAGCACTATCGACAAATCCTCTGCCTTCTACCTCACCTATCTCAGCCTGTATGCCTTGCAACATGCGCTTGAGCTTACCGCGAACCACCTTGTGATAATCGCGACCGTACGCATATTTAGAAATCTTTGGTGTGCCCTCCTCTTGTGTTTCTTCTGGGAAATAATTCAGCGTTACACTGATGACAGATTTCGCACCGGGTACAAGCTTCCGTGGATCCAAACGAGCATCGAAATGATTCTCCATCCAACTCATCGTACCGTGGTATCCGGCCTTGAGCCAATTCTCCAATCCTGTCGCTTCTTCTTCTAGAAATCCTGCAGCCGAAATACCACAGGCATCAAAGCCCTGCTCTTTGGCAAGGCGTTTTACAATCTGAGATGCCTCAGTCTGCGTCATCAGAATAGGGAACCCGTACTGCCCTTTTGTGGACGATTCAAACCCAAATGACTGTAGGCCTTTTCCGTAACCATTCTACCGCGCGGCGTTCTGAGTAAGAAACCTTCTTTGATTAAGTACGGTTCGTATACCTCTTCAATCGTTTCTGCCTGCTCCCCTATGGCCGTACTCAAAGTATTGAGTCCAACGGGTCCTCCAGCAAAATTATCGACCAATACAGTGAGGATTTTATTATCCATCTCATCCAGTCCTTTGCTGTCCACGTTCAAGGCATTCAAACCAAATTCGGCTATTTCCACATCAATGGTTCCGTTCCCTTTGACCATGGCGAAATCGCGAACCCTTCTCAGAAGTGCATTTGCAATACGCGGTGTTCCGCGAGAACGAGAAGCTACGCGAATACAAGCTTCATATTCGGCAGGAACCTCAAGAATTTCCGCACTTCGCTCAACGATAGTACTCAATAGTTCGACATCGTAGTATTCCAACCTCGCATTAATACCAAAACGTGCACGCAGCGGAGCGGTTAAAAGTCCTGAACGCGTAGTTGCTCCGATTAGGGTAAATGGATTCAAACTGATCTGTACACTTCGCGCGCTCGGACCAGAATCAATCATGATATCAATCTTGAAGTCCTCCATCGCACTGTACAGGTACTCCTCTATCACTGGGGATAGTCGATGAATCTCATCTATAAACAGCACATCATTCGGCTCAAGATTCGTGAGTAGACCCGCAAGATCAGAGGGCTTATCCAATACTGGGCCTGAAGTGACTTTAATTCCAACACCGAGCTCGTTAGCTAGAATATGACTTAAGGTCGTCTTACCCAATCCCGGTGGACCGTGTAACAACACATGATCCATCGCTTCGTCGCGCATCTTAGCAGCCTCAACAAAGATTTTGAGGTTCTCTAATACCGCCGCTTGCCCCGTAAAGTCGTCAAAGCTCAATGGCCTCAACTTCTTTTCGATCTCGCGTTCCGTATTCGTGAAGTTTCCTCCAGTAGGATCTAAGTGCTCGTTCATAGTTTTACAAATTACCACAAAAAATCCCCTTACCGGGAGGTAAGGGGACCTAATATTTTAAAGTGAGACGGGTTCTAGTGACCGCTCTCCTCGCCTTCTGCCAATGGCACGTTTTGAGGAACGAAATCTTCCTCAGCGCCAGGCTTAGAGTAATCGTATGCCCAACGGTAAACAACTGGTACATCACCAGGCCAGTTACCGTGGATGTGCTCTACAGGTGTTGTCCATTCTAGAGAGTTACCTCTCCATGGGTTCTGCTTCGACTTAGGACCTCTCCAAATGCTGTAGAAGAAGTTAAAGATGAAGATCAACTGTGCAGCACCTCCAATGATGGCAAAGTAGGTAATCAATACATTGATGTCCGCCAAATTATCGAACATTGGGAATGCTGTGTTGCTGTAGTAACGACGTGGCAAACCTGCCATACCCAAGAAGTGCATTGGGAAGAATACACCGTAAGCGGTAATGAAGGTCAACCAGAAGTGCGCATAACCCATTGATTTGTTCATCATACGGCCGTACATCTTAGGGAACCAGTGGTATACCCCTGCGAACATACCGTAAATCGCACTTAGACCCATTACAATATGGAAGTGAGCAACTACGAAGTAGGTATCGTGAACGTTAATATCCAAAGCACTATCACCAAGAATAACCCCTGTCAAACCACCAGTAACGAACGTACTCACCAATGCAATCGAGAAAAGCATTGCTGGTGTGAACTGGATGTTCCCTTTCCAGAGTGTAGTGATGTAGTTAAAGGCTTTAACTGCTGATGGAATCGCAATTAATAGGGTTGTGAAGGTAAATACAGAACCTAGGAACGGGTTCATACCTGTTACGAACATGTGATGACCCCATACGATAAAGCTCAAAAAGGCAATTGCCAAAATTGAACCTACCATCGCGCGGTAACCAAAGATTGGTTTACGTGAGTTTGTTGCAATTACTTCAGATGAAATACCCAAAGCAGGTAAAAGGATAATGTATACCTCAGGGTGTCCCAAGAACCAGAACAAGTGCTGGTACAATACGGGAGAACCACCGCTGTAGCTTAATACCTCACCACCCATGAAGATATCACTTAGGTAGAATGAAGTACCCAACATACGGTCAAACATCAAAAGCAATGCTGCACTAAGAAGTACAGGGAATGAAAGTACCCCTAGAACTGCTGTTACGAAGAATGCCCAGATCGTCAATGGCAGACGCGTCATGCTCATCCCTTTAGTACGCATGTTCAATACAGTCACGATATAGTTCAAAGAACCCAATAGAGACGATACGATGAACAATGTCATTGAGATCAACCAAAGGGTCATACCTGCTCCTGAACCCGGCATTGCTTGTGGAAGTGCAGACAAAGGTGGGTAAACTGTCCAACCGGCCGCTGCAGGACCTGATTCTACAAAAAGTGAGGTGACCATTACCACTGAGCTCGCAAAGAAGAACCAGTACGATAATGCATTCATGAAGCCTGAGGCCATATCTCGTGCACCAATCTGCAACGGAATAAGTAGGTTCGAGAAAGTACCTGATAGACCCGCAGTCAATACGAAGAATACCATAATGGTACCGTGAATGGTTACAAGAGCCAAATAGATGTTTGGATCCATCACACCATCAGGTGCCCATTTACCCAAGAAAAATTCAAGAATTGGGAAGCTTTGCTCCGGGTATGCAATCTCCAAACGGAATAGCATTGACATCATCACACCGATGATTCCCATGAACATACCAGTAATCAAAAACTGCTTCCCAATCATCTTGTGATCCATCGTGAAGAGGTACTTCGTGAAGAAGTTCTCCTCGTGGTGGTGCTCCATCAAGTGATCTTGGAAGTGGTTGTTTTTTTCAGTTGTCGTTGTAGTTGACATAGCTAAATGTTTATTACTTCTATTTACAGTGTCTCAGCGACGGTTTTTTGTTCTTTTAACCAGGCATCAAACTCATCTTGCGTTTCAACGATGATGTCCATTTGCATGTTGTAGTGCGCCGCACCACAAATCTTATTACAAAGGAGTACGTAGTTGAAATCCCAAACGTCTTCACCCTTGGCTTTTCTAATCTCGTTTACTTCTTCAACGTGTGCCTTTACGTCTTTGTTCTGACGAATTTCGGCTGTGGTAACAGTAGGAGTAAACTGGAAATTTGTTACCGAACCAGGAACACAGTTCATCTGTGCACGGAAGTGAGGGAAGTACGCTGAGTGGATCACATCTTGTGAGCGGAATGCGAACTGAATTGGCTTTCCTACTGGTAAGTGCAACTCCTTTGTTACGATATCATCTGCAGAAGCTGGATCTTGCGTATCTACACCCAAGATATTTGCACCAGCAATCTCATGTACGGTAGCATAACCCAACTCGTTGTCGCCGCCACTGTAACGAACGGTCCAGTTAAACTGCTGCGCATATACTTCTACAAGAATTGGCTCTTCTTCATTCTCAGGCATCATCAAGGTGCTCCAAACGTTTAGACCCCAGATGATTAATACTGCCAATGCAAGCGCAGGAACCATGGTCCAGAAAAGCTCAAGACGGTTGTTGTGCTCGTAGTAGGTAGCTTTAGTTCCTTTCTTACCTCTGTACTTGTACGCGAAATAGAAAAGGATAGGCTGTACAATAAAGAAAACGATGTTGATGATCAACATACTTAGGTTCCAAAGGCTATCAATCTCTGCACCATGCGCTGAAGATGGTTCTGGAAGGCTGTGTCTTCCCCAAGCGATGTACATCACTACAACGCTGATGATGAAACCGAAACCTACCAATAACATTAGACGCCCTTGGGTGTCATTGTCCTTTGGACTTACCTCGTTGTCTTTGCCTTTCTGGATTTCGGAAGAAATCTCAGAGATTCTCATCACCTGTACCAAGGTGAGGATGACTAAAACAACTAATACTATGATTGAAACTGCACTCATTATTTAGTGTCTTTTCTAATTATTGATGGAAGTTTTTAGACTCCGTTAGCATTGGGTGGTTCTTGTGCAACAATGGCGCTTTAGCCACTGCAGATAGAACTACGTAGATGTACAACCCGGCGAAGAATAGAATTGGACCCAATTCTACCAAACCAAAGCCATAGTGATCACCTACCGTACCCGGCATAATCATAACGTAGTGGTCCATGTAGTGACCCACTAGAACAAATACTGCGGCCATAACTACAGTACCTGGAACACGCTTCGCTGGACGGCTTAATACAGCCAAAACAGGAAGGATGAAGTTCAATACCAACATGGTAAAGAACGGTACCTTGTACTGCTCGAAACGTTGCATGTAGTACGTTACCTCTTCTGGAATGTTTGCGTACCAAATAAGTACGAACTGAGAGAACCACAGGTAGGTCCAGAATACAGAGAATGCGAACATGAACTTACCCAAATCGTGCAAGTGGTTTTCGTTAACCCACTCCAAATGACCTTGACCTTTCAAGTAAAGGGTCAATAGGATCAATGCAGCGAAAGAGCTCACAAACATACCTGCAAATGTGTACCATCCAAATAGCGTTGAGAACCAGTGTGTGTCAATAGACATGATTAGATCCCATGCACTAGTAGAAGATGTTACAGCGTAGAATACTGTAAAGGCTGCAGCTATTCCGCGGTTCTTGTTCCACATCGCCACACCATCGCCGTTGTCTGAAAGCAATGAATTCTTACGAAGAAGCTTCGCTGCCCAGATCCAACCACCAATGTAGATGAGTATACGAATGGTGAAGAAAACTGGGTTCAAGAAACCACGCTTTCCAGCAATAATTGCATCATAGTTCTCATGGCCAGGAACGTTAATTCCCTCAACCATCCAGTGGAACATATGGTGTACATGACCAAAACCTAGGAAAGTGATGATTGCGATTACAATTAAAGGTGCTACAATAGCGAAAGATTGTGCCTCCATCAATCTCAATAGACCCGCTGACCATCCAGCTTGTGCTACATATTGGATTCCTAGGAAGAACAACTGACCTAGACCAAGACCTAGGAAGAAGATTGCTGCAACATACAATGCAGACCAAGGACGGTTTGCAATTTGGTGTGCTGCGTGCTCGGCGTGAGCATCATGCGCTGCATGTGCATCGTGATCGCCATGTGCTTCTTCAGCATGTGCATTATGACCGTGATCAGCATGCGCTTCTTCAGCATGTGCGTCGTGACCGTGATCGTCGTGCGAATCTTCAGCATGTGCATCGTGACCAGCATCGGCATGCATTTCAGTAGCATGCGTATCGTGACCGTGTCCCGCATCGTGAGATGACGAACCATTTAGGGCAAATCCAACGACCCAAAGGATAGCACCTACTACCGTAAGTGCGATTGCCAATTGTTTTGTCTTTGTTTTAAACTCAAACATTTCTACTCTGCGGTTTTATTCTTGATCAGCTCTAAGTTTCACAACGTAACGAACGATTTTCCAACGCTCGTCGTAAGTAAGTTGTGAAGCATGTGAACCCATGATTCCTTTACCGTGCATAATTACATGGTACATAGAACCAGGAGTAATATCTGGTAGTCTTGAAGATGCATACGAAGGAACACCCAAGATTTTCTCTTGCATTACCAAAGGACCGTTACCATCTCCTTTCTCACCGTGGCAGTGGTCACAGAAGATGTTGTACAATTCTTTTCCTTCAGCAAGCGCTTCTTCAGAATCGAACTCTGTAGGAAGTGCCAAGGTGGTACGAGCAGCTTCATATCCTTCATTGCTGTTTGCAAATTCGTAAGGGTGGTACCCGCGCGGCACAGTACCTTCAACAGGTAACTGAGCGCTTAGACCATTTGCAAATTGAGCTGAAGGCTCATACGTTTCGAGAGATGGGCTCTGGTACATGTCGTCCATGTACGTGTAACCCGGTGTAGATTTATCGAAGTTACAGCTAGCTAGTGCGGCTGAAGCTGTAAGCACTATGATGGTAGTAATTCTTTTCATCTTATGCTTCGACTTTTGAAATTTCTAGAGCACCCAATTCTTGGAGCTTCTTAGTTAAATCTGCCTCTTCACCCTCAAGTTCAACTTCCATAAGGAAATGATCGTCTGTGGTACGAGGATCAGGGTTCTGTGCTTTAGCACCAGGATATAGCTTGTTTACTGCGAAGTAAGACCAGCACATCAAGTGCGCAGCGAAGAATACAGTCAACTCAAACATTACTGGGATGAATGACGGCATATTTAAGAACCAATAGGCATTTGGCTTACCACCGATGTTTTGTGGCCAATCCAAGGTCATCGTGTAGTACGTCAACCATGAAGCGAAAAACAAACCGGTCAAACCGTAGAAGAATGCAGCTGTACTCAAGCGAGTTCTTTTAAGACCCATTGCTTCGTCCAATCCGTGGATTGGGAACGGAGAATAAACCTCACTCACGTGGTAACCGTTAGAACGGAGATCTTTTACAGCGCCCAATACGACATCGTCGTCATTGAATAGCGCGCGTACAATAGGATTGTGTTTAGTGTGCCCCATGTTCGTCGTGGTGTTTTTTGAAGTTTTCACCTGAAGACTTCAAGATGGTTTTCAATTCAGCTTGTGCGATTACCGGGAACGTTCTAGCGTAAAGCAGGAACAATACAAAGAAGAACCCAATAGTACCGATATAAATACCGATGTCAACAAAGGTTGGAGAGAACATTGACCATGAAGATGGCAAGTAATCTCTGTGGATAGAGGTTACGATAATCACGAAACGCTCGAACCACATACCGATGTTTACAACGATTGAAATCACGAAAGTGAAAATCAAGTTTGTACGAAGTTTCTTCGACCACATGAACTGTGGAGAGAACACGTTACAAGTCATCATCGACCAGTATGCCCACCAGTAAGGACCGGTAGCTCTATTCAAGAAGGCATATTGCTCGTATTCAACACCAGAGTACCAAGCGATGAAAAGCTCAGTGATGTAAGCAACACCTACGATAGAACCTGTAACCATAATTACAATGTTCATCATCTCAATGTGCTCGATGTTGATGTAATCTTCCATTTTGAAGATCTTACGTACAATCAAAAGAAGTGTCTGTACCATCGCGAACCCTGAGAAGATTGCACCGGCAACGAAGTACGGTGGGAAGATGGTAGTGTGCCATCCAGGAATCACAGAAGTTGCGAAGTCAAACGATACAATTGTGTGTACAGAAAGTACAAGTGGCGTTGCTAGACCAGCAAGTACCAACGATACTTCTTCGAAACGCTGCCAGTGCTTTGCCTGACCGCCCCATCCGAAAGAAAGGATCTTATAAATGTGCTTTTGTACTGGGTTGATTGCACGGTCGCGAATCATTGCGAAATCTGGAATCAAACCAACGTACCAGAACACAGTACTTACAGTTAGATAGGTCGAGATCGCAAATACATCCCAAAGAAGCGGTGAGTTAAAGTTCACCCAAAGTGAACCGAATTGGTTCGGAATAGGCATTACCCAATAAGCCATCCAGATACGACCCATGTGGATCAACGGGAATAGACCCGCTTGGATAACTGAGAAGATAGTCATTGCCTCTGCCGAGCGGTTAATAGCCATTCTCCACTTCTGACGGAAGAGAAGAAGTACCGCAGAAATCAACGTTCCCGCGTGACCAATACCTACCCACCAAACGAAGTTGGTAATATCCCAGGCCCAATCAACAGTTTTATTAAGTCCCCAAACACCGATACCGGTACCAATAGTGTATAGGATACATCCTACACCCCATAGGAACATGACAAATGCGATAGAGAAGGCAATCCACCACGCACGTGGTGCTTTTGACTCTACCGGTTTCGCTATATCGTTGGTGATGTCTGAGTAAGACTTATCTCCAAGAATGAGCGGATTTCTAACAGGCGATTCGTAATGCATGTCGCTTTCTTATTTATTAGGCTCTGTTTCTAACTTTAGTCTGGTAGAACACGCTAGGCTGTGTACCTACTTCCTCCAATAGGTGGTATGCACGTCCTTGTTGCTTCAAGTGGCTTACCTCGCTATCTGGGTTGTTCACGTCTCCGAAAACGATGGCATTCGAACCACATGCTTGGGCACAAGCTGTGGTGAATTCGCCGTCCGTCAACATTCTACCGTCTTTCTTCGCTTCTAGTTTACCCAATTGGATACGCTGGATACACAAAGAACACTTCTCGATCACACCACGTGCTCTTACCGTCACGTCTGGGTTCAATACCATACGTCCGTAATCGTCTTGTGATGGGTTTACATCGGCAAATTTCTCATTGCCCTTGTAGTTGAACCAGTTGAATCGACGCACTTTGTACGGACAGTTGTTCGCACAGTAACGCGTACCGATACATCTGTTGTAAGCCATGTGATTCAAACCTTCTCTTGAGTGAACCGTAGCACCTACAGGACATACAGTTTCACACGGAGCATGGTTACAGTGCTGACACATTACCGGCTGGAATACTACCGATGGGCTCTCAGAAGGAACTTCCATCTTCGCGTATTTCTCAATAGCACCGATACCTTCTTCTTCCGCTCTTTCAGCTGTCATTTCTGAAGAGTAGTAACGGTCAATTCTCAACCAGTGCATATCGCGGTGGCGACGAACCTCGTCTTTACCTACCACAGGCACGTTGTTTTCCAACGAACACGCAACAACACAAGCACCACAACCTGTACACGAGTTCAAGTCAATAGACATGTTCCACATGTGTGAGGTTTCGTGATCGTGATCGTCCCATAGATTCGCTTCAAAGGCACTCAAAGGACCTCTATGCGTCTCGAACGTTGGCTTTTCATTCCACTCCTCGTGACTAACATTCATGAAAGTAGGAAGTGAAATTTCATTTACGATTTTACGTCCCATCATCGTATGTGCCAACTGCACTGATGCAAAGCCGTGCTCAACTTCTGAAGCTGAAGCACTTACCTCAGTACTTACTGCTGCTGAGGCTGGAAGTAATGTATTGGCATTAACACCAATACCGTTACCGACCTTACCCACTGCAGTACGACCAAAACCAACGGCAAGACCTAAGGTCCCCATCGTTTGTCCTGGCTGGATCCATACTGGAACGTTTTCTAGTGTGTTACCGTCAACCGTAATGTTTAGTGTATTACCCGTCATCGCGCCGTTTGACTCTGGAGCTACTTCGATACCAAGTTCTACAGCATCAGCAGCAGACATAGTAATGTAGTTGTCCCAAGACAAGCGTGTGATTGGATCTGGTAATTCGTACGTCCATGGGTTATTGGCGTTTTCGCCAGCACCCATACCCGTTTTAGTATATGTATAGAATTCAAGTCCTGATTGAGGCTTCATCACATTGATTCCGCTCACGTCAATCATACTCGCATCCATAGAACCGTTCATGCTTACTTCAGCAGCTTCCGTAGATGCAAAGCCGTCGTGAAGAAGTGCGTTCCAAGAAGTAGAACCAGCATTTGCAGCGGCACTTGCTTCTACCAAAGCTTTCGCGCTTTCTGAACCTCCAGCCAATGCATTCACTATCTCAACAGCGCTCTTACTGTCGAAAAGTGGACTAATAGTTGGCTGGCCTACCGCATAGTGACCATCTACTGCACTAAAGTCTGACCAAGATTCTAAGTAATGGCTTACTGGAAGTGCAACCTTCGCGTTAGCTGCTGTTTCATCCTCGCGGTCAGCAATTGCAACTACGTTTACCCCTGATAGGTCCACTGAAGGCATTTGATACGCTGGGTTAACACCCAATGTTACTATCGTATCCACAGAACCTGCAGCTACATCAGAAACTAATGCTGCAGCAGCCTTGTCGTTTCCGTTAGCCGTGTAAACAAACTTTGAAGTATTGAAAGCTTTAGAACCAAGAGCAAGGTTAATTGCTAGGGCTAAGCGCTCTGCATTCTCAGTATTCAAGCCGTTAAGTACCAAAGCACCTGATCCAGCTTTGATAAGCTCTGTTGCGGCAGCATCGATGCTAGAAGCAATATCTTCACGCAGTTCAGGTGCACTTACTTTCGACAAACCTGCAGAAGCTGCAACCTTATTGTATACGTGTGCAAGGACTGCTTCGTATTCACTTACTCTAGCCTTAACACGAACATCTGCGTTAGAACCAGAAATAGATAGACCCGCTTCAGCTTGCAAGTGACGCAACATGCCTTGTCCTGGCTTTCTGCGTTCAGCATAAGAAGCCATCAAGTTTTGACCGCCCCAATCTCCGAGGAAGTCTGCGCCTACAGCAAATACAGTAGTTGCATGATCTAAATCTACTGTTGGAAGACCGCGTTTACCAGTGAACCCTTCATATACATCTAGACGAGCGCTAGCGCTAACCGCATCAACGCTTAAGTGACGCAAACCTAGTTTCACGATAGCCGTTTTCAATGCAGGGCTGATAACTGATGAAGTCAAAAGCACAGACTTTTCAGTCAACACTGCTTTTGCTGCTGCTAGAGCATCTCCCCAAGAGGCATCTTCACCACCCACTTTCGGATTTCTTAGGCGAGCACCGTCGTACAAGCTTAAAACTGACGCTTGAGTGCGCGCATTAGTTCCACCGTTGAAAGGTGCTTCCGTATTTGGCTCAACCTTGATAGGACGTCCTTCTCTTGTTTTCACAAGAATAGAAGCATAGTCCATACCGTCGAACATTGACGTAGCGTAGTAAGAAGGTAGACCTGGAGTCAAGCTATCTGGCTTAACCACGTAAGGGATACTTTCTACGATAGGCGCCTCACAAGCTGCTAGTGTTGCAGCCGCTGTAGAGAAACCCATGAATTTTAGGAAATCACGGCGAGATGTTTGGCTTTCGGCAACCTCGTCATTACCTAAGAAGTCTGCACTTGAAATCTCGTTCGAGAATTCGTTTTGCGCTAGCTTTTCTGTGAGCTCTGGATTAGATTGATCCTCAATCCCTCTCCAATATTTATTATTCTCAGTCATTCTTACTTCTCGATTAGTAGTGACACTTACCACATTCCAAACCACCAATCTTTTCAGCAGTGATTTTTTCTCCGTGGTACTTTTCAGTTAATTCTTCGTGGAAGTCTTGGTAGTAACCGTTCTTCTCAAACTGCACCTCAGTTTCACGGTGACAGTTGATACACCATCCCATCGTAAGTTCTGAGTACTGGTACATTTCTTCCATAGTCTCAACAGGACCGTGACATTCTTGACACTCTAATTGACCTGCGTTTACGTGCTGGCTATGGTTGAAGTACGCCAAATCTGGAAGGTTGTGGATACGCACCCACTTGATTGGCTGTTGCTCGTAGTTTTCAATGTACTCACGCTCGTCAGCATCCCAACCGATAGCCGCATAGATTTTTGCGATTTCCGGTGAACGCTCGCCGTCATATTTAAGGTTTCCTGCATCGTCCTTGATTTCAGAGCCGTCCACGTACATGTGACAGTTCATACAAACGTTTGCAGATGGAATACCTGAATGCTTTGAGTGACGAGCAGAGCTGTGACAGTAGTTACAATCAATCTGGTTCTCACCTGCGTGAAGCGCGTGAGAGAATGCGATTGGTTGCTCTGGCTGGTAGTTCTGCTCTACACCAACACCCATCATGAACCAATACAATTGATTCAGGAAGGCTATCGTAACTACAATTGTAGCTACGGTTACAAAACCTTTATTGTTGATTAATCGGCCCCAGAACCATCCCGCTTCATCAAGGATGCTTACTGGGTCTTGACCGTTCACAAGACGAAGGGTATTCTTCATTCTTGCGAGCAATGAGATCATCACAAAAAGTAACAATCCAAGACCGATTACAATTTCTTTAGAATAATCTTTGGCAGGAGCTGCTGCAACTCCACCACCGCCACCGGCAGTAGTTACGACCGGCTTAGGATCACCGTCGATCGTGTATTGCAAGATGTCAAAGATGTCTTGGTCGCTAAGTGCAGGGAATGCACTCATCACTGAACCGTTGTATTCTTCAAAAATTGCGATTGCATCCTCATCACCAGAGGCACGTAGTTCCGCATTATTGCGAATCCACTTGAGCAACCATTCCTCAGAATACTTGTCAGTGACCCCAGTGAGGGCCGGACCAACTAATTTTTTGTCGAGCTTGTGACAACTCGCACAATTTTGCTTGAAAAGCTTTCTCCCGTTCTTGGCATCGCCCTCAAAGGCCTGCGCAACAGAAGAGAAGAGCATGAGTGCAATCACCGCAAAAAGTGATGCAAATCTCTTGAGTTTAGAAGTAGTGTACATATACGGCTTTATATAGCTATTCACTGTCGCGCAAAAATAAGGTACAGACCCCGAATGTCTCGTGTATATCCTGCTAATTTTCAATTTAAATTGATTCTAAATAACTACTTGTTTGAACAAAAAAACCAATTCTACCGTTGACCGCCGATAAAGTGCTGATTTTTTGCGACTTTTGAATTCATGAGAAAACTCCTCCTTTCAGCATTAGCGTGCCTTACAGTAAGTATTAGCAGTGCTTCTAGTTCCAACTCTTTGTTCGTCGCTGAAGGCGATACCTTGAACGTTGCAATGGATCTAGATAGCGCTTATGCGCATTACACTGAAAACACTAAAAGCACTCTGTTTGAGGGGTATACAATTCAAATTTTCAGTGGTGATCGCAGCGGTGCAAATGCAGTTCGTGCTAACATAATATCTCTAGGTTTTGAGAGTGAGGCACGCATGGTTTATCGAGAACCAAACTTTAAGATTCACATTGGCTCTTACCCTGATGCCAGTTCAGCAGAAAGGGCTTTAATGCAATGGAAGAGCTCTTATCCAGATGCTTTTGTATTAAAAACAATGGTGCCTTGGTATGAGTTGCCTACTCCTGACGCCCTTGCTCCTTCAGATACTGAAGACAACGAGTAAGCACATTTTCCTGGATATTACCATAGTAAAGGTTGATATCTCCTCTGTGGTAGTTTTTAGTTCTAATCAGAATGCTTCCCGGAAATTGCGGGCGCTCGGTAACCACCACCCCATTTTGAATTTTAGCACTCACTAAGTTTTGGAAAAGTGGCTTGGAATCGCTGATGAGGACGTCTAGATTCTTGGCAGCCGATTCATATTCAGGAGCAATCGCCCATGAAATTGGATTAACCACCCCTATGCACTCGACTGGATATTTGTTGTGAAATTTAGCCTTAGTGTGGTAGGTACGCCAAGAAGTGTAACAACCGGTAGAAGATGGAGATTCACAGACTGGGATTTTCATATCACAATCGTTCACCGGCATACCCACCAGATAGGCAACCACGAGTCGATCGAGCTCATCCTTCCTGAGGTCGTTTTGGATCAATCGAATGAGATGATCTGTACCTTGACTGTGTGAAGCCAGTATAAACGGGCTTTGAGGTCCAATTTGTTTTTGAAAAACCCTAAAAGCCTCACGCACATCCGCATAAGCAATGGCGTATGACTTTGCAGTGGCAGCATTTGGCGCAACATTGTATACTTGATAGGCACTCTGTCTGTAGGCAGGAGAATACACGGGCCCCGCGACGTTAAAAGCGGTGCTTTGGTATTTTACAGGGGTATCAAAGGCGTGCGCAGAAGTAATACTTGAAGGATCAAGATTCCACGAACCGCCTTTCTTTGGAAAGTAAATAGTCGGACTTACGAAGAAGACCGGGATGCCAAATTGATTCGCGGATCGAGAGGTAAAGACTGAATCCGAGAGGTCCAGTTTTTCAGGATGCGCGACCCAATAATTAAGATCGCCATAGTCGGGCGCAGGTATTTCTTTTTCAACTAAATCTAGACTCAAGCCGCAACTCGTCAGAACAAGAAGTAGAAGAAGAAATACTCTTTTCATCAAGCCTCTAAGGTTGCTTTTTCCTTGATAATCTGAGCCAATTGAAATGCAGGAATAACGCCACTTTGACGCCAAAGCATTTGTCCAGACTGAAACAGTGCAAGAGTAGGCACTCCTTGAACGTTCAATGCTTGACTGAGCTCTTGGTTCTTATCAACGTCCACCTTTATGATGCGCACAGAATCGCCCATTTGGTCGCTGAGTTCTTGGAGTATAGGGGGCATCATTTTACAAGGGCCACACCACTCAGCAAAGAAGTCAATTAGGGTGGGTTTATCGCTTGAGATGATCTCTTTAAAACTTGCCATTTACTTTGAAATAGGTTGGTTGCGTCGTGACCATGCACCTATGCCGCCTTCGAGGTTATAAACTTCTTTGAAACCCATCGCCTTCATCTTTTTGGCAGCTTTACCAGAGCGATTGCCACTGCGACAGTACACGAAAACAGGTTGGTCTTTATCTAATGCTGCTATTGCCTCTTCGAAATCTTTTCTGTAAAAATCTATCTGAGTAGCACCATTTAGATGGCCACTTGCAAACTCTGCATCAGTGCGCACATCTAGTAACAAAGCGTTATCTGCCGTGTCTAAACCCGCTGCGAAATCTGCAACATTAACATCAATATTCACCACCTCATTAGAAGCAGTTTGGGCTTGGCAACCTACGGTTACCAAGCCCATAACTAGTGATATGCTGAGCAATAACTTACGCATTACATCAGGTTGATTAAAACATCAGAAGCGCCCATGCCGTTCATACCGTCAGTAATGCCCTTCGAACCCAAGAATTCAATGGCTTGACCTGAACGGTTTCCACTGCGACAGAAGATTACTAATGGTCGAGACATCTCTTTGAATTCTTCCCAGCGCTCAGGTACTTCATCCAAAGGAATGTTTACTGCTCCTGGAACTGGCTCCATAGCAACCTCAGCGGGTGTTCTTACATCTACTAAACTTACGTTTTCGTGGTTGATTGCTTCGTTGATTGTCATCTGGTTCAATATTTAATGGCTTAAAGGTACGATGCTCCTTCCCCAAAGAAGTGGAACTTGAGTCACGTTTACCAAATAGTAATTTCCTCTCCTGCTGGTTTTAAGTTTTCACCGTCCTCACAACCGAAGGCCGCTTTAAATTCTGGCATGTTGCTTACAGTTCCAGAAACGCGGAATTCTGCAGGGCTATGTGGATCTGTAGTAACCTGATTCTTGAAGTATTCATCGCGACCATTGCTTTGCCAAACTTGTGCCCAGCCTAAGAAAACGCGTTGCTCGTCGGTGAAACCATCAATCGGCTCTATTTCTTTATCCCCTTTCCAGTTTTGGTAAGCGTAATATGCAAGGGTCAAGCCACCCAAATCGGCGATGTTTTCACCCAAAGTCAAACGACCGTTCACGTTTACACCCGGCAATACTTCGTATGACGAGTATTGATCTGCCAACTGTGTCGTTAAAGAGTCGAACTGTGCCTTATCTTCTGCTGTCCACCAGTTTTCTAGGTTACCGTCCGGACCGTATTTCGCTCCTTGATCGTCAAAACCGTGGGAGAATTCATGACCGATGACACCACCAATTGCACCGTAGTTGATCGCTGCATCTGCATCCGGGTTGTAAAATGGCGGCTGTAAGATACCAGCTGGGAAAACCACTTCGTTGTTCAGTGGGTTGTAGTAAGCATTTACAATGTGAGCTCCCATGCCCCATTCACTCTTATCTACGGGCTCATCAAGCTTCGCAAGATTCTTCTTTGTGAAGTACGTAGACATGTTCATCA
>JAAXJR010000033.1:0-19450 GCA_012269745.1 Flavobacteriales bacterium | reverse complement strand
GAAATCGGACACCTTAGCCTCCATACGGGTAAAGAATTCAGGGGCGCTATTTACCACACCGCGATCTGCCAAGCCAAGCTCAGTCATGTAGGCAGTTAGCGGCATTGAAGGTGCAAGAGCTTGCCATTCACTCACAGTCATTGGGTTGTAACGCTTTTCTGCGTCGCGCATCTCCACACGCGACTTCATGGCCTCTGCCAATGCGTACTCTAAAGCATAAACGGCTTCAGCATCAATCTGTACACCAGTTAGCTCTGCCATCGTGGTGATGTGAGCACGGTAGGCTTCTTGCAATTTCTTACTGTCCTCGTCGTCCTTGAGGTAGTAATCTCTATCAGGTAGACCTATTCCACCTTGTCCTACATAGAGGGTGTTCATTTTAGAGTTTTTTGCATCAGTTCTGACGTACGCGTTCACCGGTGCGCTTACGCCGTAAAACTTGTGTTGCGCCATTAAAACAAACAACTCTTCTAGAGAAGTCACCTCGTCAACAGCTGCCAGATATGGGTCCAATTCGGCGGTACCGCGCTCGTTACGAGCAACACTATCCATACCAGAAACCACTAAATCACCAATGAGTTGTTCGTCAGAGCCTTTTTCAAAGGTTCCCGCAGTTACTTCTGCGAACAATTCTTTGAGACGTTGCTTATTGGCCTCACGTAGTTTGTTGAATTCGCCCCAACGCACCTCAGTTTCAGGAATTGGATTGGCTTCTCTCCAACCACCTGCAGTGTATTGGAAGAAATCATCACACGCGTGAACTGATGTGTCTAAGTGTTCCAGTGGAAATGCCGGACGTGCGTCGGCAACCTCTGCTTCAGGCGCGGCACACGATGCCATGGCTGCCAAAGAGAGTAATGCTAATTGCTTTTTCATTATGATAAGGTTATGAAGCTTTGCGCTTCCAGGTTTTAAAGGTGAAAGAATATTGGTGCTTTTCATCCGTTGGATGATGCTCCTGTGAAGTTAATTCAAAATCGGCTTCGTTAAAAATGGGAAAAAAGGCATCTCCCTCAAATTCCGCATGTACTTCAGTGATTTCGAGTATATCTATTAATGGAAGCGATAGCGTGTAGATCTGCGCACCTCCTACAATGAATACTTCTTCATCATTTTGGGCCAATTCTACAGCGTCTTCTAACGTATTTACTACTTCTGCACCCTGGGCAGTGAAGTCCGTTGAACGGGTGATGACGATGTGCCTCCGGTTTGGCAAAGGCCTACCTCCTAAACTGTCCCAAGTCTTACGGCCCATGATGATGGTCTTACCCGCCGTATGGCGCTTGAAATGCTTAAGATCGTCTGGAAGGTGCCAGATGAGATCATTGTCTTTTCCGATGACTCGGTTTTCGGCGTAGGCGACGATGGCTTTTAAAATCATTATACCGCTACTTTTCCAGGGATGTGAGGATGAGGATCGTATCCTTCAATCTCGAAGTCGTCGTATTTGAAATCGAAGATGGAAGTTACCTCGGGGTTCAATTTTAATTTCGGCAACGTTCTGAAGTCTCTAGTGAGCTGCAGCTCTAATTGCTCTATGTGGTTGTTGTAGATGTGCGCATCACCCAAAGTATGCACGAAGTCACCTACTTCCAGACCACAGACTTGGGCTACCATATGAACCAAGAAAGCGTAAGAAGCAATATTGAATGGCACACCCAAGAAGATGTCAGCACTTCTTTGATACAGTTGACAGCTAAGCTTACCATCGGCTACATAAAACTGGAAGAATGCGTGACACGGCGGCAAAGCCATTTGGTCAACGAAACCTACGTTCCATGCATTGACTATGATGCGACGACTGTTAGGGTTGTTTTTAATTTGATCAATGATTTGTGCAATCTGATCTACGCTACCGCCATCAGGAGCCGGCCACGAGCGCCATTGGTACCCGTATACTGGCCCCAATTCTCCCCATTTTGCAGCAAAGTCTTTATCAGTGGCAACTTTAGCGGCAAACTCTCGGATATCCTCTCCACCAAACTCATCACTTTTTGAATACGCTGCGTACGGCCAATCGTCCCAAATACGGACTTTGTTCTGAGCGAGGTATTCAATATTTGTCGAGCCTTGAAGAAACCAAAGAAGCTCATGAAGAATACTTTTGATGTGCACTTTCTTCGTGGTCAATAGCGGAAATCCCTCTTGAAGATTGAATCGCATTTGATGTCCGAAAACACTCTTTGTTCCAGTACCCGTACGGTCGCCTTTTTGCACACCTTCTGCGAGTACTCTTTCTACTAAATCATGGTATTGCTGCATGTAACAAATATGCTTTTTCCTAAGGCTTACAACGCAAGAGAAGCAGTGTTGTTTTCCACGCGAAATGAACAACAAAAAAGCCCGCCTTTTGCAAGGCGGGCTTTGAAGTGCCCCGGGCCGGGGTCGAACCGGCACGGACATTACTGTCCACAGGATTTTAAGTCCGGCGTGTCTACCAATTCCACCACCGGGGCTCCAACAAAAAACCCTCCGCTTGAAGGAGGGTCTTAGAGCGAAAGACGGGATTCGAACCCGCGACCCCGACCTTGGCAAGGTCGTGCTCTACCAGCTGAGCTACTTTCGCGATTGGGAGGGCAAATATACAGCCCTTTTGATTTATTGCAACCTCTCAAGCTATTTTTTTGAAAGTTTTTCCTTGAAGGTATTCAAGAGCATCAAAGCCTCTATAGGCTTGAGTTGGTTAACATCCACATTTTCAATTTCATCCGCCAATTCTTCGAGTTCAGGACGGTCAAGTGAAAAGAAATTTAATTGTCCAGGAGCACCTGAGATTTGGGACGAATCGCCTTTTGATTTGGTCTGCTCGAGCTCTTTTAATACAGATTCTGCCCTATTGAGAACATACCCCGGTATACCAGCAAGTTTGGCAACGTGCAAACCGAAACTATGCGCGGTACCTCCAGATTTTAATTGGCGTGTAAAGACAATCTCCCCTTTATGCTCCTCTGCTGCTACATGATAGTTACGCACCTTCTTGAAGGTTGCAGCCATTTCATTGAGCTCATGGTAGTGCGTCGCAAAAAGCACGAGCGGTGAAGAAGGGTGCTGGTGCAAAAATTCAGCAATCCCCCAAGCAATACTCACACCATCAAAAGTGGATGTACCACGACCAATTTCATCCAATATGACCAGCGATCGTTCAGAGATATTATTCAAAATGGTTGCCGTCTCATTCATCTCCACCATAAAAGTAGATTCTCCCTTGCTGAGATTATCAGAGGCACCAACGCGCACAAACAAGCGGTCTATAATAGGTACTTCTGCCGCTGCTGCAGGAACATAGCTTCCAATCTGTGCTAAAATTTGGATTAAAGCCACTTGACGCAATAAGGCACTTTTACCACTCATATTAGGTCCCGTAATCATGGCGATGGAAGCGTCCCTATTGTTTAATGCAAGCCCGTTCGCGATATATGGCTGTTCTTCTGGAAGCATTTTTTCAATGACTGGGTGTCGCCCTTTTTCAATGGCAATTGCCGCCTCCTCTGTGAAGGTGGGCCTACAGTAATTATTGCGCTTAGCAACCTCAGCAAAACTGGTTAAAACGTCCGTCGTCGCAACCCAACGTGCCAATACGAGCAAAGGATTCAAAAAGCTCTTCGCCTGCTCAACTACAGCAGCAAATAAGCGAGTTTCTATAGCTTTAATCTTTTCTTCGGCCCCAAGAACCTCAGCCTCAAATTTCTTTAGCTCATCAGTGATGTAGCGCTCTGCATTGACCAAAGTTTGCTTGCGGTGCCACTGCTCAGGAACCTTATCCTTATGAGAGTTCCGAACTTCTAGATAGTAGCCAAAAACGTTATTAAAGGCCAACTTTAGTGACTGAATACCCGTTGCCTCCGCCTCTCGTTCTCGGATGTCCTCTAAGGTCCCGGTAGCATCATTGAGCAAGCCTCTTAATCGGCCCAATTCTGCATCATATTCGCTTTTTAGTGCTTCACCTTTACCAATAATGGCGGTTGGATCTTCCACCAAAGCATTAGTGAGTTCGGTGTACAGTTCATTCAATACATCAGGCTGCTGCTCCGGGTGATTCCATGATCTTTCCTGGACCAATTCCACGAGCGCCGCCCCCCTTTTCAGCGCCTCTCTAAGCCTCGCCATTTCTTTAGGACTGATTCTTCCCGTAGCTACGCGACTACAAAGGCGCTCGATATCAGGCATGCCCTCCAAGGCTTCTTTAAGCGCATCCATTAAATCTGGCTCCTCAAGCAATTCCGCTACGGCATCATGCCTTTTGCTAATCACTGTTTTATCAAGGAGAGGAAGTGCTAAATAGGTTCTAAGCAAACGACCGCCCATAGGACTTGTCGTTTTATCAATAATATCTAAAGTGGAAGTGCCGCCGGATGAATTGGCCGCAAACAGCTCTAGATTAGACACGGTAAAACCGTCCAACCACATAAAATCGTCCAGTGAGATTCGCGAAACACTTCCGATATGATCTAAAGAGCTATACTCGCTGCGCTTTAAATGGTGCAATACAGCTCCTGCGGCTATGGCTCCTGCGCTTCCTTTATCAAGACCAAATCCGCTCAGACTATTGGTCTGAAAATGAGTGGTCAACTGCTCAAAAGTATACGCCTCTTCCCAAGCCCATGTATCGATACCGAAAAGATAAAATTCCTCCTCTAGCTGCTTACGCAACTCACGATCCATATCTCTTGGATGAATGATTTCCTTGGGGCTGTAGGAATTTAATGCACTAAGTACCTCAGATTTGCCGTGCTCCGCATAATAAAACGAACCAGTTGAGACCTCGATAATAGCTAAACCCCAAGGACCTTTTTTCGCTGGATATAGTGAGGCCAGGTAATTATGTTCCTTACCGCTAAGCAATTCAGAATTTAGATTGATCCCCGGAGTGATCATGTCGGTAACTCCACGCTTGACTAACCCCTTCACAGTTTTAGGATCTTCCAACTGCTCAACGATGGCTACGCGGTGCCCTGCCTTCACAAGCTTAGGTAAGTAGGTTTGTAAGGCGTGATGGGGAAAACCCGCAAGCGCAACCTCCGACGCAGAGCCGTTAGAGCGCTTCGTGAGGATAATATCTAATGTCTTCGAAGCCTTCTCCGCATCGCTACCAAAGGTCTCGTAGAAGTCGCCAACACGAAATAGCAGCATGGCTTCGGGATGCTTCGCTTTGATCTCGTCAAATTGACGCATCATAGGCGTCTGCTTCTTTCCCGATTTTTTAGCCATTTATCTATTTCTTTGTGGAACGCTAATGTAATTAGAGTCTATCGGATGAGAAAACTTAGAAATAACGAATTGGGAAGATTAACTCCAGAGGAATTTGCGAAAGCTGGCAAAACCCCAATGGTTCTTGTTTTAGATAACATCCGCAGCATGCACAACGTAGGCTCTATGTTTCGGACAGCGGATTGTTTTCTAGCCAGCCATCTCTATCTATGTGGCCTCACACCTGAACCCGGGCACCACGAAATAGAAAAAACCGCGCTCGGTGCAACTGAAACTGTCAGTTGGACTAAGGTGGAAAGCACGCTAGAATGTATCGAAGAATTGAAATCACAAGGGTATCGTATTGCAGCGCTTGAACAAGCTGAAAACAGCATTGACCTTCGCCATTACCAAGTACAAGGACCTACGGCGCTTATTGTTGGACACGAAGTCATGGGAGTACAACAAGAAGTAGTCGATGCTTGCGACGATGTCATTGAAATCAAACAATATGGCACGAAACATAGCCTAAATGTTAGCGTCAGTGCAGGCATGGCCATATTCGAAATTCATAAAGGCCTAACGGCATAAAAAAAGCCCGACTCGCAATGAATCGGGCTTTCTCAACAACACAGCGTTCTTTATTTGAACGCGAAATCTACACGTCTATTGATTTTATAGTCGTCACTTAGATTATCTTTTTCACCGACTGCCTCTGTGTGAAGACGGTCGCCTTTAATTTTAAATACTTCATTTAGAGCTTTCTTTACAGCTTTCGCTCTACGCATGGCAAGTGCTTGGTTGTATTCGTCTGAACCTACAGGATCACTATATCCTTTGATTACCAAGCTTACCCCTTGGTTATCGTTTAAATAGCGAGCTACTGTCGTCAAGCTTTCATAAGAAGAGGTCGACAATGATGAACTGTTGAACTTGAAGTAAATGCTTGGCAACAATGCAGATGAACCGCCCATGCCATTAGCAACGCCAACAGTTTGACCTTTAAAGTTGACCATGGCACCCATAGCGGTATTGTCTTCCATATCAATTCCATCTGGAACACCGTCCATATCAGAATCAACTGGCATACCTTTAGAATCAACGCGAACACCTTTAGGAGTAAAGACATCCTCATCCATGTAGTTAGCAATACCATCACCATCCGAATCTAGAGCTGCACCATTACCTGCAACAGCCACACCTTCAGGAGTGTTATTATCTACATCATATAAATCTGCAACACCATCACCATCGGTATCGCCCCCCATTGCATTCACTTTTTCTTGAAGATCTGCAACATCCATTTGCAACATTTTGATCTCTGTACAAGAACTCATCACTGCTGCTCCAATGGCAAAGAATAGAAGTTTTTTCACGGTTTGAAATTTTAGTCGTTTTCAGTGGTACTAAAGTACTATCTCAAATGAATCAGCCAAACCGTTTTGCACAAATACAGGTACTTAATACTTATTTGTGATACTTTTTCTCTGGAGTAACAGGATCTGGACACTCTTTTAGCATCGATTTCACTTTCATTTTAAGTAATGGATGCTCCCACTCTGGCCATAAGTCCTGAAGGGGCAATAAAGCGAATTTCCTCAGATGTAGCCTGGGATGCGGAACAATCAATCGCTCATCTAGACTCGTAAAATTTTCTACCGCAATGATGTCAATATCAATAGTCCTGTCCGTATATCCTTCAGAACCTCTGGTACGACCCATCTTTTTTTCAACATCGAGACAAAAGCGTAAAAATTCCAGCGGGGTTTTCTCAAAACGACACTCAAGAGCTTGATTAAAATAGGTCTCATCACTCTTATATCCCCAAGCTGGGGTTTCGTAAATGGCACTTTCGTTAAGGACTTCACAATCCATCTCGAGTTCTAATCGGGCACGAACTAGATTCCTATATTTATCACCTAAATTCGTACCTAGTAAGACTATACCTCTACACATGAAATCATTTTTTACCACCTTCCTTGCTGTTATTGCAGCATTAGTCTCTTTAATTATTATCGGATTCCTTCTGCTTGTTGGAATTGCAGCCTCGTCTGATGAAGGAAGCCCAAAGATAAAAGAGAACAGCTTGCTGAAAATTAATCTAAGCGGTGAACTTGTAGAAAGAACAGTTGACAATCCGTTCGAAGCGCTCAATGCTGAGCTTCTCGGTCAGGACATAAGCGCCATAGGCTTAAACGAACTACGACTTGGTCTACAGCAGGCAGCTACTGATGATAATATTGAGGGCATTTTCTTCGAGCACGGCGCCTTTGCCTCAGGATACGGAATGCTTGAAGAGCTAGGCGAGTATCTATTGGAATTCAAAAAGAGTGGAAAGCCTGTATACTCTTATGGCGCTTACTACACGCAAAAAGGCGCCTACCTCAGTGCTTTGAGTGATACCGCTATTTTGCACCCTGGAGGCATCATGGACATTCGAGGTGTGGGCATCTCGAGCACTTATTACAAAGACTTCTTCGATAAGTTTGGTATTGAACCTTTAGTTGTACGCGGCACCGGTAACAAATTCAAGAGTGCTGTAGAACCCTATATCAACTCTGAAATGAGTCCAGAAAATGAGTTGCAACTTTCGAACCTCACTAATCAATTCTGGGATTTCCTAAGCCAAGGCTTCAGTAACTATAAAGGTATTTCTAAAGACGTGTTGGATGCTTGTGCCAACAATTGGACCGGTATGGACGCAGCAGCAGCCGAGGATGCGGGGCTAGTAGAAAAGCTCGCCTACCGTGAAGATGTTATGGAAGAATTCGAGGAGCGATTCAACCTTGTTTCCTGGAACGACTACAAAAGCACACTTTCAAAAGGCACCTCAACGGATCGTGTTGCAGTTATCTATGCAAATGGAACTATCGGCAATGGATCTGGCGATGAGAACAGCATAGGAACAAAGAACATTATCAAGGCGATTGAAAAAGCATCGAATAACAAAAGGGTTAAAGCCATTGTACTTCGAGTAAATAGTCCCGGAGGTAGCGCACTTACTTCAGATATGATTCACCATGCTATCGAAAAAGTGGAAAAGCCACTCATTGTAAGTCAAGCAAACTATGCCGCTTCAGGGGGCTACTACATCAGCTGTAATGCAGATGCCATCTTCACGAACAGCACCACTGTGACAGGGAGTATAGGCATTTTCATGAGCCTGTTCACTGCCGAGCAGTTAATGAGCGAAACTCTAGGACTAAATGTGGAAGAAGTACAAACACATCCATTAGCAAATTTCCCGAATCTCTACAAGCATCCCTCAGAAGAGCAATACGCCATCCTTCAAAATATGATTGATAAGGGCTATGCAGATTTCACGGGTAAGGTAGCTGCGGGGCGGAATATGGAAATGGATTACCTCTTACCGCTTTGTGGAGGCCGTGTTTGGACCGGAAGTGATGCCATTGACAACGCGCTAGCAGATTACGAAGGCAACCTCAGTGACGCCATTGCATTTGCAGCTGGGGAAGCCGGGCTTGACAAGTACCGCATTTATGAACTTCCGGCTCAAAAAACGGGTTTAGAAAAGTACCTAGACTCTTTTAGTAGTACTATGAGTAAAGTAGTGGGAACGTCAAATCCGTTTATGGATAAATTGGCCAACGACCCTGTGATTAGTGATCTCATTGAGCTAGGCAAGAATCCGGGACTTCAAGCGAAATTGGACCCCGCCTTTAGAAACTTATAATGGCAAAAAAACGACAAACCGCGGAGCGGTTATACTATATCCTCGGCGCACTTTTCATCGCAGCACTAATTACTTGTAACCTTATTGCGAATAAATTTATCAGTCTTGATTTCGGTTTTAAAACCTTCATCATTAGTGCCGGTGTTTTGCCCTACCCGGTGACTTTTTTGATCACCGATGTACTGAGTGAATTGTACGGTCAAAAACGAACCACCCACGTGGTCCTCGCAGGTTTAGTCGCGAGCATCTTTGTCTTGTTCATCCTTTGGCTTGGAGCTCAATTTCCAGCGATAGATGGCTCCCCGGTGAATGATGAAATGTTCAACACGGTTTTCCAAAACGCTTGGCGCGTCATTGCCGCCTCAATGTTTGCCTACCTCTTTGCTCAATTAATAGATGTTCGACTGTTCCACTTTTGGAAAAAAGTAACCAATGGCAAAAAGCTTTGGGTGCGCAATAATTTTTCCACTATTCTCTCCCAAGGAGTGGACACGACTTTGGTGGTTATTGTACTGTTTATAGGTGTAGAAAGCTGGTCCACGATGGGCGGCTACATCCTGGACGGTTGGCTATTTAAAGTGTGTTGCGCAGCCTTAGATACCTTTATCTTTTACGGCATCATGTATTGGGCAAGGCGCTATTTCAAGTTAAAAGTTGGCGAAGAAATACGACTTTAAAGCACCTCCAATTCAACCATGTGCCCCGTATGGGAACGCACGTTGAAAACACCAGCACTAGTAATGAGGTATTGACCGCGTATCCCCCAAAGCTCGCCCTCAAGTGCATCTCCTTCAGTTTTAAAGCTGATGCTTTTCACTTTTTCTATTTGATGTTGGACCGGGTAATTAAAGTGCCACTCTTTTGAGTCTTGGTAGAGGTATTGCTTCAAATTTTCTGGTAATACATCGGCTGCTCGTTGAATGGCCTCCATGAGGTCCTCATCTGTAGGAAGGTCCTTGAGCATGGCTTGCCAAGAGGTCTTGTCCACAAAATGGTCTTTTAACGCTACCTCAGCCTCACCCGCTAAATATCGGTTGGGAACCTCAAGTAAAATAGCCGCACTTTTCGCGCCTTGATCCATCCATCTATAAGGCATCTGTGTGTTTCTCGTGACCCCTACTTTAATGCGATCCGTTTTCGCCAAATACACATAATGTGGCTGTAATTGCAGACGCTTTTCAAATTCAAGATCACGCTCCTCTATACCCAAATGCGCCTTACTGAGTTCTGGCTTCATGATGGTTGGAGAAGCTTCAGGTTTTGTAAAGAAACAGTCTCTGCAGAAGTTTTGGCGGTAGACCTCCGGGACCAATTGGCCACAAAAACAAGTGTGATTTCCCTTAAAGCTCATACGAATCTGTGAACCAATGAGCCGGTTCATAAAGAGTAAATCTTCACCTATTCTTAAACTATAACGGATATTTTCACCGTAAATAGTCGACATCTTGCGTAAAGGACCTTCAAATCGCATTTTCAGCTATTTTAGTTGTGAGACGTGAAGTTAATTCGATTCAACTAAAGCCACTAAGTAAACCTTGTTTTATTCACTTGTAAATAAAGTTCTGCAAAGCACCCTTCGCAAATACGTGGAGGAGCTTTTTGAGGTGAATGAGCAACCTGTTCAAGCGCAGCAGCGTGTTTTATTGGACTTCGTACTCAAGGCACGTAAAACCACTTTTGGTATCGCTCATGGTTTTGACAAGATCAAGGATCATCAGGACTTTATTTCAAGGGTCCCCCTTCACGAATACGGAGACTTAAAGCCTTACATCGAACGAATGCGCCAAGGTGAAAAAGATATCCTTTGGCCAGGAAAGGTAGAGTGGTACGCCAAAAGTAGTGGTACCTCGAGCGGAGTGTCCAAATACATTCCTGTACCAAAGGAAAGTCTAGAAGGGAGCCATATGAATGGTGGAAGAATTGAGTTGGCTCTGTATTTGAATCACAACCCAGAATCCAAGCTTTTTGAAGGACTCGGACTACGTTTAGGGGGATCTACTTCCCTTGAGTCTCATGGTCGAAGTCAAGCGGGCGATCTCAGTGCCATCTTGATTCAAAATATGCCCATGTGGGCAGAATTCCGAAGCGCACCGAGCAATGAAACTGCGCTTATGAGTAATTGGGAGGAGAAAATTGATGCCATCCTAGACGAGGTCATTAGTCAAAATATTACTTCATTTTGGGGAGTGAGCAGCTGGTTTTTAGTGCTCTTCAATAAAGTTATAGAACGCACCGGAGCCAATAACCTTCTTGAGGTTTGGCCAAATCTAGAGCTCTTCGCACACGGTGGTGTAAACTTTGCCCCTTATGAAAGTCAGTTCCGTGAGCTAATGCCGGGAGACCAAGTCACCTTCATGGAGAACTACAATGCCTCAGAGGGATTCTTTGCTGTACAAGACGACCCGAACATTGATGGATTGATGCTTTTGACCTGCTGCGGTACGTACTATGAATTCATCCCAATGGATCAGTTCCAAGGCAAGGACAGTAAGACCATCACTTTAGGCGAGGTAGCACTCGACAAAGAATATGCCGTGGTGATCACCACTAATGGTGGTCTTTGGAGGTACATCCTAGGAGATACGGTCCGATTTGTTTCGTTAAAACCACACCGAATCAAAGTGAGCGGACGCACGGCTCACTTCATCAATGCTTTCGGTGAAGAGGTCATTGTTACAAACGCCGAAGAAGCTTTAACTAGAGCATGCTCACAACACAAATGCAGTGTTCGAGATTTTCATGCTGCTCCCATATTTATGGAAAACAAAGAAGGTGGCGCTCATCAATGGCTCGTCGAATTTGAAGTTGAACCTGCTGACCTAAACGCCTTTAGTCAAACCTTAGACCGAGCATTGCAGGAGGTAAATTCAGATTATGCTGCCAAACGCAAAGGCAATATTGTGTTGCGACAACTAGAATTGGTACGAGCAGAAAGAGGACTATTTCACCAATGGCTTAAAAGCAAAGACAAGCTCGGCGGTCAGAATAAAATTCCACGCCTGAGCAATGAACGCAAATTAATTACAGCGTTTCTTGAGCTAAATGAAGCACTTTATAACGCTCAATAACCGAAGTCCAGAGATTAATTCTTTGACGCAGTGCCGTCTTTGAGCTATCTAACGCTCTATCCCAAAGCAATTTATCGTCACCACAAAGCTCTGTGACCATACGCTCGGCCAAAGCACCGTGCACATCGCCGTCCACTTCAATATGGCGCTCCAAATAGTACGTGAACAAGCCAAGCTCTGTTGGGAACTTTTCCTTCAAATTGCGTACAATCTCAATGAACATATCAGGGATGAGATCTTCACGACCGAAGGTGAATACTGCAGCCATTTCCGAGGCATCTGCACGTTCTACCACTTCTAATGTTGAAAGCACAAATTCTTTCGCACCCTCCGGAGCATTACTTTGACGCAAAGCAAGCTTAGGATCAACGCCGTTTTTCAAATCGTCAATGAAGGTCAAAATTGGATCCGTATTAGCGCCAGCCTCCCCCATGGCTTGAACGTACAATTCAAAGTGGCTAACCGCTTTGTTATTTTGATCTACATCACTTTCTTCGCCGAAAACGATTTCATTGATCAAGCGGCGCACCTCAGGATTGCCCGTAGGTACCCAGTAGGTATCCACACATGTTAACTGACGCTGCAGACCTTTGAGCAGGACCATAAAATCCCAAACAGCCCATACATGGCTTTCCATGAAAACACGTGCTTTTTCAAGGTTATCAACCCACGTGAATGCATCGTGATCAACAAGTTCTTGGCGGACGGTTTGGATTTGCGATTTTACGAAGTCAATTTTCATCGTTCCTTGCTTCAGTTTTTATTACTTTGCGACTACAAAAATACAACCCATGCACTTAGCAATCGCAGGAAATATTGGTTCAGGAAAAACTACGCTAACAGGCTTGTTGGCAAAGCACTATAACTATGAAGCTCAGTACGAGGATGTGGATGACAACCCTTACCTCGATGACTTCTATGAGGAAATGCAACGTTGGAGTTTCAACCTTCAGATCTATTTCTTAAGATCACGCTTTGAGCAAGTACAAAAAGTACGCGAAGAAGGCTTGAACGTTATCCAAGACAGAACAATCTACGAGGATGCCCACATCTTTGCGCCCAACTTGCATGCAATGGGACTCATGACTGCCCGTGATTACAACAGCTACAAAGGCTTGTTTGAAATTATGGAAAAGAACCTTCAGGCACCAGACCTTCTCATATACTTGCGCGCTTCAGTACCTACCTTGGTAGATCACATTCAAAAGCGTGGACGTGATTACGAAAACAGTATTCGCATTGATTACCTCAGAAGGCTAAATGAGCGTTACGAAGCTTGGATCAACACCTATGACAAAGGCAAGGTGCTAATCATTAATGTTGATAAGAACAATTTCCCTGAGAACCCTGAAGATCTAGGAGAAATCATTCAACAGATCGACTCAGAGTTGAACGGCCTGTTCTAAGACTTTCAGAATACTTTCAGAAGCTCCTTTTTGAGCCAGCAGCCATTGCTGTGCCTCAACACCTTTTGCAATAAACTCAGTGGTGCCTATGCGCTTGAGGTACAGACTATATTGATCTGTAGATTGTATCGGAAATAGATAGCCCCTTTTCACGAGTTCATGATTCTCTGCAATCTTTTGCCAATTCGGCCCGCTTGCAGCAATTTTTCCTTGCGCAGTAGCTTCAAGAACATTGTGCGTTGCTTTTGCGTAACCCCCACCGATTATTACGCCATCGGCCAAACTGTAGAGTCCAGTCAACACACCAAATTCTGGCACCATTAATAACGATGCCTCTTTTGGATCATCAGTCATTGAGTTGGCTGAGTCAAAAGTTTTAAACTGCGTCATGGCACACTTTAGCATATCGGACTGATCGATCTCGTGTGGCACAATCCAAATTGAAAATTTTTTCAAATCCAAGTCGTTCAATGCTCGGCAATCTTCTAGATGGGCGCTGCCAACTAGAAGGATTGGTTTGTTCTGAGCCTTTTTCCAAGCGATATACTTCTGCGATGGAGTTTTACCCACTAATGAAGCAGCGTAGTCGAATTTCGGATTGCCTAAAACTTCTGAATGTATAGCGGCCAAACTCATGTTAGCTGCATCTTGCTCTGAAATCACTCCCCAAGTATGAATCCCTTCCTTGTACACCTTGCGAATTAACGGCAACATCCGATTCAAGTACCAAGGTGTCTTCGGAGCGCTCATCCCCATCACTACAGTTGGTATACTTCTTTTCCTAAGGGCATTCAAATGGTTCGGCCAAATGTCGTAACGCACAAATAGCGCTAATGATGGATTGGCATAATCCAACCATTTACTCGCCTCTGAAGGCGTATCTATGGGCAGGTAATACACCTTGGCTTTCTCGTAATTGTTTCGTGGCTCGTAACCTGAGGGGCTGAAAAAGGTGACAACCGCTTGCCAATTGGGGTGTTTTTCAAGGAAAAGTTCCAAAACGGGACGCGCCATTTCAAATTCGCCCAGGGAAGCCGCATGCATCCAAATGACTTTCCCTTCCAACGGCGGAGAAGATTTCCAAGAGGAATCGGACCCCACTTTAGAAATCCAGCTATTCTTACCGGCGACGAGTTGCCAGGCGGAGAAAACGAGATTAGAAATAAGCGGATAAAGAATCATCAGTCAACAAGATAGAAACTCTCTTGCTTGGCATAGACGGGAATGAACCAAGTCAGTGATCCACCAATAAACGCATCAAATTTAACCCTAGTATCGGTTTGTGCTAGGTCAACGACATAACCGCGGATATTCTGACTTGCACCAAGATTAAGATGGAGATTTGCGGACCAGTTTACGCGTTCATTATTGTCTAAATGCAGGTAGCGAAGTGATGTATTCGTATACACTCCTACATGCAGGCGATCGTACCCCTCTAAGAATGGGCTTTGGAGCTGTGGAAGAGTACCGCGTTGATCCCGTAGGCCTATTTTATGCTGCCCCAGACCTATGCCTTGCATGAGCACCCAACCTGAATTTGGATTGTACTTGCTTTGAACAAGTTTACCGTACTGATACATGAGTTGGCCGCCACTGAGACCTGCCTGGATAGTTGCAAATTCACCATTTACTCCAAGGAAATTCCCATCGTCGTCAGTAAGATTCGAAAATATTGCTGCAGGATTTTTCACCACATTGCCATAAAGCGCCTTGAAGGCTAGCCCTTGAAAAACGCCCTCTTTATTTTTAACCATATACTCTACCTCAGCCGAGGCAAAGGCGCTGTAATTCGTAGACATATCAAAGCCTGGCTGATAAGCACCAGCACTAAGACCCCATAATTGTACCGTACGCGTACTGTCTTTAGTGGTCAGTTGTCCGTATAACTTCGAAAAGCTCAGTAGAGCCAATAGTAGTAAAGTCTTATTAGAAAAAATGCGCATTGGAATCATTCTGAGTGCAAGTTACACCATAGACATCATCTGCAATAATGTATTTTAGCCCTACCGAACAATTAGGAGCAACCCTTTCATTATGAAAATCACAGTAATTGGCACAGGCTACGTAGGTCTAGTAACAGGCGCATGTCTTTCGGACGTGGGTATCGACGTGACTTGTGTAGACATTGATCAGAACAAAATAGACGGCCTGAAAAACGGCATTCTTCCTATCTATGAACCAGGTCTTGAGGAGATCGTTAAGCGCAACTATAAGAAGGGGCGCTTGAACTTTTCGACCGATTTGGCTGACGCCATTCGCGGTTCACAGGCTGCCTTTATCGCTGTGGGTACGCCTCCAGGTGAGGACGGCTCTGCAGATTTGAAGTACGTATTGGCCGTGGCCGATCAGATCGGAAAGACCATGACCGACTATTTGGTGGTGATTACTAAATCTACAGTGCCAGTAGGTACTGCGGAAAAGGTACGCGGCGCCGTTGCTGATGCCTTGGATTTACGCGATGTAGACTTTGGCTTTGATGTGGCTTCAAACCCTGAGTTCTTGAAAGAAGGTGCAGCTATTGACGACTTCATGAAGCCCGACCGCATTGTCGTGGGTGTGGATAGCGACGACGCTCAGAAAATCATGGATAAGCTCTACCGTCCGTTTACCTTGAATGGTCACCCGGTGATCTTTATGGACATCCCATCTGCTGAGATGACCAAATATGCTGCAAACGCAATGTTAGCGACGAAGATTTCCTTCATGAACGACATTGCAAACCTGTGTGAGAAGATGGGTGCAGATGTGAACTGGGTGCGTAAGGGTATCGGTTCAGATCCAAGAATTGGCAACAAGTTCATCTATCCGGGTATTGGGTACGGGGGCTCTTGTTTCCCTAAAGATGTAAAAGCATTGGCTCGCACGGGCCGCGAAAACGGACACACCATGCGTATCCTCGAAGCTGTTGAGGCAGTGAACGACGATCAGAAGAGTGTACTGTTCAATAAAATCAACGCCTACTTCGGCGGCGACCTTCAGGGCAAGACCATTGCCTTCTGGGGACTGTCGTTCAAGCCGAATACGGACGACATGCGTGAAGCACCTTCAGTGGTGTTGGCCAACCTATTGTTGAAAGCAGGCTCCAATGTTCGTGCCTACGACCCGGTAGCGATGGAAGAAGCCAAGCACGATCTGGGCGATACCATCACCTACTGCGAGAGCGACATGGAAGCCATTCAAGGTGCCGATGCATTGGCACTGATCACGGAATGGACAGAGTTCCGCGTACCGAACTGGGAGAAAGTAGGTACGGCGATGAAGACACGCGTAGTCTTCGACGGCCGTAACCTCTACCGCAGAGAGATCGTAGGCGAAGCAGGATTTGATTATTACGGAATAGGAATGGGCGAGAAGATCGCTGAAAAAGCATAAGCAATGCCAAGAGTACTCATTACAGGAGCTGCAGGGTTTTTAGGATCGCACCTATGTGACCGATTCATCGCTGAAGGGATGGAAGTGCTTGGGATGGACAACCTCATTACGGGGAACATGGAGAATTTGGAGCACCTGATGGGCAACCCAAACTTCACCTTTTACAACAACGACGTGAGCAACTTTGTACACGTCCCTGGGGAATTGGACTACATTCTTCACTTTGCCTCGCCGGCTTCTCCTATTGATTACTTGAAGATTCCTATCCAAACCTTGAAAGTGAGTTCTTTGGGAACGCACAACTTGCTAGGATTGGCATTGGCAAAAAAGGCACGCATCCTTGTGGCTTCTACTTCTGAAGTTTATGGTGACCCTTTGGTCCACCCGCAAACTGAAGAATATTGGGGAAATGTGAATCCAGTAGGCCCGCGTGGAGTGTACGACGAAGCCAAGCGCTTTATGGAAGCCATGACTATGGCCTACCACACCTACCATGGCTTGGAGACACGCATCATTCGTATCTTCAACACCTACGGTCCTAGAATGCGATTGAACGACGGTCGTGTGTTGCCAGCCTTCATAGGCCAAGCGCTGCGCGGTGAAGACCTTACCGTCTTTGGCGACGGCTCACAAACCCGCTCGTTCTGTTACGTGGATGATTTGGTCGAAGGGATCTACCGCTTGCTCATGAGCGATCATGCAGAGCCCGTAAACATTGGCAACCCACACGAGATAACCATCTCAGACTTTGCCGAAGAAATTATCAAACTCACAGGCACTACGCAAAAGGTCATCTACAAACCTTTACCTGTGAATGACCCAATGCAGCGTAAGCCAGATATCAGCAAGGCAAAATCTATCTTGGATTGGGAGCCGAAGGTGATGCGCGACGAAGGTTTGAAACGCACCTACGAATGGTTCCAAAGTTTGCCGGACGAAAGGCTCTACAGAAAGGAGCATAGAGACTTTGCTGATTACAGCAGAAAGTAGACCTTTAAGGCACCAAAAAATAAACCTATAATGTCACAGATTCTTGTTACCGGTGGATTAGGCTATATTGGCTCACACACCGTAGTGGAACTCATAAATGCTGGATACGAACCTATCGTAATTGACAATCTGAGCGAGAGCCCAATTGAAGTTAAAGACCGCATTGAAAAGATCACAGGGAAGGAATTAATCTTCCGCCAGGTGGAGCTTTGTAATCGAGGCGAAATTGACGCTGTTTTCCAGGAGTTCCCTTCAATTCAAGGAACCATTCACTTCGCAGCATTTTTACTCGTAAATGAAAGCGTGCACGAGCCGTTGAAGTACTATTACAATAACCTATTGAGCACCATCAACCTCCTGGAAAGTATGGCAGCTCATGGTAAGCGTTCCATCGTGTTCTCGAGCTCATGTACAGTGTATGGCACGCCAGAGAATCCGCATGTGGATGAAAATGCACCGGTTCAACCTGCAGAGAGTCCTTATGGAAACACCAAGAAGATGGGTGAAGAGATTCTAAGAGATTTCGCAGCAACGGGTAAGATGGACGTGATGAGTTTGCGTTATTTCAACCCGATTGGTGCTCATCCGTCCAGTATTATCGGCGAGTTCCAAGATGGAGAGCCACATCATTTAGTTCCCTACATCACAGAAACCGCCATTGGAAAGCGCAAGGAACTTCGTGTCTTTGGGTCAGATTACGACACACGTGACGGCTCCTGTGTTCGCGATTACATCCATGTTATTGATATTGCTAAAGCACACATTCTAGCCGTCCAGCATTTGGTCGACGGAAATACTAAAGGATTTGATGTAATCAACCTTGGCTCGGGCAATGGCTCGACGGTTTTAGAAATGATTAACGCCTTTGAGCGTGCTACTGGAATTAAAATTGCCTACTCTATTGCGCCGCGCCGTGAGGGAGACGTCCCGGCTGTTTATGCTAATATTGGAAAGGCGAATAAGGTACTTAATTGGACCCCTGAAAAGACATTAGAAGATATGCTTCGTGATGCCTGGAATTTTGAGCAGGCGCTAACACAAGAATTGGCTTAAATGAAAAACATTATCATCACCGGCGGTGCCGGATTTATTGGCTCTCACGTCGTTCGCTTGTTTGTAAACAAGTACAGCGAGTACCGCATCATCAATGTGGATGTGCTGACCTATGCCGGGAACCTCGAAAATTTAAGCGATATCGAAAGTGCCCCAAACTATGTGTTTGAGCGCGTGGATATCGTTGATGCTGCAGCCGTTGACGCGCTGTTTGACAAATACCAGCCAGAAGGAGTCATTCACTTGGCAGCCGAGAGTCATGTGGACCGTTCGATTAAGGATCCGTTAGCCTTTGTGCGTACCAACATCTTAGGTACGGTGAATTTGCTCAACAGCTTTAAGCGTATTCATGAGGATTTCGAGGGCAAGCGCTTCTACCACATTAGCACCGACGAAGTATATGGAACCTTGGGCAAGGAAGGCTTGTTTGAAGAGACGACGCCGTACGATCCAAACAGTCCGTACAGCGCCTCAAAAGCATCTTCAGACCACTTTGTGCGTGCCTATGGCGAGACCTACGGCATTCCTTATGTGGTGACCAATTGTTCGAACAACTACGGCCAAAACCAATTCCCAGAGAAACTCATCCCGCTCTTTATCAACAATATCGTGGAAGAAAAGCCATTGCCGGTATACGGCGACGGTCAGTACACCAGAGACTGGTTGTACGTTGTGGATCA
>JAAXJR010000020.1 GCA_012269745.1 Flavobacteriales bacterium | reverse complement strand
AAATTGCTGCACCTGCAGATTCCATCTATGGCAACGACACTATCACCTACACCCTGCAGCACAGCGGTTATGTAGACAGTGTGCAGTGGATGGTCACGAACGGATCTATAGAAATGGCTTACGGCATCGATAGCGTTCAAATCGCTTGGGGAGTAAGTGGTAACGGGCCTGGTGAACTGAGTGCCATCGCATGGACTTATGGCATGGCCGATACCGCGAGTATCAGTGTGACCGTTTACGGAATTGGCATTGATGAAAATGAACTAAACGTAGCCGTTTATCCTAATCCCGCAACAGACGTATTACATGTTCAAGGCGGTGCAAATCTGAACTATGAAATCACAGATTACGTAGGAAGAACGTTACTCGCTGGACCAGTGATTGATGATAAAGTCAGTATTACGGCATTGCGCCCGGGACAATATGTATTGAAGCTAACAGACGGTAAGAAAATGGCCGTTGTGAAATTTGCCGTTCACTAGTTGGGCAAACATTGGTCACGGCATTAAGGTCTATTGCGCTGTATCTTGCAGCAAGATTTAAGCCCCAGACCATGATAAAGCAAATTTGGTTCGACTTCGGAAACGTCTTCATACCCATCTTCCCTGAGCGCACAAAACAGGCGTTTGAGGATCGCGGGGTCCAATTCACCGAAGAAGGCATTCAGCGCCTAAACCACGAATATGAAGTAGGCGAAATCTCTTCGGTGCAATTCTTCCAAGAAATTGCTTCAAGCTGCAAGCATCTTCAAAGCTCCTCAGCCATAGCACACGGATGGAATGAGCTGCTGGGCGAAATGACCGACCCTACGCTTTTCTTAAAAAAGTTAGGCAAGTCTTATGATCTATGCCTGGTAAGCAACACCAATGAAGCGCACATCAAACACATCCGCAATCAAGCCGGTCCATTTTTGTGGAACAGCTTCGTAGAGAAGTTTGAAGCATTGTTTTTATCGTATGAAATTGGCCACAGAAAACCAGATGCGAGCTACTTCAACTACGTCTTAGAACACATGAATGCGCAACCGGAAGAGGTGCTCTTTGTGGACGATTCTCAGGCCAATATCGAGGCTGCTGAAGCATTGGGCATCAACACCTTCCTGTTCAACCTTCAAGATCAAGATTTGGCCAAGGAATTACCTGCGGTCTTGGCAAAGTTCGATTAACGTACCACCAGTGCCTTTGGGGTGCAAGAAACACACCCATTTGTTATCTGCACCGGCCTTGGGCTCTTTGTTGAGCAAAGTGAACCCTTCGCCTTCGAGACGCGCCATTTCGGCTTTGATATCCTCCACTGCATAGGCCACATGGTGAATGCCCTCGCCGCGCTTTTCAATGAATTTCGCGATGGGACTTTCCGGATTGGTTGCCTCCAAAAGTTCAATCTTATTCGGACCGGCCTTAAAGAAACTCGTGCGCACCCCTTCGCTCTCCACAGCTTCCTCTTTGTAAGGAGGAACCCCTAAGATTTTGGTGTATAATGCATTGCCTTCTTCGAGGCTCTTCACGGCGATGCCGAGGTGTTCGATCTTAGTAAGGTGGTGGTCCATTATTCTGCGTTCAGGTCTCCTAAGTTAACCAATGCAGCATACTTTCCACCCTTTTCAATCAGTTCGGCATGTGTGCCCAATTCCACCACACGCCCCTCTTCAACGTAGGCAATCTGGTCGGCGTTCTTAATGGTACTCAATCGGTGGGCCACAACTACGGTCGTGCGGTCCTTCATCAACCCTTCAAGCGCCTGTTGCACCCTTGCTTCGCTTTCATTGTCGAGCGCGGCGGTCGCCTCATCCAATAGCAACAACTTCGGATCGGCATAAAAGGCGCGTGCAATGCTCAATCGCTGGCGCTGGCCACCGCTTAAGGTAGATCCACCTTCACCGATAGGTTTGCCTTCGGCCCAATCACCTGCAAATTCGGTACAAAAGGCTGCCTCCAAAGCTTCACTAACCTTACTTAGGTCTGGTGTACTGCCCAAGGCCACGTTCCCAGCGAATGAGGTATTGAACAACAACGGTTGCTGCGGCACCCAGCCTAAATTTCTTCGATAGGCCTTCAGCTCGGCATCCTGCAGATTGAGGTTGCCCAAGGAAATAGCACCTTGCTGTGGGTGTGCAAACCCGGCCAAAAGGTGAAGCAAAGTAGTTTTTCCAGATCCCGAAGGCCCCACAAGAGCGGTCGTCTTACCTGCTGGAATAATAAGATCGAGTCCTTTGATGATAGGGTGCTCGTCGTAAGCAAATTGGACCCCAGAGAAGGTAATATCCTCTTGCCATTGCTCTTGCTTTGGTGCAATAGATCCGTTAGACGCCTCCTCCATGTCCAGCACTTCAAAAACACGAGCGGCGGAAGCATTTCCTTTTTGAATGTCGTACAACGCGTTGGTGACGTTCTTAAATGCAGGGATGAGCTGGTAAAACAACACCACGAATGCGATGAGTTCGCCACCGGTAAGGCTGCGCCCCGCGATGACTTCCATTCCTCCAAGATACAGGACAACGAGCAAGACACTCACGCCTAAAACTTCGGCAATGGGTGAGCTTAGATCGCGCTTGCGAAACACGCTGACCATGTGAGCGGTCCACGCCGACAAACTTTGCTCGTAGCGTTTAGACATGGCCTCCTCAGCCACAAAGGCTTTAATTATAGGCAGATTGGTCAATGCCTCCTCTAACGCAGAGGTATTTTGACCCAATTCTTCCTGCGCCTTCTTCGCACTTTTCTTCAAACTGCGCCCTACGGTAGCAATCAATCCGCCAGAAATAGGGATAATGGCAATGGCCAATAGGGTCAATTTTGGGCTCATGGTAAAGAGCAGCACCAAGGTCCCGATAATCATCAAGGGATCCCGCACGAAACCTTCCATTCCCTTGAGCATCGACCATTCAATCTCGTTCAGATCAGCTGTTGCTCGAGTCAACATATCGCCTTTTTTAAGATCGCTATGCTTGCGCAGACTTAAGGAAATCCACTTGTCGTGCAATTGCTGCTTGAGGTAGGCGACCACGCCATTTCTAACGGGAGCAAGGGTAAATAGGGCCGCATATCGGCTGATGTTCTTGAGGATGAAGATGCAGAAGGTGATGGCGACTGTTGCTTGGAGGGTCTTGGTAGCGCCGTGCTGTGCCTTGTAAGATTCGACTAGCTCGGCGAGGGCGAGCTTCCATCCCGCGGCACTCGACAACTCGGTGCCTGGGGTATCAAAAATCAAGTTCAAGATGGGAATCAATGCCCCTACTGACCCAATGCTAAAGATGACTGTGAGCATGTTGAACACAGCCGCCAACACGACTAATGGCATGTAGGGCTTCAAAAGCGATAAGATGCGGGCGAATGATTTCATAAAAGCACTTCGAAGCGAATTTAATTGAATTGGCGCAAATGGTATCTTTGTGGCATGGAAAGTACAAGACAACTTAAGATTGCCAAGCTTCTTCAGAAGGAAATGGCGACTATTCTACAACAAATGGCCCGCGAAAATTTCCCTGGCACACTACTAAGTGTAAGTAAGGTTCGCGTGAGTCCAGATTTGGGTGTCGCAAAAATCTACGTTAGTATTTTCCCTGTGGCGAAGACTAAAGAAGTGGAAGAATTTATCGCACTGAACCAGAGCAAACTTCGTGGTGCATTGGGTCATAGTGTAGGCAACCAACTTCGAGTTACGCCAGAACTCATGATTTATACCGACGACAGTCTAGAATACGAAGAGAACATCGAACGTCTACTTCGCGGGGAAGGAGAAAGTCCTATTAAATAAGACCCCTTGCCGTCGTTCTCGTCATTCATAGCTAAGAAATACTTCTTCTCCTTAGGTAAACTAGGAGCCATTCGACTGATGTCTCTTGCGGCTTTGGTAGGTCTGGCATTGGGAACGGCAGCTATGACTGTTGTTTTGAGCGCCTTTGCTGGGCTCGAGGATCTTATTTTGACCCAATTCGAGGATGCAAACGCGACGCTAAAAATTGAATCGGCCACTGGACCTTATGTTGAGCTCACATCCGAAGATTCCCTGTTTTTAAGCGGTCTTGAAGCCAATTTTAAGGAGACCTCGACCATGGCCATTTATGAGAAACGCGTGCTGCTCACCTACGGGGAAAACCAACACATCGCCTACCTCCTGGGCGTGCCTAAAGAGTACGCAGAAAGGCACCATTTGTCCGAGCACTTGCTCACCATGGCAGAC
>JAAXJR010000046.1 GCA_012269745.1 Flavobacteriales bacterium | reverse complement strand
TATTCCAGTTCAGACTTCTTGTCTAAGGCATTCTGGGCAGCCATAAATTTGGCCTGCAACGCCTCTTGGTATTGTGCCTCACTCTGGGTCAATTCCATCGACGAAGCCATACCCTCTTTGTACTCCATTCTGCGTTGATCGCGGATGCGCTTTGCCAGTGCAGCACTCTCTTTTTGAGCGAGGTAATCTGCTATGCCTTGGTAAAAATCATTTACCAATGCCGCATGCTGCATTACCAAGCCGTCTTCCATTTGCTGCAGACCTAGCATCGCTTGGTCGCGCTGAATTTTCGCCTCTTGCACCTTTGCACGGCCGTTCCCCGAAGTGAATAGTGGCACACTAATGTTCCCAGCCACCAAACTGCTTGGGATATCTACGGCTTGATCACCGAATATGTTCGCCTCACCACTCATGTATTGGATGTTGTTCTGGTAGCTCACACCAATAGAAGGCAAATAGCCCATTTTTTGATTCAACAATTGAAGCTTTGCACCTTCTACTTGGTTTTCCATGCCCATGTAGTCGACAGTTTTCGTAGGGTCGAAAGCGATATCCGCCATCGCCGAAGCAGCAGCAGCATCTACCACTAGAGCTTCCATGTTATCAGCTAATAGAATGTCTTGCTGCACCGGGAACCCCATCTGAAGCTTGAGTAGCATCTTCGCCACCTTCGCTTGACCTTCTGCGTAGCGAACAGCATTCTTAATGTTGTTGTAGTTGAGCATCATCTGATCGGCATCCGCTTTAGACACCAAACCCGCCTCGTTCATTTTTTGCATTTCAAATGCGAGGTCTTGCAAATAGCCTTCGTTCGCCTTTAAAACGCCGATGCTCTCCTCGCTCAACAACGCCAAATGATACGCTTTGGCCACTTCTCTTTTAAGTTCCGCTTTACTCTGCTCCATGCCTATGGCGGCACCGTCTTTCAATACTCGAGCGGCCATGAGTCCAACCACGTATGAGCCGTCAAAGACTAATTGGTTTACAGCTAAGCCAGCTTGTGCTTGGTAATCTGTACCAAAGACTAATTCATCTAGGACACCGTCGCCGTTAAAATCGGTCACCAATGCACCCAATTCTACGTTATAGATGTACTGACCACTGGCCGAAGCTTGCGGCAGACCGTAAGCAAGATTCTGGCGGTAAATCTGCTTTGCACGCTCAATCTCCAGCTTTGCAATCTGCACTCCATAAGCATGATCAAGTGCATACTCCTGCGCTAAGGCAAGGGTAAACTTCTCTTGAGCATTCAAGGAGCCAGCCATACAAACTGACAGAAAGAGCCATCCTAATTTTCTCATTCTTGGTTGTTTATTAATTGATTTAAATATTGAATTCCATTATCTGAGGCAATTCCTCTGATGTGATATCTAAGACTGGTTTGACGAAGCTCGTCCAAATTTGCTGGGCGCTCTGCGATGTTGTTTTCATGCGCCGCTAAAATGTGCCCGTAATACAAAATGGTGATGTGATCTACAGCAATGTCTGAGCGGTAAAGTCCCTCTTTGATTCCTTTCTCAAGGTTTTCTCGCGTTATTTTGAAGACAATCTCCTCTCTCCTTTTCTTCAGTTTTGGAGCCAATTCAGGATAATAATGCTCCAGCTGACCTATAAGTCGGTCTTCATCTCCACGCATGTGCTCTTCGGCGAATCGCTCAATGGCAAACAGGTCGTCAATGGCATTTCCCCCGTTCTTTTTCAACACATCGTGCATGATGCTCTCCATAGAACCCGCGAAAAAAGTGAAGCTTTGAAGTAGGAAATCACTTTTGTTAGAGACGTGTTTATAGAGGGTCTTTTTCGAGATACCACAGGCACTGGAAATTTGATCCATGGTTACTGCCTTGATTCCAAACTTTTTAAAAAGCTCAAAACCAGTAGCAAAAATTTTTATAGCGTCTGCGGTGATGCTCATTCGTAGTTAGGGTAGGTACGGAGTCCGTTTTCTCACTCCAGGAAACGAAATATCCGTAAATCGTTTCCCGGGTTTCCCTGTTGCAACAATTTTTATGCCATAATGCCGAATGGTCGCCGATTTTTAAATTAAAATCGTACTTTAAATGGGAGACAAAGTGCATCTTTGTAACAAACAACACGAATAATGAGCATTTCGAAAATTTTGCAAGAGCCAACACTAGGAAGTGTAATCACAGTTAAAGGATGGGTACGTAGCTTTAGGAGCAACAGATTCATCGCCCTTAATGATGGATCGGCACTGGCTAATCTGCAATGTGTGGTAGACTTCGAAAAGGAAGATGAAGCACAACTAAAGCGCATAACCACGGGTGCCTGTTTGGCAGTTACTGGTGAGCTTGTAGAAAGCAAAGGGAAAGGCCAAAGTGTTGAAATTATTGTTTCGTCGTTCGAAGTACTTGGTGACGCTCCAGTGGAGGAGTACCCACTACAGCCGAAAAAACACAGCCTTGAATTTTTACGTGAGATAGCGCATTTACGTCCACGCACCAACACCTTCGGCGCTGTGTTCCGTATTCGTCACGCCCTGTCGTTTGCCATTCACAACTACTTCAACAAAGAAGGGTTCTTCAACTGGCACAGTCCTATCATCACCGGCTCTGATGCAGAAGGAGCGGGAGAAATGTTCCGCGTAACCACTCTGCCTAACGGTACAGACCAAGAAAGCAGTGAGGACTTCTTCGGTAAAGAAACGCATCTTACCGTAAGTGGTCAGCTTGAAGGTGAGCTTGGCGCTATGGGTCTTGGTAAAATCTACACCTTCGGCCCAACTTTCCGGGCTGAGAATTCAAATACTACGCGTCACCTTGCAGAATTCTGGATGATCGAGCCTGAGATGGCCTTCTTCGATCTTGAAATGAACATGGATCTCGCTGAGGACTTCTTGAAATACACTATTCAACACGTTTTAGATAATTGCCGTGCCGACCTCGAATTCTTAGACAAGCGCTTCGCAGACGAGCAAAAAGGCAAGCCTCAAAACGAACGTGCTGAACAAGGACTCATTGAAAAACTAGAGTTTGTAGTAAGCAATGACTTCGTACGCTTGAGCTACACCGAGGCCATTGAAATTCTACGCAACTGTAAGCCAAACAAGAAGAAGAAATTCAAGTATCTCATTAACGAATGGGGTGCAGATTTGCAAAGTGAGCACGAGCGCTACCTCGTTGAAAAGCATTTCAAAGCACCGGTAGTATTGTTTGATTACCCGGCCAACATCAAGGCTTTCTACATGCGCTTGAACGAAGACGAGAAAACCGTCCGTGCCATGGATATTTTGTTCCCAGGCATCGGCGAGATTGTCGGTGGATCACAACGTGAGGAGCGCTACGATGTACTCAAGCAAAAAGTAGCCGACGTAGGCATCCCTGAAGAAGAACTTTGGTGGTACCTCGAGACCCGCAAGTTTGGAACCTGTGTCCACAGCGGATTTGGATTAGGCTTTGAGCGCCTTGTTTTATTCGCAACAGGCATGGGTAACATCCGTGATGTTATCCCGTTCCCACGTGCGCCAAAGAGTGCCAATTTCTAGAAAACACCTCCCTAACCTATGCTAAAACAAACCCTATCACAAAAACTTCAACAGAAGCTGAGTCCTCAACAGATTCAGCTCATGAAATTGGTGCAGCTACCGACCCAAAGTCTGGAAGCGCGCATCAAGCAAGAGCTGGAAGAGAATCCGGCGCTTAATGAGGGTAGGGAAAAGCAAGAAGACAACTTCGAGAACGACAGCAGCGACGAACGTGAAGTTCGCGACAGCATGGAGGAAATCAATTGGGACGATTACCTCCGCGATGATGATGTACCTGAATACCGTACCCGCGCCAACAATTACAGTGCAGACGATGAGTTGTATGAAGCACCGGTGGTTGTCAGTGAAAGCTTTCATGAGAGTCTCATTAGCCAACTGCGGTTGCGCAACCTCAGCGAAGAGGATTTAGAATTGGCCATTTACCTGGTGGGCACCATAGATGACGACGGTATACTCCGCCGATCTATGGAAGATATCGTTGATGATCTCGCCTTCTCACAAGGGGTATTCACAGATGAAAAGGAGCTCGAGCGACTGCTGATGGTCATTCAAGATTTAGACCCTGCGGGCGTAGGCGGCCGCGATCTACAAGAATGTCTCATCCTCCAATTGGAACGTAAAACTCCTTCTCTGCGTGTCAATCTCGCCTTGAGCATCCTAGAGGACTACTTCGATATATTTGTGAAACGCCATTATCAAAAATTGATGGATCGTTTGGGTGTTCAGGAAGATGAGCTGAAAGAGGCTATCGAAGAAATTGGCCGATTAAACCCGAAACCGGGCGGCTCCTCAAACCTCAGCAGACCTACGGAGAACGTCATTCCGGATTACAACCTCAAGATCGTTGA
>JAAXJR010000066.1 GCA_012269745.1 Flavobacteriales bacterium | reverse complement strand
TTCGAGCTCACCTCAAAGGCACGACGAAGGCTAATTACTCCATATCCGCCACGGCGTGAATCGCGCACCTTGCGGTCGTACACCTTAATCACACCATTCTCTGTATCCACACGAGCATTGGTATCTACCTTACCGGATTCTAAAAGCGCCATCGTCGACAGCAGCTTCATAGTCGAGCCCGGTTCTGTCGCTTCCCACACCGCGTAGTTTCTCAGCTCAGAGTAGGTACTGTCCTCATTGCGGCCCAGGTTTGCCATCGCCACAATTTTACCCGTGGCTACTTCCATGACAACCGCACAGCCGTGGTCAGCCTTGTATTTTTTCAATTGCGTCAACAGGCTCTGTTGAGCAACGTCTTGGATGCGCGTATCGATGGTGGTGTACACATCAAAACCGTCCACGGGCTCCACAGCCTCTGGATCATCAATGGGCTTCCAATCCCCGCCGGCAATCTTTTGCTTCAAACGGCTTCCAGGTTTACCCTTCAAGTATTCGCTGTAATAGCCTTCCAAGCCAGCACTGGCTCCTTCGAGATCATACCCGATGGTACGCATCTTAATATTGGTCGCCATCTGTATGCGTTGCAAATCTTCCTCCACGATGATCCCGCCTCGGTTCGCGCCTCTTTTTAGAATAGGATACTGACGCATGCGCTGCAATTCACTAAAATTCAGCTTGCTTGCTAACGGGATGTACCTGCGTTTAAGTTTGCGTTGCTCCTTGAGGTAAGCAGCCCATCCTGCGGCGCTATATTTTGGATTAATAGTGGCCAATTTCGCTCCCAAAGCATCCACCTCAGCGGCAAATACCTCAGCATCCACGGTTACCGCATCAAAGTGCACCTTGTAGACGGGCTTAGTGGTCGCTAATGTCATTCCATCCGCAGAGTAAATGTCCCCGCGCTTCGCCTCAATAGTGTGTCTTTCGATCAAGCGTTCCTGGCTCTTAGCGCGGAGCTCTGGGCCTTGCACCAAACTCACCCAGTACAGACGGACCAAAACAACAGCGAGCATGAGGTAAATTCCTCCGCTCACCAGTGCCACTCGGCTCTTTATTTTCTTGATGTCTGTACTCACTCCTTAATCACAATTTTCTCAGGCCGAACCTCCGGTTGCTTCAACCCCAGCTTGTATGCCTTGCTGATCACTCTGCTCTCCAAGGAAAGCTTGGTTAATCGTTCTTTCGTTTCTGTGTGCTCAGCTTCCAAGGTTTGACGCTCTTTGCTGAGGTTGTCTATCAAATGCACCTTCTTATCCGCGCTGTGGCTAGTGTAAATGCTGATCAGTGCCAAAAGGCTCAGCCAGCCAGCGAAGGGCAGGAATTTGATGACGGCTTCGTCCGTGATTTTCAGACGAGCGCCAAGGCGACCGAAAAAATCCTTCACCTTACTCACCTCTGTTCCACTTTGTTTCTGTTCGTTCCGCCACGCGAAGCTTGGCGCTCGTTGCGCGCGGATTTCTTTCATTCTCTTCTGCGCTCGCAACTATGGGCTTGCGCGTTATGGCCTTTAAAGGCACATGCTTCACCCCGTAGAAATCGCTCTCGGTTTGACCGGATGCTTTCCCTTCACGGATGAAATTCTTTACCATTCTGTCCTCAAGGCTGTGGTAGGACATGATGACCAATCGGCCCCCTGGCTTGAGTACATCTATTGCTCCATAGAGCATGTCCTCCAATACCTCGAGCTCACTGTTCACTTCCATGCGCAGTCCTTGGAATACCTGTGCTACGTATTTGTGCCACTGCCCGCGGGGTGCCAAGGGTTCACACAGCTCGCGAAGTTCTGCGGTCGTAGTGAGTGGCTTTGAAGCACGTGCCATGAGCAACGCATTGATCAGGGAGCGCAATCCTTTGATGTCGGTGTGCTTTCTAAAGAGGTCGTAGAGGGCTTGTTCCTCGTAGGTTTCCAATACCTCTGCGGCGCTGATTCCGCTGCTCGGATTCATACGCATGTCTAATGGTCCATCAAAACGGATGGAGAATCCGCGCTCACCGATGTCGAACTGGTGTGAAGACACGCCTAGATCGCCGAGGATGCCATCCACTTGTCTTGCCCCGTGCAGACGAAGGTGATTTTTGATGTAGCGGAAATTGGCTGCGATGAATACCAGGTTGGGATGCTCAGGAAGGTTGGCCTTAGCATCAGGGTCTTGGTCAAAGGCGTAGAGCTTACCGGTGGTAAGTTTGTCGAGGATGGCCTTACTGTGACCACCGCCGCCAAAGGTCACATCAACATAAGACCCTGTTGGATCAATGTTGAGGCCTTCAAGGCATTCCGCTAAAAGGACTGGATCATGATAGCTCATTCTGACTTGGATTTATGCCGCCCATTACTTCTTCAGCGAGCAATCCAAAGTCATCACCATCTACATTAACTGCATCTTCATAAGCCTGCTTGTCCCAAATCTCTACAATGCCGTTGTGTGCGCTAAGCACTACTTCGCGGCTGAGGTTTGCGAAAGATTTTAAATCAGGGCTGATCCCTATACGGGTAGCACCGTCAAGCTCGACCAATTTGACTCCTGCAGTAAATAATCGAATAAAATCGTTGTTCTTCTTTACGAAGCGGTTCAAGGTATTCACCTTGCCCATGACCTCATTCCACTCTTGCATCGGGTACAACTCCAGACACTTGCTAAACACGCTTCTCTTGAGTACGAAGGCTTCGTCCATAGCGGGCGCCAACTGCTTCTTTAGGGCAGCCGGGAGACTGATGCGACCCTTCGCATCCATCTTGCATTCGTGAACTCCAATGAGGTTTAACATGTGTCTTATTGCTCTCTATACAAAAGTAGAATTATCATCCCACGATTTCCCACAAACGTACACATTGTGGATAACTTTTCCCACTTGATTCCACAAAAAGTGCGCTAGCCCTTATTTAGAGCGGTGGGAAGAAGTGGGAAAGAGTGAATACAAGGTGTGGATAACATCGTTTATAACCTCGGCCGGAATTGACCCGAAAAATGACCTAACTTTGCGCCAATACTGAGAAACATGAAGATTACTAGTGCCGATTTCGTAAAGTCATCCTCCGTCATCGAGGAGTGTCCAAAACCGACGAAAAATGAATTTGCGTTTATCGGAAGATCAAACGTGGGAAAGAGCTCGCTCATCAATATGTTGGTGCAGCGAAAAGACCTTGCGAAGACCTCAGGTCGACCAGGAAAAACCCAGCTCATTAACCACTTTGAGATTAATGAAGATTGGTATTTGGTCGATCTCCCTGGCTACGGTTATGCAAAGACGTCAAAGAAGAACCGCGCGGTTTTTCAGCGCATGATCACCTCGTACATTAAAGAGCGTCCGAACCTGATCAACACCTTTGTTTTGGTGGATTGTCGCCACGACCCGCAAAAGATTGATCTAGAATTCATGGAGTGGTGCGGTATGGAAGGCATTCCTTTTTCTATCGTCTTCACCAAGATTGATAAACTGGGTTCTTCTGCACTCATGAAACAGATCGCGCGCTACAAGAAAAAACTGCTCATGCAGTGGGAGGAATTACCACCGGTATTCATGACCTCGGCAGAAGGCCGCACCGGCCGCGAAGAAGTATTGCGTTACATCGACACCGTACATCAGAGCATTACCCCTGATATGTATGGTCAGTAAACGGCTGAGAAATTCCCTGCTATTTTTAATTGGAGGCATCGCCGTAGGCATTCTCCTGAACAGACTTACCTTCGGATTAATGTTTGGCCTGGGCTTAGCTACAGCAAATTACCTCAACAGAGGACCTAAGCTTTAAGCCTCCTTTCCGGGCTCAATGATGCCTGATTTCTCACCGAAGTAGCGAGCGAAATCGCGCATGTCGGCAGCCAATGCGGTGTCGTCCGTTGCACGCTCGTAACCGTCAGCCATAGAGATAAACGTTTGGTGGAACATGCGCTTCATGTCGTCCATGAGCATGTCTTTGGTCCATAGATCTATGCGTAGACATTCTGAAGTTTTTTCGTCCCACACACCCATCATGAGTGCCTTGGCTTCTTCATTGGTCACTCCGCCATCGGATGCGTCCCAAACTATAGTTTCAGGGATGCGGTTTTCATCCAATCCAACGGTGATCTTGATTTCGCTTTCTTTCTGTACTGCCATTACGGTTTGTATTGTGCGTCACGCAAAATTCGTTGCGCATCGCGGATATTTAAAAGTTCTTTGAGGGCCAATTCCGATTTCTTCGCAAAGCTGCGCATCATTCGATACCCTATGAATTGAGCCACCCTGCCTGGAATCTCTGCATCCATAGCAGTGCCCATTTTGGAAAAAGGAGCCGGTTCTACCAATCTTTGGCGCACCATCATATCGGTGGAAAACAGGAGCTTTTCACGCACCAATACCTCCCAGATTTGTCGTTCGTTTTCGACCAAGAAATTGTATTCCTCTAAGCTGTATCCCAACACCTCGTGTGTAGGCACATCACCCATTACAGCCTCAACCGCTAGATGACGCTTGCCGTGATATACCATCTGACCGAGCAATGAAGGGTCATTAAAATTTTGCAGAATGCGTCCTTCCACCAAAGCATTGGCATAGCTCACGCCCAATTGGCGCTGCTCCATCAATACTCTCTGGTATCCCGGTATAGCATTATACCCTGGATATCCAGCACCCAAGAAATTATCCAAGCCCACAAACGCAATGACAGAATCCTGACCGCCTGGGAAATACAAACAAGGGTTCTCTAGATCAATCCCGCTGATGTAATAGAACAGCTCATCCGGCAGTGCAACACCCAACAGCTCATTGGTATTGGCGCTAATCTTTGCCAGCGTCTCAGTGACCTTATTCTGATCAAACAAATTCTGAACGTTCGTATAATGGTCGATGAGCACCTGATTCTTACGCTCGTTTGCCCAAAAGAATCGCTCCGGCTGATTCATCACAAAAGGCCAATATACTTTCTGCATCTCCTCCCAAGGCAAGCTGTCCCGCCCGAAGAGTACCTCGCCAAAGTCGTGCACTTGCCAATCTACCTGACCGTCATTTCGCACTTCAAACAGTGAACCATCCGTTCCGCCCCCACGTTGAATAAAGTAGAAGCCAGCAATCAAAACTGCTGCAGCGAAGAGGTATATTTGGTGAACTCCTTTCATCGGGTCAAAATTAAGTGCTAGGCAATGAAATTACAGGAAACGGCAGATCATATTACGAATTGGTTGAAAAGCTATGCAGAGAACGCTGGCGTAAAGGGTTTTGTTGTAGGTGTTAGTGGCGGGATCGATTCCGCGCTCACCTCTACACTCTGTGCTCGCACCGGCCTCGAAGTGCTCACCCTTGAGATGCCCATCCACCAGCACCCGGATCAAGCTTCGCGCGGTCAGGAGCACCAGGCATGGCTAGCATCCAACTTCTCGAATACTCGTCACATCCAGATAGACCTAACTCCTGTTTACGACCACTTTGTCGCTGCAATGACTCCAGACGGCGCGGACCACGAGCTCTCTCTGGCCAACTCCCGTGCGCGCCTACGCATGACAACGCTCTTTTACCACGGTCAAGCCAACGGTTTATTGGTTGCTGGTACGGGCAATAAAGTCGAAGATTTTGGTGTAGGCTTTTACACCAAATACGGCGACGGCGGGGTAGATCTCAGTCCTATTGCGGATCTATTGAAAACAGAAGTATTCGCATTGGCACGCCATCTCGGTGTTGTTGATAGCATTTTGGAAGCAAAACCTACGGACGGACTGTGGGGCGATGATCGCACAGACGAAGACCAGTTGGGGGCCAGTTATCCAGAATTAGAATGGGCCATGGCGCAGCAAGAGGCAGGAAGGTCCGCTGCAGATTTCTCGGGCCGCGAAGAAGAAGTCATGACCATTTATCTGAAATTCAACACTGCGAACAAGCACAAAATGCTGCCTATTCCGGTGTGTGTGGTTCCGGCAGATTTGAAGGATTAAATGTTTTTGTAGAGGTCAAACTGTTCGGCTCGATACTCTATGGGACGATTACTGATGGTAAAGCTACTTCCTGCTTTGAATTTGCTGCCTACTTCGATGAACCATTGACTTCTCTTTAGGATGAATCTTCCTAAAAGCAGGCTAATGCCGAATGATTCTGGCTTTTCAATTAGTTCAAAGCCCATTTTCTCGAAAATCTCAGGAGCAATGCCAGGGCCTTCATCTTTGATTGTGATGCTAACGACACCAGAGGCTTCCTTAATTTGAATTTTTGATAATCTGCTGTGATTCATCGCATTATTCAAAATAGACTCTAGTGCAAAGAAAATTGATTCGGAAATCGTATGATTTTCATTTCCGACAATGGTTGGTGATACCCTGTTTAATGTGAGTTTTTTCAGGTGTAGCGAGAGTTCTTTCAGAGAGATTTCATGTTGAGCGTTGATAACTTCAGTAAACGCTTTAATCTGTTTTAACTGAGAATTCATAATCTCCACTGAAGCATCAATAGAATCAGCAGTTAACTTCTTATCCTCGCTGAGCTTCGCGATATCTAATCGGGCAGATATGATACCGGCCGGCGCCTTAATGTTATGAAGAATGGCATTGAGAAGTTTTACATCGTATTCCTTTACCAATTCAAATGAATTCTTAATTCTCTTAAACTCTTTGCCTTTAGCAGTGGAAACTTGAATGATAAAAAGTACTGCAGCACTGAAGAAAATATAATTCACATACTTCTGCGTAAAGAATGCTTGTGGATTGGTTTCTAATAGCTGATAATGAATGTTTTCTTGGCTGATATTATACAAGACGATAATGGAATAGCTCAAGTAGAAAAATCTAAAAATCCAGGCCGATGTGTTTTCATGATGTGTGAGCATCGCTAGTACTAAGAGCATCCCACTAATTGCGTTGAAAGTGTGTCCTGGATGGTTATAGCTAACAAATACTAAACTAATATTGAGCAGGAATACGGGGACAAGAAGACCTTTATCAAACCATTTATTGGTGCGCTGAGGCCACTTTAAATAATTTGCACCAAGAAAGATCATCGATAAAATGGCGACATTATCAATGTAATTGAACCAATTCGTTCCTTTCGCACCGAAATAATCTCCAATCAAAAAGGCAATTCCGCCGAAAACCATCCATAGAGATTTGACCCGTTTAACTGTTTCCAAAGTATTCTTCTCTTTTACTACGGCAAAGTTAGGGATATCGTGGATGGACCTGGATACACACTCGTATAATTCCCTTTAATTTTAATTCTGCCCATCTAGATGTACTTCATCAACAAATAAGTAGCTCGGGTACCCTGCTCCAGGGTGCCAGTCTTGGAGTTTTCCAGCATTGGTAAATTTCACGCGTACTTTCTGCACTGGGCGCTGCGAATCATGGGCGAAAATGACCTCCTTTCTTGTGGCCTCTTCCTCACCCAATGGATTCTCCATAGGCAGCATATCAATGGTCTTCCACGCGGTACTTCCCTCGTACCAAATACTTATTTCAAGTGCCTTAGGCAACGCAATCCAAGCGCGAATATCTTTTAAGACGCCAACACTTATGCTTCTCATTGCTTTCGGCCTTTCTAAACTTATTTCTAGCACCGCATCTTCTCCTTGGATGCCAATCCAGTGGCCTTTGCGCCAATCGGTATCTCCCTGAATACCGTCAACCGCGGCACCCGCACCACCTGCGGTATATTGTGAGGTAGGGGTTCCTTGTATCCAGCGAGCACTATAGTTATCATCTCTCTTAGTGAACACCGCCTTCGCGATGTGATTGCCGTATCCGTAATGCGGAGTAATGGCGGTAACAAAACCATTATCGTAGGCCGTTCCAACACGTTCGCGGCCCTTGCGGTCTTTTTTCCATTTTACGTTTTCGTAGCGGTCGTAGCGCCATAAATCGTAGCTGCCCGTGGGTATAATTTCCACCGGGGTTTTCCCGGAGAAGGTTCTGTTTACACGAATGATGGGTGCAGGAGGCGTCGGATTATTGAGGCTTGTTGTATAGCGTTGTGTGATCTTCCAGGAACCTTCGTCGGTGCCGCGTTCCACATCCCAAGAACCTCCTTCAAGCAGTTGTTCATGAGTGACGTAGCGCTTCTGTTTGTGGGCCAAAACGTCTTCACCCAGATTGTAACTTCTTAGGTAAGCCCCCGTTCCCTTAGCCGCTATGTCCAATGATTTTCCACTGGCCAATTCAAGGTGAATGGCGTCCCATTTGGGTGTGCTCAGCTGGTAATGTGGCTGACCGGGTACCAATGGGTAGAGTCCCATGGAGGCCATCACGTACCAGGCACTCATCTGTCCACAATCTTCATTACCACTCAACCCATCTGGGGCATTTTGATATTGTGAATTCAAAATTTCATTGACCCAATAGCTCGTTTTGCCTGGGTTGTTGGTGGCATTGTAGAGGTAGGCAATGTGGTGTGAAGGTTCATTACCGTGTGCGTATTGACCGATCAGTCCTGTGATATCGGCTTGCTCTCTGCCCGTAGTTTCGCTTGGTGCGGTAAACAGCTCGTCAAGCAAATCCTCAAGTACATCGTGCCTGCTTTTAACAACCATTGCTTGCTTTTTACGCGGCAGAGCATTCCAATTTTCGCGGGCTGCTCTAAAATTGGTCAATACTTCCATCCAACCCTCTATATCATGAACTGGGGAAAAGCTGTATTGATAAGCGTTGGCCTCGGTGAAGTGATTATTGACTTCTTGTGGGGCGTAGGGCGATAAGAAATCTCCATTGGTCCGCGGACGTACAAAGCCGCTTTCCGGATCAATGAGTGAGCGGTAAGCAGAAGCCCGTTGCTTGTAGCCATTCATCATACCAAGGTTCCCTAGTCGCTCGGCCGTCCATGCGATACATGCATCGTCATACGCATATTCGAGTGTCTTACTAACCGATTCACTTTCGTCCTCAATACTTAAAAATCCAGATTCCTGATAGGCGCCCAATCCGAACACGTCCATCTCAGCCGTCGATCGCATGGCTTCGAGCGTCAGGGCAGTATCGGTATGGTAGCCTTTAGCAATGGCATCGGCAAGCACACTCACACTGTGGTATCCGATCATACAATCGGTTTCATTGCCGGCCAATTCCCATATCGGCAAACGCCCGCGCTGCTTGTACATGTCGAGCATACCGTAAACAAATTCTTGCGTACGCTTAGGTTGGGTAATGGTGTACAGAGGGTGTGCTGTTCTATAGGTGTCCCAGAGTGAATAGACCGTATAATGTGCATGCTCGGTATCGGTGTAGATTTTGCCGTCTGCACCGCGGTAGCTGCCGTCCACATCACTCCATAAATTGGGTACAGAGTAGGCATGATATAGCGCTGTAGCAAAAATTGCTCGGTCATCTGCAGAGGCACTTTTCACCTTGCTTTTGGCCAATTCTTTTGCCCATTTCTCTTGCGTTTCAGCAAATACGTCTTCAAAGTTTTTACCCGTCAATTCTGAAACATAATTTGTCCACGCTCCCTTCTCTGAAGTACCGCTGATCCCGATGCGAATTGTGGTTTCTTTTACGCCCTCTGGCATGGGAATCCAATAAACACCATCGCTGATCTCTATAGCGGTATCAGGCCTTGCGGTGATGTCCATTCCAAAATAAAAATGCTGTTCTCTCGCCCAGCCTTCGGAAACCCTACTTCCTTGCCATTCACCAATTCCAGTGGCTTCGAATGACTTTTTAAGTACGCGGTCTCGGAAATTCAAATCGACCATAATGCCTGGTGCGCTGCCTTCACCAAATCGGACTCTCAAGATGCCTGTACGATCTCCAGCTGTTGCTTCGATACGAGTTCCATCGTCAAGAATACAAGCATAGTAGCCTGCCTGCGCATGTTCGTCTTCTTTGAAGAATTTAATATGATCCCCTTCCTTCGTAGGTGAAGAATAGGGCAGCATCAACAGATCACCATAATCACTCACTCCCGTTCCGCTAAGGTGCGTGCAAGTAAAGCCGTACATCGCACTGTCGGTATAGTGGTAGCCTCCACAGCCGTCCCATCCGTCGTAGCGTGTATTAGGGCCCAATTGTATCATTCCAAACGGCGCCTGCGCGCTAGGGTGTGTATGGCCGTGACCGCCGGTTCCGATAAATGGATTAATGTCTTTGATTGAGGTCCATTGTGCTTCTTGGGCCGTGGTGGTAAGACCGAAAAGCAAGGCGGTGATAAGCAGAGTGTTTCGCATCTTCCCAAATTAGGGAAATAAGCAGTAAGTTTAAGCAAACACAGAACCCATGTCTCGCAGAAAATTTCTGAAAAATCTCGGTGCCCTAGGTGCCGGAACCGTCCTCTCACCGCTCGCCGCTCAGACACATTCGTCTTCTTCACTTCCACCAAAAAAGAACAGTCCCGTTGTTATAAGTACTTGGATTCACGGTATGGAAGCCAATGCTGGGGCGTGGGAAATATTAGGAGCTGGAGGAGATGCTTTAGATGCTGTTCAAAAAGGTGTAGCGGTTACGGAAAGTGATATGACCAACAGGAGTGTCGGGCTCGGTGGAAGGCCAGACCGCGACGGATACGTGACGCTCGATGCTTGTATCATGGACCATGATAGCCGATGCGGATCCGTGGCTTTCTTGGAGGATATTCAGCACCCTATTGATGTCGCTCGTGCCGTTATGGACAAGACACCGCACGTCATGTTGGTGGGTGAGGGCGCCCAGAAATGGGCATTAGAAAACGGGTTCTCAAAAGTGGATTACCAGGTACCGCTGCCGCAGGTTCAGAAGGACTATGAAGAGTGGCTCATAAAGTCAGAATATAAAACAGGCGTCAACGTCGAGAATCACGATACCATTGGCATGCTAGCCTTGGATGCCAGCGGGAGGATGGCAGGTGCCTGTACCACTTCGGGTATGGCTTATAAGATTAGAGGTCGCGTAGGCGATAGTCCCATTATTGGCGCAGGGTTGTTCATTGACGGAGATGTCGGTGGTGCGACAGCCACGGGTGTAGGCGAGGCGATGATTAGGACGGCAGGCGCTTCTGCTGTAGTGGAATCCATGCGACGTGGAGCTTCACCGGAGGAAGCTTGTTATGATATCGTGCAGCGAATTTTGAAAAAACATCCGGGCGTGGAAGGAATGCAGGTGGGTTTTTTAGCTATGAATGTTCAAGGTGAATACGGCGGATACAGTGTCTACAACGGATTCAATTATGCGCTGCGCTCGCAAGATCACAATGAGATGGTGGATGCCAAATACATGAGAACATGGGAGTAAAAAACAGACAGAACCGCCGCTGGATTACAGGTGTATTCGCAGTGGTCATTAGTGTGGTTGTAGTTCTTTTTACAAGGTCTGTATCCGATTTTAACGAAGGCCAAGTTTGCAAAGAATGGGCGGCCGTGGATGCCCTAATTCCGCCTGTACGTTCTTATGATTTTGACAGTTCTGCTTGGAATACGTTGGAGGCACCTGTGTTTGAATTGGACTCGAATTTAAATGAGGAAGCCTATCGTATCGTTTCCGATGAAAATGGCATTATGGTTTTCCACGGCGCAGAGGGCGACCATCGTGCACAGAGCACGTTGGGTCAATTAGGCATGTTGGGAAATGAGGTTGCTTTACCCTGGGGTCAAATTTCTGACGAACCGGTATTTGCACACCGTGGTGTACTTATGGATGTTTGTCGTCATTTCTTTACGGTCGAACAGGTCAAGCGTCAATTGGACATCATGGCCCTGTATAAATTCAATGTGTTGCACTGGCATTTAACTGAGGACCAAGGGTGGCGCATTGCCATGAATGACTATCCAAAGTTGGCCGAGGTAGCTGCTTATAGATCGCACGGCGACAGCGTTTACGGAGGCTTCTACACCCGAGAAGATTTGGAGGAGGTGGTGGCCTATGCGGCCGGTTATGGTATTGAGGTCATTCCTGAAATAGAATTGCCCGGACACAGTCAGGCGGCCTTAGCAGCCTACCCTCATTTAGGCTGCAGCGGGGAGTCAATAGCGGTGGCCACCGAATGGGGCGTTTTCAAAGAGATATATTGTGCAGGAAATGAGCGGACCTTCGAATTTTTGGAGGATGTGCTCGACTATGTCTGTGAAATCTTCCCTTCGAAATACATACACATTGGTGGGGACGAAGCGCCAAAGTACCGGTGGGAGCATTGTCCTAAATGCCAGCAGCGTATGAAGGAGGAAGACTTGCAGGACGAAGAAGCCTTGCAAGGTTGGTTCAATACTAGAATTGAAAATTACTTGGCTGCCAAGGGCAAGCAAATCATTGGTTGGGATGAAATATTAGAGGGCGGTTTGAGTCCGAACGCAACCGTTCAGAGTTGGCGCGGATTTGAAGGTGCGCAGCACGCTGCAGAGCAAGGCCACGATGCCATTGTGAGTCCTACCTCACATGCTTATTTTGACTATCCAGTGAGCAGTATAGACGTACCGAAGGTCTACGATTTCAACTTGTATCCTGAAAAATTGGACCGATTCACCCACGGTCATCACATCATTGGCGGTGAGTGCAACTTATGGTCGGAACGCATTCCTGATATAGAAACCCTTGACCGAAGATTTTTGCCACGAGGTATAGCTATGGCAGAGGTCTTTTGGTCCCACCCAGCTAAGCGTGATTATGATGCTTTCTGGCAAAGGCTTCAACTTCATTACCCAATGTTAGATGCTTTAGGGTACAGTTACGATGTTGAACAGGTACCGGTCGCATTGTCGTCTTCCAATGAAAGCTATAATGGCAAGCTTGAGCTTAGAGCAACAGCAACCCCAGCGTTCCCCAATCTGCAACTCGAACTACGTTCATCAACAGGCATATTATCGGATACCACAGCGACTTTTTCCAATCTCGGACTCCATTCGATGCAGGTTCAGCCTCAGCGCGATGGGCGTAGCATGGGGCCGGTATTGACCTACGATTTTGCCGTGCACCAGGGGCTTTTAACACACAGTTGTTTAACCTCTCCCTCCACGCCTCCATATACAGGCACAAACGACATACCTATGGCAAACGGTGTGTTGGGCTCTACTAATTTTAGAGACGGAAACTGGGTAGGTTATTTTGGTCCAGATCACTTTGGCGGCCACTTTGGATGGAAGGAGAAATACATCATAGATTCAGTGAAAATTAATTTTTTGCAGAGCCGATTATCTTGGATTCTCGTTCCCGAAATGGTCTATGCTGACATCTACGTGGAGAACGATGTGATCGAAAGGTACCAGTGGGACAGAGATGTGAGTGTGGACGAGGAAGGCACTTTCATACATACCATGACCTTGGCTCCAGAGGGCGGTTTTCCACCTACAAATTCTATTAATTTCGAAATTCCAAATACTGAAAAACTGCCCGACAATCATCCTGCTGCAGGACAGCCTGTATGGCATTTTTTGGACGAAGTACAGATCTATGGCCGACCGTATAGAGATTGAGATTGCCTTAGAAGAAGCAAGGCATGTAGAAGGGCTTCATGCCTTAGGTGTGGATCGTATTGAATTGTGCGAGAATTTGGCAGAAGGAGGCCTTACCCCGTCTTTTGGTAGGGCACGGGAAGTAGTTGCTGCTACGTCCCTTCCAGTATATGCCATGCTGCGTCCCAGGGCAGGGAATTTCCATTATTCCTCCAGTGAACAACACCAAATGTTGCTGGATCTTGAAATACTTTCGAGGACGGGGATTCGAGGTATTGTCGTTGGCGCATTGACTGGGGAAGGCTTGTTGGATGAGCGCTTCATGACTCTCGTTACTCATAAGGCGAAACAACACAATCTGGGCATCACTTTTCATCGTGCCTTTGATGTATGTAAGGACCCAGAGGCAGTGCTACAAACTCTTATTGACATAGGTGTAGAACGAATCTTAACCAGTGGTTTTCAGCCAAAAGTTGATCCGCAGGGGTTAGCGCAAATAATGAGCTGGGCTAAAAATCGCATCCAAATTCAAGCGGGTAGTGGCGTGAACGCTGAGGTTGTTCCTAGTCTCAAAGAGGTAGGGGTGAGAGCCTTTCATTGTACAGCTAGATATTGGTCTGCCCCAGAAAAAAATCCCTTCGGCTTCGAAGGAGAGTGGAAGAGAGACAACGAAAAAATTAGCGCTCTTGCAGCTGCAGCGCGCTACATAAGCGCATAAAAAACCCGCGCCGAAGGCGCGGGTAGAATTAAGTGTAGCTAGGTTCGGAAAATTATCTCGCCCAGCGTTGGATTTGCTTTACGGTAATGTTCACCGGGATAGGGATTTGTGGAACCGTCAAAGTGATGGTCGTATCGTATCTGAAGTTGAACTGCTCCTGAGTCAATGTTCGGATGTCAAATTTCAATTTACTTGGAACGAGTGCGCCGCCACCATTGATTGGGTCTTCAAATCCTAAATCGATACCGTTAAGTACCAGAATAGTATCATTTTCAATAGACCAACCCATACTGTCTAAACGTACGCCAGCAGAATCGATGGTTAAACCGCCATCTTCCATAAAGTTGGCTTCCATATATGTGGAAGGCATTACTTCATTAGAATCTAAGAATGGGAGTGCTTCAATAGAGACTTCTTGGTTAACACCAGTCCAAAGTCCAGTCACTTTAAATTCGGTGCTCTTGTTTTCCCATTTCGTACATGCTACTGCCAATACTCCAACGGCTGCTAAAAGGGCGATTTTTTTCATGAGGTTGTATTAATGTTTGTTCTTTCTAATCTATTTCTGTGCCAAAAGGGCCGTGGCTTTAGCTTTATCTGTGGCCAATTGATTTTTAAGCCCTTCCAAGTTATCAAATTCTTGAATAGCACGAAGATGATGCGTCAATTCAAATCTCACATTCGCGCCATAGAGCTCAATCTCAATGCCAATGCAATGCACCTCAAGCTTTCGCTGAGCACTCTTTACTGTGGGTCTAGCGCCAAGGTTGGCCATGGCATCATAAAGTTCTCCGTTCACATGTAGCCGTCCGGCATATACTCCATCAGTGGGCAATAGTTTATGACTAAAGTCGCATTCGATGTTTGCGGTGGGAAAACCAATGGTTCGGCCGATCTGGTCGCCTTTGACAACTTTACCCGAGACACTATAATTAGAACCTAGGTAATTGTTGGCCAATTCCACATTTCCCGCTCCAAGTGCATTTCGAATCTTAGTGCTGCTGACGTTGACTTGGTCAATATCCAAGGCGGTGATCTCCTCTACTTCAAAACCGTAGATGGGGCCAAACTCCTTTAAATGCTCAAAGCTTCCCTCTCTGTTTCTACCAAAATGGTGATCATACCCTATGACGAGGTGCTTTACGCCAATGGTATTCACCAAATACTCCCGAACAAAGTCTAACGACTGCGTTCTCGAAAACTCCTTCGTAAAGGGATGGATGATCAAATGGTCCAGCCCTGTTTTTTCTAAAAGAGCAATTTTCTCTTTTTCACTAGAGAGTAACTGAAGCTCCACATCAGGCTGTAAGACTAATCTTGGGTGCGGGGAGAAGGTCAACAGAACGCTCTCTCCATCCACTTCACGGGCCTTGGTGACTAATTGGTTCAAAATTTTCCTGTGGCCCAGATGTACCCCATCAAAGGTCCCAGTGGTTGCCACCGCACAAGAAAGTGTCTGAAAATTCTCTAAACCGTAAGTTACTTTCAACGTCTGTTGTAATTTGCTTCAAAATTAAGCATTGCAAACCGCATCCCAATGAGAAAGATTTCACCTACCCAAGCAGTTCAAGCAGGATGGATTAGATATAAGAACAAGGCAGGTATGTACACTGCCTACACGGTCTTTAGCTTAGTAGTTTCGGTGGTGTTCGCCACGGTTGCAGGGGGCATTGGCGGACTATTTTCCTTCAATACATTCATTCAAACGACGATTATTGCGATCATTGCCGGTATAGGTAGCGGCCTTTTGAATGTCGGGTTCGCTCATTTTGCACGTAAAGACGAAGCAGGTCAAGAGGTCGAGTTTGGCAACTTCCTAGATGGATTCAGAATTAATATAAAATCTGTAGTGGTAGTAATGGTGGCCACTGTGGTGCTTTCACAACTGTCATCGCTTTTGATGCCGCAGGAGCTGATGACTTTCCAGCTCACCGAGGAGCAAAGCCAAGACTTTGAATTGATGATGATGGCCTTTGAAGATTTGAGTGAGGTCTTGCAAGCAAACATGGGCAACTTTTATCTATTCATTGGACTTCAGATTCTATTGAGCATCGTTCTAATGTTTGCGCCCTATTTTGCATCACTCAACGGTAAGGATGGATTAGAATCTTTGGCGGAATCCATCAAGCTCGCCTTTCCAAATTTCTTTCAGATTTTCTTTGCGCTACTGCTTATAACGCTCATTGCGATACCAGTAACGGTAATGACCTTGGGATTAGGATTGCTAGTGATTGTGCCGCTTGTACAACTGTTGGCTTACGACATCTTCGCCCAGCTGACTGATGAAGTGTTAGAGGACTAAGAGTTGCTTAGGTATAGAGAATGTGACTGTCGTTCCTTTACCCAATGAGCTTTCAGCCGACCATTGCCATCCTGCATCTTTTACGAGCTGCAAGGCAAAATATACCCCTAATCCCGAGCCTCCTTTTTTCGATTGAGAGGAATTAAAAGGAGTGCCATAGCGCTCCAGTGTTTCAGAGTTCATGCCTTCGCCATTGTCAATGACAGATATTGAAACTTCGTTTTCATTGTCGCGCAAAGTAATCTGAATGTGAGAGGCACCGTATTTTTCGGAATTACTAATCACAGATTCTAAAGCTAGATCAAGAGCAATCTTGTCATTTGAGCTAAGATTAAAGTCAATGCCTTCAGGCTTTGTGATTTTCACCCTGTCGGCATACTCATTAATCGCTTGATTAATTGATAATTCCGATACGTTTTTGGAAGAGATGATATTGCGACTAGACTTGGACAGCAAACCGTGTACAATACTGTTAATGCGTTCCCTATCATCAACTAGTGATTCGATATCTTCCTCTGAAATTGCAATACCCTCGCTTTTTTTGAGTTTGATAATGTCCACTCTATTACCCATTGAAGCAATGGGTGTTCTGATGTTGTGAGATAACAAGGTCATCACGTTGTTGGTCCAATTTTTTTCTTTGGTCGCTAGTTCATACTTCAGATGATTATAATTTCTTTTTGATTCAACAATAATATGATGGAAAAACCCGAGGGATATAATTGAACTCCAGAATATTATAGATTCATTGCTCATATTGTCTTCATAATGAGCGTAAGAAATATTCATCCAGATTAGAACAAATTTAACTACCAGAAGTAATGTAAATATTAAGGGACCAAGGCTTCTATCAATTAACAATCTCGGATGAACGGAGCTTGGGCGATAGTTGAAGTTAAATTTTACCGCGAACAAGGATAATAGAGCTGCGCATAAATAACCTGAAAACGATATAAAGATTATTAGCCCAAGGAGTATTGCAGCGACCGTATGAACTAAATTGCCATAATTGCTTCTAAGAGCTATCATATGCGAGGTTATGGACACTGGAATTATGAGGACTACCCAAGCAAATGCTTCTGATTCGTATAGGGCGTACAAGAGAATTAATGCGCAGCTACCGATCAGTGATATTGTCAGTTTCCTCAGTCTATTTTCCATACAATGCGTAAATCATTACGTACACAAAGAAGAATGTCATTACTAATAGAAGCACGAGGATAGTCATGTTGATTGCATCTACCTTCGCTTGGAGCTCAATAGATTCAGTTCTATTGGCTATCCTGTAATCTTCAATAAATCTTCGTGCATCTGACATTAAAGAAACACAAGTGTTGTGGTCATGTCTCATCAAGTATTCTTCAAGGCCAATTCCTTCAACGGCTGCACGAACTCTTGGGAAATCTTCCTGGATTAAGTCAATTTTTGATGAGGAAAAAGACTCCAAAACCTCTTGGTATTCACTAGCAAAGGATGAAGAATACGAGTTGGAGTAGTTATGGGTTAGCCAGATCAAATTCCTGTACTGGCTAATTTCTGATTCAGCCTTATTCAGTTCATTATATATTTGCTCTGACTTCTTTTCATACTTTATCAGAACTATCTGCAAGACGAAAGTTATAAAGGAGATAATTAATGCCGCTGTGAAGAGAAACTTCAGGTTGCTTTTTATTTCGTTTGCAGTGAATCTTACAGACACTTTAATTCTTTTTTTATAATTAAAATAGTGAATCAATCTTCATTCTCAATTAGAGAAACTATCGTTTTGCCAAAAATTGATTATACGTTCTAAAGCATAAGATTTTAGACTCACAGTGATTTTAACAAATACAGAAATTGTCCGGAAGATGAAAGGATTGCCAACCTTGCTTTGCAAGGATTGGCGGACCTTAAGTGGGGTTGCATTCAACTAGAATCCCATACCGCTTCGCGGTCTTAGTCTTTTTTGCTTCTACACTCACCTGAGTAAACACAGTTCGGTAGAAACAAAAAATCCCAACCTGTTCAGGTTGGGATTCTTGTTGTGCGGATGAAAGGACTCGAACCTTCACGCGATAAAGCACTAGTGCCTAAAACTAGCGTGTCTACCAATTTCACCACATCCGCATCAAAATTGGACGGCAAATATAAGTAGATTCTAGAAAATCAAATCGACTTTTAAATAAATTTCTGCTGCCCGCTTGAAAAGAGTAATTTTGATACAAACCCGAATATATGCCTTCATTCTCTCCAGAAGATCTAATTACTAGAGATAGACATAGAATTTTGCTAGGCGCAGTAGGTCCTAGGCCCATTGCGTTAGTCAGTACGGTGGATGAATTTGGTACGCCAAATTTGAGTCCGTACAGCTTCTTCAACATCTTTTCTTCCAATCCGCCGACGTTGATTTTTTCGCCAGCTAGGCGCGTTAGGGACAATACCACCAAGGATACGCTGCACAATGCGCTGCGTGAGCAGGAGGTGGTAGTCAATGTGGTGAATTATGATCTCGTTCAGCAGGTGAATTTGAGCTCGGCAGAGTATCCGTCTCATGTGGATGAATTTGTGAAGAGTGGGTTGACGCCCGTTCCTTCAGAGCTAGTAGCGCCACCGAGAGTGGCTGAAAGTCCAGTAAGTCTTGAATGTATTGTTAAAGATGTTGTGGCTCTGGGTGAAGAAGGGGGTGCTGGTAATTTGGTCATTTGTGAAATCAAGAAGATTCATTGTGTGGATCACGTGATGTCTGATGAAGGTGGTTTGGACCAAGAGGCACTCGATTTAGTTGGCCGCATGGGCAAGAACTGGTGGGTACGTGCTTCGGGCGATGCGCTTTTCACTGTAGGAGCTCCACAGGTAGGCATTGGTGTTGATCAGGTTCCAATGGTTATTCGTAATTCTACCGTTTTAACAGGTAATGATCTTGGACTCTTAGGTGGGGTTACGGTGTTGCCTACGGAAGAGGAAATAGAACAAAAGAAAAATGACTTTGATATCCGGAGATTATTGCAGAATTATGCAGATGGAATTGAACGTCGCGAAGCCTTGCACGAAGTAGCAAGGGAACTGCTTGAAAATGGGCAGGTTCACGAGGCTTGGAAAGTATTATTAATAGATAAATCGGCCCGTTAAACAGGGTAGGAAGATGAACATTGAAGCGAGAATTGAGAAAATAATGGATGAGCAGGTGATTTCTGACCGATTCAGAAAGCGCGAATTCGTAGTACAAACGAAAGAGCAGTATCCACAAACCTTGTGTTTTGAATTTACTCAGGATAAGACTTCAGTTTTGGATGCATACCAAGCGGGGCAAGAAGTGAACGTAGAGTTCAATATTCGCGGTCGCGAGTGGACACCTCCTCAGGGTGGTGCTACGCGCTACTATACCACGCTTCAAGCTTGGAGAATGTCTCCGCTACAACAGGCCGCTGCACCAGCTCCACCATCAGATTTACCGCCAGCAGGAACTCCGTTTACAACACCTGCAGGAGGAGATGATAGCGTATTAGACGACGATTTACCATTCTGATTTAAATGGGAAGATCAATTAACCCTTTGCACTTCATAGGCCAGGATGGTTGGGAAGTTCCCGATCCAAATAGTTCTGCGAACAGTGAAGGGTTAATTGCTTTGTCTTGGGACCTTGCTCCTGAGCTATATGATAGGTGCTACCACAAGGGCATCTTCCCTTGGTTCGAGCAAGAGGGGGTAGTTTTTTGGTTTTCTCCGGAAGTGCGGTCTGTAACACCTACCTCTGCGGTGAAAATCTCCAAGAGTATGCGCCCGCACTTGAATAAAAAGAAATGGCGCTTTTCTGTCAATACAGTCTTTGAAAAGGTCATTGAAAAGTGCAGTGAGATCCCTCGTCCAGGTCAGGGTGGTACGTGGATTAGTGAGAAATTTCAGGTGAACTTTTTGCATATGCACCAGCTAGGCATGGCTCACAGCTTTGAAGTTTGGGAAGAAGATGAGCTCATTGGTGGAACTTTTGGTGTGATGACAGGCGGTGTATTTGTCGGTGAGAGCATGTTTCATACGCGCTCAAACGCAAGTAAGTTTGCCTATATAGGAATGTGTCAGCACTTGAGTAAAAACGGGATAGAATTTGTCGACAATCAGTTACCTACTGACCACTTAGACAGCCTTGGAGCCTGGAATATTGAGCGGAGTGAATTTTTGGAGCTCTTGGATGTCCATTCAGAAGGTCGAGAGCGTGTCATTCTCGAAGCACTGCCTAAAACCACTCTACCTCTTTAAGGCGCTAGAAAGCGTATTCAAGCTAAGTACGCTAAGTGCGATGAGTACCCCCGGGATAAGGCTGAGATAACCCTTGCCAGTAATGATATATGGGTAATAATCGCGAATCATACTGCCCCAAGAAGGCAGGGGTGGCTGCGCACCAATACCCAGAAAACTAAGTCCACTTTCAATAAGAAGCGCACTTGCGAAATTCGTCGCACAAATCACTAGGAGTGGTGCAATGGTATTGGGTAGAATTTCTTTAAACAAGATGTGGGAGGTGCTGAAGCCAAGTACCTTGGCGGCCTCGACATATTCTTGGTTTTTCTCCACTAAGAATTGGCCACGGATAACGCGGGCAACCTCCACCCACATGGTAAGCCCTACAGCGATGAACACTTGAAACAGTCCCTTGCCTAAAACAAAGGTCAGCGCAATGACCAGCAGGAGGGTGGGTATGGACCAGAGGACATTCATGAGCCAGCTGAGTATTGCGTCTATTCTACCTCCAAAATAGCCTGAAACTGCTCCTACGGGGATGCCAATAAGCAGGCTCACTAGAACGGCGATAAAACCCACACTAAGTGATATGCGACTGCCAAGAACCACTCTCGAAAAGTGATCACGGCCAAACTTATCGGTGCCAAAGAGGTGCAAGCCGTTCACCGTTTTACTCCCTGGTGAGAGCAAAGTATGCTTCAAATCCATCGTGTTGGCATGAGGCGCAGTATCGAGGACGAGGAAGTCTGCCAGCAGTGCAGCCAGAATCAAAGCTATAAGCCATCCGAGCGCTAGTTTTTGAACTATGGAAAAGGTGCGTAACACAGGAGCTAATCTAGCTCAAAAAAAGGATTACTTCAGTGTAGCGATAATCTCAACACCTTCTCTGAGCACAGCATCCTTGGCCAGGTTGCGGTACCATTTGGTGTAGATGTCCTTTTGAACACTGTCAGTTTCAAACATCACCAAATGATCAGGCAGAGGAACTACGCCGGTACTGTCTTTCAATTTGTAGAGATTTTTGAATCTTTCTCCCTCCTTTTTAATGGAATCTTGGAAGCTCACGTAGGCATTGTAACCCAACGGTATGAACGCGTTTTCTTCACCAGATTTAATCCATTTCGCATACTCGGCCGATTTTATAAAGACTGAATCTGCTTCTACACGTTTCATGGAAGCTTTCTGTGCCTTCTTGAAAGATTTCGACCACCCTTCTTCTTCGGTGTAATTTGCTTTCGCCACGTAATCTACCGGAAGTGCATGGTCGTATTCTTTCTCACCCATGTCAATAAGGTCGTAGGCGCCTGGAAGTGAAATGTCTGGAACAACACCTTGAAGCTGCGTTGTACCCCCAGAAATGCGGTAGAATTTCTCTGTAGTTATTTTGATGGCTCCCAATGGTTTCAGGTCATTGAGTGGGCCATTCACAGCACGATCTAGGTCGAACATGTTTTGAACGGTTCCTTTCCCGAAGGTGCTTTTCGATGGGCCTACGATAAGTGCACGACCGCGATCCTGTAAGGCAGCACTTACGATCTCTGAAGCAGAGGCGCTGTAGTTGTTGACCAACACGACCAACGGCCCGTCCCAGTAGACTTTAGGGTCTTTGTTGCCTTTTGCACGGGTGCCGTTCTGGAAGCTCTTCACCTGTACTTGAGGTCCTTTTTCAGTGAACAGCCCTGCGATCTCTGTAGCGGCTTGTAACGAGCCCCCGCCATTGCTACGAAGGTCTAGAATGATGCCGTCCACATCTTGCTCCTTGAGCTTGATGATTTCCGCTTTTACATCTTCGGCAGCATTGCGGTTGTTCTTGTTGTAGAAATCTACATAGAATTTCGGGAGCTTAATGTACCCTGTTTTCGTGCCAAGCTCACCGGTGAGTGAATATTCTCCGTCTTTTTTCTTGTAGGTTTTTCCATCCAATACAGCGCTACGAGCAAAGGTGCTTTCGATCTCGACAACGTCGCGAATGATGGGGATAATTTGACGAGAGCCGTCCTTCTTCTTTACCGTTAGACGCACTTCCGAGCCTTTTTTTCCGCGAATGAGCTTGATGGCTTCACGTACTTTGTAACCAATGACATCCACGGGCTCTTCGCTACCCTGCGCCACAGCAATGATGCGATCACCCACCTCGAGGTCGCCCTGTCTCCAACAGGCAGATCCTGCGATAATGCGTTCGATACCGATGTAATCGCCTTCTTGTTTTAGTTGGGCGCCAATTCCTTCAAACTGCCCCGTCATGCTCAGTTCAAAGTTCTCGTTTTGCTGAGGTGCCAAGTAGCTGGTATGTGGGTCAAAGGTTTCACAATAGGCGTTCATGTACATCCCGAACCATTCAATGCGGCTCACATCCATCAAATCTTCGTACCATTCTTCTTGAAGTTCCAATTCCTTTTCGCGCGCTTCTTTTTCTAGCGTTGTAAAATCTTTGAGTTCTACCTCTTCGTCGGTTTCAGCATCCTCTTTTTGGGCATTGTCCTTCTCGTAGATGCGGTTCAGGATGCGCCATTTCAGGTGTTGCTTCCAGCTATTTTCCAATGCTGCTACATCGCTTGCAAATGGGCGCTCTTCTGCGTCTGAATAAATGCTTTCATCCTCAGTATAATCGAAGGGGGCGGCAAGTAGGCGCGTGTAAATCTCCTTCGAACGGTCTATGCCTTGGACGATTAAGCCGTAACTCTTGTCAAAGAATGCTGTATTAGTCGTGTAAAAAGCTTGGTCAAGATTGTTTCTGTCCTTGGCCAATTCATCCACCTCTGCCTTCGTCAAAAAGAGCTTGTTGTAGTCAATAGCTTCAATGTAAGCGTCGAAGATCTCCGCACTCAGCTCGTCATTCATTTCCTTGGGCTGCAAGTGCACATTTGTCAACGCGTCGCGAACTAGGGCGAAAATCACGGCCTCTTTATCTTCTTCTGTGCCGTATTTGTTGAATCCAAAAATGATTAGGGCCACACCTAAAAGTGGCAGGAGGTATTTGAGGTTTTTACGCTGCATAAGCTTGGAATACATAGGAAATGACAAGGTACGATGTTAAATGAATTGGACCACACTGAAACCGTTAAAGGAATACAAAAGCTCATTCCATTATATAACGCCATAAACCACAAATTGTTAGTACCTTTGCACCCCTTATTACAAGGATGTATTTAATCTAATTGAAAGCAGATGAACATTAGCAAGAACGAAGTAGATGCACTAAACCTAACGGTAAACATTGAAATCACTCCTGAAGATTACCAGGACAAAGTGAACTCTGTGCTACAGAATTACCGCAAGAGCGCTAACATCCCAGGATTCCGTCCAGGTAAAGTGCCAATGGGTTTGATCAAGAAGCAATACGGTAAAGCGGTATTGATTGACGAGATCAACAAGATGCTTCAAGATTCTATCTACAACTACATCCAAGAGGAGAAGTTGAACATTCTAGGTAACCCACTTCCAGTAGAGCAAGAGGAACTAGATTTCGATACTCCAGGAACATACAACTTCGGTTTCGAGCTTGGTTTGAGCCCTGAGGTTGATGTTAAAATCACCAAAAAGAATAAAGTAAAAGGCGTCAAGGTCGTTGCAGACGACAAGGTGCTAGATACTTACATGGAAGATATCCGTGGCCGTTACGGCAAGATGTCTACTCCAGAGAAGCCGGCAGCTGACGACATGTACCACGGTTCATTTACAGAAGTTGATGCAGAAGGCAACGCTGTAGAAGGCGGTATCGTTAAGGAAGATGCACAGTTCTTGGGGACCAATTTGAAGACGAAGAAAGCGCAAGGCGAATTGGCTAAAACTGCCATGGGTTCCACGGTTACTTATGATGCTAAGAAATCGTTCGGTAAAGATTACAACGTAGCAGGTTTACTCGGTGTGACTGATGCACAATTGGAAGCTTCTACTGGATCTTTCGAATTCAAACTAACGAACATCAGCCGTATGGAGCCTGCAGAATTGAACCAAGAGTTCTTCGACAAGGTATACGGTGAAGGTGCAGTGACTTCAGAGGAAGAAATGCGTGCGCGCATGAAAGAGGAAGCGGAGCGCATGTACCAAAACGAAGCGGATCAATACTTCTTGAACAACGTTGCAGAGTACTTGCTTGATAAAACCAAATTTGACCTACCTATCGCATTCTTGAAAAAGTGGATGCAGACTTCAGGTGAGAAGCCATTGACTGCTGAAGAGGTAGAGGCTGATTGGGAAAAAACAGAAAAAGGTTTGCGTTACCAATTGATCGAGAATGCAGTGATCACAGCTGCTGAAATCAAGGTAAGCCGCGAGGATCTTCTCGACCACACCGTAGGTATGGTGAAAGCTCAGTTCCAACAGTACGGTCAGCAAGTGATGGACGACGAAATGTTGAAAGGCATTGCTGAGAATGCACTGAAAAATGAGGAAGAAGTTCGTCGTATCAGCGACCAAGTATACAATGCGAAGCTTCTCGCACACTACAAAGAATCTTTCAAAGTTGAGGAGAAAGAGGTGACTTATGATGAATTCATCAAATTGGTCACGGAAAAGGCATAACTTAGAACAAAATCTAAGATTTAAGCCTTAACCCTCAAACCAACTTTGATACATGGACTTAGGAAAAGAATTTAAAAAGTACGCTACCCAGCATGCCGGTATTCAGAGCATGTATGTTGATCAGTACGTAGACGCATCTTTGACTCCTTACATTATAGAGGAACGTCAAATGAATGTTGCACAGATGGACGTATTCTCGCGTTTGATGATGGACCGCATCATCTTCTTGGGAACGGGCATCAACGATCAAGTAGCCAACATCGTTCAAGCGCAGTTGCTCTTTTTGGAGAGTGCTGATGCGAAGAAAGACATTCAGATTTACATCAACTCGCCAGGCGGTTCTGTATATGCAGGCCTTGGTATTTATGATACCATGCAGGTAGTCAACCCAGACGTTGCTACTATCTGTACGGGTATGGCGGCTTCAATGGGTGCTGTACTTATGTGTGCAGGTGCAGAGGGCAAGCGTTCGGCATTGAAGCACAGCCGTATCATGATTCACCAGCCTATGGGCGGTGCTCAGGGACAAGCTTCAGATATGGAGATCACCTTGCAAGAGATCCTTAAACTGAAGAAGGAGTTGTATTCAATCATTTCTCACCACAGTGGTCAGCCTTTCGATAAAGTAGAGGCAGATTCTGACCGCGATTACTGGATGACTTCGGAAGAAGCGAAGGCCTACGGTATGGTGGATGAAATTTTGCTAGGTAAGAATCAAGCTAGATAATGAGCGAGGATAAAAATATCCACTGTTCCTTCTGCGGTCGCAGTAAGGATGAGGCGGAGATGATGATTGCTGGTGTGGATGCCCACATCTGTGACCGTTGTGTTGGCCAAGCGGGTGGAATCCTTCATGCTGAATTGGGCGAAAAACCGCAAACGAATCCATTGGATGTCGCTGCTAAGCCTGAATTTGATTTTACGCCAAGGCAAATCAAAGAGCACCTCGACGAATATATTATTGGTCAGGAACCGGCCAAGCGCACCCTCGCTGTAGCAGTGTACAACCATTACAAGCGTATTGGTCTAGTGCCACTTCCGGATGCGCCAGAGGTGGATAAGTCAAACATTGTTCTTGTAGGAAATACAGGTACAGGTAAGACCCTTCTAGCGCGTACTATCGCGAAGATGCTCAATGTGCCTTTCACCATCGTTGATGCGACGGTCTTGACAGAAGCAGGGTACGTGGGTGAAGACGTTGAAAGCATTTTGACGCGTTTATTACAGGCGGCCGATTATGATTTGAATCGTGCTCAGGTGGGTATCGTATTTATCGATGAGATTGATAAGATTGCTCGCAAAGGTGATAACCCGTCCATCACTCGTGATGTGAGTGGGGAAGGTGTTCAGCAAGGTCTACTTAAACTACTTGAAGGCTCCAAAGTGAATGTACCGCCAAAAGGTGGTCGTAAGCACCCCGACCAAAAGTACATCGAAGTGGATACCACGAACATCCTCTTCATTGCAGGAGGCGCCTTCGTGGGGATTGAAAAGAAGATTGGTTCACGCCTAAATTCGGCAACGCTGGGTTATTCTAAGGAAAGTCGTCAGCACGTAGAAGAGGACGAGGTATTGAGTTACATCACCCCTTCAGATTTGAAGAGCTTTGGGCTCATCCCTGAGCTCATCGGTCGTATGCCTATCGTGACCTTCATGTCTCCATTGGATAAGAAGGCCCTGCGCGCCATTTTGACTTTGCCGAAGAATGCATTGATCAAGCAGTACCAGCACCTCTTCCACATGGATGAGATAGATCTGACTTTCGACGAAGAGGTCTATGATTACATTGTTGAGGTCGCACTCGACTATAGTCTAGGTGCTCGTGGATTGCGCAGTGTTTGTGAGGCCATTCTCACGGATCATATGTTTGATGCACCTGGGATGGAGGAGAAGACCTTACACATTACCAAAGAATATGCGAAGGCGCAGATCGAGCGAAGTTCGCTGCGGAAAATTTCAGCTTAATGACTAAAAAAAGCCGCCCATCGGGCGGCTTTTTTATGCTTTAGCTCGCCGGCGGCGCAGCCTTGAAACGTGCCTAGAGCTCAGTTTATATAAACAAAAACGCCCGAGCAAGGCCCGAGCGTTTCTTATATTAAAATGCAGTGCGATTAACGCATTGTCGTGTACACATTCTGCACATCGTCGTCCTCTTCTAATTTCTCAATGAGTTTTTCGATGTCCTTGGTTTGTGCCTCGTCCAGCTCTTTCGTTGTGGTTGGGATATACTCAAAGCCAGATTCTACGATCTCGTGGCCCAATTCCTCTAAACCTTTAGCGATGTTTCCGTAATCCGCGAATTGGCCATAGATCATGATGATTTCAGTTTCTTCGCCGTCTTTCTCTTCAGTGTCCTTAAACACATCTTCGGCGCCGTGGTCAATCATCTCAAATTCGAGCTCTTCCACGTCGATATCGCCAGCAGCAATTTTCACGTGGCACTTATGTTCGAACATGAACTCCACTGAACCTGATGTCCCTAGTGAGCCGTCACACTTATTAAAGTACGAACGCACATTGGCAACGGTACGCGTGTTGTTGTCTGTCGCAGTCTCGACCAAAACAGCGATACCGTGCTGACCGTATCCTTCATAGATAATGGTCTTGTAATCGCTTTGGTCTTTAGACATAGCCTTTTTAATGGCACGCTCGACATTGTCCTTCGGCATGTTGGCAGCCTTGGCATTTTGAAGAAGCATACGCAGGCGGTAGTTAGAATCCGGGTTATCACCGCCTTCTTTTACGGCCATGATAATATCCTTACTTATTCTCGAGAAGGTCTTCGCCATCCCTGCCCAACGCTTAAACTTGCGTTCTTTTCTAAATTCAAATGCGCGTCCCATAAAGGTCAATTTCTTTTAATGCAGCCCAAAAATAACAACTATCGGCGAGCTTTTTTAGCCCCGGCCTTTTTAGCTTTTCTTTCCTGCTCTGCTTCCCACTTATTGATCTCACTTCTGCGGCCAATTCTACTTGTGATATAGTCCTTTTCCAAATCCCACCCCCTCGCCGGGCTGTACTCGCGGCCATAGAAAATGATCTGTAGGTGTAGCTTATTCCAAAGTTCTCGAGCAAACAATCGCTTGGCATCTTTCTCGGTCTGATCTACCGATTTACCGTTAGAAAATCCCCAACGGAACATCAAACGCTGAATATGCGTGTCTACAGGGAATGCAGGCACCCCAAAAGCTTGACTCATTACTACGCTAGCGGTTTTGTGACCAACACTGGGCATGGCTTCCAAGGCTTCAAAACTCGCTGGTACTTCTCCGTTGTATTCATTAACAATAGTATTCGAGAAGGCGTGGATGCCTTTGCTCTTCATTGGTACTAGACCACATGGACGAATGATCGCAGCAATCTCCTCCACAGTCATTTTAGCCATATCATATGGATTATCTGCCACGGCGAAGAGCTTGGGCGTAATCTGATTCACACGCTCGTCAGTACACTGCGCACTTAGTACCACTGCAACGAGCAGCGTAAAGGGGTCTTTATGGTCCAACGGCACCGGAGTTTCAGGATACAATCGTTCCAGTTCATCGACGACGTATTGTACTTTTTCTGCTTTAGTCATGTGGAAAACTATTTATTGCTAACAAGGGTTCTAAGGAACAAAACAAAGCTAACTTCGAGTTGTTGAGAAATAAAATCAATTCACAATGGCATTAAAAATTGGACAAAAAGCACCGGCATGGAGCGGTGTAAATCAAAACGGAGAAACCATCTCTTCAGAGCAGTTCCTAGGCAAGAAAGTCATCCTTTTCTTCTACCCAAAAGCGAGCACTCCAGGGTGTACAGTAGAGGCCTGTAACTTTCGCGATAACTACGCAGATTTAGCGGCGAAAGGATTCGAGGTTGTAGGCGTGAGCGCGGATTCAGTCAAGCGTCAGAGCAATTTTGCTGTAAAGCAAGAACTCAATTACAATCTTATTGCCGATGAAGAAAAATCAATCATAATGGCCTTCGAAGCTTGGGGCTGGAAGAAGTTCATGGGCAAGGAATATGAAGGTATCTATAGACACACGTATGTGATCAACGAGGAGGGTGTAATCGAACAAGTTTTAGAAAAAGTAAAAACCAAAGAAGCGACTGAGCAGGTCCTCGCGCTTTTCGAAAATTAAAATTCTTGCCATAAATTATTAGAAAGGCTTTGCAGTTTGAATCAAAGTCCTACATTTGTACAAATTCTAATATTTTTAGCATTCTAAGATTATGAGCGCAGACAAAGACGCCAAATTAAAGGCACTGAAACTCACGATGGACCGTATGGACAAGGCCTACGGTAAAGGAACAGTAATGAAAATGGGCGACGCGCCGGTTATAGAAGTAGATTCTATTCCTACTGGGTCATTGACGCTCGATGTCGCGCTAGGTGTAGGTGGCTACCCTACAGGTCGTGTGGTTGAAATCTATGGGCCTGAGAGTTCTGGTAAAACAACATTGACTCTCCACGCCATTGCCGAATGTCAGCGCAAAGGAGGTATTGCTGCCTTCATTGATGCAGAGCATGCTTTTGACCGTTTTTATGCTGAAAAATTAGGAGTAAATACAGATGAGCTTATCGTCTCTCAGCCAGATAACGGTGAGCAGGCTCTAGAAATTGCTGATAACCTTGTCCGTTCAGGCGCTATTGATATCCTTATCATTGATTCTGTGGCTGCGCTAACCCCAAAGGCTGAGATTGAAGGTGAGATGGGCGATGCACGTGTAGGTCTGCAAGCACGTTTGATGTCCCAAGCACTTAGAAAGCTTACCGGTACCATTAGCAAAACAAATTGTACCTGTATTTTCATTAACCAGTTGCGTGAGAAGATTGGTGTGATGTTCGGAAACCCTGAGACGACAACCGGTGGTAATGCATTGAAATTCTACAGCTCTGTACGTATTGACATTCGTCGTTCAACTCAAATCAAAGACGGTGATAGAGTAATCGGTAACCGAACAAGAGTGAAGGTGGTTAAAAACAAAGTAGCTCCTCCATTCCGTTTGGCAGAGTTCGACATCATGTACGGTCAAGGAATCTCGAAAGCAGGAGAGCTTATTGATCTGGGTGTTCTTCATGATATCTTAACGAAAAGTGGTTCTTGGTTCAGCTACGGTGAAACCCGTTTGGGGCAAGGTCGTGATACTGTGAAGCAGCTTTTCATTGATAACCCTGAGCTCGCTGAGGAGGTAGAAGCTAAGATAAAAGCGGCGTTATCAGAGAAAGAATAACGTAGTATTTAATACATAGAAAACTCAAAAGGCGCTGATTTCCAGCGCCTTTTGTTATTAACGTGTTCATATAAACTTAACATACCGAAAAGGGCAAAGGTGAAAGCCTTGTTAAATTTGTGGCTGAATAACCATTTCAAAAACAAACAATGAAAAAGGCTTTATTAATTGTAGGTGCATTGTTCACAGGTGTATCTGCATATGCTCAAGAAGCTGCAGCTGATTCTTTGTTCAACATGTTGGACGAGATCACGGTAACTTCTAACGTAATTGACATCGCTAAGGAGCGTGAGACTCCAATCGCTGTCTCTACTATCTCACCTGCAGAGATTTCTCTAAAGGTAGGTAACCTCGAATTCGTTGAGGTAATGAACAACACTCCTGGTGTTTACGCTACTAAGCAAGGTGGTGGATACGGAGATTCACGTCTATCTCTTCGTGGTTTCGATCAGCGCAACACTTCTTTCTTGATCAACGGTCAGCCTGTTAACGATATGGAGAACGGTTGGGTATACTGGTCAAACTGGCAAGGTCTATCTGACGTAGCTTCAGGTATCCAGATTCAGCGTGGTCTTGGTGCTTCACGTTTGGCAGTTCCTTCTGTGGGTGGTACTGTAAGTATCTTCACAAAAGCTGCTGAGTTGAAGCAGGGTGGATCTTTCGCTCAATCTGCTGGTAACGACGGTTACTTCAAAACAACTGCTTCTTACAACTCTGGTAAGGATGCTAACGGTTGGGCTTCTTCTGTACTTATCTCTCGTTGGATGGGTAACGGTTACATCAACCAAACTCAAGGTGAAGGATACAACTACTTCGCAGCTGTAGGATATAACCCAGAAGGTTCTGACCACAGCATGAACTTGAGCATCATTGGTGCAGGTCAATGGCACCACCAACGTGATGTGTGGGTGAGTATCCGCGACTACCAGCACTTTACTGCTGATAACGGTTTCAAAGGTGACGGTGGCGATATCAACCGTCGTTGGAACACAAACGGTGGTACTTTGAACGGCGAAGAATTCTCTATGCGTCGTAACTTCTACAACAAACCGCTAGCTACGTTCAACTGGGATTGGGATATCGCTGAGAACGTAAAATTGGCTACTTCTTTCTACGGCTCTGCGGGTCGTGGTGGTGGTACTGGTCCACGTGGTAACTACTTCCGCAACAGCGATATGAACGTTCTTCCTTACCGTAAGGACTTGTACGAGCACTGGTACGAGGATAGCACTGGTATTGCTTCTCGTAATGCTGATGGTACTATCAACTACGATAACGTTGTTGCTTTGAACCAAAGCACAACTGATCCTTACACTGGTGAGATCTCAGATTTCAACGGTCAATTGATCGGTTCAAACGGTTTCCGTGATAGCAATGTAAACCGTGCTGTAATGGTACGTCGTGCTTCTATGAACTCGCACAACTGGATTGGTGCTATCTCTAACTTGGAGATCACTCAAGGTAAGATGACTTACTCTATCGGTGTAGATCTTCGTAACTACACTGGTTACCACTACCGTGCAATGAACAACTTGATGGGTCTTGACGGATACTACTCAACGGGTAACGACAACGAGAACGGTCGTATCGTAAACACGACTATCGAAGCTTCACCATTTAACAATACTGGTTTGGCTGGTCCAAAAATCGATTACTACAACATCGGTAAAGTAGGATGGCAAGGTTTGAACGGTATGGCTGAATACAACGACAACGGTCGTTTGACTGCAGTAGTTCAAGCTGGTGTAAGTAACCAGAGCTTCCAACGTATCGATTACTTTGATCAAGCAAACAACCCTATTTCTGACGTAGTTAGCCAACTAGGTGGTTACGCGAAAGGTGGTGCTAACTTCAACATCGACGACCAATCTAACGTATTTGCTAACGCTGGTTACATTTCACGTCAAGCAAACTTCGACGGTGTATTCCCAGGTTACCGTAACGATGTAAACCCTGACCTACAGAACGAAGAAATCATTTCATTCGAATTGGGTTACGGTTACCGTACGAGCAACTTGGTATTGAACGTGAACGCTTACGCTACTAACTGGGGTAACCGTTTCATCTCTCAGTCTTTCTTGAACGCGAACGGTGCAGAAGGTACTGCACAGTTCCGTGATATCGACGTACAACACAACGGTATCGAATTTGAAGGTACTTACTTCGCTACAAACAACTTGACAGTTAAGGGTATGTTGTCTTTGGGTGACTGGAGATACACTAAGAACTTCGAATCTGTTTTGTTTGACGACAACCAAAACGAGATTGGTACAGGTGTACTTTACGTAGAAGGTGCTCGCGTAGGTGATGCAGCTCAAACTACTGCCGTATTGAACGCTGATTACAAAGTAGGTAAGAAGACAAGCTTGGATATGAACTTCCGTTACGTTGACGGTCTATACGCTGATTGGGGTGTTGTAGATTCTGACTTTAAAAACGAAGACAACAACGGTGCATTGAAGCTTCCTTCGTACAACCTAATTGATATGGGTGTTACTACTCGTTTCGATTTGTTCGGTAACAGCGCTTCATTCCGCTTCAACGTGAACAACTTGTTGAACACAGTATACATTGCTGAATCTAACACCAACATTCACGCAGGTGAAGGCGATCCAACTTGGAACGGCGTACACACTGCAAACTCTGTATGGTTCGGTTTCGGTCGTACGTGGAACGCTACATTGCGTTACAACTTCTAAGAGTCAATTTTATTTGATTCACAGCCCCGCCACTTGGCGGGGCTTTTTTTTTGCCTCATTTTTGAAATATGAAAATGACCCAACTACGATCTGCCGCCCTTTTTGTCCTTGCCTTTGGAATGACCTACAGCTGTAGTGAGCCGCAAGAGCAAGAGCCTGCTACTTTGGAAGCTCCTAAGGAGGAATTGGCTCCGGTGAACAAAGGCCGGACTGCATTAGACAGTTTGAATGCTTTGATCGTAGAGAATCCGAATGACATTGAAGTACTTGAATCTAGAGCGCGCCTGTATCTAGGTGCTCGAAACCTTGCCTATGCACAAGCAGATATTAATGCAGTTCTAGCAGCGGATAGCAATAGAGTAGGAGCCTTGGAGATTTTGGGAGATTTAGGGTTTGCTTCAAACAAAACGCGTGAGAGCAGGGACGCATGGCAAAAGTGTATGCGTCTGGATCCGGAATATGTGCCCTGTCGTCTTAAAATGGCGCAGCTCTATCATGTGGTTACAGAATTTGAGAAAAGTGCGGAGCTTGTAGATATCGTGCTCAACCTAGAGCCTCAGAATCCCGAAGCACATTTCTTGAAGGGCTTATTGATGAGGGATGCTATTGGAGATACAGCACGTGCGTTGCAATGGTTTCAGAAGGCCATTGATATTGCGCCAGATTATGTGGAGGCTATCGATATGTGTGGGGTGCTTTATAGCGCTCAGGGCAACCCATTGGCATTGGCCTATTTCAATAGGTTGATTGAATTGGATCCTGAAAACAAGCTGAGTTTTTACAATAGAGGGATGTTTTATCTAGGTCAGCAGGATTGGAACGGTGCCTTGGAAGATTTTACGACCTGTACAAAATTGGACCCAGCAGATCTTGAAAGCTTCTTTAATCTTGGATACATCCACCTTCAGTTGCAGCTGCCGCGGGAAGCTATTGGCTACTTTAATCAAGCGTTGGCCATCCAGCCAATCAACCACAGAGCATTATACGGCCGCGGTTACAGCTATGAGCTTTTAGGTGATATGCCAAATGCTGAAAATGACTATCGTGAGGCGTTGAGTTATAACCCTGATCATGAGGGTTCTCGTCAAGGCGTGATGCGCATCCAGCGAGCCAAGGCTCAGGCAGGTGTGAATTAATAGACCAGTTCCTTGTACTTATTGGGGTAGTCGGAGATCAATCCATCGACACCCATATCGAGCAATCGCTGCATATCCGCGACTTCATTTACCGTCCAGGGGATGATATCAATGCGTCTAAAGTGGCACCAATTCACAATCTCAGGAGTGACCGTTTGAAAATTTGGACTGTACACATCCGCAGGGAATCCTAGCTTGTCCATGGCCGCTGCAGGATCGGTTTCATCTTCAGTAAGCAGGCATAGTTTAACTCCGGTGTGCAGCTTTCGCAGCTCTTGGAGGGTGCGGACATCAAAGCTCTGTATTGTCACTAAATCGTACAAATTAAAGTCTGGATTTAAAGCATCGTAGCGTTCTAGAAAGGTTGCGATGAGCCGTGCAAATTCCTTGGGCTTTGGGTGGTATACACCGTCTCCAATAGGTCTAGATTTTGTCTCAATGTTCAGTTTGCGCCAGTTGCCCGTGCGACTGAGCATGTTGAACAGTTCACTCAATGCCGGCTTGTAAGTCGCCATGGCCTTCTGCTCAGGAAATCTTGGGTTACCCTTGCTTCCACAATCGAACGCCTGAATTTCCTCTGTAGTCATCTGATAAAGGTTGTATGCCATCGGATTGTCAGCGATTACTGCCGAGTCTAACGTGCAAATCTCAGGATTGAGCCAAGGCTCGTGGGAGATGATCAGGTTCTTGTCCGCACTCACGACAATGTCCAGTTCTAGCGTGGTCACTTCCTCTATGCTCAAGGCATATTCAAATCCTGCCAAGCTGTTTTCTGGATACAATCCTCGGGCACCTCGATGACCTTGGAAATCTACTTTTCTTATCGGTTTGGAACAACTCATAATGGTTAGGCTTAGCACAATTAGAAGAAGTGTGCTGTTATAGTTGGAATTCAGTAATTTCATAGGCCTTAAGTGAGTCTCTAAAATAACCCTTCCCATGCAACAAAAGGTAATACTTGGCCTTAGTTTTGTAGCCTTTATGACACAATGTACCATGAATGAAACCCCGAACACTGGTGAGCCTATTGCAAAAGAGGTAGCTCACGAAATGACCATTCACGGCGATACCCGCAATGACGAGTATTACTGGATGCGTGATCGCGAGAATCCAGAGGTCATTGACTATTTGAATCAGGAGAATGCCTACCGTGAGCAAATCATGAAGGGCACAGAGAAGCTTCAAGAGCGACTCTATGAGGAAATCGTGGGTCGAATCAAAAAAGACGACAGCTCGGTGCCGTACCTGTTGGACGGCTATTACTACTACACGCGATTTGAAGGTGAAAAGGAGTACCCGCTCTATTGTCGTAAGAAAGGTTCTTTGGAAGCTGAAGAAGAGGTGTTGCTGAACGTGAATGAATTGGCCGAAGGTCATTCGTATTATCAGGTTGCCGGTTTAGCGATACATCCGAACAACCAAAAGATTGCCTTCGGGGTAGATACAGTCAGTCGTCGTATTTACACCATCTATACTAAGGATTTAGTTACGGGTGCCATTGACATTGTAACGGAAAACGAGTGTACTGGGGGGTCTACTTGGAGTGCGGACGGTAATTACTTGTTCTACACAGTAAAGGATTTAGAGACGCTTCGCAGCAATAAAATCAAGCGTTGGGATGCGCAAAGTGGATCACATGAGCTCATTTTTGAAGAAGAAGACGAGACCTTCACTTGTTTTGTATACAAGAGCAAGAGCCGTAAATATTTAATGATTGGTTCGTCCTCGACAATGGCGGACGAACACAGATTTTTAGCCGCCGATAACCCAACAGGGGAGTTTCAGATCATTCAGCCCCGTGAGCGTGGTCTTGAGTACAGCACTAGTCACTTTGGGGATCATTTTTACATCCGTACTAATGCGGATGAGGCGACTAATTTTAAGTTGATGAAGGCACCGGTAGAGGCGCCGTCAAAAGAGAATTGGACCGATGTGCTTCCACACGATGAGAATGTGCTTTTCACAGATATGGAGCTGTTTGAAGAGTATCTTGTTACCGAGGAGCGTTCAAACGGCTTGGTTCGCATTCGTATACAACCTTGGGGCGGTGAGGCTTATTACCTGCCTTTCGAGGAGGAAACTTATACTGCCTATGTGGGCAACAACCCTAGCTTCGACCAGAAGCACCTGCGCTACGGCTACACTTCGCTAACCACTCCGGGTAGTGTAATTGACTATGATTTTGCCACAGGTGAGAAAACGGTTCGCAAGGAGCAGGAGGTGTTGGGTGGCTATGACAAGTCGAAATATGAAACCAAGCGCATATGGGCTACCGCTGATGACGGCAAGAAAGTGGCCATGTCTATAGTTTATAGAAAGGATTTAATCCGCAAGGATGGTCCTAATCCAACATTGCTCTATGGCTACGGATCTTATGGTTATACTATTGATCCTTCATTCTCTACGGTACGTCTGAGTCTGTTGGATCGAGGCTTTGTATACGCCATTGCACACATCCGCGGTTCGCAGTACATGGGCAGACCGTGGTACGAGGACGGTAAGATGTTCAATAAGATCAACACCTTCACTGACTTTATTGCTTGTGGCGATGCGCTCGTAGAGCAGGGATATGCAACGCCGGAAACGCTTATGGCCATGGGCGGTTCTGCCGGCGGTTTATTGATGGGTGCTGTAGTAAATATGCGTCCAGATTTGTTCCGAGGAGTGATCGCTGCGGTTCCGTTTGTGGATGTGGTGACGACGATGTTGGATGAATCGATCCCGCTTACTACTGGAGAGTTCGACGAATGGGGAAACCCAAAGAACAAAGACAGTTACGACTACATGCTTTCCTACAGTCCTTACGATCAAGTAAAGGCGCAAGATTATCCTGCGCTGCTTATCACTACTGGCTTGCATGACAGCCAAGTGCAGTATTGGGAGCCGGCGAAGTGGATCGCGCGCCTGCGTAAAAAGCGTACCAACAAGGATGAGGTTTTGCTCATGTATTGTAATATGGAGACGGGTCACGGCGGTGCTTCGGGCCGATTCGAAGCGCTCAAAGAGACCGCTATGGAATATGCATTCTTCCTAGACTTAATGGGGATTAAATCATGAGTATAGTTATTGAAAATCTCACCAAATCCTACGGCAGCCAGAAAGCGCTAGATGATGTGAGCCTTGAAATAAAATCGGGCCAAATCACAGGTCTTCTAGGCCCAAATGGTGCCGGTAAAAGTACCCTCATGAAGATCATCACAGGATCTGTCATTCCGGATGCAGGAAGCGTGACGGTCAACGGTGTGGACGTACTTAAAGAACCCCTGAAGGTGCAACGTGTATTAGGGTACCTGCCCGAACACAATCCCCAATATTTAGAATTGTACATCAAGGAGTACCTCGAATATGTCGCTTCCATCTATAAAGTAGAAAAATCCAGAGTGAGCCAAGTCATTGATATGGTCGTCTTAGGTCCAGAGCAGCACAAAAAGATTGGAGCGCTATCTAAAGGATATCGCCAACGTGTAGGGCTTGCTGCGGCGCTTATTCCCGACCCAGATATTTTGATTCTTGATGAGCCTACCACGGGCTTAGATCCGGCACAATTAGTAGAAATCCGTGCACTTCTTCGGGAAGTTGCTCAAGAGAAAACGGTCTTGTTTTCTACCCACATCATGCAGGAAGTCGTGGAGCTTTGTTCTGAATGTATCTTTTTAAGTAAGGGACAGATCAAAAAGCAATTGACTAGAAATGAGATTGAAAGAGGTTCATCGGCTCTTGAGGACCAATTTTCTTCTTTAATCGCTTAGCCTAAAGGTTGCGCAGTTCTAATTCTCAACCTATATTTGCCCCACTCTAGCGCGGAGTGGAGCAGTTGGTAGCTCGTCGGGCTCATAACCCGAAGGTCGTAGGTTCGAGTCCTGCCTCCGCTACAAGGAAAAGCCTTGATGCCCAGCATCAGGGCTTTTTTTATGCCCGCACTTGTGCTCGCACAAAAGTGCATGGCATAAAAAAGACAACGAGCGCTATGCGCTCGAAGGTTTTCTTTTCATTGTTCAGCACCCCCTACAGGTCCGCCAATCCTTGCGGAGCAAGGTTGGCAATCCTGCCTCCGCTACAAGGAAAGCCTTGATGCCCAGCATCAAGGCTTTTTTTATGCGCAGGTGGGTTTAGTTCGACTTTAGAATTTTCTCTTCTGCGAATAAGCCAGATTCTTCGTTCTTCACTCTACAGATATAGGTGCCCGTAGGTAATGTTGAAATATCCATCGTGGCATTTCCAAATTCAAGATCTTTCTCAGCGACTAATTCTCCGTTGATAGTGTATAGTCTTGCCTTTGCCTTATTCCACGGTTGACGAATGTTAATTACATCTTGAGCTGGATTAGGATAAATCTCAATACTTCCTTGCTCTAATTCCTCGTTAGATAACGTACTGCTTTGGTATATGCGGATATAGTCTACAATCATTGGGCTTTCGGTAAAAGCTGTATCAATGCTTGACTGAATGGCGATGTTCATCAAAATATATTGTGGATTGTCAAAGGGCCATGTATTGGCGTCCCTTGTAGCAGGTTCGTAGGTGTAGTGAACGATGCTATCAACGCTAAAGACCATTTTAGTTGGCGTCCACTCTAGTGCGTAGGTATGCATATTATCACTCACCCCAGAGATGAGTCTTCCTCCTTTGTTTTGGGTGTTTCCGAAACTTGACGGCGTATGCATCGCACTTTGGATCCAATTCTGGTTTGTACCCCAGTGCTCCATGATATCAATCTCGCCACATGCCGGCCAACCGGTCGTTGCATATCCTTGAAGGTTCCACCACGCGCCTATCTCATAAATATTTTGACCAAGCATCCATATGGCAGGCCATGTTCCCGCACCGGTAGGCATTTGAGCACGCACTTCAACTCTTCCGTAGGTAAAAGCAAACTTTGAATTTAGTCTCGCTGAGGTGTAGTCTTTGGTGACATTCTGGTCAGTGAAGGTTTCCTTTCTAGCGGTTAAATACATGAAGCCGCTGTCGCAATATGAATTGGTGTCTCTATTGGTATAATGTTGGATTTCCCCGTTCCACCAGCTTTGTCCATTGTTTGGCAGGATAGTTTGGTGCCACCATTTCGCAGTGTCTAGCGGTCCGTCTACGTCGAATTCATCGGCCCAAACGAGGGTGTCAAAGACCTGCGCATTTACAGGCAGGGAGAGCGTGAGAAGAAATAGGGATACAATTCGTTTCATGTGATGTGTGTTTGCTGCAATATAAGCTACCAGTCAGAACTCTGAAATAGACAAAGACCGGACTGTGGGCTGTTAATGCCCTTCCGGTCCCTTGATTCCTGCGTTTATTTCAATGTTGATGTAGTTTTCTTGAGGTGTGATGGGACATGAGTACCCGTCCGTGTAAGCGCAATAGGGGTTGTATGCGTAGTTAAAATCTAAGATCATCGTGCTTCCCTCGGGTTTGGTGATGTCCATGAATCGGCCCGTGCCGTAGGTGCTCACCCCCGTAGTTTTATCCATGAAAGGAAGGAACAGGTGGTCCTGATATTCTTCCATGGCCATCAACCTTTTGCTTTGGTAGAGGAACAATTCCAAAGTTTGTCCGCGCACCTCGAAAGTGGCCCTGGCATAGCGGCGGTACTCTCTACTCACGCCTGAGCTAGTGGCCATATCGAACCACGCTTCATTTTCGAGCACTTCAATGTTCGCCTCAACGGCCATCTCCGGATTATAGCTAAAGAATTCATGTCCGTGGAAGGCGGCCCGTTCTTCAGGGGTTAAAGGACTGGTTGTGGAATCGGTATAAAAATCGTCCAATTCTTGTTGGTATTTCAATAGCTCTATGCGCTGTGGTGTGGCTAATGGAACTAACTCTCCTACAACTTCATTCGGAACTTCAAAGCTCAAGCTATAATGGTCTATTTTCAAGCCATCACTTGTGGCGCGTACAACGCCAACACCGCGGCATTTGCCCATGTGCGGTGAATCTAACCGTTCATTGAACCATAGCGTGTTTCCCTTTCTGTACCAATGGCGTTCGAAGGCCTCGAAGGTCCAAGCGCTTTCTCGTCGGAAATAAGGCGCTGCCCACGCTTTAAACTTTCCGGCGGTCCAATACTCACCGCCGTCGGTGCCTTGGAAGATGCTTTCATCATTATAAAAGGCTCCGAAATAACTGGCCGAATCTGCCGTAGCAGCGGCTAGGTGCCATTGGTCAATAAATACATTAAGTGTTTTTTCTTCGGGGTGAGCGTTGCGAATTATTTCCGAAATATGATAGCCTAGTCGTCCATTTCCCTCGGAATTTAGATGAAGCATGTCAGAGATGAAAAGATTGGAGTCGACTTGTCCGTTATTGTCGGTGAGCCACGGCCAGCAATCCATGAAGTGATAGCTGTATGCTTCTGCTCCCTCTTTAAGTCGGCTGTTTAGTGCCTTGTATCTAGCTAGATGCTCCCATCTCGAAGGAGACGGTTTTGGTGAAAGAATGAACACTGGGAGATCAGGGTGTGTATGCTGGATCCAATTCATAAGTTTCCAAGCATCCGAGTGAATAGTAAATACTTCTCTTTGCTTGCTATTTTCCTCTGTGTGTAGGATATCATTATCTCCTTCGTAGATGACGAGGATATCTGGCTCGGTACCTGAAATAAGCCCTTCTTTATAACGGTAAAGATCATCGAAACAAGAACCTCCGATGCCGGCGTTGACCACCTCATATTCCGGGAAACTTTCAGCCATGTTGTCCCATAACCTAAAGGTGGAGCTTCCGGCAAAAACAATCCTTGTTTTTTCGTGAGGTAGCTTCTCTACGGACCTCACTATCTGGCGAACATCTCGATCGTAGTTTTGACCGCATTGTGCACTTAGTCTTGAGGGTAGGAGATATGTGAATGAAAGGATGAGGGTTATTGTTAAGGCTTTGTTCATGGTCCAAGATGTTGATATAGGTGAAGATACACTAGTCTAGGTAGTATTAAAGGGCACTCTGGAGCATAAAATGTAGAAATTTGTTTTGTCCTGCAATTGTCCGGATTGCAGGTCAATTCTAGTTTTTATACTTGTTTAAGCAAATTTTTAGGGGAAATTATGCCTTGACATGCCAAAAATACTGGCATTTAGGGCTCAACTCAGGCCGTGAGAATGCCTTGAATTGAATTGGCCCAGAAAAGATGCTGAGCCTGAGCCAGATTAAGTGTATCACTAACCCGTTAAAATGAAACATGTCCTGAAATAGGGGGTATAACAAACACTATGAAAGAAGAGAAAATTATTTTTCTAGGCGATCAACTGATGCAAGGCCACGACGTTGTGGTCAAAGGAGAGGAAGTCAAAATTGACGCTGAATCTTACTATAAAATTTCCAACTACGATGCCATGCGTCCGTTCTTCATGAGCATCGTTAGCGATTCCAATCACTGGATGTTCCTTTCGAGCACTGGTGGATTATCTGCAGGTAGAAAAAACAGCGAATTCGCATTGTTTCCCTACTACACGGACGATAAGATTACAGAGAGCGCAGAATTTACCGGCTCAAAAACGATTTGCTTGGTAGAGCGAGGCGACAAAGTAAGCCTTTGGGAGCCGTTTTCATCGAAGTACGATGGAGTGTACAAGGTGAGCAGAAACCTGTACAAGAATGCCTACGGTAACAAGATTCGCTTTGAAGAAATCAACCATGATTTGGGCTTATCGTTTACCTACGATTGGAATTCGAGCGATAAATACGGCTACGTTCGTAAATCTGAGTTAATGAATCTCGGTGCTGATGCTGTGCGCGTGCGTTTTGCAGACGGTCTTCAGAATTTGATGCCTTACGGCGTGGAGACAGCCTTGCAGCAAGCATCTTCCAACCTTGTAGATGCTTACAAAAAATGTGAGCTAGAGAAGGAAAGTGGACTTGGCTTGTTCTCTCTGAGTGCAGTAATCGTAGATAAGGCAGAGCCTAGTGAGGCGTTGCGTGTTAACGTTGCCTGGTCGCTTGATCGTCCAAATTCAACAAAACTGTTGTGTTCAAAGCAGCTTGATGCGTTCCGCAAAGGAGCCGTTCCTACCGAGGAGATAGATGTTAAAGCAGAACGCGGCGCGTACTTTGTATGCGACGAGGTGGTTCTAGGAGCCGGCGCCTCTGAAGCTTGGAGCATTGTTGCAGATGTAAATAAAGGACCTGTAGAAGTGGCTGATCTTATGGCTGCGCTAAGCGATCCAACAACATTGAAAGCTGAGGTATTCGCTGATGTTGAAGCGGGGTCTAAGCATTTAGTAGAATTGGTTGCGGCTTCAGACGGTTTGCAGCTTACGAACGACAGATTGCTCAACATTCGTCATTTCGCAAATACCATGTTCAACATCATGCGTGGTGGGATTTTCGATGATAACTACAATATTGAAAAGGCCGATTTTGACAAATACATGGCCAAGGCGAACAAGCAAGTATATGCTCGTACATCAGGCATTATTGGTCAGTTAGATGATGTATTTGACCTACAGACATTGAAGGCTCTCGCTGAGGCTACACCAGACGAAGACTTCAAGCGTCTTGCCTTAGAATATTTGCCGTTGAAGTTTAGCCGTCGTCACGGGGATCCTTCACGTCCTTGGAACAAATTCTCTATTAATACGCGTGATGAGGTGACGGGAGAGAAAATTCTCGATTACCAAGGGAACTGGCGTGATATCTTCCAGAACTGGGAAGCGCTGGCACATTCATACCCTGAATTTATGGAGGGTATGATCCACAAATTCTTGAACGCAACTACGTTTGACGGATATAACCCGTACCGCGTGGTAAAAGACGGTTTCGATTGGGAAACAATTGAGCCGGACAACCCATGGTCGTACATTGGGTACTGGGGTGATCACCAGATCATCTACTTGTTGAAATTCTTGGAGTTCATTGAGGCTTATTATCCGGGTACCTTGAAGGAGTATTTTGGACAGGAGCACTTCGTGTATGCGAACGTTCCTTACCGTATTAAGGAATACCAAGACCTTCTCAAGGATCCAAAGAACACGATTGATTTCGACCACAAGGAAGAAGAGGCGATTCAAGAGCGTCGCGCTTCTGTAGGGGTAGATGGTGCCTTGCTATTGAACGGTAAATCAGAGATTCACAAGGTGAATTTCATTGAGAAGATTCTCGCTACCGTCCTTGCTAAAGTGAGCAACTTTATCCCAGAAGGCGGTATTTGGATGAATACACAGCGTCCGGAATGGAACGATGCCAACAATGCACTTGTAGGTAACGGGGTGAGTATGGTGACGTTGTATTACTTACGCAGATTCTTGGGTTTCTTCGAGGGCATGCTTGAGGGAGAGAACGGTGATGTGAAGCTTAGTGCTGAGCTAGCTACCTTCTTCCGTGGCGTAGTAGCCGCATTAAAGGACAATGAAGGATTGATAGAATCGGGCTTTGATGATGTTCAGCGCAAGGCAGTACTAGATGCTTTGGGCGAACCGGCAAGTGCCTACCGCTTGGCTATTTATGAAAGTGGCTTCTCGGGTGGTTTTGAAACTGTAGGCGCGGAAGAGATTCGCAGCTTTGCAGCATTGGCCAAAGCGTATATGGAACAAAGTATTCGCGCGAACAAGCGTGAGGACGGGTTGTATCACGCGTACAATTTGATGACTGTCGACGGCGATACTGTTAAAGTGAGCTACCTATCAGAAATGCTAGAAGGTCAGGTTGCGGTATTGAGTTCGAAGTACTTATCGGCGGCGCAGAGCGCGGATGTATTGGATGCTTTGAAAGCGAGCGCATTGTTCCGTGAAGACCAGTATAGCTACATTCTATATCCAAACAAAGACTTACCTAGATTCACAGCGAAAAACTGCATTCCTACGGCTCGTGCTGAAGCTTCAACTTTAGTGGCAGCACTTCTTGAGGCAGGTGATAAAACTGTCGTGCTTAAGGACAGAAATGGCGTATACCACTTCAACGGCATGTTTAACAACGTGAACAGTTTACACGCTGCTTTAGATGCATTGCCTGGGAAATATGCAGAGCTTGTGGCAGCCGACCGAGGTCTTCTAGCAGCAATCTTTGAAGAGGTGTTCGACCACAAGTCGTTTACAGGTCGCTCGGGTACATTCTTCGGTTACGAAGGTTTGGGATCCATCTACTGGCACATGGTGAGTAAGCTCCTGTTGGCGGCTTACGAAAACACGAACGCTGCATTACAGAGCGAAGACGGAACATTGATTGGACGCATGTACGATCACTATTTCGAAATCTTGGCCGGTATTGGAGCGCACAAGAGTCCAGAGTTATACGGTGCCTTCCCAACAGATCCATACTCGCATACACCGGGCGGTAAAGGTGCACAGCAGCCAGGAATGACAGGTCAGGTTAAGGAGGACTTAATCAGCCGATTCGGCGAGCTTGGTGTATCGGTTAAAAACGGCCAACTAAGTTTCGAGCCGAAAATTCTACGCAATGAAGAGTTCTTGGATAACCACAGTGTATTTGAGTACGTGAATTTGAACAATGAGGTAGCCAAGGTTACAGTGCCTTCTGGCGGTCTGGCCTTTACATATTGTCAGGTTCCGGTGGTTTATGAAAGAGCTTCGGAAGCGAAACTGGTCGTGGAAACACAAGAAGGCTCTGAGCAAATTGATGGGGTAGCCTTGACCAAGGAATTGACCTCGGAATTGTTCCGTAGAACAGGAATTATCAAGCAGATCACTGTATCTGTTGTGAAATAAGATAGAATGAAAGGAGTAGGTAAAAGAATTCTAAGTTATTGTGCATTGGCAGCAATGCTGATGCTGAATTCTTGTGCCTCAAGCAGCGAGCCTATGGCAAAGAGTAAGAGTGCAAGAGAAATACTTGGCAACCCTGAGTACCAAGCTATTTCATACGGAGGATACAGAGGAAAAACGAGAGACGAGCAGCCCACCATCGAAGAGCTGAAAGAAGATCTGAAGATCATGTCAGCTATGGGGGTCCGATTGCTTAGAACATACAACCTACAGCTTCCGCATGCACCCAACGTGCTCAAAGCCATTCGTGAACTCAAAAAGGAAGACCCTTCCTTCGAGATGTACGTAATGCTAGGTGCATGGATGGATTGTCACAATGCATGGACCACTGAAGCTCCTGATCACAGCAGAGAGAGTGAGGAGAACAACACTAGTGAGATTCAAAAGGCAGTCCGCTATGCCAATGAATACCCGGATATTGTCAAAATCATTGCTGTAGGAAACGAAGCTATGGTGCATTGGGCAACGAGCTATTTCGTTCATCCATCAGTCATCTTGAAGTATGTAAATTACCTCCAAGAGCTAAAACGCATGGGCAAATTACCGGCAGATCTTTGGGTAACCTCTTCAGATAATTTTGCTTCATGGGGCGGTGGCGAAGAAGCCTACCACCTGCGCGAGTTAGAAGAGCTCATCATGGCCGTGGATTACGTAAGTATGCATACTTATCCTTTCCACGATACACATTATAACAGCGCTTTCTGGGAGAGTCCGGCGGATGAAGCTAACGGATTCTCCGACCATGATCGAGTTTTAATGGCTATGCAACGTGCTGCGTTCTATGCCCAAGGTCAATACGAGAGTGTGAAGGCCTATGTACATGGAATTGCACCAGGAAAACCTATTCATATAGGTGAAACAGGCTGGTCGAGCACTAGTGTGGGTTTTTACGGGAACAATGGCTCCTTTGCGGCAGACGAATACAAGCAAGCACTGTATCACAATGCAATGCGTGAGTGGACGGATGCTGAAGGTATTAGTTGTTTCTATTTTGAAGCCTTCGATGAGCAATGGAAGGACCCGAATCATCCGGAGGGTTCAGAGAATTATTTTGGATTAATCACTTTGGACGGCCAAGCGAAATATGGCCTTTGGGATTTGGTCGATGAAGGTGCTTTTGAAGGCTTGACAAGAGGTGGAAACGGAATAACAAAAACTTTCGAGGGTGATACAACTGCTCTTTTACAGACGGTGAGTGCTCCAAAAAGAAGACGTTAAGATGAAAAAAATACAGGCTTTATTCTCTTTAGTGTTTATCGCGTCTTGCGCTACTGAACCTGCCTTAAATCCTCAGGAAGAGTTTGCGCAAGCGGACCACTTCAAGGCAATTTGCTACCATCCTGTTAGTGTTGGGAATACGCAGCGTAGCTGGGAATTTCTAGACCAGGATATCGATCTGATGCAAGAGGCGGGTATAGGTGTGGTTCGCGTTTATGTGCCTATTGCTGAAGAAGAAGTGCTGGACAAATTTGCAGCGCGCGGCATGAAGGTTATTACCAGTTTTGGGTACAATCAAGACAGTATTTACGATCTACACTCTGGTACCTACCTCGATTACGTGAGAAAGTACAAAGATCATCCTGCCATCTACTTATGGGAGCTGGGTAATGAATACAACTATCATCCAGAGTGGTTTGGTGGCGATTTAATGAATTGGTACAAAACGCTCGAATCAGCTACAGATGCTATCCACGCTATTGATACGAATCACCTGGTGACCACGGCACACGGTGAGGTGCCAGATTCGATAGCGCTTTACCACGGTAGAAATCTTGATATGTGGGGTTTTAACGTCTACCGCTGGGACCTTCCTGCATCTTTTGTGGCCGATTGGCGTAGTAAGAGTAATAAGCCTTTTTACTTCTCTGAGTTGGGCGCGGATAGTTACATGACCATTAAAAAAGACAGTCTAGAGCAGGGCGTGAATGAGCGCGCTCAAGCACTAGCAGTCGGACATATTATCGACCAGCTTACACCGCTGGCAAATGAATTTGAAGGAATGACTCTTTTCTCCTTTACTGACGGATGGTGGAAAGCAGGAAACCCAGATATTCAAGATATTGGCGGGTGGGCACCGAACAGTAGCGGTGTGCCTTACGACGGATCTCCAAATGAAGAATTTTGGGGAATTGTAAATATTGACAGAACCAAAAAAGAGGTCTTCTCCACCGTGCAGGACCGATTCCTTAAAGAATGATACAACGCAACGTCTTACCCGCTCTTTTAATTGGCTTGATAACACTAGCCTGCAGCCCAGAACCAACTATGGAAGTGAATGTATTTGAAACCTCTGCTAGTGGGAAGAATTTAGAGCAAGTAAATGACTTTGTCGAGACTGAAAATCACTCAACCCTTAAGGTGGACCTCAATGCCAAGAAACAACAGATTGTTGGTTTCGGAGGTGCCTTTACCGAGGCTTCAGCGTACAACCTGAATTTGCTCAGTCCTGAGAACAGAATAGAGGTCTTAAAGGCCTACTTTTCCAAAGAAGGGTCTAATTACAGCCTCACTCGCACACACATGAATTCCTGTGATTTTTCGGTAAGCAACTATTCTTATACTCCTATTGAAGGAGACGTTGAACTGGAGCACTTTACCATTGAGGAGGATATGGATGATTTAATTCCAATGATTAAGGATGCACAAGATATCAGCGAAGACGGTTTCAAATTATTTGCTTCACCGTGGTCAGCTGCCCCTTGGATGAAGGACAACAACGAATGGCGCGCTGGGAAACTCAAGGAGGAATACTACGCCACTTGGGCCTTGTTCTTTAGTAAGTATGTAGATGCGTACAACGCTGAGGGTATCGACCTTTGGGGCTTCACAGTTGAAAATGAGCCGCACGGCAATGGTGGTAATTGGGAGAGCATGCATTACTCGCCAGAAGAAATGACGCGATTTGTGAATGAGCACCTCGGTCCACAGTTGGAAAAAGACGGGAAAGGCGATTTAAAAATTCTAGGATACGATCAAAACCGTCAAGGTATACAGGAATGGGCGGATGTGATGTACAAGGACGAGGAGTCAAAGAAATACTACGACGGCATGGCCGTGCACTGGTACGAAAGCACCTATGACTATTTCCCAGAGGAGCTCGAGTACGCCTATAAATCGGCCCCAGAAATGCTCCTTTTGCAGACGGAAGCATGTATAGACAATCAAGTGCCAGAGTGGAAAAACGATCATTGGTACTGGGAGAAGGAGGCGACTGATTGGGGCTATTACTGGCGCGAAGAAGAGAACCGCTATTTACACCCAAAATATGCCCCAGTAAACAGGTACGCCCGCGACATTATCGGTTGTTTGAACCACTGGGTGCAAGGTTGGGTGGATTGGAACATGGTGCTCGACCGCCAAGGTGGACCCAACTGGGCAAAGAATTGGTGTATTGCCCCTGTGATTGTAGATACTGAGAACGATGAGGTCTACTACACACCCTTGTTCTACGTCTTGCAGCATTTCAGTAAATTCATTCGCCCAGGCGCAACCATTCTTGAAACTCAAAAAAGCGACGAAGACTTAATGGTCGCAGCGGCACAAAACACAGACGGGTCCATCGCTGTGGTGGTCTTCAACGAAGGCGACCAAGCGAGAAGTTTTGAATTAGAGATTGATGGCGACAAGCTATTGGTTTCCATCGAGCCTCAGGCCCTTCAAACCATTGTTACAAAACCTAAAGCAGAATAAAATGAGTACGACCAGCGTAGTCCCTATGGGAAAAAAGATCGCCTTCGGTGTTGGTATGTTGGCCAATCAAATGTTTCCTGCAGCCATGAGCATTTTCATGGTTGTGTTGGTGCAAGATTTAGGCTTCCCAGGATGGATGTGGGGAGTAATTTTCTTTGCGCCACGTGCATTTGATAGCATTCTTGACCCAATCATGGGCTTCATTTCAGATAACACCAGAAGTAAGTGGGGCCGTCGCCGCCAATACGTTTTCTGGGGCGCCTTACTGATGGGATTTGCCTTTGCCATGTTGTGGCAGTTGTACCGTGAAAATAGCGTGATGTATAACTTCACCTATGTGATGGTTTGGTCATTTGTGTTCTATTTAGGCCTGACCATATTCGGTGTGCCGTACGTAAGTATGGGTTACGAGATGAGTGATGATTACCACGAGCGAACTAGCGTCATGGCCATCTCTCAATGGATCGGTCAATGGGCTTGGGTCATTGCACCATGGTTCTGGGTTATTATGTACGATCCAGCTTGGTTCCCTTCGGCAGACGAGGCTACGCGTTCATTATCCATCTGGGTAGCTGTAGTTTTTACGCTATGTGCCATTGCACCAGCGGTTTTCATCAAAGGGGAAAGCACTAAGGACAGAAACGATTACGAGCCTCTAGATTTCAAAGGAATTTTGGGCAGTATTAGGAAGATTGCTCAAAACTTCGTGGAGGCGTTTTCTTCGCCGCCGTTTAGAAAGCTTTGTATTGCTACCTTTTTGATTTTCAACGGCTTTAATACCGTAGCGAGCTTTACTTATTTCGTTATCCGCTCGCACCTCTTTAATGGTGCTGCCCCTGGCGTATGGCCAACATTGTTTGGTTCTGTGGGAGCTATTGTAACCACGTTTATTGTTATCCCAATTGTCGCACGAATGGCAAAGACTTTAGGTAAGAAGCGTGCCTTTATTTTGTCGCAGTCAATCTCAATTGTGGGATACACGTTGTTGTGGTTCCTGATGATCCCTGGTAAGCCGTACATGTTCTTGTTCGCATTGCCATTCCACTCATTTGGTATTGGTGGATTGTTTACCATCATGATGTCGATGACTTCAGATGTTTTAGATATTGATGAGCTTAACACTGGCAAGCGCCGCGAAGGTGTATTTGGTGCTATCTACTGGTGGATGGTGAAGCTTGGTTTCGCCTTTGCAGGTGCCTTGAGTGGACTCATACTGACTTTGGTGAATTACCAAAGTGGTGCTGAGGTACAGCCAGCAGGCGCTGTTACCGGTCTTCGTTTGGTGTTCTCAGGACTTCCTATCATCTGTACACTCATCGCTATTGCTGTGATGTGGAACTATAAAGTGGACGAGAATTATGCGAAAGAAGTCCGTGCCCAATTGGACGCTAGAAAAGCCGCTGAAGCCTAACAACTAACCAAACCAATCAATATGTCTTTTAGAGGAGATAAATTTATGTCGCTTGCAGGTGGTCCTTCTCTTGCGATGACAACAGATCAGCTAAAAGCTGAAGCGCGAAAGCTCTTAGAAGCTGGTATCCACGGCATTTGTTTCAGTGCTTACGATGAGGGGCAAAAGCCTGGTGACCAGCTGTCTGAAGGTCAAATCCGTCGTAAGCTTGAGATACTGAAACCACACATTAACTGGGTGCGCACCTTCTCTTGTACGGAAGGGAATGAAATCATTGCACGTGTGGCTCATGAGTTGGGAATAAAGACCCTCGTAGGTGCTTGGCTTGGAGACGACCTTTCAAAAAACGAAGACGAGATTGCTGGGCTCATTGCCTTGTGCGCTGAAGGTGTTGTTGATGTCGCTGCAGTTGGTAATGAAGTCCTTTATCGTGAAGATTTAGAATCGGATCAGCTGCTTGATTATATCAATAGAGTAAAAGCTCAAGTTGAAGGTGTTCCAGTTGGCTACGTTGATGCCTATTATGAATTTACCGATTATCCTACCATCGCAGATGCTTGTGATATCATCTTGGCCAATTGTTACCCTTATTGGGAAGGATGTTCATTAGAATACTCTCTGATGTACATGAAACAAATGTACCAGGAAGCAAAGGATGCCGGTCGCGGACAGAAACGCGTGATTATTACCGAAACTGGCTGGCCTTCTAGCGGACAAAGCATAGGCGGGGCACATGCCTCTTTTGAGAACAGCTTAAAGTATTTTATCAATTCCTTGCAGTGGTCGAACGAGAGCGGCATTGAAATGTTCTATTTTTCGTCCTTCGATGAAAGTTGGAAAGTTGAAAAAGAAGGTGATGTTGGAGCTGCATGGGGTCTTTGGGACAAGAATGAGAAACTTAAGTTTTAGTCTATTCGCGCTTTTAGCGCTATTTACCTCATGCCAAAAGGAGGTTGAAACTCCAAAAGATCGGCAGGTACTGGTTATTAGCAGAACGTCAGGGCAACCCTTACCTAGTATTGAGGTGGCTTTAAACGGCCAATTTCAGGGATACACTGACGAGCAAGGCTATGTAAGTGCTTTACAACTTACTTCGTCAGACACCTTAATTCCTGTTGAGCCAGGCTTTGAATACACATTGGTCACTCAAATCGAAACGGGAACTCAGCTCAATACTACCTATTGGGCAACCAAGAAAGCTAGTGAGAAGGATAGCCTTGCTGTTGCGCTATTGCTGGATCTACAAAACGTCTTTGGTTTACTGCCGACGGTGCCTTATGGAACATTGGTGAGTACCTACGATCAAGCCTTAGCGGCAATCGCATTAACACTCGCTGGTGAAACACAAAGTGCTGAGAGAATCTTTGATTTTTTCGATTCGAAGAGAACATCTGAACTTGAAAATGGTCCTGGTGGATTTCATCAATTTCGCTCAGTAGATGGTGCCCCAACTGGACGTCGCTGGATGGGTGATAATGCTTGGCTATTGATTGCTCTGAAAAACTATGAAGAAGCCACCGGAACAGATAAATACTCGACGTTAATAGCTTCATTGGAGAATTGGCTTATCAGCCTGAACGACCCTGTGAATCACGGTTTATGGGGCGGATTCGAAGCCAATGGGGATACCATTCACAAGATTACTGAAGGGAATATTGATGCCTTTGCGGCACTAGATGGCTACACCAACATTCACCGCAGCATTATAAACCACCTTGAATCAGAAAAATGGGACGACATTGATGGTAATTTTGTTGCATGGCCTACTAATCCTTCATACAATTTTGCCTTGGATTGTAATACTTGGGGCTATTGTGCTTTTCCAAATTTTGACGATGCTTCCCGCCAGGCCATCAGCAAATACGCTTTAACGGTTACAAGTACTAAGACTGCTGAGCAAATTTCTGGCTATTGTTTTGATGAGGATAAAGATGCACTTTGGTTTGAAGGAACGGGCCAAGTAGCCGTAATGCACTGGGTAGCTGGCGATCGTCAATCCGCAAATGATGTTCTTTCAGAACTGGGTAAAGGATGGATCGTTGGATCTAGTGGAGAAGGTCTACCTTACACTGCCAATCAAGGTACTTCTTATGGCGCCGATCCACTTTGGACGGCGGCTGACACTGAGCCTTGCGTGAGTTCCACTGCGTGGTATTTAATGGCTTCCTTCCGTCATAACCCGTTATTCCAAGGTAGAAAGAAAAGTGTGCCCATTGCCGATCAGTTTTGGGCTCCTTAATGTTATAACAGGAGGTTGGTCTTTCCTGGAAGCTCGTATTCTTTTAAATCCACTTTTTCAGAGATTACTAAAAACCTAGTGCCTTGTAATAATTGGCTTGAAAGCATAATAGAGTAGCCTTCTTTTTGAAGTACACGAACTGCAAGTTTAAGGTCATAGCTCTCATTGAGCCCACGAGCTTCTACATCATAATTTACCTTGAGTATGGAGTCTGTCATTCCTGAACCGTCGAAGGTGATTTCGAAGAAAGGTTTGTTATCGATCATTTCGACATCAAGAGAGCAATATTTATTCTTGTTGTTAATTGCGAAATCTAGTAACGTCCGTAACCCGAAGATTTCATTACTGCTCAAAATAGTCGTAGGCACTATGTAGCCAACATTGAAAGAAACCCAGTCTTTATAAACTGTCTCAAATTCTCTCAACACTTGTGTCAGCGGCAGATCTCTATTCGATTCAATTTTGTTTGCCTTAGTAATCGAATTGAGATATTTATCAATAGTGTTTAATTGTCGGATACTGTTCTCGGTAATTTCTTTTGATTCGCCATATACATTGATTCTAACAGATTCTAAGGAAGCCTTCAACTGATTAATTGGCTTGTGAACGCGATGTTCAACTTCGTCCAATAATTCAGATTTTAGCGCAATAGTTTTTTCATTTGCGATCTCTAACAAGACATCTTTTTCTGCGTGAAGTAAATCAATAATGTAGCGGTCTAAGCCAATAAACACCAATATCAATATAGAATGGATGGTCGTTTTCAATCGAACAAAATCGAGTAGTTCAGGCAAAGACTCCGATTGAATGAGCAGAATTGTGCTGATTATGAAGATTCCGGAGATAGCCAATAGACTAGCTTTAATGAATAAATCAATCTGTTTGGTCAGATGTCTATGCAGTCGGTAGTTAACAACAAGAAATGATGTCATCACCGCTATTTGAGAGGCAGGAATGTACTTTGCAGGTTTGAAAAGTAGCAAAACACTAGCGCTGAACCATAACGCAAGTATTACTATTGTTACCGCATTCAATAATCGAGTATTGACGTTTTTCTGTACGATTAAATGATAGTAGAATTGAAATACTGCCAACCCTGAAAAAACTAGAAAGAACCATGTTCCTCCAATGGGAGTGAGCTCGGGGTTTGCATAGAGTACATAAGTCAAAACCACTTGAATCATAAGCAAAATGAAGCCTAGTATTCGAATGAATTTCTTCATCAAAACGACTTGTTTTGAGATTTTCGTTAACGGCATGATGACCTTGTTACGGATTCAAAATATAGCCTCATCTTTGCGCCATGGAACACAAGAGTGGCTTTGTTAATATCATAGGGAATCCTAATGTAGGGAAAAGCACGCTAATGAATGCCTTAGTGGGTGAACGCCTATCTATAATTACGCCAAAAGCACAAACTACCCGTCACCGTATTTTTGGCATTCTGAACGAGCCGGAATACCAGATTGTTTTTTCTGATACTCCGGGTGTTATCCAGCCTGCTTACAAAATGCAGGAGCACATGATGAAATTTGTCTCGGACGCCTTCGACGATGCGGATGTGTTTCTCTACTTAGTGGAGCCTGGAGATAGAGCCCTCAAGGATCAAGGTTTTTTTGAGAAGCTTCTTAAAACTAAGGTCCCTGTATTGTTGATCATCAATAAAATAGACACTACCGATCAAGAGAAACTTGAGCAGGAAGTGGAGTATTGGGGTGAAGCATTGCC
>JAAXJR010000065.1 GCA_012269745.1 Flavobacteriales bacterium | reverse complement strand
CGTCCTCACCTGGAGGCGTACCCACAGCGATAAAGGCAGCCTGTGAACCGCGAATAGCGTCAGCCAAATCGGTCGAAAAGTTCAAGCGCCCCTTCTTATAGTTGCGCTTTACAATCTCTTCGAGACCAGGCTCGTAAATAGGTAAAATGCCGTTTTTAAGGCCGTCAATTTTATTCTGGTCGATGTCTACACAAGTCACGTCGATACCCACGTCCGAAAGACATGCACCTGTTACTAGACCTACGTAGCCTGTGCCAATTACTGTGATTTTCATCTCTTTCCTTGCATTAACATTTCATGCTTAACCTCCGCTAATAGCCAATCATCTAAATTATCAATATCCTGAACCTGTGAAGGACGAAGAATTATTGTCTGGTTATTATTGTAACGAAGTTCCGTTGGAGAAAGATTCAAGTTGAACCAATACCATTGACCTGCATCATGAAAGACTTCTTCTAAATCTTGAGACCTAGAGTTTTTGTTATCCGGCCATATAAACTCTACTTGCCCAGATTCTTTTCGGCTTAAACCTCTCCATATCGGATAACTGAAGTTTACAACCGGATAGACCAGATCAAGGTCATTGTTAATTAGACGATCATACCCTTCTTTAATTGACTCTAACTGAGCTAAAGGGGCAGTGGGATAAATACAAAAAAGACTTGACCAGTAAATACCTTTGTTCGAATACTCTATCAAAACTTCCTCTAACACAGATTGCGTTGTAGCGTAATCATTAGAATTTATTTCCGAACGTAAAAACGGAACTTCGGCACCATATTTTATCGCACACCTGGCTATTTCGGCATCTTCTGTACTAACCATTACGGTATCAAATAATCCCGACTCAAGAGCTATTTCAATTGAGTAGGCAATAATCGGCTTACCAAGAAATGGCTTAATATTTTTTCGAGGAATTCTCTTACTCCCTCCTCTTGCTGGAATTACGCACAATCTAGCCATTGTATTCGCCCTGCAAAAGAGTTAACAAGAAAGATTTGTGATAACCATTATCGAACCAATTATCCCGCAATACACCATCAATTGAAAAATTGAACGAATCCTTGAATAATTTCAACTTTCGATCATCGTTTTCATACAATTCCATCCAAACCTTATTCAATCCCAGCGTACCAAAACCGTAGTCTAAAAGAGCCGAGATAGCATCAATGCACCGCTCAGAGGTGCTGACATACTCATCTGCGTCTCCTATATAGAAGCTAAAGTCGGCTGATTTGATTATCCAATTGATATACAGTAAACCACCTGCACCTATAATTTCTCCATTTTCCAAAGAGATAATACTAAAGAAATAAGAGTTAGAATCTTGATTTAAATTTTCAAACCATCTCTCTTGATTAGCATCACTTAACTCACGGATTTCTCTGAAATGCTTGCGAAAATCTGGATTATTCCTCCATTCTTTTAACTGATGTAAGTCGGCTTTTTCAACTGCTCTTAGTCCAATTTTTCCCCTAGTTATCATTTCAAGTGAGTCTTTAAAAGATTAGTACCTGCTTCCAAGTCTTCTGATAAAGTTTTACCTATGACTTGATTTAGCTCAAAAGGTCTCCATGCGTTATTAGGACAAGGGCGAAGAGAAGTCAAATCCGATTCACGCAGCACATCACCTAGATTCATATCTCTTGTCAAGGTAAGAGAACGCTGCTGAACTACTCTTGAGTCTGTTTCATTTGCTTCAACAACTTTTTTTCCATCTCCTAAGGCATCGGCCATTTCATTGCCTAACTCCACCATTGTTTTCCAATTCTTAGGATTAATTGCAAAAGGGTGATCAGGACCTATTCTATTGTTATCATCTGTAAAATGCTTTTCAATGACAAAAGCACCTTTAGCAATTGCGCCTAGAACCGTAGTAAAACCAGCAGTATGATCGCTTAAACCTAAAACAGTATCAGGATATAGCTTTCTATAATTGTCTAGTACGTTCAAGTTAACGTGTCTGTATTTATCAGCATCTACAGTGTAATTGGTATTACACTGCATTAAAACTATTTTTTCGGTGTACTTTTGGAGCGTTTTCATGGCTCTATCAACATCATCTTGAGTTGATGCCCCTGTGGCTATTAAAACAGGTTTTTGCTTTTTCGCTACACTTTCGATAATCTCTAACCAAGTAATGTCGCCGCTACCTATCTTAAAAAGACGCATATATTGGTCTAATTCATCAAGAACATTTAAATCATATGGAGAAGTGAAGTATTCAATGTCTACTTCATCACATTTTAATTTTATTGCTTCTGTCCATTCAAGGTTTAACTCCGCAGATTTATAAACTTCGTAAACGGACTTTTTCCAGTTTGACTGATGAGAAGCGTTCGAAAGCTTTGCAAAGGCAGCGCCGCTAACAATTGTCTCAGCCTTAAAATTCTGAAACTTAGCCGCATGTGCGCCAGACTCTTTTGCTAACTCAATGAGCATAAGAGCCCTGTTGAGATCACCATCGTGATTTGCACCTATATCTGCAATGTAGTATGGCTTAGGCTCTTTTAATCTCTTCCAAATATCCTGATACATAATCTATAAATTCAAAGTTTACTTTTATTGTGTTCTCGCTTCGAGTAATTTGATACTTATTTTCAGCCCCACTTCTGCCCTTTTTCAAGTAGTCTTCTTTTCTCATCAATTCAGCTAAAGACTGGATTAATGAATACTTCGACACAATCTTCTCTGATCCTAAATCATATAAACCTGGAGCAATAAGCTTCTCTGTATATTTCATGATGACCTCAAAAACATGAATCGGGAGTACAGGGTTAATAAATTGATTTTCAAACCCCGTGATCTCATTATTCTTTTTAAGATTATCATATGCCCATTCTAACAAACTTCGTTTTGTAAGTGATTCTAAGCCTATAACATTAATCCTTAGTGCTAAATGACGAGAATTAGGCTCACCGAAAAACTTTGTTTTTGAATACCAGTTCGCCAAGGATATGTTCACATTATTATCATTATCAAGAGTTTCTGAATAAACAGCTACGGTTGAAATGTAAACGTAATTAAGTGATCTTTTAGCTAAGTACCTACTTAACTCCACATGCAGGGTGAAAGCCTCGTTGAATCTCGTTTCGTTTGACTTAACATCAGTAATAGCCAGAGAATTAACTACTAAGTCAAAGGTGCCTGGATCAGGGATTTCATAGAAAGAGAGAGCATTACTTAGATCTAAATGTATAGTTTCATCCGCTTCTTTAACCTCTCTTTGAAAAGTCAATGCTGAAACATTCCAGTTATTCTCTTTGAATTTTTTTACCAGCGTATATCCTACAAGACCTGAACCACCAAGGATTAGTACTTTTTTCACACGTGGAAAGAATTATCTACGTGCTTGACAATTAGTTCACGTAATGAGTCCACAGTTTCCCACTCGTCATTATCACCCGAGTTATAACTAAATCCTTCAGGTACTTGTTCGGCATTGTGAGCACTTTTGAATTCCTCTAAATCCCATGGTGTAACCGTTGGAAGAATTGTGTAATATTTTCCTAGGTCATAAGTGTTGTAAGAATCTGAAGGGGTAATCATTTCCTCGTGAATCTTTTCACCAGGTCTTATACCTACTACAGGCTTTTCGCACTCAGGACCTATTGCTTCTGCTACATCAAGAATCTTATAGCTTGGGATTTTGGGAACGAAAAGCTCACTTCCCCACGCATGTTCAAGAGCATGCATTACCATGTCTACCCCACCTTGAAGACTAATATTAAAGCGCGTCATTTTTTCACTGGTTATCGGTAGTCTCCCTTCTTTCTTCTTGTTAATGAAAAATGGAATTACTGAACCATTGGACCCCATTACGTTTCCGTATCTCACTACGCTAAAGCGAATATCCCTTGAGCCTTTATAGTTGTTGGCTGCCACAAAAAGTTTATCGGAAGCCAATTTGGTAGCTCCATAAAGATTAATTGGAGCACAGGCTTTATCTGTTGAAAGTGCAACCACACGACTAACATCCGTTTTTATACATGCATCTATTACATTTTGTGCTCCGTGAACGTTAGTCTTCACGCATTCGTCAGGATTATACTCGGCAATATGTACATGCTTCATCGCAGCAGCGTGAATAACATAATCTACACCCGTCATCGCCCTCTCAAGCCTCTCATAATCACGGACGTCTCCGATTAAATATCTTATTTGAGGAAATCGGGAAGCAGGATACTCCTGAGCCATAACAAATTGCTTTTGCTCGTCTCTACTATAAATGATGACCCTTCTTACCTCGGGAAAGTTTGTCAGGATATGGCTGGTTAATTTTTTACCTAAGGAGCCGGTGCCCCCAGTAATTAATACAGATTTACCATCCCAAAAATTATTAGTACTCATCGTTGATTATTTATGTCACAGGCATGTCCTGTGCTTGTTTTTCATTGTTATTTACAGTGTAATTTGCCTGCAACCGGGCTGTCATTTTTCGGCTTGTTTTTGCCATACGAGCAGGCTGTGCGATGCTTGAATTGGACTCATCTCGCCTGCAATGGCGTAGTGAACGGTTTTACTCAGCTGCTTTTCCACCTTGCCCATGAGTTCGCTGATGT
>JAAXJR010000011.1 GCA_012269745.1 Flavobacteriales bacterium | reverse complement strand
CGAAGTTTGTGAGGGTCAGCAGATGGACATGGACTTTGAAACCATGGACGAGGTAAAAACGGATACCTACATTAAAATGATTCAGTTCAAGACTTCGGTCTTGCTGGGTTGTGCCATGAAAGTAGGTGCCCTCGTAGGTGGCGGTTCGAAAGAAGATGCAGATGCGTTGTATCAATTTGCGCTTTTGCTCGGCACTTCGTTCCAGATCAAAGACGATTATTTGGACGTGTACGGTGATCCGGAGAAGTTCGGAAAGCAAGTAGGTGGTGATATCCTGAGTAATAAGAAAACCTTGTTGTGGATTGAAGCGCAGCGACGTGCTGCTGTACAAGGCATAGACTTTTCTTCGTACAGCAATATGGAGCCAAACAAAGACAAGGTCCACAGCTTCCAAGAGTTGTATAAAATCCTTGCCGTGGATACCTACGCCAAAGAGCAGATCGACCACTACTATGCCTTAAGTCTTGAAGCATTGGACAAGGTGAGTGTGGATGCGGAACGATTGGCGCCATTGCGCGAGTTTGCAGCTTGGCTGTACGCACGCGAGTCTTAATTGAATTGGACCTTTATTAACCCACTATTTCGGGTTATTTTTGCGGCTTAATCACTTTATCATGAATGTATTGGTATTGGGCTCAGGCGGCCGCGAACATGCTTTATCACATAAGATTTCTCAAAGCGCGAAATGCGACAAATTATTCATTGCTCCCGGTAATGGAGGCACTGGCGCATTAGGTGAGAATGTTAGCTTGAACATCGAAGATGCTGCTGAAGTAGGCGCTTTTGTGAAGGCCAATTCCATTGATATCGTAGTCGTAGGGCCTGAAGCGCCGCTAGTGGCTGGTGTTCACGACGGTCTAAAAGCAGATCCAGCATTGGCAGATCTCGTTGTGGTAGGTCCGCGTCAGGCAGCAGCAGAACTGGAAGGGTCGAAAGACTTTGCCAAAGAATTTATGATGCGTCACAACATCCCAACGGCTGCATATCAAACATTTACTAAAGACACTCTAGAGGAAGGCCAGGCCTTCTTGGAGACTTTAGATGCGCCTTATGTCCTAAAGGCAGACGGTCTTGCAGCAGGTAAGGGGGTTTTGATTATTGAAGACCTCGACGAAGCAAAGGAAGAGCTCAAAAACATGTTGGTGGATGCCAAATTTGGTGATGCTTCTTCACGCGTGGTTATTGAGGAGTTCCTAGCAGGAATCGAATTCAGCATCTTCGCATTAACGGACGGCAAAGGCGGTTATGCCTTGTTGCCAGAAGCGAAAGATTACAAGAGAATAGGTGAAGGCGATACGGGTCTAAATACCGGAGGTATGGGTGCTGTGAGTCCAGTGCCGTTCTTCGACGAGGCGTTGCGCGAGCGCACCGTTCGTGAGATCATTGAGCCTACTATCCAAGGTTTGGTAAAAGATAATTTACCGTACCAAGGCTTTGTATTCTTCGGTCTAATCAACACTACTAAAGGACCAAAGGTTATTGAATACAACGTCCGCATGGGCGACCCAGAAACTGAGGTGGTCATCCCACGTTTGGAAACGGATATCGTAGATCTATTTGTGGCGATGCACAACGGTACTTTGGACCAGATGGATGTGGAGGTGACGCCACGTACTGCGGCAACAGTGATGGCTGTGAGCGGTGGTTACCCGGGATCTTACGAAAAGGGTAAAGTTATTGAAGGCCTTCGCAGTTTTGAAGGTACCACGGTGTACCATGCAGGTACGAAGCCTGGTGAGCAAATTACCACTTCAGGCGGCCGTGTGATGGCCTTTACCAGCTTTGGTGCCGATAAGGACGAGGCTCTTGCAAAGAGCTATGCTGCGCTGAAAGAGGTGAGTTTCGAGGGCATGAATTACCGTACTGATATCGGTTTCGATCTTTAAATCATATGCTCCCCAGCGCGCGAAGCGCGCTGGGGCAGCCTAAACAAAAAAGCCCCGGCTCACGCCGGGGCTTTTTGTAAAAGTTGATTTGAGACTAAGCTTCGCCGTTGGCTTTGTGCTTTCTCATCTGAAGTACCCAGTACACTAATCCACCGCCGATTACTAGCATGAATAATGTGTTCACAGAATCACCTGCGATTGGAAGTATTTTAAAAGTTGCTTGGAACAAATCTCCTAAGCCTTCGAAGAAATTTCTTAACATAGCGTGAGCGTTTTACGCCGCTAAAATAACACACAAAAAGCAATGCTCCTTCGCCAATTTCGAAAGATTGATACTTATTCGTGGATTAAGCTCCTGCTACTAGGTGTGTTGATAACGGTAGTCAAGTCCCTCGCCAAAGGAGAGGGTATAGCGGAGACATTGATTTTCCTAGTTCTTTTTTTGGTTTTGGGGAGTTTGTCTAATCTTATTTTCAAAGAGCGCTGGGCATTTAAAGGCACCCATTTCAGGTATCTCATTTTTGCGATTTTTCTGTTGTTGTGGACAGTAAATGAAGTGGGGTACGAGCTTTTGATTTGGTCTTTTTTATTGGAGTTGCAATGGCAATTTGCCGAAAACTTCAGGCAACGAAAGAACTCTGTTTGGCTGTTGAACAACGCTACTTTAGCTGCATTGGTGCCAATAGTAGTTGGGGGCAACGGTTTCTTGCTGAGCGCCGTATCGCTGTTTATCCTCTTGCGCTCAGGCAGTCTTCGCCCTGTACACGCGGTGAGATGGATCTTTGGGTTTCTATTCCCACTAACTATTGCGTTGATTGCAAATGGTGAACGATGGTTGCAGGTAAGCCTTTCATTTAATACGAGTCATTCGTTTGACCTAAAGGTATTGGTTCCATTAGGAGTGGTGTTTGTCTCAACGCTGAATCAGTTCGTCAATTCTTACCGAAGGGCGAATCAAACCAATAAGTTGCGTTCGGTAGGGGCTATGTTCATGGTGCTTTGCGGAAGTATTGGTGTATTCATAGGGCTGGGTTCTATGGCATTGGCCATAGCAATCGTGGGCCTAAGTTATCAAGCTGCCAATGCCCTTTATTATTTGAAGGGCAGGTGGTACATTGAATTGACTGCAATCTTAATTGTCATCTATAGCATATTGCTCATTTTCGGCGTTACCTTACCGATATGATGCATAAAGTTCTTCTTATCAGATTCTCGGCGATTGGAGATTTGCTCTTAACAGCTCCCATAATTAGGGAGTTGAAGAAGGAGGGTGCACATGTTACTCTTTTAGTTAAGGGTCGATTCCGCCCTGCAGCTCTCCTACTCAACGGTGTAGATGAAATTCTGAGCTGGGAGCGTTATAAGGATGCGCTCCTAGAAGGCGCTTCTGACGAGTATCACCGCATCATAGATTTACAGGGGACCTCGCAATCCAAGAGATTTGCTCGAAAGATAAAATTGCCCACAGCTACTTTTAACAAGCCTTATCTGCGCCGTAGCTTGTTGTTGCTAACCCGTAGTGAAAAATTTGCGTTAACACCAGTGGTTGAGCGCTATGCCGAGGCTGCCGGGGTTATGCTTTCTAAAGATAAAGTGTCGTTCAATCTCACAGAACCAGCCTCCATTTTAGGGAAAATTGTGGCTGTTATCGGCGGTAGTCACGCAGGCAAGCGATTGTCTGCTGCGCAATGGTTGGAGATCCTTCATCCGCAACCAAGCCAAGAGCTGGTTCTTTTAGGTGGACCGGGTGATAGAGAATTGGCTCAAGAAATTAAAGCAGAACTGCCTCAGTGCGCTGATGCTACGCATACTTCAATAGAGCAGGGGCTGGCAATTATTGCTGAAGCCAAACTGGTCATTAGTGGTGATACCGGTTTTATGCACGCCGCGGCCTTGATGCACGTCCCACTAGTGAGCCTTTGGGGTGCCACACACCCAATGTTGGGTTTTGGACCGTGGCCGCCACAAGACAATCAGCGCGAAGTAATCACAAAGGGAAAGACCCCATTAAGTAAGCACGGAAAGGTGCCTAATTATGCATCGAACCCGATGCGGGAATTGGACACAGAAGAAGTGAAAAAGGCTATTGCTGAGATTCTTCAGGGTAGAACAACGCCTTAAGTTCAGTCGCCTGCTCCGGCTCCATCTTACCTGCAATAATCAAAGCTAATTGACGACGTCTCAAAGCTGCCGCAAAACGTTCCTTTTCGAGCTCAGTCTCCGGCTCAATCTTCGGAACATTGATAGGATTCCCCAATTGATCTACAGCCACAAAAGTGAAGATGCCTTCGTTTGCCTTAATGCGCGCTCCATTCGGACGCTGCTCCTCCAAAAAAACATCGGCAATAACCTCCATCGATGAAGTGAATGCACGGCTCACCTTCGCTTCTATAGTCACAATAGACCCGTGCGGAATAGCGTTTTTGAAAGCTACATTATTGATGGTTGAGGTCACCACCTGTCGTTTACAATGACGATGAGCGGAAATAGCACAACATCTGTCCATCCAGCTCAACAGCTGCCCCCCAAAGAGGTTGTTCATCTGATTGGTGTCGTTGGGCATAACAATCTGCGTCATGACCGTAAGGCTGTCCTTAGGATTCTTGATGGTGCTCATAAAATGTTGCTAGTTGAGGACAAAGGTAGTCCAACTTCGACTTAGTACGCGTAAATCCAGGCGCCAGAATTCACAGTAGATTTGATCTGTGCTATAGCCTGCACTGCTTCTGCTCTGGTTTGGTAGTGGCCAATTCCTACTTTTCTCAGCGAGCCCGGAATCAAATTTACCTCAAGGCCTTTGGCTGCCAATTCCGCTGCGTAGTTATCTGCATTCGCTCCTTCACGGAAAGAGCCCACGATAACACTGTACCCATTTGAATGCGTCAATTGAGTAACAGGTTTTGCAACCGGCATCTCATCCTTCACTTCTGGCTCGATGACTTGAGTCTGAACTTCATTCGCCACCTCAGTGGGTTGAACAGGAGTCAATTCTGTCTCAGTGGATGGGATTACCTCTTCCTCAGCGAACCAACCTGCAACTTGCGTAGCTACAGAACTTTGCATCACTCCCAAACTGAACAATGCTGCAACTGCGGCTGCAGCCCCAGCACGTTGCCAAGTTTTGAGTGTGCTCTGTCTGCTTTCAGAGGCAATCTTGAGTGAAGCAACCACCTTAGATTGAAGTGCACTTGGCTCTTCCAACTTGTGAATCATCACCGGAACGAAACCAAAGCTATCTGCATTGAAAGTGCCTGGCTCTGCTTGGAATTTCCCTTGGGCTGGAAAGGAACCGAGACCAGGTAACATGAGAACATTTCCTGCATCCAATTCATTCTGCCATCCCTTGATCTTACGAACCAACCATTGCTCAGCAACTTCCATAGAAGCGCCCAATGATTTCATGACTTCAGGTAGAAGGGTGTCTCTTTCTGACGACGGGTTAGGACTAAACTGGAGGTATTTTCCAGCTGGAAAGGCAGTATTTGTGATGTGATTCCATCGGACGCTTTGCTCCTTCAATGAAAAGCTTCCCCAGCCAGACAAATGTACTCTGCCGGTTTTTCTTAAGCGGTTAATTATGATGGTTTCGATTCTCATGTACTACAAAAATGCAGATTCTGTTAGTAAGTATATTTTATCACTCAGGACGTTCGGACTAAATTTTATGGACAACTGTTAATAACTCCATATGAATGACCTCCTGACTCTCCACTTTTTCAAGGGCCTTACTAACGCTCAAAAGCTTCGTGTTTTAAGCAACAATGACAATGCCAAAACCTCCCTTAAGTACAATGTTTTCAATAATTTATTGGATAAAACTTCTTTTGATAAACATTGGGCTTCAGCCCAAGAATTGGCACGCCAAGAAACGGAGCTTTGCCACCGTGAAGGCATCTCAATTTACACCGTTGACGATGTTGATAACTTCCCCTCTGTATTGCTCGAAATCCCTGATCCTCCCATGGTTCTTTTCGGCCGCGGCAAGTGGAACAACGAAAAAGTACCCCTTGCCGTTGTAGGCGCTAGAAAACTGACCTCCTACGGACGGCATCAATGCAAGCGCTTTGTAGAAGATTTGAGCCAATTCCCCATCAACATTATTTCAGGCCTTGCCCTGGGTATAGATAGCGTTGCACATCAAACCGCCATTGATTGTGGAGCTTCAACCCAAGCATTTCTTGCTGGAGGTTTGGCCCACCTCAGTCCAAGACGCCATGAACGACTTGCCCAGCATATTCTCGACAGTGGAGGAGGCTACTTCACCGAACAGCCTTTTCATACTGCGAGCCTGCCGCAGTACTATCCCGTAAGAAACCGTTTGATCGCAGGCTCGTCGCTGGCCACCTTAGTCATCGAGGCCGCCCGCAAGAGCGGAGCGATGATTACAGCCAATCAAGCTTTTAAATATGGACGCGAGGTATATGCTGTGCCCGGGGCACTTTTTCAACCGATGAGTTCAGGGCCAAATAAGCTCATTGCGGATGAGATCGCAAGGATTGCCCTAGACCCTGAGTCTTTTGTCTCTAAGTTTTACCCAATCTGGGCCAAAAAAGAAGGCCAATTGGACCTTAGTGAAGCACTAGAAGGTGAAATTATCCGCCATTTTCCACACGGTAGAAAGGTTCATGCCTCCTATCTTAAAAACAAACTTGAGGTTTCTAACAGTCAGTTATTCAAGTCATTACAGGTTTTATTGGATTTGGGAGTGCTGAGTAAAATTGGCCCGCATACCTATGTACGGAAAACTGCAGGTCATTAATGTTTGCGAGATGAGATTTATTCTACATTTGTTAGTGAAACCTATCTATACAAACAGACATTTATGTCAAGCCAGTATCAAGCGCAGATCGATGCTTTCGTTGCAAAGGTCGATGCTGCAAACCCAAACGAGCCTGAATTTATGCAGGCTGTTGTCGAAGTCGCCGAATCGGTAATTCCATTCATTGAAAAGAATCCTAAGTACAAGGGCAAGAGTCTCTTAGAGCGTATTGTTGAGCCAGAGCGCATCATTATGTTCCGTGTTCCTTGGACAGACGATCAGGGTAATGTACATGTCAACAAGGGCTACCGCGTTGAGTTCAACAGTGCCATTGGTCCGTACAAAGGAGGATTGAGATTTCACCCAACGGTGAATTTGAGTGTTCTCAAGTTCTTGGGCTTCGAGCAAATTTTTAAAAACTCACTCACTACGCTGCCGTTGGGCGGAGGTAAGGGTGGTTCAAACTTTGATCCCAAAGGCAAATCGGACGCCGAGGTGATGCGCTTCTGCCAGTCCTTTATGACTGAGCTAAGCCGCCACATTGGGCCGGATACCGATGTTCCTGCAGGAGATATCGGCGTGGGTGGTCGTGAGATCGGATACATGTTCGGTCAGTACAAGCGCCTTCGCAATGAATTTACCGGTGTCCTCACAGGAAAGAGCCTGAGCTGGGGCGGTTCATTGATTCGTCCGGAAGCGACCGGTTACGGAACTGTGTATTTCGCGAAAGAAATGCTTGCTACTAAAGGCGACAGCTTTGAAGGTAAGCGCGTGGTAATCTCAGGTTCTGGTAATGTGGCCCAATTCGCCGCCGAAAAGTGTCAAGAACTAGGCGCCAAGGTAATTACCATGTCAGACTCTTCGGGGCACATCGTGTGTAACGACGGCTTGACGCGCGAACAATTGGAATTTATCATGGAGCTCAAGAATGTGCGCCGTGGTCGCGTGAAAGAGGCTGCCGATGCATTCGATAACATCTCCTTTGCTGAGGGTACGCCTTGGAACGTCAAAGCAGATGTTGCCTTGCCGTGTGCGACTCAAAATGAATTGAAAGGTGATGATGCGCAAAGTCTCGTATCCAATGGGATTATCGCTTTGGGTGAAGGGGCAAACATGCCTTGTACTCCTGAGGCAGTAGAAATCTTCCAAAGTAATGGCGTGCTCTTCTCTCCAGGTAAGGCATCCAATGCAGGTGGTGTAGCTACTTCAGGATTGGAGATGAGCCAAAACTCCTTACGCATGAGCTGGACCCGTGAAGAGGTAGACGGCCATTTGAATAGAATTATGAAAGACATCCACGCTGCTTGTGTGAAATACGGTACTCGTGAAGACGGTTCTGTAGATTATGTGGGCGGTGCGAACATTGCAGGCTTTGTGAAAGTCGCTGATGCTATGCTCGATCAGGGTGTCGTCTAAAAATTCAGCAATGACATAAAAAGGCGCCCCATGGGGCGCCTTTTTTATTGCATTTACTCTGAAAAAGTGGTCCACCATTCGGCCACGGATGCTGCACAATTCTCTGTATCTGAAAGATGGCCCATGTGCCCGTGGCTTGAAATAAATCGGTACCCAACTCCCGGCGCATCTACCCATTCATGAACGGATGCTATTGGAATTACAGTGTCCGATTCTCCAGCAAATACCCCAATCTTCTGTGGTTGCAAGGACTTCGGCGGCTCAATGAGCAATCTCGTTCGGTCCACTCTGGATTTCATTCCACGAATGGCTGCAATGACTCCTTCCACACTCATCTGAAGACTGTAGTCAATCTGTTGAGCAATTGCCTTACGCAACCCAGGTCTAAGTTCTGCACTAAACAGCTGAGGAATGGCTGCTCGGATAAAGGCGTTTCTGTTCTGCAGCACGAGGGCCTCGGCCTTATCTCGCATCATTTTTCTCGCCTGACTATCTGCATACGGGGTTGAGAAAAACAGTCCCAAGCCGCCTATATTTTCATACAATTCCGCGTAGGCCAATGCCACATAGCCGCCCATACTGTGGCCCAATACAACAGGTTTATTTAATCCAAGAACGCTGATGACCTCGTGCACGACGTCTGCCATATCCTCCATGGAATGCATTTCGCTGAAGTTTCCGCTTTGACCGTGGCCGGGCAAATCGATGCGAACTACGCTTCCTAGTTTTTCAAAGTCTTCTATAAGTCCGTCCCACATCCTGCTGTCCTCCAAAAATCCATGGAGCAGCACAAGTGTGGGTAAAGAAGAAGGCGCCCCTGTAATTTGATAAGATACAGGGGCGCCTTGAAATTGAATACTGTTCATTAGCCTGCCATAAATGCCTCGATTTCTTCCACAGTCTTTGGAATTTCACGAGTCAAGTTTTCATGGCCCTCTTTGGTGATGACGATATCGTCTTCGATTCTAATACCTAAGCCTTCCTCAGGAATGTAGATGCCTGGCTCAACGGTAAAGACCATGCCTTCTTCCACAGGGATCGTCCACAGGCCATAATCGTGTACGTCCAAACCTAAGTAGTGGCTCGTGCCGTGCATGAAGTACTTCTTATAAGCTGGCCACGCAGGATCTTCGTTAGCTACATCTTCTGCATTAATTAAGCCAAGCTTTAACAACTCATCGGTCATCAGCTCGCCCACTTTCTTGTGGTAATCGTCCAACATGATGCCTGGACGTAGTAAAGCGATGGCGCCTTCGTGTACACGTAATACCGCGTTATACACTTCCGCTTGACGCTCTGTGAATTTTCCGTTTACAGGGAAACAACGAGTAACATCACAGGTGTAATTTCCGTACTCTGCGCCTACATCGAACAATACGAGATCACCGTCATGACACTCGTCATTATTTTCAATGTAGTGAAGCACATTTGCATTGTTGCCCGCTGCAATAATGGGTGTGTATGCAAATCCACGACTGCGGTTCATCAAGAATTCGTGCATGAATTCCGCCTCCAATTCGTGCTCCCAAACACCGGGTTTCATGTATTTCAAAACACGCTTGTATCCCTTCGTGGTGATCTCTGCGGCTTTGCGCATGACTTCGATTTCAAGCTCCGATTTTGTCCCTCTCACACGGTGAAGAAGGGGTTGGCTGCGCTCAAATTCATGTGCGTGGTAGTGTTCTTTGACCCATTTGTTCATTCTGTCTTGACGCAATTCGGTCTCAACATGGGCACGTAAATGTTCGTTGCCATTGAGGTAAATACGCTCGGCATTAATGGCCATTTCGTTGAACACTCTTTCAAAATCGGACAGCCAGAAAACGGTTTTAATGCCGCTGATATCGAACGCTTGATCTTTCGTGTATTTGGCGCCTTCCCATACAGCTATAAGGTCATTGGTCTCCTTCAGAAACAAGACTTCACGCAAGCTATCTTTATGAGCATCAGGGAATAAAACGAGAATACTTTCTTCTTGGTCTGCCCCACTGAGGTACAAAATATCGCTGTGCTGTTTGAACGGAAGATGTCCGTCTGCACTGGTTGGGTAAATGTCATTCGAGGTGAAAATGGCCAATGAATTGGGTTTCATTAAACCAGTGAATTTCTTTCTATTCTCGACAAAAATTTGGCTGTTAAGCTGATGATATCTCATGATAGGTCTGAACTATATTAATTTAGATACGTTCTATGGTGATTTTCATCACGTTTACAATGTAGACAAAAGTCTGTGTCGTAAATTTGACAAGCTAAAATTAGGCTATTAAACTTTAAAATCGCTTATGGCATCAACATCAAAAGGGCTTTTCGGCTCTTCCCTAGCTCGCAAGTATTGGATGGCGGCTACTGGATTGTTTTTGTGTACGTTTTTGGTAGGACACTTATTGGGTAACTTTCAGCTGTTTTTGACAGGTGAAGAGGGTCAATTGGCATTCAATGAATATGGAAAGTTCATGACGACCTTCCCGGTGGTGAAAATTCTTTCTTACCTCACTTATGCTTCTGTACTTCTTCATACGGTAGATGGAATCATGCTTGCTCGTCAAAACAGAGCAGCACGTCCAGTGGGGTATGTGAAAGAGAATCAAGCAGCTAATGCATCTTGGGCTTCTCGCAAGATGGCACTTCTCGGATTACTTACGCTGTTTTTCATTGTAATACACATGAGAAGTTTCTGGTACGAGATGCACTTCGGAACAGTAGGTTTAGATGCAAATGGTAACAAAGATCTTTGGACAATTACTGTAACTGCTTTTGAGCAGTGGTGGTACACTGCATTCTACGTGGTAGCTCTTGCAGGTTTGGCTCTTCACTTGAGCCATGGTGCATCAAGCGCGTTCCAATCTTTGGGTGTGAACCACCCGAAATACACACCGCTGATTAATAAAACGATGACTGCTTTCGCTTGGTTGATTCCGGCGGGCTTCATTGCCGTAGCGGTTTTCTTATTTGTTGTTCAACCAGGTCAAGCACTATAATTCTCTTACTATGGCATTAGATTCTAAGATTCCAGCAGGCCCATTAGGCGAGAAGTGGACAAAGCATAAAGGTGAGATCCCGTTGGTATCGCCTGCAAACAAAAGATTAATTGATGTAATCGTAGTAGGTACCGGTCTAGCCGGTTCATCTGCAGCAGCTTCTTTGGCTGAGATGGGTTACAACGTGAAAGCATTCTGTTTCCAGGATTCTCCGCGTCGTGCACACTCCATCGCAGCACAAGGGGGTATCAACGCAGCGAAAAACTACCAGAACGATGGGGATTCAGTATACCGTCTGTTCTACGATACAATCAAAGGTGGTGATTACCGCTCAAGGGAGGCAAATGTTCACCGTTTGGCTGAGGTAAGCCGCAATATTATTGACCAGTGTGTCGCTCAAGGGGTTCCTTTTGCACGTGATTACGGTGGCTTGCTAGACAACCGTTCTTTCGGTGGTGTACAGGTAAGCCGTACGTTCTATGCAAAAGGTCAAACAGGCCAGCAGTTGTTGCTTGGTGCTTACTCTGCATTGAACCGTCAGATTGCGAAGGGTCGTGTGAAAATGTACGCGCGTCACGAAATGCAAGAGTTGGTTGTCGTAGACGGCAAGGCGCGCGGTATCATCGCGAAGAATTTGGTAACAGGAGAGTTCGAGCGCCACAGTGCTCACGCAGTACTTCTGTGTACGGGTGGGTACGGTAACGTATTCTTCCTATCTACAAATGCGATGGGATCGAACGTAACTGCTGCTTGGAAAGCACACCGCAAAGGAGCGTACATGGCTAACCCATGTTTCACGCAGATTCACCCAACTTGTATTCCAGTAAGTGGTGAGAACCAAAGTAAACTGACGTTGATGTCAGAATCGTTGCGTAACGACGGTCGTATTTGGGTTCCTGCGAAAAAGGAAGATGCAGAAGCCATCCGCGCAGGTAAACTTCACCCGAACGATATCGCAGAGGAAAACAGAGATTACTACCTAGAGCGTCGTTACCCGGCATTCGGTAACCTTGTACCTCGTGATGTTGCCTCGCGTGCAGCGAAGGAGCGTTGTGATGCAGGCTACGGTGTCAACAAAACAGGTGAGGCAGTTTATCTAGATTTCGCAGCGGCAATTGTTCGTTACGGAAAAGAAGAAGCACTCGTAAAAGGGGTGAACAACCCGTCTGATGCCGATATCAAAGCATTGGGTGAGAAAGTGGTAGAAGCCAAATACGGTAACCTCTTCCAGATGTACGAGAAGATTACAGCATCTAACCCGTACAAAGAGCCTATGATGATTTACCCAGCAGTGCACTATACGATGGGTGGTCTTTGGGTAGATTACAATTTGATGACTTCAATCCCGGGTTGTTTTGCTTTAGGTGAGGCCAATTTCTCAGACCACGGTGCCAACCGCCTCGGTGCATCTGCATTGATGCAGGGTCTTGCGGACGGTTATTTTGTAGCGCCTTACACAGTAGGTGAGTTCCTAAGTAAGGACATCCGTACAGGAGCCATCTCTACAGATTCTCCAGAATTTGAAGAAGCTGAAAAAGTGGTTCGTGAGCGCACGGACAAGTTCATCAATAATAACGGTACCAAATCAGTTGACTTCTTCCACAAGCGTCTCGGTAAGATTATGTGGAACGAAGTAGGTATGGCTCGTAATGAGAAAGGCTTGAAGCAAGCGATTGCTGATATCCAAGCATTGCGTGAAGAGTTCTACGCAGACGTTCGAGTGCTTGGTAGCGCGAACGGCATGAACCCAGAACTAGATAAGGCGGGCCGTGTGGCAGACCTTATCGAGCTTGGTGAGTTGATGGCGAAGGATGCACTAGAGCGTAACGAGAGCTGTGGTGGTCACTTCCGCGAGGAGTACCAAAGTGAGGAAGGTGAAGCATTACGTGATGATGCAAACTTTGCCTTTGTAAGTGCATGGGAGTTCACAGGTGTTCCTGCAGAAGCCAAATTGCACAAAGAAGAATTGACTTTCGAGAATGTTGAATTGAAGACTCGTTCTTACAAATAATTCAGACTATGGATTTAACATTAAAGATCTGGAGACAAGCAGGCCCTGAAGCAAAGGGTGAAATGAAAACGTACCCAATCTCGGGTGTAGAGGAGGACATGAGCTTCCTTGAAATGCTCGATTACTTGAACGAGCAGTTGATCGACCAGGGCATCGAGCCGGTAGTGTTCGATCACGACTGTCGTGAAGGTATCTGCGGTATGTGTTCGCTATTTATCAATGGTGAAGCACACGGTCCAGGCCGAAAAATTACGACGTGTCAGTTGCACATGCGTGAATTTAAGAGCGGCGACACCATCTACATCGAGCCGTTCCGTGCAAAGGCATTCCCTATCATTAAAGATTTGATGGTAGACCGTTCTGCTTTTGACCGCATTCAGCGTGCAGGTGGGTTTATCTCAGTAAACACCTCTGGTAATACGATTGATGCCAACGCTATTCCTGTACCAAAGGAAAATGCAGACAAGGCATTTGATGCGGCAACTTGTATCGGTTGTGGGGCTTGTGTTGCAACCTGTAAGAACTCTTCAGCAATGTTGTTCGCATCAGCGAAGATTAGCCAGTTCTCATTGCTTCCGCAAGGGCAGCCAGAGGCGAAAGAGCGTGTATTGAACATGGTGAACCAAATGGACCTAGAAGGCTTTGGTAACTGTACCAACACTGGTGCTTGTGAGGTAGAGTGTCCAAAGGGAATCTCTCTAGAAAACATCGCGCGCATGAACCGCGATTACTTGTTCGCCTCATTGAGCAGCAACAAATAAGATCCTAAACATAGCCGCAAGGCTAACACATCAAAAACCCCGGCCGCGAGGCCGGGGTTTTTTTATGCTCTTGGTCGAATAGGGATGTAAATATCCTCTTCTGAATTTGGGTCTTCGTTCTTGTATTTCGCGCCCAGCCGTTCAAAGTGCGGTCGATCGTCCAACTCCCACGGACTATTTGGGAGCCATTGACTGTAGATATAGCGCCACACCGTAGAGTCGCTGCTCAGCCCTTTGTAGTGAAACACAGCATAGGTGCCCGACGGAATTTCGAGGTGCTCAAGACCTTCATTAGGACCGTTTACTTCTGCGCCGCCCCAGTAGGTGAAACTTGGATCTGCCGTTGGACCGAAAACAGGCACGCCGTCAAAAGAACGTAACGAAATTAGGTCTGCATTGCAGCGGTTGCTCACACGAGCGAGCTTTGGCATCACTTTGGGCCAGAGGGTCCAAGGGGTGAAAGATCTAAGGGACATGGAAGATGAGGCGCCACAAAGTAGTGCGCCTTCGAATTCGACGATTGTAGGTGTAATCATACCTACAATATAGGTCTTAATCGTTCAGCTTTAGAACTGCTAAAAAGGCGCTTTGAGGAATCTCTACATTACCAAGCTGACGCATACGCTTCTTACCCGCTTTTTGCTTTTCAAGAAGCTTGCGCTTACGTGAAATATCACCACCGTAACACTTCGCAGTAACATCCTTACGCAGTGCACTCAGGGTTTCACGTGCAATAATTTTATTTCCAATACCCGCCTGAATGGCAATCATGAACTGTTGACGTGGGATCAATTCTTTCAGCTTGGAACACATCTTCTTACCGATGTCGTAGGCGTTGTCTTTGTGGATCAACGCACTCAACGCATCTACAGGATCACCGTTGAGCATGACATCCACCTTAACAAGGACACTTTCACGGTAACCAATAGGGTGGTAATCGAAAGAAGCATACCCTTTAGAGATGGTTTTTAATCGGTCGTAGAAATCAAATACAATTTCAGCCAGCGGCATATCGAAACTCAGTTCTACACGATCGCTGGTGAGGTACGTTTGGTTGGTCAACTGACCGCGCTTTCCAATACAGAGGTTCATCACAGGGCCAACGAAGTCTGAACTCGTAATGATTTGTGCTTTGATGAACGGCTCTTCCATGTAGTCCATTTTCGTTGGATCTGGGAAGTCGGTTGGGTTTTGAACCCAGATAGCCTTTTCAGGCTCGCTCTTCATGTAGGCTTTGTAGCTCACGTTAGGAACGGTGGTAATCACTGTCATGTTGAACTCACGTTCCAATCGTTCCTGGATGATTTCCATGTGTAGCATTCCAAGGAACCCACAACGGAAGCCGAAGCCAAGTGCAGCCGAGGTCTCTGCTTCAAATGTTAGCGAGGCGTCGTTCAGCTGTAGCTTTTCTAACGAAGCGCGCAACTCTTCGAATTCCTCTGTTTCTACGGGATAAATACCCGCGAATACCATCGGCTTGACCTCTTCAAATCCTTCGATGGCACTATCTGCAGGGCTTTCTACAGCCGTAATCGTATCACCAACTTTAACTTCCTTGGCATCCTTAATTCCAGAGATGATGTAGCCAACATCCCCAGTTTTAATTTCCTTCGTCGGGTTCTGTTTGATCAAATTCACACCAATCTCATCAGCATCGTACTGCTTTCCGGTAGACATAAATTTTACACGCTGGCCTTTCTTGATAGAGCCATTAACGACTTTATAAATGGCCTCAATACCTCGGAAGGGATTGAAGTGGCTGTCAAAAATCAATGCTTGAAGTGGGCCATTTGGATCTCCTTCCGGGGCTGGAATGCGTTCAATAATTGCATCGAGAATTTCCGGCACACCTTGTCCAGTCTTTGCTGAACAGTGCAATATTTCTTCGCGGTCACAACCAATCAAATCAATAATCTGGTCGCCGATCTCCTCTGGGTTGGCAGAAGGCAAATCGATCTTGTTGAGAATAGGGATAATCTCTAGATCGTGCTCGAGGGCCAAATACAGGTTTGAGATGGTCTGAGCCTGGATGCCTTGTGCGGCATCTACAATCAATAGGGCTCCTTCACAAGCAGCAATAGAACGTGAAACTTCGTAGGAGAAGTCCACGTGTCCTGGAGTATCGATCAGGTTGATCGTGTATTTTTCTCCGTTTTTCTCATGGTACATCTGAACCGCATGCGATTTGATGGTAATACCACGCTCGCGCTCGAGGTCCATATCGTCCAAAAGCTGGTCTTGCTTTTCACGGTCACTTACGGCGGAAGTCACGTCTAACAAGCGGTCAGCCAAGGTAGACTTCCCGTGATCGATGTGGGCGATTATACAGAAATTACGGATGTTTTTCATAGTCTGCTAAAATACACTATACACCGCCTTCTCGCACTTTCTTTGGCAGCTTTTGCCAAACAAGTTTGTAGCTCGTTTCAATCATCTCCTTGATGAGCTCCCAGGAGGCGTATTCTTCGACAATAACCGTGTTCCAATGACGCTTGTTCGAATGGTAGCCGGGTATAATCCAATCGTGCTCTTCGCGCAGCTCAATATTTCGCTCAGGATCGTTTTTTAGATTGATTCTTGCGGGTTGATCATCCAAGCTTAAAATGGCATACATCTTACCGTGAACCTTGAACACGAGCGAGGTATCGTCGAAGGGGAAACTTTCGTCGGCAAAGGGAAAACTTAAGGCGTAGTCGCGTATTACTTCGTGATTCATGGGCTAAAGATACGTTCAATCGGTATCTTCGTCAGTATGGAAACGAAGGTGGATATAGAGAATTGGGACCGTAAGGAAAGCTATCTTTTCTTCAAGGATTTCAAGGACCCGTTTGTCGGCATTACCGTTGAGCTTGATGCAACGACCATTTGGGAATTCTGTAGGACTCATTCCTTAAGCATTCATCATGCGCTTTTATACTGCACGCTGTCAGCCGCCAATAAATACCGCCCAATGCGCCTGCGTCGCCAAGACGATGGGGTCGTGGAGCACAGTAGTATTGATATGGGCTGTTCAGTGTTAAAAAACGATTCGGATGCCTTCACCTTCGCTTATTATCCATGGAACTCACAAGAGTCTATGTTGGATTTTATCCACCGCTCCAGCGAAATCACTAAAAAGGCAGCAGCAGGCCTCCCGTTAGACCCAAGGCCAGATCGCACGAACCTGATGTACGGAACCACCATTCCTTGGATTTCATTCACCTCCTTTACCCATCCCAAAAAAGGCGAAGGGCATAGTATTCCGCGAACGGTTTTTGGCAAGATTTTTCAGCGTGAAGGAAAGTATTATCTCCCGTTCCAGCTTGAGGTGGATCACGCACTGATGGACGGCTTGCACATTGCCCGATATTTCGAACAGTTGCAGCAAGAATTAAACAATCCGTCGTGAAGGAGGAATTAGCTGTACTTGCTGAGTCTCTCGAAGGGGTTGAACCGGGTCAATTGTTTGGGAAACCTTCGTTGAAGGTCGGAAAAGCTCATTTTGTCTGCGGTTTTCAGCAGTGCTTGGTGGTGAAAGTAGGGAAGGAGGCTATTGAAGAGATGTTGCCGGATTTTGAAGGTGCTGTGCTCTTTGACCCCTCTGGAAAAGGTCGCCCGATGAAAGATTGGTTGCAAATTCCTGAAACTTACAAGGAGCAATGGCCCTCGCTAGCTCTGCAGGCCTTAGACTTCGTCAAATAAGATTTTCTAAAAAATCCTCTTGGTTCAGGTGCTCCATTGGATCCCAAAGGTGCTTCTGGAATTCTTGAATTTGGTCGTCTACAACACATACCCCTTCGCTCTCGAGTAGATCTTGCATAAGTGTTGATCCGCCGAAGAAATGCTTGCCAGTAAGTACGCCTATCCTGTTGACTACGCGGTGCGCTGGAATGCTTTGATCGCTATGGGATGCATTCATGGCATACCCTACAACGCGAGCGCTTCTTGCTGCCCCTAAGAAACGGGCAATGTGTCCGTAGGTAGTGACTTTGCCTTCAGGAATGAGACGTACAACGTTATACACCCTATCGAAGAATTCGCTCGCCATTATTTGCTCAATTTCGCCATAGCCTCTTCGATGCCGTCTAGCTTGAAGCGGAGGTAGGTGATGGCCTTGCCCTGGTTGAGCCACATGGTTTCATAATGTGTGATGACATCAAAAAGGATGCCTTCGTTGGGCTTGATTTGTTTGTAGATGTCGTGGTATGCTTCCTCAATTTCGAGACCCAGCATATGGACGATACCGTGGGTGTATCCGTGCAGGTACTCGCTATCACATTTGAGGTTCACGGTGCCCCCGGGTTTTAGGAATTTCGCATACTTCAAAAGGTATTGCGGATGTGTCAGTCTGTGTTTAGCGCGGTTGTGCTTAATCTGAGGGTCCGGGAAAGTGATCCAAATTTCATCCACTTCATTCTCCCCAAAACAGTGCTCGATAAAGTCAATTCTCGTGCGTAAAAAGGCCACATTTTCGAGCCCTTCTTCGGTCGCAGTTTTTGCACCTCTCCACAAGCGAGCACCTTTGATATCGACGCCAATATGGTTTTTATCAGGAGTTCTTCGGGCCAATTCCACGGTGTATTCCCCTTTGCCACAGCCGAGCTCTAGAACTAGGCCGTTACCATTCTTGAATTGTTGATCGGCCCATTTGCCTTTAAGCGGCAGTCCACTACGAACTTCTTCAGTGGTTGGTTGCACAACATTGTGCATCTCTTCGTTCTCGCGAAACTTGCGGAGTTTGTCTTTTCCCATGCCGCGAAATTACGGCGCTTTGTGGAGTTTAGAAACAGCGGAGGTTCCTCGGAATCGATTCTTTAATTTTAAGAAGGGCATCTCGAAATAGGTATAGCTGAGGTAAGCGATTAAAATGGTCAAGCTTATGGAACCTATCCAATCAAACCCTAAGACTACGCCCTGTGCTACTCCCATTCCTTGCAGTTTGCCGCCTAGGTATAGCACAAAATTGACTACAATCATGTGGTACATGTAAATACCATAAGAGATTTTCCCCAGTTTAGAAGACCATTTGTTTACACCGCTGAAATTTTGGTCATGTGCCAGTGTAGGCACCATTAAGGCGAAAATGATGAGGTAAGCAGCATGCTTGAGAACATCGTTCGACGAGTAGAATACATCGGTAAAAAACACACCTAAGAAAGCCATATATATAACAAGTTTCGAACCTCTAGTATTGCCATAAAGAACAATATTGTGACGTTGTAGCAATGCCATAACTCCACCCGCTGACATGAAAAAGAACAGCATAGTGAAATCTGCAAGGAATTGAAATTGAGGTAAATGATAGAGACCGAAGTAGAGGAAAGTAAAGCTTGTTAAAAGGGCAAATATTCTCTTCGTGGGAATGAATGCAAATATGGGTGCAATGGCTAAATAGAATTGTTCTTCAATTCCAATGGACCAGAGTATTTCCAAGATACTGCCTGGTTCGGCTACATGTTTGAATACATTGGGTAGAAAAAGGACATTGTATAATAAAGCTTCTCCTATAGAATGGCTTGGCACAGCACCCCATCCAAGTGAAGGAACAAGAAAATAGTACATCCCTAAACCGACGAGTAGTACAGTATAATAGACTGGATACAATCGCAAGACCCTTCTCAAATAGAAATCTCGGATTGCGATGGACCTGGTTGTACTCTTTTCGTCCCAAAGCTGTCCTATGATCAGATAACCACTGAGGACAAAAAACACTAATACTGCCTCTGTGCCTTTATTCAGGAAGGACCATATAGGCAGGTTGGGTAAACCTATATTAATGGAGAAGTAGTTCAAATGAAAAACCACAACCATTAAAGCGAGAAATCCTCTTAGCGGATCAAGATTCTTGTAATACATCTTAATGTTGTATTACTAGCTTTTGATAAACGGAATTAACGCTAGTTTTAACTTCTACGAAGTAAATACCGTTCTCAAGGTGGTTCAATCCTAAATTGACTTTAGTCGTTCCCTCTTCAATTGCGTCAACGTGAACAATCTGGCCCAGTTGATTTCTTATTTGCAGATCACCATGTAGTCCGTTTAAAAGAAGCAGTGTAATATTACCAGTTGATGGGTTTGGATAAAGCCTTAGGTTTTTTCTTAAAGCAATTTCTTCTTCCAAACTAAATGTGGCGCAATCTGAGCCTATCATATTAGAGTCTAACCAATCCAATCTATTGGATACCCAAGTCTCCATGATATCTACATCTCCTGCATAGGTCGAATCTATGACTTGAACATTAAGAGGAACCGTTCCAGGATCCAATGGCCATCTATCGTGGTTTCGCTGTGCCACTTGATCTAAAATGAGTTCGTTATCTCCTATGAATGCCATTATAGAATCTTCGTGCCATACTGTGCTCCTCAATTCTTTCCACCTACAATTCACAGCATCAGCGAAAGCTGGGGTAAGAACGAGTTTTCGCCACCATGCTGGTATCTGTGCAGAGCAGTAGCCGTTGTATTGGAATCCATCATATTCGTAGCCATTACAAACTGAGGTTAATCCAAGAGAGTAGTTAAAATCCCAGACAGGTCCCATTTTGATGAGGCTGTCTTTGCTGTTTTTGTCCTTATGGTAATACGTACTAGCTCTAAAGCCATCGATATTTTTGGTGAGCTCTTGCACGAGGAAATAGTCCACAAACGAATTGATATCTAAATACTCGTCCCAGTATTTTCCTTTGTATGGAATAGAGGTGTTTTGAAGGGAGTGTTCAAAGTCATCAACGAGATTTTGAATATAGGTCTCTTGCTCAGGGGCAATATTCCCCTCCTTTGGATAGATGTATTGATATTTTACCTTCTCATTAGTTGTACCATACGGGTAAAATGTGGAATACCAATTTGCGTCCCACCAGTCCGTACTCCAGATATATCCTCCAGAAAGATCGTCACCGGAAATCTCATCAGGATTGAGTTTGGCAATATCTACCCGGTCATTGTCTCGCTTAATTTTTTCCATGAGGACATAAATACCTTCATATTCGCCATTCACAAAGAGCTCTACGTAGGCTGTTCTAGATGCATAATTTCCAGTTTTGCGCGTGAGATGCATGGCCAATGCATTCCTCATGAATGTTCGGTCTGCCCAAGGGCCATGCAATACCCAATCTTCTTCTTTAGGGAAGTTCAATGGCTCTATGTCATCATCTTCCCAAAAGCTGTCTTTCGATTCAATAGTATAGCCGTTCTTAGGGAAGTTGAAGAGGGAGACTCTACCTCTCTTTTTGATGCCAATTTTAGTTTGAAGCTGGGTAATGCCGGAATAAGAGGCGAAGGCGCTGCTATTTTCATCCCATACGATATCCATGTAGGCATCGATTTTTTCATTTTTGGTAATGTCCTTACCAAAAGAATTTACCCGAATGATTGCTACAGGACTTTCGAAGGAATTGAATTCAAACCAAGAGGCAGCACTATCGTGGAGTAAAGTGTTAGATGACGTAGCGCAATGCAGCCAATATTTGGTGGTGAGATCCCAGGAATTTGTACTGTCTAAGGTGTGTACAGCAAAAACATTGTTTCCGTTGACTAGTGCACTACTCCAAAGCGTCTCATCAATCACCCAAGCGGCGGGCACACCACCTTGCCAAGTGGTTGGCCCATTGTGTGTAGTGGTTTCCCTGCTTTCCATTGGAACGTCATCATGTGCAGGTGGTTGTAAGCTATCTGCAATATTTGCTCGTGCGATTTCCACACCGTTGAGGTAGGCGACAAAGCCGTCATCAAAATCTGAGTGCAATACCAGTGACTGGAGCGTGTTTTTTTGACTTACCGTGAAAGTTTTACGCATGTAAATAGACGAGACGTTGGAGATCGTAGTAGAGTCGTCATTATCTCCATAGCCGATGGACCCCTTGCCGGTGAGCCAGCTGCTATCATTAAACGAAACGGTATTCCAATTGCTCGGAGGCTCGGAATTTCCCTTGAAGTAGGTCCAAGTATCGTGAGCATTTACAAGCTGTTCCCAATGGTCAACTTGCGCTGACGCATTCACAAAACAGATCAAACTGAGGAGTAGCAGGCTTCTTTTCATAAGGTAAAAATACCAATATCACCGATTCGTGCAGCTCTGTTTAACGTATAAACACTTATGTCGTGTATATTTTTTAATGCACTGCTATTTGTCCTATATTTGTTGTTATAACAACTAAATAGTACCCGAATGACTTTAATTCAAGAAATTCAAGAAAGATGGAGCCCCCGAGCATTCTCCGAAACTCCCGTTTTCTACAAAGATCTAGATTCTTCATTTGAAGCTGCGCGTTGGGCGGCGAGCTCTATGAACGAGCAACCCTGGCGATTCATTGCAGCCACTAAAAGTGAGGACCCGGAACTTTGGAACAACTTATTCAATGCACTGGTTGAAGGAAATCAAACATGGGCGAAAAACGCTCCAGCGTTGGTGATGGTCGTTGCTAAGAACAACTTCGTTTACAAAAATAGACCCAACTTTCATGCGGCTTATGATACAGGCGCCGCTGCTGCCCAATTCGTATTGCAAGCAACAAAAGAGGGGCTTTATGTACATCAAATGGGCGGATTCGTTGCGGATAGGGCTAGAGATACGATGAACATTGGCGATGGGTTTACCCCAATTGCAATGTTGGCAGTGGGCTATAAGGGAGATCCGGAAACTCTTCCAGATGCACTAAAGCAACGTGAATTGGCTCCAAGATCTAGAAAGCCTATTGGAGAAATTGTCTTTAAAGGAAGATTATAAGAATAACGTTGAAAGCCACTTTAGGGTGGCTTTTTTAATATTCATTATTGCCCTTTCCGGCTAAGATTTTTGGCAATGCCTTTTCTAACCTATTGTGCTGGGTCTTCTCTTGCTTAGCACCGCCTATATGAATGATGTAAGAATGCCGCCTGCCAGGAGTTAATGCTTCCCAAGCTTTTCTGAATATTTCGTCTATTTCAATACGTTCTTGAATGACTGTCGGAATAGTTTCTTCTCGTTCAGGTTTAGGAACCTTCTTTCCTGATTTCTCAATCTCGATGGCTTTGTTTAGGTATTCAAGAATGAGTGGTTCAAACTCTCGAGCTTCTTTTTCACTAGTAATTTTCAGTAACCGCGCAACATGCGAATTAGGTCCCGCTGGGACCAATAAATTGTGATCGTCAGGAATAAGTACTCCTTTGAAAAAGCTAATGCCGCAACAATCTTTGAATGAAAACAGCATAGCTACATTCTTACCAGCGAGCGTGTAGGTGGGTTGTCCCCATTTGGCCTCTTCTCCAAGACCCGAAGAGAGTAGGGTTTCGCGTAGAACAGATAACGGCTCTGACCAAATTCGGGCTTTACATGAATGGGTTGCGAATAGGTCGCAGCGGCCGCATCCGTCGATAAAGTAGGTGTCCGCGTCGTTGATCATTCCCATGTTGAATAGGGAGTTTCGCTCAATGCAGAATTGTAATAACGTGAATCACTTGTTACTTCGATATCAATCCAATCGGGCAGTTCTATTTTTTCATCTTCACTGTCCAATTCTACTTCCGCCAAAACCAAACCCGCATTGCTGCCTTCGAACACGTCAATCTCCCAAGTATGGCCATTGGCCTCTACGATGTACCGTATTTTTTCAATCGGTGGCTGAGCGCTGAGCTTTAGCAATTCAATCGCTTCATTTGAAGGGATCTCATATTCAAATTCTACTCTTGATATTCCCTCTGTTTGACCTTTAATGGTCAAAAAGGCTTTGTCGTCACTAGTTCTAACGCGTACTGTGGGCAGCGGTGAAGAGGCGAGGTAGCCTTGCTTTAAGACATGTGAACGAACAACACTATCGCGCCACGAGTTGTTTTTGAGCAAGAATTTTCTTTCGATTTCAACGGCCATTAGAATGGAATTGGTGCAGTAATAGTAATCATTTCCTTAGAGGTAGGGTGCTGGAATTCTAACTTATGGGCATGTAAATGCAAGCGCTCACCGATAACTCCATAGAGTTCATCGCCCACCATAGGCAGTCCCAATCCGTCCGGGTGAGCGGAATGAACACGCAATTGGTGCGTTCGACCAGTAACGGGTTTCATAGCCAATCTAGTAATGCCGTATTTTCGCTGCACTACGCTCCATTTGGTCTCTGAGGGCTTCCCGGTTTTGTGACATACCATTTGACGTGGTAGGTCATAATAATCTGGGGCTAATGGGAGGGAAATGGTTCCTGAATCTTCAGAAACAACCCCGCTGACATCGGCGATGTAGGTCTTGTCGACTTGTCGTTTGATGAATTGGCGTTGCATGCGCTTATTGGCCTTAGGATTCAAAGTAAACATGAGCAAGCCCGAGGTGCTCATATCTAATCGATGCAAAAGAATTGCCCCAGTTGCATTGGGGTACATATTCTTCACCCTGGTTAATGCGGAATCTTCGATATCGACTCCTGGGACGCTCAAGAGCCCTGCAGGTTTATTCACTACAACCAGATCATCGTCTTCATAGACTACTGGCATAGGTTTGTCCTGTCCTAGTGTTAGAAGTGGGTTTTCTTCGACCTTTAGACCCTTGAGCATGTGTCCTAAAATAGGTCGGCAACGTGAGGCGCAGGAAGGGTAGAAGTATTTGTGTTTTCTCACCTCCTTCACTGGGGCAGAACCCCACCAGAATTCACCCATACAAACAGGAGTATACCCTTGGGTGTAGGCATATTGAAGTAGCTTCGGTGCCGCACAATCTCCTGAGCCGCTTGGCGGATGACGCAGATCAAAATCTGGGAAACACTTGCTCAAGACTTGCTTTTCTCCTCGGGCATTCAAGAAGATGTAATGATCGAAAATTTCTCGCTGTAGCGCATTGGACTTAAGCCTTCGCTCTTCCTTCATCGATTTAATTTCCTCTTCATATACCACTAATTCCTCTTCGAGTTTCTCTTGCTCTTCCACCCACTCCTTGGAGCGGTGTTTGAAGACAATTTGTCCTTGGATGCTTTCTTTAGCCAATCGGTCGACGACTTCCTGATAGTCCTCTTCGCTCAAGACTTTTTTAATAGTCTCACGGTACTTCTGTCTGGCTTTTTTAGCTTCCTTGAGGTCTGCACGCCCTTTTCTGAGGTGCTCCTTAATTTCGGATAACCGTTCTGCTATCTTGCCAATTGCAGTTAAACGTTGAGGGTTATTCTCCCTAGCTACAATCTCAGCACTCATGGCATTGAGCTCTTCTTCTCCTTTTTTGTAAAAAGACTGTGCCGCATGAATATCGCAGATGGGAGGTACGAAATATCCTTCGGGTTCCTCGCTAAGTTTTCCGGAATAGGCTGCTAGCCAGCCCAATTGTCCCGTTGAATCACGAACGATGAGTACTCCAAACATCTTGCCTTGCTCAATCAAGTGTTCGTTGTGCCCTAGGCCAAAATTGTGCTGTAAAACACCACTTTCTAAATAGGTTTGAAGTTCTTCAGCAGCCAATTCTACCAATGGATGAGGCGTATAGAAGAAAGGGTAGGTGAACGCTGAGGGCGCTTCTATACCGCTTGTATCGCTCGAAAAAGAATGGAAAAGTGTATCCGTCATAATTGACGGTAAAGATAATGCTTAAGACCCCGGTAGCTTCTCGCCTTCTGCCGATAATCGGGCAAGTTCTAAAAGTCTTTTCTGTCGAGTTTTCTCCGTCTTTGCAAGTTTCAACCAGCGCAGGGAATTTCGTTTAGAAGAATCATTGATACTATTAAAGAACTCAAATGCACCTTCTTTCGATTTCAGAATCGATTTTAAATCTTCAGGAACAATGAGATTGTCCACATCGTCCATAAAATGCCAAAGCCCATTCGATTTACCTTCCTTGACACTTCGAAGGCCGCTTTCATGCATGAGGCCTTTCTCAGTCAAAACAGTCGCTCTATCCTTGTAGCTTTTCGCCCAATGCTGCACTTTGCGCTGCGAAATAAGCTGCATGGTTCGGTCATCATCGAATTTTCTTCTTATGCCGTCTATCCAGCCAAAGCATATGAGTTCGTCTAGAACCTCCCATCTGTCCACATATTTCTCAGGAACAGACTTTTTGTAAGTCACGAGCCAAAAACTTTCGCTCTTCGAGTGATTTTCAAGGAGCCAATTCCTGAGCTCTTCGCGGCTTTCAACAACTACTTTCTCAAATTTTTCAGTGGCGATCATAGCAGAGTGACAACCGACGTACTCAAAATGTTTAGAGCTCCACGGCTTTTGACCAGCTGTGAAGATCTTTCCCTTCATTACGGAGCTTGCCTGGTTTCACTTCGGCACCACGTTCAAGCGCATCTTTAGGAAACATAAATAGACAACCGAGCATAATTTCATCAAGACTAATGTCGAGTATTTCACGAGCTGTTTGTTGCCTCAGTGCCCCTCCTGACGACCAATAATTCGGGAATCCTGAAGCGGTAGCCCCAAGCAGCACATTTGTAATGGCTGCACTAGTGGCTGCAATGTGTTCCATGTTCCTCAGATTGCCTGTGAACGGGAGCGGTTCCATACTACGTTCCAAAGGCTGTTCTCCAAATACATCAGGAAGCCATGTGAAAATGAGCAGGACTTCTGCAGCCCAAAGCATATTTAAAATCTTCCCAGCAGGAGGTTGCGAATTTTTGAGCTGCTCAGCCAACTTCCTACAAGTGGCTGCATCAAGCGTATATGCTCTGAAGGGAAGACTGCTATTTAGCACACCTTGCTTATGACGCTCGGCGCTTTTGTAGTGATAGGGAGCGTGAGCGGCTAAATGGAGGAGCGTAGAAATGAGCTCGTTGTGTTCCTCTTGATCAAGGGTGGGCTTCCAAGGATCATTTGCAAGTACTTTTGTAGTCTTGCGTTGCAGAATGGTCGATTGAACAGCTTTAAATGCGTTCGAGATTATTTGGTCCTTCATAGGAGTAAAGGTATGGATTTCGACCCCTTACTGACGTGGTAATCTCCTCGTGTCGCTTGTATATCGAGAGTCCCAGCATTTTCTTTTGGAATCTACTGCGATCCAATTCTCGTCCACTAATGACCTGACTTAATTTATGCAACTGAGGCATTGTAAAATAGTCAGGAAGTAAATGATGACCAATAGGACTGTAGTCGTTCAAGCCTACCAGATACTCACGGGCATTTTGGATAATATCGGCATGATCTCCAACCATATCTGGAAGCTCATTGACAGGGTGCCACGCAATGGCATCGTCAAAATCGCCCACTTTCGGTCTTACCTTTTCAATTTGGACTAAAGAGATGAACCCAAGAGTTACATACCGTTGGAGCATTGGATGACCATCTTCTAAGTGCAAGTCTTTCTTGCCAAACAATCGTTTGAAGTCTTCAGAAAAATTTCGATTTGCACCTCCAAAGACATTGAAAAAATGCAAGAATCCTGCACTTAACGAGGTGCGCGTACTAACAACTCTTAGAGCCGCTTCCTTGACATCTTCCTCCTTTTCGATGTGCCCTCCAGGCAAAAACCACCTATCTCCGAATTGAAGCAGTAGGCAATGTAGTTTTCCTTCTCTATATCCAAAAATTACATTGTCAACGCTGAGATGCGGAAGGAACTGTGTATCGTATTGGGAGATTATTTTTCTAAGATCCATTGTACAAATATACAAACGTGTCGTTAAGTCTCGTTTTTATTCGTATCTTGCTATTGTGTCGTTAAGACACGATGAATAATTATGGGCACTCCACTTAAATGTTTCGTTAATAATACCAGGTTAATCCGAAAGCCTACTTCTCTAGGGTACACTTATGTTTGGTGTTTCGAAGATGAATTCGGTTTGACTCTAGAAATGGGCTTGGAAGAGTTTTCTCAATACATCAGTGATCATCTGATTCGGTTGAGGGTTAAACAAACAACGCACTTTTAATTATTTGAGATTATTATTGGCCATTCTGCTGGATGTGAGCTTTTATCCCTATATTTAACCAAACGGTTGTTTGATAAAAGTTATGCCCATTCAAAAAACAGATGCCCAAAGCATCATAAAATCAGCACTTAACGTCTTTCTTGAAAAAGGCTACCATAAAACGTCCATGAATGATCTCGCCAAAGAAGCAGGATTACTCAAGGGCAGTCTATATCATCATTTTGCTTCAAAGGAGGAATTGATGAAAGCCGTCATCGAAAGCTTGCATGAGTATTATCGTCGAGAAATTTTCGTCATTCCCAAGCTTCCAATTCCGCCTTTGAGCAAAGTAAAAGCCCTCATTGTGGCGAGTGAGGAAGTATTCTATGACCAACGAGGCGGAAACTTCATGACCAACATTGCTTTAGAGACGCTCAACGTTGTTCCAGACTTCACATTAATGATACGCCGATTCTTCAAAGATTGGCTAGAGTGTATCGCCGCTGTTTATCGGGAAGTGGTTTCAGACAAAGAAGCCCTTGCGCTTGCTCGTCAAACCATGGCAGAAATTGAGGGCGCAGTGGTCATGATGGAGCTGTTCGATGAACCCAAATATTTAAAAGAAGCTCATAAGCGAATTTACCAGCGCTACGAAGAGCTCGCCAACCAAATCTAACTAACCCTTAAATCTATCACAGAAGAATATGAAAAGAACCATCAACAAAGTTGCAGTATTAGGTTCCGGAGTTATGGGCTCCAGGATTGCGTGTCACTTTGCAAACATTGGCGTTCAGGTGCTTTTGTTGGACATCGTTCCAAGGGAGCTCAACGCGAAAGAACAGGCAAAGGGTTTGACACTTGAAGATAAAGCTGTGCGAAACCGATTGGTGAACGACGCCCTAGGAGCGGCCGTGAAATCCAACCCTGCACCGCTATACGACAAGGCGTTCGCCTCAAGAATTACCACAGGGAATTTGGACGATGATCTGGGCAAGATTGCTGAGGTCGATTGGATTATTGAAGTCGTCATAGAGCGCTTGGACATCAAGCAGCAGCTCTTCGAAAAAGTGGACGCCTTACGTAAACCAGGTACGCTCGTTACTTCGAACACTTCAGGTATTCCTATCCAAATGATGAGCGCCGGTCGCAGCGACGACTTCCAGGCGCATTTCTGTGGGACGCACTTCTTCAACCCGCCACGCTATTTGAAACTTCTTGAACTCATTCCTGGGCCAAAAACGAGCCCTGAGGTCTTGGAGTTTTTGTTGGATTACGGGAAGCGTTACCTCGGAAAAACAACGGTTCAGGCCAAAGACACTCCAGCGTTCATCGCGAACCGCGTGGGGGTTTTCTCCATGATGGTGAATATGCATTTGATGCGTGAGATGGGATTGACGCCGAAGGAAGTGGACACGATTACGGGACCGCTTATTGGTAGAGCAAAATCGGCCACCTACAGAACCGCGGATGTGGTTGGGATAGATACCATTGTAAAGGTTGCTCAAGGCGTGAAGACCTACTGTCCGGACGATGAAGCGAATGCGTCATTTGAAATTCCAGATTGGCTCGAGCGCATGGTTGCAGAGAAGAAGCTGGGTTCAAAGACCAAAAATGGATTCTTTAAAAAGGTCAAAGGCGAAGACGGTAAATCTCAAATTTTGGGATTGAATTTGGACACCTTTGAATACGAGCCGACGGCGAAGGCCAACTTCCCATCTGTGGCGATGGTGAAGCCGATGGACGATCTCAAAGACCGTTTGAAGGCATTGAATAAAGGTCAGGACAAGGCTGCCGATTTCTTGCGTAAAGTCAACGCGCATGTCTTCAAATATGTAAGCTACCGCATTCCAGAAATAGCGGATAATGTCGTTCAGATTGACGATGCAATGAAGGCCGGTTTTGGCTGGGAATTGGGTCCTTTCGAACTATGGGATGTGTTGGGAGTAGCCCGAATGGCGGCCTTGGTTGAAGAGCAATTGGGACCTGTAGCTCCATGGGTTAAAGCCATGCTCAAGGCGGGAGCTGAGAAGTTCTACATCAACGAAAACGGCATCAAGAAGTACTTTGATAAGGACACCCAAAGCTATGTGGATGTACCCGGTCAAGGAAGTACGATCATCTTAGATAACCTTCGTGCAAATGCACCGGTTTGGGGCAATTCGGGAACGACACTTCACGACATCGGTGACGGGGTACTCTGTCTAGAGTTCCATACCAAGATGAACGCCATGGGTGGTGAAGTATTGGAAGGAATCAACACGAGTATTCAGATTGCGGAAGAGCAAGGCTGGAAAGGATTGGTCATTGGGAACGATGCACAGAATTTCTCAGCGGGTGCGAACCTCGCGCTGATTCTGATGACTTCGATCGAACAGGAATTTGAAGAGCTCAATTTCATGGTGAAAGCCTTCCAGGATACCATGATGCGCGTTCGCTACAGCAAAATTCCAGTAGTCACAGCGCCACATGGCTTGGCGCTCGGTGGAGGTTGTGAGATCAGCTTGCATGCCGACCGCGTTCAGGCGGCTGCAGAGACCTACACCGGTTTGGTTGAATTTGGCGTGGGACTGCTTCCAGGTGGCGGTGGTACCAAGGAAATGGCCAAGCGCGTAACCGAAACGCTAGCTCCTGGAGATATTGCGATCAACAGATTGCGCGAGACGTTCGTCAACATTGCAACGGCGAAGGTGGCAACTTCCGCTTTCGAGGCAACGAACATGGGCATTTACAGAGCGGGCATAGACCGTATTACTGTGAACGGCGATCTGCTCATTGCGGAGGCGAAGCGCACGGTATTGGAATTGGCAGAGGCAGGATATACGATGCCTATGAAGGCTGAGGTTGAGGTTCTTGGACGTACAGGTTTGGGAACGTTGATGGTCGGTTCACATGCATTCCGATTAGGGAACTACGCCAGTGAGCATGACCAACTGATTGCCAACAAGATTGCCTATGTGATGTGTGGTGGCGATTTGTCGCGCCCACAGAAGGTGAGTGAGCAGTACCTCCTAGATCTCGAGCGCGAGGCGTTCCTCAGTTTGTGTGGAACACAGAAGACGTTGGAGCGTATCCAGCACATGTTACAAACAGGCAAGCCGCTCAGAAATTAAAAAAAGAACCATCATGAGTAGAGAAGCATATATCGTAGCAGGATTTAGAAGCGCCGTGGGTAAAAGCGGTCGTGGCGGCCTGCGATTTGTTCGCCCGGATGATTTAGCGGCGGACGTGATTAAACACTTGGTCGGCAGCGTGCCGGCTTTAGATCCCAAAGACATAGACGATGTGATCGTTGGGAACGCAATGCCAGAGGCAGAGCAGGGACTTCAGGTAGGTCGAATGATCGCCTTGAAATCAGGCTTGCCAGAGAAGGTAGCAGGGGTGACGGTAAACCGTTACTGCGGCTCGGGATTGGAGACCATTGCCATGGCAGCCTCCAAGATCAGCGCCGGAATGGGCGATGTGATTGTTGCCGGTGGAACAGAGAGTATGTCACTTATTCCTATGGGAGGTTGGCGTACGGTTTTGAACTATGAGATTGCCCAGGAGCACCCAGAGTACTATTTAGGTATGGGACTCACTGCGGAGGAAGTGGCCAAAGATTACGGTGTGAGCCGTGAGGACATGGATGCTTTTTCATTGGCATCGCATCAGAAGGCTGCAGCAGCCATCAGAGACGGAAAGTTTAAGGATGAGATTGTCCCTATTTCCGTGGAGGAAGTATATGTGGAAAACGACCAGCGCAAGGTGCGCAACTACGTGGTGGACACGGATGAAGGTGTGCGTCAAGACACCTCGTTGGAAGCGTTGGCAAAATTGCGCCCGGCCTTTAAGCAAGGGGGGAGCGTGACGGCAGGAAATTCTTCACAGACCAGTGATGGAGCGGCCTTTGTGCTTGTGATGTCGGAGGAGAAAGTGAAGGAATTGGGCGTGAAGCCGATCGCGAAGATGATTACCTGTGCAACGGTCGGTGTGGATCCGAGAATCATGGGAATAGGTCCAGTGGCAGCCATTCCACAGGCGCTGAAGCAGGCGGGAATGACCTTGGATCAGATTGAGCTTATTGAGCTGAACGAAGCATTTGCAGCGCAGAGCTTGGCGGTGATTCGCGAGGCGGGTCTGAATCCGGACATCGTGAATGTGAACGGTGGGGCTATTGCTTTGGGACACCCGCTGGGTTGTACTGGAGCGAAGCTGACGATCAGCCTGATTAATGAAATGGCGCGCAGAGATCTGCGCTACGGCATGGTGACCGCATGTATTGGTGGTGGCCAGGGCATCGCCGGAATTATTGAACGACTATAACATCTAACAACGAACTATCATGACAGAATTTAACCAAAACAAATCAGCAGTATTGCGCGGAGGCGAGTTCCTTGTGCGCGAAGCGACTACTAGCGAAACTTTCACGCCAGAAGAATTGACCGAAGAGCAGCGCATGTTCTCAGAGATGACGCGCGACTTTGTGGAAACCAAAATAGACCCTGTAGTTCAGCGCATTGAGAAGCAGGAAGAAGGATTGACGCCGTCGCTTATGGATGAGATGGGTCAGTTGGGCATCATTGGTGCTGCGGTTCCAGAGAACTGGGGCGGTATGGGCGCGGATATAGTGACCGATTCCGTTTTAGCCGAAGAGATCGGTAAAGCGGGAAGTTTCGGGGTGAGCGTGGCTGCGCATACGGGTATTGGTACGTTGCCCATTCTCTACTACGGAACGCCAGAGCAGAAAGCGAAGTATTTACCAGATTTGGCCAGTGGTGCATTGAAATCTGCGTACTGTCTGACGGAGCCAGGAAGTGGCTCAGATGCGATGGCAGCGAAGACCAAAGCGGTGCTGAATGATGCGGGTACACATTATGTGATCAACGGTCAGAAGATGTGGATCACCAACGGTGGTTTTGCGGATATTTTCATCGTCTTTGCTCAGATTGATGGAGATAAATTCACCGGGTTTATTGTTCCAGGCGACTTGCCGGGCATTACGCGCGGACCGGAAGAAGAGAAGTTGGGGATCAAAGGATCTTCGACGCGAATGATCTTCTTCGAGAATGTCGAGGTGCCGAAGGACAACATCCTGGGCGAGATCGGCAAGGGACATTACATTGCCTTTAATGTATTGAACATTGGTCGATTCAAGTTGTGTGCAATGGCCATCGGTGGGTCAAAGAAGATGACCGGTAGAGCAGTAGATTATGCGGCACAGCGCAATCAGTTTGGAACTCCTATTGCGTCGTTTGGCGCGATTCAGCACAAGTTGGCAGAAATGGCGATTCGCACGTATGTGGGTGAATCGGCAACGTATAGAACTGCGGGTGCCATGCGTGATATGGTGACCGGTTTGTTGGAGAAGGGCGAGACCCCGGAGATGGCGAAGTTGAAGGCTGCGGAAGAGTACAGCATAGAGTGTGCGATTCTGAAGGTCTTGGGCTCTGAGATTGTGGACTATGTGGTGGACGAAAACGTTCAGGTGCACGGTGGAATGGGCTTCTCTGAGGATGGCGATGCGGCGCGCATGTACCGCGATGCGCGAATCAACAGAATCTTCGAAGGAACCAACGAGATTAATCGACTCCTATCCGTAGGTATGATGGTGAAAAAGGCAATGAAGGGTCAATTAGATCTTCTAGGCCCAGCCATGGCGCTTCAAAAGGAGCTGACCAGCGTGCCTTCGTTCGGCGGCTCTATGGAAAGTGGACCACTTGTGAAAGAGAAAAAAGCCCTTGCTAATGCCAAGAAAGCAGGATTGCTTGTGGCAGGTGCTGCGGTGCAGAAGTTCATGCAGAATTTGGAGAAAGAGCAGGAAGTGATGATGAACCTTGCGGACATGTTGATTGATGTGTACGCGGCTGAATCGGCAGTGTTGCGCGTTGAGAAACTCATTGCCAGCAAAGGGGAAGAGGCAGCTTCATTGCAATTGGATATGGTTCGCACCTATTTGGCAGATGCCCTAGATCGCGTTGCCAAGCATGCGCGCGATGCCGTAAGTGGTTTCGCTGAAGGTGATGAGCTCCGCATGATGCTCATGGGAATTAAGCGCTATACCAAAGTGGATCCGTTCAACACCATCGCTGCACGTCGCCGAGTGGCTGCAGCCTTGGTTGATAAGGGCGATTATTGTTTTTAAGATCTGAACCAAGCCACTCTTTTTTCTGAAAGCGAAACAGGCTTTAAAAGTGTCCCCCGCTCGGCGCAGCCGAGCGGGGGACTTTGTTTTAATTTTCGCCGCTACGCGGCAAGGGTGCGGCTGATAAACTTTACGAGCGATTCTTTATTGCGGTCAACATGCAAAACAGGATCACCATAGAAGGCGGTGACCTTAGCGCCATAGCGTCGATAATGGTCCACCAGAGCGCGTGCATGGTAGGGGTGATGTGAGGCGATGGACGCATTGAATGGAATGGCTTGGCTCACATGCGTATTATCAATCCACAGCTCAGGACTGTGCTCATCAATGACGGAAATCATATCTACGGCGTCGCGGTAATATTCCATGCGTTCTAGAAAGTACTCTTTTACATTGGTCAGCCCATAGAAGCTCATGATGCTGTGGCGAAATGGCGCAAACATCATCTTGAACGTCAGGTTGTAATCATTGAACACTTCGGGAACCCAGCGACCTTCGAGATCATAAGAGCACTGAGAATTGATCATAGCTACAGCCTTGATTTTGGGCATTTTTAATGAGAGGCCTTTAAGTGTAGACCCAGGAAGTACCAATTCAATTTGTTGCTTTTTCTTACTGCCTATCTGATGGGCGACCCAGAGTGCGGCTCCGCCTCCGGCGGAGGTGCCGGCCAAGAGGAATCGGTCGGCATCTAAACCCAAAGTGTTCGCATGTGTAGAGATGTACCAGATGGCGTGGTGACAATTCATTAGTGGGCTTAAAACACCTTCCTTGTTCCCTTCATATAGTAAGGGATAATTGATGGTGGCCACCGCAATATTCTTAGCCAAAAGGTCCTTGATAATAGACGGGTAATGTCCATTATCAATGAGTACCTCGGGATCGTCGTAATAGATATATTCTTTGTTGCCACTAACAAAAGAGCCGCCGTGGATGAAGATTACCAGCGGGCACGGCTCATTGGTTTTAGGCAATAGGATGTCAAAAGTGTTGCGGCTGTGGTCGCCGTAGCGAATGTTGCGTGCAAACTTTGCATTCACCCCTTCGAGCGAAGGGGGTGGTGAAGAAAACATGAGATTTTCAAGGTCGTTGACTTCCATGCCGAACCAGCCTAATAAAGGCTGGGCATAACGCTCAAAAGTGCTGAGCTTTGGATTAAAGTAGGTCATAGGAATTAAGTTAAAGGTGGTCTTAAGAAGATAAAGATTTCCGGGGTCAATTCCAAATAAAAAGGCGGCTAAATGCCGCCCTTTCAGTCCGTTAGATTAGATCCAAGGATCGCTAAATTTCTCGTCTTCTTCAAGACTTTCGTCGGTCAGTGTCTTAAGGAAATTCACGAGGTCCGCTTTGTCCTGTTCGCTCAGGTTTAAGCGAATAGGATTGCCGTCGTCGTCACGCAATGCCGGTGCCAAATTAGGGTGGTTTTGAACGCCACTGTTGTAATGTTCTACGACTTCCTCTAAAGTAGCAAAGCGTCCGTCATGCATATAGGGTGCTGTGAGCTCGATGCTCTTCAAAGAAGGCACTTTAAAGGCCCCTCTGAATTGTGGATTAGGGATGGCCGTAAATACACCTTCGTCTGCTGTTGTGTTTGAATCTAGTCCGTTGTTGGTAGGTCCGTTGTCCGGGTTGATGAAAGCTTCAGTAGAGTGGCAACCGATGCAACCGCCGCCGCCGAGGCCTGGTGGGCGGAAGAACAGCGTCTTACCGCGATTTTCGCTCTCGGTGAAATTGGCGAAGTCTTGGTTGGGATTGTTGGCTGAAACACGTCCTTGGTCATATTTGCTATCTACGCTGACCATGGCGCGGATGAATTGAGACAAGGCTTTTGAGATGCGGTCAGAATTGATCTCGTCAGTACCGAAAGCATCATTGAAAAGGTCCGCATAGAATGCTTGCTCTGCGACTGCGGCAACGACCTCGTCCAATGTCATGCCCATTTCGACTTCATCTTGGAAGGGTTGAAGCACTTGGTCTTCTAAGGTTGCAGCGCGCTCGTCCCAGAAGAATCGACCGCGATCGTAGAAAACAGCATTGACTAAAGACATGCTGTGTCTTCCTGTGAGACCGCCATCAAATCCTCTACTCAGCACATCTCCGTCAGAAAATCCTTTGTGTTGCTTGTGACACGAGGCGCAGGACACTGTGCCGTTAGCACTTAAATTTTTATCGTAAAAAAGAACGCGTCCCAAAGTTGCTCCCTCGTCCGTGGTTGGATTATCGGCCGGAGTATTGTCATTATCGACGGCCGCATTTTGCCCCGCGCCATTAAGGACATTGGTAGTGAGATGTGCGGGTAGGGTGATGTCGCTATAATTATAGGCCGATTCAGGCAAGTTTACCGGTGAATCCTCAGCGGGGGTATTGTTTTTCTCACAACTCGCTAGGGCTAGGGTCGCCCCTAAAAGCAGGAACAATGATTTCTTCATAAGGCGTTGAATTAGAAAGGGTTCTTTCTACATAGATAACGCAACTAGGTGAAGGTTTAATGTACTTGGTGAGATTTTTATACTAAAATGAAAAAAAGCCCTTCCACTTTTGGAAGGGCTTTACTGCGAATCAATCAGAGTATCAGGATGAAGACTATTCTGGGTAGCTCAACCCAAATCCAAATTCGTAGAGAGGATCTTTACTGTCGTAAGGTAGATCAGCTTTTTGCTCTTCCACCGCTTGCATAGAAGATGGAAGCTCAAACGGAAGTTTTCCTTCCGGTGCAGTGTTTCCAAACAGAACTTCACATACACTTTGGTCGCTTGCTCCGAAATTTGCGATGAGCGCTGCCGCTTGTTCACTGATTTCAGGAACAACAGCAGGGCGGTCCAAATAGAGGTCAACGACAGTTGGTACCTTTTCAAGTAGGGCCAAGATTTCTTCTTTTTCTTCTCCCTTGAAGTCGAGATCTCCGTGGTGGAAGCCTGCGGCAAAGAAGTTTTTGGTATCTACCGGAACCCAAGGAGTATTTAAGCGAATAATAGCCACATCTGCTTCTTCAGGGTTGCTTACCACTGTAGCATATTGAGCTACCGTAGCGCTGTCCATATTTTTAGCATATACCTTCAAGCTGTTTTGTGCGAGCGGCAGTGTTGCTTCGTTTTTTAATAAGGTCATTGAACGTTGCTGAGTTGCCAAACCAAGGTCCTTGGCTGCACCTACAACATTGTTCACTACGGTCTCGTCTATGAATGGGTTGTCGAAGAGTCCCAAGGCAAATTTCTGGCGTAATATGCGGCGAACACTTTCGTCCAAACGAGCCTCGGATATTTTTTCTTCTTCAACGAGTTCAATGAGAAGTTCAGTGCGGTTTTCGCCACCGAATTGGTCGCAACCTACCTCAATGATGCGCTCTACACGTTCTAACCCGCTTAGGTGTTCCACACCCCAAGCACGAGCGGGCCAAACTACTGGGCCAAAGTTGACGTCAGTGATCAGCCCCCAATCGGTACATACGACCCCGTCATAGGCATATTTTCCTCGAAGAAGTTCTGTAATAATTACCTTGTTAAAGGCCATAGCGACGTTCTCCTCGGTTTGATCTGTTGGAATTCCATAGTAGGGCATGATGGCAGAGGTGTTTGCTTCGAATGCAGCCTCGAACGGAATGAGGTGGTAATCAAAATTATCACCGGGGTAAATTTGGCCTTCCTGGAAAGCGAAATGCGGATCGAGGCCTTTTTTCTGCGGACCACCGCCCGGGAAGTGTTTGGTCATACAGGCTACACCATTATTCATGTCGCTTTGAAGACCTTCGATGTAAGGCTTTACTAATCTTGCCGTCAATTCAGCATCTTCAGAAAAATTACCGTTGATTCTTGACCAACGCGGCTCGGTCGCTAAATCTATTTGTGGGTGTAACGATTCTCTAATACCTACGGCCAAATACTCTTTGCGAACCACCTCTGCAAACTCACGGACCAAATTTTCATCTCCAATAGCTGCGAATCCGGGCATTTCGCAGAACTGGGTAAATTGAGTTGCTGCTACAGAGAAAATGTTCTCACTGAAGTGATGCCTTGGGTCAGAAGCAATAGTAACTGGGATACCTAATCTGCTTTCTTCGGCCAACAATTGTACGCTGTTGTACCAGTTGGCAACTAGCGTTAAATCCGTCGGTAATGACCACACATTGAAATGGCGAATTTCCTTACCGGTCATCGTTGCTCCGATGCTTGGCATACGTGCCGCGGGACCTTCTACTTCTTTCGTGCTCATTGGGTCGCCGGTGCCACTAACTCCGGTCCCTGGAATCCACATCATTCCAACTTTTTCAGCGATGGACATTTGCCCGATAAGGTCGGTAATACGCTCTTCAGTATCTACTCGAGAATCTTCGTAAGGATCTAAGGCACCATTACCATTCAGGTCGCGGAATTTCATCCCGTCCATTTCAATAATGGCTTTTGATTTTTGTTCAGTCAAAGGGGCCAATTCAATGGGCGTCTCATTCATGCAGCTTACTGCAATCAACGAAGCAAAAACAGCTGTTCTATTCTTAATCATAGTAGAAAACATCATTCAGGTAACTTATCATTTTATTGAGTGCGGGAATGGCATCTTTTGTGAATTCTATTCCCAAGAATTCGTTGCTGCCCGAATCTAAAAAGGCGTGTGGTCTACCCTCGTGCACCCAATATTCATAGTTGCTATGTCCCGCCGCCTTATAAGCTTCGAGGTACCTTGATATGCTCTTGGGCGGGGTAGTTTGATCTTCTGAACCTACTGTGAAAAGCATAGGGGGCATAGGACTTGTGGGAATGTTGTACAGGGGAGAAATGGCTTTGTACATATCCTCATTTTCTGCAGCATTGTATTCCTTTCCAAGGATGCCGCGTGGAGCAGCCCCGCCCATGGTCCAAAAGAAGTTTTCGGGTTTTTCGAAGCCTCCTTGTGCGGCACCTAGTAAATCGAAAGCACCATAGCTTATAATAGCACATTGTACCTCTAAAGCATTTTCCAAGGCCAATTCTTCAGGACTCTTTCCTTCTGGCATCCACGTTGGCTGGAAGCCATAGGGTTTCTTCGAGAGCCTTGAGCCGCTTAAGTTTTTGCCCATGGTTGCCACCGCGATGGCTAGATGACCACCAGCGCTATCGCCAGTAACCGTGATTTTTTTTGGGTTGCCCTTGTATTGAGCTACGTTAGACTTTACCCACAAAAGCGCACCAAAGGCGTCTTCTATGATTTCATTTAGAGTGGTGGTATTCTTTAAATCTCCAAGTAGGCGGTAATTCACATTACATACGACATACTCCCCGTATTCTGCTAAATGTTGAGCACTTTGGTTCATGATGCCTTTGTTGTTGATGAGCCATCCGCCGCCGTGATACATGACTATAACTGGATAATTTTCCTTGCCCGTTTCAGGGGTGTAGATGTCCATGGTGAGATCAAACCCTTTCGGCGATGACCATAGAACATCCTCTTCAACGGTAAAGGAATGTTGTGCATGAGTAGTAAAGCAGCTTATGCTTATTAGAACGACTAAGAGGAGTTTTTTCATACCGAGTCCTTTATTGTCGAAGATATGCAAAATGTTCATATATTGTGGCGATAAGTCACATTAGAAAATGAAAAAAGCACTTAAGTATATTTTAGTTGGTCTAACTAGCATTGTAGTTATAGTTGCAGTTGCCGGATTCTTCGGTTGGAGATGGGTGAATGCCACTTTTTTGACTTTTGAAAAGGACTTTAAAGAAGTGGTCCAATTCGAGACTATTACAATTGATGGCCAAGATTTCTTGGACCGCAATGCCAATGGTGAATTGGACGTGTATGAGGATCACAGAGCTTCAATGGATGATAGAATAGCCAATATCCTGGATCTAATGACCATGGAAGAGAAGATCCACCTATTGAAAGGATCCGGTATGGCTTCTGGAGTGGGAAGAGTTCCAGCGGGTGAAGGCATTCCTGGTGCTGTTGGCACCATAGTACCAACACCGAGATTAGGACTTCCGACTGTGTACTTAAGCGATGGACCTGCAGGTCTCCGTATCCTACCTACCCGTGAAGGCTCAGACGAGACCTTCTATTGTACCGCATTCCCTATTGCGACCGTTTTGGCATCTACTTGGAACACTGACCTCGTGGAACAGGTAGGCCAAAGCATGGGTAATGAAGCAAAAGAATACGGTATTGATGTTATTCTTGGCCCTGGAGCTAACCTCCATCGCCATCCATTGTGTGGACGAAATTTTGAATACTACTCTGAGGATCCGCTGGTAACCGGGAAAATGGGCGCTGCAATGGTTCGTGGAATCGAAGGACAAGGGGTAGGAACTTCCGTCAAGCATTTTGTCGCGAATAATCAGGAAACTAATAGAATGAACAATGATGTGCGGGTCTCAGAACGTGCATTGCGAGAATTGTATCTCAAAGGCTTTGAGATTGTAGTAAATGAAGCTAATCCTTCTACAATCATGTCATCTTATAATAAGATAAATGGTGTCCAAGTAGCTGAAGACCGTAGAATCCTTACTGATATTTTACGCGGTGAATGGGGCTATGAGGGAATGGTAATGTCTGACTGGTTTGGCGGTAAAGATGCCGTTGCAATGGTTAACGCAGGAAATGATTTGCTAGAGCCTGGAACCAAACGTCAATGGGACGCCTTAACCGAAGGGTTTGAAAACGGAACCTTAGACGAACAAAACATCAATACTAGCGTAGAACGGATTCTAAAATTCATTTTTCAAACCGCAAAAATGAAGGGTGGTGAAATCACGAACGCACCAGATCTAGAGAAACATGCTGCGGTAACCCGCCAATCTGCGACCGAGGGAATGATTTTGCTAAAAAATGAAAACAATGTACTACCATTGAAGAGTGGCCAAGAAGTAGCGCTAATAGGAGCAAATAGCTATCAGTTTATTGCTGGAGGTACAGGCTCAGGAGACGTGAACGAGGCTTATTCAGTTTCTCTACAAGAAGGCTTGGCAAATGCAGGTGTACCGATGAATGAAGATGCTTCTGTAGTTTTCGAGAAGGCTGTGGCAGCGGATCCAGAGGCATTTGAGGTACCAGAGGGAATTACGGCCATGTTTAATCCTTATCAAGCACCACAATTAGAATACAGCGAGAAGCAGTACGAGCAGTTCGCCAAATCTTCTGATGTCGCTATTTTAACTATTGGCCGAAATGCTGGAGAAGGTGGTGATCGTGTGATTGAGGATGATTTCACCCTGTCAGAAGGAGAGCTTGAAATGCTGAATAAAACTTGTGAAAGCTTCCATGCACTAAACAAGCCAGTCATTGTTGTTTTGAATGTCGGAGGTGTTGTTGAGACTGCATCTTGGAAGAATAAACCTGATGCCATTCTTTTGGCATGGCAAGGAGGGCAAGAGGGTGGAAATTCTGTTGCGGATCTTTTAGTTGGAAAGGTTAGTCCTAGTGGAAAATTGACCATGACTTTCCCAGTTGCGATAGAAGATCATTGGTCAAACAAAAACTTCCCATTGTCTGGAGGAAGTATGAAAATGACGGACATGCTGCTGCAGAAAGAAACTCCTGAAGAGGAATGGGTCGCAAATGTTGACTACACGGAATACGAGGAGGACATCTACGTGGGTTACCGCCATTTTGACAAGTCGAATCTTGAGGTGAGTTACCCATTTGGCTATGGCCTTTCATACACGTCATTTCAGTATGTAAACCCTACTGTTGAGTTGAGAAACGACACCATCTTCGCGGATGTCATCGTTCAAAACATTGGTTCATTCGACGGCAAAGAAGTGGTACAACTCTATTCGAGTTTTGAATCAGATGATAGACCTACTCAGGAACTTCGGGCATTTGCTAAAACCGAAATTCTTCCAGCCGGTGGAGAGCAAATCATCTCGTTTGCAATCCCTGTGAGCGACTTGAAGGTCTGGGATGAAGAAAGTGATCAGTGGACGTTGCCTGAAGGTGAGCATCAGATTCACATTGCTGCCTCATCGCGAGATCACAAATACTCTGAAGAAATTAGTTTGTAGGTCGCTTGTTAAGCACATAAAAACAAAAGCCCCGACCAACTTGCCGGGGCTTTTTTATTTATGTTAAGGAAACTTAGGGAATTTAGAGAAGTCTCGAGGTCGTTTTTCTAAGAAGGCATTGCGGCCTTCAACGGCTTCATCTGTACCGTAGGCCAAACGAGTGGCTTCTCCAGCATACACTTGCTGGCCAACCAATCCGTCGTCAATAAGGTTGAACCCAAACTTTAGCATCTTGATGGCCGTAGGGCTTTTAGTCATGATCTCTTGCGCCCAGTCGTACGCCGTTTGTTCTAGTTCTTCATGCGGCACCACCTTGTTTACCATGCCCATCTCGTAGGCTTCTTGCGCCGAATACTCAGCACCAAGGAAGAAGATTTCACGCGCTCTTTTCTGACCTACCATACGTGCTAGGTAAGCAGAGCCAAATCCGCCGTCGAAGCTTGCGACATCCGCATCGGTTTGCTTGAAGATGGCGTGCTCTTTAGAAGCAATGGTCATATCACACACTACATGAAGACTGTGGCCACCACCTACTGCCCAACCGGGCACTACAGCGATCACGACCTTATTCATGAATCGGATCTGACGCTGTACATCCAGGATGTTGAACCTATTGATGCCGTTCTCTCCTTTATATCCGGTGGTCGAACGAACGCGTTGGTCGCCGCCAGAGCAGAATGCCCAGCCGCCGTCTTTCGGAGAGGGTCCCTCACCAGTGATAAGCACGACACCAATTTCTTGGCTTTCGTGGCACAAGATGAGTGCCTCCCAAAGCTCGTCTACGGTCTTTGGAGTAAATGCGTTGCGCACCTCAGGACGGTTGAACGCAATGCGTGCGACGCCGTTAAGCTGCTTAAATGTGATTTCCTCGTATTCCTTGACGGTTTGCCATTCTAGTTGGGCCATGGTCCAATTCTTTTAGGTGTGTATGAACATTAACAAAGGTACTATGTAATAGTTGATAGCAGAGTATTTGAAATGAAACGCACCCAGATTCAGGATTTTGAAAAAATCGACCAAGCCAAAGACCTTGACGATATCGTAAAGGACAAGCGCACAGGCAAAAGGGCTAACAAGAAAAAAGCGAAGCGTCGCAACCGTCATTACGGAAGGACGCTTCTCAAGCATTTCAAAGAAAATTACGATGGTTTAACCTCGGAAGATCAGGACCAGGTAGTTTAGTCGACGAACATCCCCATCCCAGCGCCTACACCGGCAAAGATGAAGAACAGTAGATACAGGCTGATAAATACAATCGCTGAAACACCATAAAACTTAAAGGTCGATTTTAGGTTGCCCATGGCAGCTTCAAGTTCGTCGGAATCTTTTTTATAGAGAGCTCTATTTGACTTTTCGCTAAACCTAAACAGGTACAGTGAAGGGAAGAAATACAAGAGCGCCATCAGAAGATATAGCACAGTAATTGCGATCCCTCCGGCGCCTATCATTCCGGAGAACATGGAACCGGCGAAAATAGCCATGATGGCAATTAATCCCGCTCCAATAAAGCCGAGGATGGCTAGGAACTGGGCCCATTTTCGGGTTTCGTTGATATAGCCTGCCGCCATATCTGTAATGGTTAATTCTTGTGTTGGCTTTTCGTTCGGAGTGTTTTCAGTTTCCATATTGAGTGTTTATTGAGTTCGTAGAATTTTTTCCATTTTCTTGCCTTTCGCCAACTCGTCCACGAGCTTGTCCATGTAACGGCATTCGCGCGTCAGCTTGGTTTCAATTTCTTGGATTTTGTACCCACAGATGCTCCCGGTGATTAAAGAGGCATTGGGATGCACAGTGGCCTCCTCAAAGAATTCTTTGAAGGTGACTTTGCGATCGATCATCTCTTTGAGCCGTGCTTCGTCAAAGCCGGTCAGCCAGTGAAGCACTTGGTGCAATTCGTCTAGACTGCGTCCTTTCTTTTGAATCTTAGTGACGTAGTGAGGATATATACCTGCAAAGGTCAGTGCAGCGACGCGGGCATCGTGCTCAGGAGTAGTGGCCATGGCGTTTCAGTGTTTTACCGCAAAAAGATACGGATTTAACCAAACGCAAAAAGTTTATCCTAAAAGATTCTGCCAAGGGAAAATAAAAGGCAGTGAAGCAATCCAGAAAAGGAACGATACGGCCATAGCTTTCGGGAACGGCTTCTTCTCTCGAAGTGCGGGTAGGGCTACAGCGAAAAGCCACGAGCCTTTGTACAGTAGCTGAAAAGCTAAAAGAACGATGAGCTGGGTTGGAAAGAACAATCCCAGGGCCGATAGGCTCAATACGGCGAACCATATACCTCCCACTGTCTTAATAGCTTCTGTTCGCACAAGAGAATTTGAGAAAACAGAGATGGCAGCTCGTTTTGGTGTCGCGAGACAGCTAATGCTTATCCATCCTGCGAGCAGGATATTGGTGATGTAAATGAAATATAATCCATTCATAGCGGTGGGTTTAAATGAGTATTCCAGTTTTCTTTTCGAGCAATCCTTGCGCGGCTAATCGGCCACTTTCCATCGCAGCATTCAATGAGCCATTGTACAGCACATCTCCGGCAAGAAATACGTTTTCCATGAGCACACTTTCACTGGGTTCTGCGGTCATTTTAAGATTGCTTAGATCGGGAAGGGCTTGTTCAATATGGAAGTTACCGATGTGTGTTAGAGCGCCTACACTACAGTATTCGCGTATCTCATCTTCAACCTTCGCAGTAATTTCTTTTTCGCTCTTGCTGTTAAACTCTAAGACGGTCGCTGATAGTATCTGTCGACCTTTAGCATCGGTATAGCCGTAGAGATTATTAACGAGTTTTTCAGGGTCGGCAACTAATCCAATCGTTTCTGTAGGTAAGTTGGAGCTGCCTATTTCGAAGTACAGACACATGCACGATTTCCAATCCGTTCCTTGTTCTTGCATATTAGAGATCAGTGAAGAAGCGTCCGCAGTAATAATCACCCCACTGTGGTCCATTTCTTCCCCCGATTTTAGAACGATTTTCTCGCTATTAACACTACTTACCTCCGCTCCAAAACGGAATTCAGTGGTCTTCAGTTTGTTTTGAAGTTGCTCGCTAATCGCGCCTATTCCAGCTGAAGGGATGGTGGCATAGCCTTCACCGAACATCTTGTAGACAAATTCAAACATGCGGCTTGATGTGCGCAGCTCTGGTTCCAAGAAGATGCCCGCAAAAAAGGGTTTGAAGAATCGGTCAATGATCACCTCGGAAAATCCGAATTTCCGGAGATATTCTAAGGTGGTCATCTCTTCGCTAGCAAAGATTTCATCGATGGATTTGCGCTTCATCCTTGCATTGAGGCGTAGCACTTTTATTTTGTCCCCGACGCTGCCAATCTTAGCAGTGACGGTAGGGATGAGCATTTTAAAATCTCGTAAGGGATCACCAATCACAAAACGTCTTCCGTCCACATAAATCTGTGCCCCTGAGGCCAAGCGTCGAAGATCAAGCGCATCATAGTCCAGGTATTTTTTTGCCATCGGGTAGCCGTCGAGCAATACCTGAAAACCGATATCTAGGTGGTGATCGCCGACAGATACGGTGCGTACACGTCCACCTACACCATTAGATTTTTCTAAAACAATAGGAGCATAGCCCGCCTTTTCTAGCTCAAAGGCAGCAATGAGACCGCTAATACCGGCGCCAACAATGTATATGGTTTCTTTCGACTCCATGGCAGTTTCTCTTAAGGGTGTAAAGAGTAAACCGCTAGAATTCGAATAAGTTTATACCAGCAAGCGTGTCTAGCTTATTTTTTCAGGGCGTCGATGCGTGCGGTGAGATCATCGAAGGACATTCGGTCGCCATTGTGTTCGCCAACGTATCGCAATACTTCATTACCCTCCTTGTCCAAGAGTATCAGGGCCGGATAATGAACGACTTGGCCGTGGAATTTGTACCCGTACGGGATTCCCATATCTCGGGCCAATTTTGCATTCTCATCTTGGTAAATATCCAGACCTACATCGTCCACTTTGGCCGCCCATTCCTGAATTTCTTCTCGGGTATCAGGCTTGATAAATACCTGACGTACTCCTGGAAGTTCTTCGCTGCGGGTTGCGTAAGTCATGGTATGACGCATGCAATAAGGACATTCTGTTTTGAGCAGAAAGTGAAGGGCTACGTAGTCGCTCTCTGCGGCACTTAGAGTGAAAGCGGCTCCACCGGTTGCTGAGGGCAGTGTAAAATCTTGAACTTGTGCTTGTGCAGCAAAACCGAGGCCTAATGCTAGGGCGAATATGTATTTTTTCATAATGTGAGTTGGTTTTACCCGTTGTGTATATCGTAGAATTGGACCACGCCTTTTAGTTCATTTGGTGAGCCGACCAGTACAGAAACAATCTTCTTTTCTCTAAACAGCATATTCATTTCATGAAGCCCCGTGCTTTCGTCTATGAAGACGGGATTCTTGGTAGCCATGTCTTTTGCGGTGAGTGCATCTGTATTTCCAGCCGTACCCATCGAACGACGAATATCTCCATCGGTGATAATTCCTTCTACGGCGTCTTTAGACCCTATACAAGCAAGTCCTAAACGACCTTCAGAAATTTTCAAGAGCACCTCGTTGAGCGAATCTTCTGCTTGGACCATTGGAACTTCAGTGGTCATTAAATCTTTGGCCTTGGTCAGTAAACTCTTGCCCAAGGTTCCCCCTGGATGCAAGGCAGCGAACTCTTCTTCGGAGAAACCCGACAGCTCCATAACGGTAGCACAGATGGCATCGCCAATCACTAGGGCAGCGGTGGTGCTTGTTGTAGGTGCTAAATTCAGTGGGCAAATCTCCTTATCCACCTTACACTCAAGGTGCACCTTAGAATAACTCGCCAGGGTGCTGTTGCGGTCGTTGGACATCCCAATGACGCTCTTTGATCTGCTGTATTTTAACAGGTTGATGAGCTCTGCCGTTTCCCCTGAATTTGAAAATGCGAACAGTACATCATCCGCCTCTATCATCCCAAGGTCGCCGTGATAGGCCTCACCTGGATGGACAAAGAAAGAAGGCACACCCGTTGAGGAGAAGGTGGCAGCAAGCTTGCGTGCAATGATGCCGCTTTTCCCCATTCCGGTAAAGATGAGCTTGCCATTACATCCCATGATCATTTTTACCACCGACTCGTAGTCGTTGGTATCGTGCTGTGCTAAATCCAGGATAGATTTTGCCTGTGCTTCAATGGACGCTATAGTTCTGGTGTTGATGCTCATCGCTCTAAATCAATTCCTTAACTAATGCTTCTAGATCGCTTAACGCCAGCATATTTGGGCCGTCTGAAAGGCCTTCATCAGGGCGTGGATGCGTTTCCAGAAAGAAGGTATTGGCGCCCCAGAGTTTGGCGGTCTTTGCAAAATAAGGCACATAGGCGCGGTTTCCTCCAGTGGTACCATCGTTACTGCTGGTTTCCTGCGCACTGTGGGTACAGTCCATGACAACATGATCAGTGAGTGCCGCTAACTTTTGGAGGTTGCGGAAGTCTACCACAAGCTCACTCGGTCCGAAAAGCGTACCGCGTTCTGTGAGCCAAACCTGCTGGTTGCCGGTAGATTTCACCTTATCAACGGCGAACTTCATTTTCTCTGCATTGAGAAATTGTGCTTTTTTGATATTGACAATCTTGCCTGTCTTTCCGGCTTCAAGAAGCATGTCGGTCTGACGGCAGAGGAACGCGGGAATCTGAATAATATCGACGCGGTGTCCGTGGCTGGCAATCTGCTGCGGAGTGTGAAAGTCGGTGGTGATGGGCAGTCCAAATTCATCTCGAATGGTTTCCAGCATGGCAATGCCTTCTTCAATACCCGGTCCACGAAAACTGCTTAAAGACGTACGATTGGCCTTATCAAAGCTGGCTTTAAAGTACATCTCTACATTCAGCTCTTTTTTTATACGGGCCAATTCCGCTGCGACTTCGCGCAGCAAATCCATACTTTCAATAACACAGGGTCCAGCAATGATTTTCATGTTGTGCTCTCGTGGGTTTCGCCTAGAATACAACGTACGTATTCTTTAATGCGTATCAAAAGTAGGGAATCGGCAGGGAAGTCAGGCTAGCCTCTAGGCCACTGCACTTCCTTTTCGAAGAATCCGACGGAAATTACCAGGTAGAGGGTGTCGTTCTCTTCATGTATTGACACATCGTACCAGCTTCTTCTTTTGAAGACGAAGAGTTCACCTTCCCAATGGTCGCCCTTGTTATCTAAGTTTCTCAGGTTGATTTTCCCGACAACTTCTGCCCTGTCGGAGGAGATGATTTTGCCAAATAGCTCGCCACTGTCCTCGTAGATTTCTACGATAGAGTTCTCCTTGCCTGTATTCCAAGTGCCAACGATCTCGTTCTGGCTAAACGCGCTCAGACTAATAAGTAATGCGAGAGCTACAAATACCTTTTTCATACCTAAGTTTTCCAAACCAACACCTTCTCCACGGTACCATCGTCGTAAATATAAATTAATGGAATGTCTGTTCTAAAGTTGGTTTCGCGGCCTAAGAAATCCACAATCTTGATGAGGTTACGCTCGGGTTCCACAGGCAATTCATCGCAGGGTGGCTCTAGATTTCCGATCCACTGTATCTGTCCTTGACCGCTCGTAATCCGCTCGTCAAGGTACTCGAGTAATCCAGTTTTCACATGTGCGCCATAGTTATCATCAAGGGCCGCAAGAAAATCGGCATACTGAAATCCATAATCCTTGCGGTAGTAGGTATCGGAGAGCACGGCACCTTTGATCAGGTCTTGCTTGTTTTCTAAAACAGTCCCTAGTGAAGAAGTGTCGAGGTCTGTTAACAGGGTGTCTAGATAGGCATTAAAGACGTCCTTGTAATAAGGAACATCGAGCAAGCGCTCAACGAGTGGGCGGTTACTTTCGTGCCAATTGTTGAGGTTTCTATCCGTCCAATCGACCCCAAACCAATCGATCCCAAAGGTGTTGTCAAGATCATATTCTATGAATACAAATTTGCCGTTGGAAGGCTGTCGGTACAGGTAGAAGTTGTTCTTGTTGAAGGCATGACCGTCCCAATGCCCAATGAGTATTTCTGTGGCTAGTGTTTTCAGGTAGTGATTGACTTCGAAGTTGCGTTCCATATAACACGGAAAGTCGCTGTCGCTGATGTTGTTTAAAGAGTCTAGAAAGAGAATAAATGCGCTGTAGTCGTTTGAATCCTTGTTGGTCTTAAGCTCGTAAACACTGCGGTACGAATTCGGGTTGCTGCCCCAATAATTCAGGTCCGCACCCCAGCTTGCTTTGTAGAGGTTGCCGCCGTCATCATCAATGAATCTTTTTTGGAGAAACTCATCGTCAATATGTTCAACATTGAGGTACAGACCGCGGTAGTTCCCATTGAGGTAGAGTTTCACAAAGCTTGTTCTCGAAGCAATTAGCCCGTACCGCTGGAGAAGATGTAGGCTGGTCCAATAGCGCAATAAGGAAGGGTCATTGTGCTGACCAATCAAGTTCATTTTTTCAATACCCTTGAATTTTTGTCCAACGACGTATTCGTTGAACGACACCTTAAAGCCTTTCTTTTTGGCATTTCTAGAGGTGTTTCCGCGGACCCTAAATCCTACGCTCTGAATGGTATCCGAAAAATTGGCGCTTTGGTAGCGAAAAACAGCTGGAAAGTGATGGTCGGTAAAGAGGCTGTCGCCCAAAAGTGTGCTTAGATCAGCAGCCGACACGGTGATGTGAATTTCTGCGACCTCGTCCTGTAGAAATGCCTCGTTATTTTCCGGGTGCACGAAGGCCTGTCCCAGCAATAGGGTGGGTAGTAGGGTAAGTAGAAAGAGGAAGGGGTGTTTCATTTACTCCAATAATACGGCGGCATTACTTTCTGCACTCTTTCGAGCAGCATCTAGAATCTCAACCACAAGTAGGTTATTTTCAAGGCTACTAAGGTCGTACCTCTCAAGGGTCGTAGTGCCTCGCACGACTGAAGTCAACAGTGAGAACGGGTCATCAAAAGGTCTAGGTAAATCTTCAAGCGTCATTTTCTGCTCTTCAAATCCGTCGTACCCCTCTGATATGCGTACTCTTAAATCGGTTTTATTATCCGCATATACAACCCCTCGCAGGCCATAAATTTCGAGGTCTTTTCTGCCAATGGGCCAGTTCCACGACCCTTGAATTACGGCAACCGTAGAGTCGTATTGAAGGAGTATAATAGATTCGTCGTTTACCTTGGGGTTATTCTCGGCTTGCAGTTGTTGTGCAATAGCAACAACGCTATTGGGACGCTCGCCATCCATAAGCCAGGTAAGAAGATTAGCGCCATAGCACCCGAAATCAATTTCGGCGCCGCCGCCATTTTGTACAGGATCCGTGAGCCAGTCCAAAAATTCTTGGTTAACTCCAATCTTTTTCGGGCCTTTATGCCCGTCCTGCACCATCACCTTGCGCACGCTACCAATGGCATCCTCTTGTACAAGTGCTTTTGCCTTTTGTGTAGATGGATACCAGGTAGTCTCGTAATTGGTCAGTAGGTGAATATTGTGCTTCTTGGCCAATTCTTCCATTCTCCTCGCATGTTCCATATTCACGGCCAATGGCTTTTCAACCATTACGTGAATGCCCCGTGGGGCAGCTTCTTCTACGACTTCTAAATGCTCATAAATGGTTCCAAATGCAGTCACCGCCTCGACGCTTTTTTTAGCAAACAGTTCATCCATGGTGGGGTACACCATATTCATAGAGAACCCGTATTGCTGCGCATAACTCATTGCGAGTTTTTCATTGGGCTCAACAATTCCTACAATCTCAAAATCCCCACGAGGCTCACTTCCGAAGATCCAATGCACGTGAGTGTGCGTCAAACCGATAACACCTACACGTAGCGGCCCTACCTGCTCGTGATCTTGTGCCGTAAGCGACGAAGGACGGAGAAAGATGGCGAGAAAAAGAATATAGAGAAATCGCACGTTCATGACCTATTTAGCGGGTACAACGTAGGTGAAAGAAATACCAAACGAGCTTCCCGAAAGTACCTCTGCTTGAGAAGTGTAATCCTGGATGGAATAGGTCAATGCACAGCCGCCATACCCGATCTCGAATCTTGGTGAGATGGAACCTGCAAAGTCCACATCAGGAGTAAAGCCGTCCCCGTTTAAGCGAACGCGCTGATGTGTTGTAATGCCCACACCCACATGAATCATTTCATCGAAGTAAAAATGGGGAACGATATTCACTGGAATTCTGGTGAAGGCAATATTTGCATTATCGGCAGCTGTTGTATTGTACTTGATTCCGACGGTAGCTCTAAGGGCTAAAAAATCCACATTGGCTAGACGCAGTTCACCACCAATACTTGCGTAACCGCCTTGTCCCGCCAGCATTACTTGTTCTTCGCCGTTGGTGAATTGTAAGGTTAAGAGTTCATCCCCACCGTATTCTAACCCCGCTTCATATAGAAGTGCGGCAGTGACTGTTTCTTGTGCGCTCAATGAGCTCAGAGTACATGTTGCTATAAGAAGGGAGAGGAGGTGTTTCATGGCTAATTGTGTTTTCTGCTAAGGTAGCCAAGCCGAATGCATTATAAAAGGTGATGGCCTTCTCGATATATTCATTGAACGGTTGCAGCAGCAAATAAGCCTCTTTCACATGATCTACAAAATGATCACTTTGGACCAATTCTATTCCCACATCGGTAGCCAATGCCCAGTTTGTTCCCTGCGTTCGATGTACTTGAAAACATCCATGCTGAGGCCAACTTTATAATAGCCACCGTCTAATTCATCAGATCCGAACAGAGCCACCGATCGGTACCCGGCTCCCGCATTAACCTTGAGCCAGCTGTTCACTGCAAAGGAGGTGTGCAATCCGCCCTCCAAGGGAACCACCCATTTCCTCGGTGGAACAGGAAGAGCTGTTACTTCATCGACCAGGCGTGTTGTTCCCAAGCCGAGGTGGGTGTAGAGGTGAAATGAAAATCGGCCCCGAGTTAGAAAGGTATACTCCTCCGCAATACCGATGAATCCTAGCTGAACTGCTGGCTGCTGATACGCGGGCAAAACAACATTTGAATTTATTGTGAAGACGTGCTTCATTCTATTGCCATGTTTCACCCCTACATACGCACCATAAATGGTACTCCTTTCATCCATAAGCGGCGTTTGTCTATTGATCAGACCATAGGTTAATTTCCGTTTCTCCTTAAACGGGGCGAGCAACAAAGAGTCTATCTGTGCATGCGCGCAGCTGGTGAACAGCACACACGCCACAAGGATGGGCTTGAATGTAAGGGAGGGCAATCGAAGCATAGCGTAAAACTAGGCTGTATCAACGCTTTGAGGTGTATTGGAAGTGTGTAGGAAGTGTTAAAAGGGGTGGTTGGCGTGCGACTAGTCTACATACTCACCGCCTGTGTTCATGGAAATACAGCCATTTTTTATGGCACTGAGTATTGGAAAATCCTGTAAATCTTCCCCCATCATAGTGCTCACTGAATGTTCACAATAGGAACTATCTGTGGCCAATTCCTCTTTGCAACTGCAAGACCCGTTGCAATCGATAATGGTCAAAGCGCAAGAGGTACAGTTCACGCTTGAGCACTGATGTTTGGTATCGCATGAAGTAGTGAATACTTCGTTACCGTGTGCATCAACAACATCTAAACCATAATAGGCCGTCACACCAGAAATGCTGTCCTTGGCGGAAGCAATAATCCCAAGAACACCTTCAGAACGGTATACCCTTGGAGCATCCGTATTGTAAAGTCTACCGTCGATCCATACCTTGTTCGGCCAACGCAAGGAAAGCGTGGTGTCGCCATTCTCAATGGTTCCGGCCACTTTGCTGTGATCATCGGTGAGAACTAGATAGGATGGGCCGATTTCCTCCTTCGGTGCTGGGTTACTAATGTCTTGACAGCCCCCGGTAAGTATGGCGAAAAGGGGAGCTAGAAGTAGTAATGATCTCATTGTTGTTTGGTTTCCTTCAAGATAACCAAAAGGACGATGCGCCCGGATATGAGTGCCGCGTTGTTAGCGGTATTTCACTTTTTGTAAAGATTAAATGAGTTAGTTCTACATGAAGGTTAGGAATACCGTGATAAGGAATAACTACTTAACAAAGTTAAAAGACATACGAACGTGTATTGGGGATTGTGGTAAATATAGGTCGTTACTTCTTGAACTACCCCCGAAGTAGTTGAAGCGAGATAGTTCGTTTTCAATAAGCCACAATTGGAATCCTAACTGGAAGTTACAATTCACTTTATATATGTTCAACGTATAACCTATACTATTAACAAATATCACATTTCGAATATCACTCATCTCACTATTTCGAATAACACTCCGGTCATACCAATCAACTGAATTTGGGTTACTTACCCACATCGGACCCTTGTATCTACCGACATCTAAAACGTATCCCGACTCAATAAAAAAGTTAGTCCGACCTAAGTATGTCGTAGCGCCTAAGTAATATATCATTGAAGTGCCAGTTCCTAACTCATTACCTGCTCTGAGTTCGGGGTGTTTTGGTGAGTACCCAATCGATGTAAGTAATTGGGTTTTCAGAAAACGATTACTTCTTTCAGTAAAGTCAATGGCTACACCACCACCAAAAGAGGTAGAGTGTACATTCTGAACATACACGAATGGAGACCACCCCACATATTCCAAATCTCGGATACCTTGACCCATTACTGAATATAAATTGCTCAGAGTGAGCAATACTATTAGACTAAACTTTAAATTACTTTTCATTTTAGGGGTATTATGAATTCTTATTAAGTCGGAGTTTTCTTTCTCTAAGTGTTCTTTTCAAGCTTTTCCTCCAGGTCTAGCTCGAGTTTTCAGCATGAGGATTCCTTCTATCTCGTAACTGATTTCTTTTGATACCAATAGAATTTTGCATATTCAATATGAACTCTCCGCCTCCGCTCATTGATTTTCTTCTTATTGGTAATTACCGCGAAGTGACGTATATCACCTCGTATCAGCAAAGACCTTTTTGAATTCTATTAAGATAACCAAAAGGACGATGCGCCCGGATATGAGTTATATACGTTGTTAGCCCTCGTTTAGGGTTTGTAATCTTGCCTTCCAATTATAGACATGATCTCTACGGTATCATTTTCAATTCTGAAGTAGATAGTGTCCACTCCTGAGACGCATCTTCTGTATCCACTTGAAATGTAGGATACATCTTCGAATGAGTAGGGACGCTAGGCTATTTCCTCGAACTTTTCGAAGAATGCAGCAAAGTACTTATCAGCTCGTGCTTCTCCGAAGTTCCTGGAACCATATTCATGAATTCTAATAAGGTCTTCTTTAGCAACTACACTAAGCTTATAACTAGCCATTCATTCGACGCTTGCTTTCGGCTAAAAGTTCTGCTGCCGATTCATTCGTAAACCCCGATTTTTCTGCCAATGCCAATTTCATTCTTATGAATTCCACTTCTTTGGCGCTTTCACGTGCCTTTCTAATAAGATCATTGATAATCTCACTTTTACTTGAGTACTCCTTAGACTCAACTAAACTATTGAGCCATTCATTGTTTGGCTCTGTGAATGAAATGCTTTGACGACTCATACTGATTGCTTTGATGTAAAAATACACCAAAACCGCACCAACGGCAAATGAGGGATAAGTCACGTATATGATCCGTTAACAGGCTTTCTGTTCGGGATTCCATTCAAGATATGTCAAAGTAGAAGATGGTCAAGGCTTTGTTGATATTTTGGAGCTATCACCAAAACTTGACTATCTGTTGAGTTTAGGGGGTAAAGATGGGGTCGGCAGGGGAAGAGCATCTACGTGAAGCCCTTAAAGTGCGAAATCAATGGGTACGGTGATTTCAATATCAAAAAATCGCGCGCTGGTAATC
>JAAXJR010000027.1 GCA_012269745.1 Flavobacteriales bacterium | reverse complement strand
ACATCGAGATGACACAAAATGCCCCATTAGCCGTCGGATTGGACATCGGAACAACCAAGATTGTTGCGGTCGTAGGCCGAAAAGACGAGCACGGAAAGATTGACGTTCTAGGGATCGGTAAGAGCAAGAGCCTTGGCGTTCAGCGCGGCGTTGTAGCCAACATTACATTGACCATCGAAAGTATCCAAGCAGCTGTGAAAATGGCAGAAGATGCTTCAGGACTAAAGATCACCGAGGTCATGGTGGGTATTGCAGGTCAGCACATTCGCTCGATGCAACACTCGGACTACATCATGCGCGACGATGCTGAGGCGATCATCGACGTAACGGACCTCGACGCATTGAAGAAGAACGTGAACAACCTTGTGATGATGCCTGGGGAGCAAATTCTTCATGCGCTTCCACAGGAATATCGCGTAGATGGAGATAGCAATATTGTCAATCCTCGTGGGATGTACGGCTCTCGTTTGGAAGCCAATTTCCACATCGTTGTAGGTCAAATAGCCTCGATTAAAAACATCGCACGCTGTGTCGAGCAGAGTGATCTCAAGGTTGGAGATATCACCCTAGAGCCTTTGGCATCTGCAGATGCCGTATTGGGCGAGGATGAAAAGGACGCTGGAGTCGTGCTCGTAGATATCGGTGGTGGTACCACGGATATTGCCATTTTCAAAGACGGCATCATCCGCCACACCGCCGTTATTCCATTTGGTGGTAAGGTCATCACCGAAGACATCAAAGAAGGCTGTGAGATTATTGAAAAGCAAGCCGAGCTGCTCAAAGTGAAATTTGGCTCAGCGTGGCCGGGCGAGAACAAGGACAACGAGATTGTCAGCATTCCAGGATTGCGCGGACGTGCACCGAAAGAGATTAGTCTAAAGACACTATCGAAGATCATCAACGCGAGAGTGAAGGAGATCATCGAAAGTGTCGTCAGTGAGATCAGCAACTACCAGCAGAATGACCCGCGCAAGAAATTGATCGCAGGTATCGTAGTAACGGGTGGTGGATCGCAGTTGAAGCACATGGGCCAATTGGTCGAATATTTAACAGGCATGCCAACGCGTATCGGTTATCCGAACGAGCACCTGGCGAGCGGCTACCAAAAGGAATTGGCTTCACCGGTATATGCCACCTCTATCGGTCTACTCTCAATGGCACTTGCCGAGGTAGTTGAGCCTATGGCTTACGATCCAAACGAGATTGTACTTCCTACAAACGAGGAAGCTCCAGTAGAAGAAGAAACTCCAGCACCAGAAGTGGAACTGGAAGAGGGCGCCCCTGAACAAGAGGGCTCCACAAAAGCTAAACCGCGCAAAGACCCAATTTGGAAGGGCTTTGTCAGCGGCATAAAACAATGGTTAGAAGACGACGATATAGAATAACAACACCATGATCGAAGACGGAATTCAATTCAACCTTCCCAAAAACCGCAGCTCCGTGATCAAAGTAATTGGAGTTGGCGGCGGCGGCTCAAATGCTGTCAACCACATGACCCACGTAGGTGTCAACGGCGTTGATTTCATCGTGTGTAATACCGATGCGCAAGCTTTGTACCACAGCCCTGTGCCGAATAAGGTACAGTTGGGTGCGTCCCTCACCGAAGGGTTAGGCGCGGGTGCAGATCCTGAGATTGGCCAAAGTGCAGCTCAGGAGAGCATCGCAGAAATCACGAAGATGCTTGAAAACGGCACCAAGATGTGTTTCGTTACTGCCGGAATGGGCGGTGGAACAGGTACAGGTGCAGCCCCAGTCATTGCCAAAGCAGCCAAGGACATGGGAATCCTTACTGTGGGAATCATCACCTCGCCGTTCTCTTTTGAGGGGAACATTCGCGCCAGCCAAGCCGAAGAGGGTATCAAGGCCATGCGCAGTGCGGTGGACAGCCTCATTGTGATCAACAACGACAAATTGCGCCAGGTCTATGGTGACCTAGGGTTCCGCAACGCCTTTAGCAAAGCCGACGAAGTATTGGCTGGAGCAGCAAAGGGTATTGCTGAAGTCATCACAAACCACTACACGCAAAACATCGATTTACGCGATGCAAAGACCGTACTAGAAAACAGCGGCTCTGCCCTGTTCGGTACAGGTTCTGCAGATGGCGAAGGCCGTGCAGCATTAGCTATTAGCGCAGCGCTTGATTCGCCATTGCTCAACGACAACCACATCAAGGGTGCGAAAAACATCCTACTGCTCCTCACCTCTGGAGAAGGTCAGCACGAGATTACCATTGATGAAATAGGCGAAATTACCGACCACATCCAGCGCGAGGCGGGCGGTAATGCAAACGTCATCATGGGTATTGGCGGCCAACCGGAGGAAGGCAGCAAAATCACATGTACCATAATTGCTACCGGCTTCCCAACGGGCAAGCAGGTACTACCAACCGATAAACCTGAGGTAGTCGTTCACACTTTGGACGAGAAAAAGGAAGAGCAGGTGGTAGTTGCTCGCCTTGAAGAAGAAGATTTCACTGCCCCGCAAGCGGAAACAACCATCGCAGAAGAAGCGCCAGTGGAGCGCGTAGTGATGGACCTCGGCGAAGCGGAAGAGGAAGAAGCAACGGACTTTAGTGCTGAAAAGGAGGAACAGATCCCGACTGAAGAAGTACCGGATCATTCTTTTGAGGTTGAACCTGCTTTAGAAACTGAACCTACGATGGAAGCAGAGGAAACCACTTACGAGATGGAAGAACTCCAAGCACAAGCTTTCGAGGCAGCAGAAGCCACAGAGGCTACCGCTGAGTTGGAAGAAACTTCTTTTGAAGTGGAAACTGAAGAGCCAAGCATCACCATGGAAACCGAAGAAGAAGATCCGCGTGCCGGATTCCCACAAGTTCCAGCGGAGGACGAAAACATCTTTGAATCAAGTCTCCACGGTCAAGAGTTTGACGACGAAAAGCCCATGGTTCACGTCCTAGAGTGGGACATGGAAGACGAGCTAGACGACGAGGAAACAATTGCAGAAGAAACTGACGAAGCACCTCAATTCTTAGAGAGAACAACCGAAATTTCAGCTATTTCAGAGGAAGTGACCGAGGTTGAAGCGCCTACTTTCGAGGCTGAGGATACCGTTCCTGTAGTACATACGCTTGACGGTGAACTTGAGGATGAATTGGAAGAGGAAGCACCAATTCTAGACTCTCAAGAAGAAGAAATTTCAGCTAATGATGAACCGCAAGGAGGGCTAGAAGTTCCTTCATGGGACCTTTTCACGCAAGCTTTGGAGCCGGAAGAAGAAGAAATAGAACTCGTTATTGTTGACGAAGTTGAAGAAGAGCCTGAAGCACCAGCGAGCATTCCAGAGGTAGCAGCAGAATTTGATGCGCCCGCACCGGCCCCAATGGAGCGCCCACAAGGCATGGTAGAGAAGCACGACAGCACTACTGCCGCTTTTGAAGCACCAATGCCAGAAGAATTGGAAGAAGAAGCTCCTGCAATTACGACTTCGACCTTTACATTGGATGATATCGAAGGCGATGGATTCGCACTGGATCTCGAAGAAATTGAAGCAGTAGAACGCCCTTCTACACCAACAGCTTCTGTTGACACTCCTTCAACGGAGACTTCCTACGAAGCATTTGACCTTTCTTTAAGTGAAGTTCCAGGGTTGAAGAACAAAGCGCAGCAGGACAGCATAGAAAACAGCTTCCAATTACCCGCGCCAGAGTTCAACACCCCAGAGATCGACATAGACGAAATGGAAGATGAAGGCCCAGCCCTTGAATTCCAAGTGCGTGCTGTGGAAGAAGTAAAAGCTCCGGTAGAAGAATCGCTTCCAGGAGTGGACGATATGGACCGACCAATTTCTGCAGTGAAAGCCGCCAATGCCGGCGATTTCCCGAAGAAAGTGAAAGACCGTATCAGCCGTCTTCAAGCGTTCCAGTACCAATTCAAAGGTGCCAACCACATCGATGAAGCCGAGCGCGTTCCAGCCTACATGCGTCAAGGACTCAATGTAGACCTCGAACACAAATCGGAAGAACAACCTTCAAATATTGGCGTTGATGGGGAAGGAAACCTCAGAACTAATAATTCATTTTTACACGACAACGTAGATTAATATGGCGTTAGAAGCACAGATCATGGCGGACCTAAAGACCGCAATGAAAGCAAAAGATAAGGTGGCACTCGAAGCATTGCGTGCCATCAAAACAGCCCTACTCAACGAGAAGACTGCAGCAGGAGCTAAGGAAATGACAGAGGGCGATGAGCTTAAGCTCTTGACCAAGCTCCGCAAACAACGCGTAGAGAGCATGACCATCTTCCGCGAGCAAGGCCGCGAGGACCTCGCAGAACCTGAAGAGGCACAAATTGCCATCATCGAACGCTACCTACCGGAGATGCTTAGCGAAGAGGAGATTGAAGCAAAGGTGAAAGAGATCATTGCCGCAACGGGTGCTTCGTCCATGGCGGACATGGGCAAAGTAATGGGCCAAGCGTCCGGCGCCATGGCCGGCCAAGCAGACGGCAAGGTCATCAGCGGCATCGTTCGCAGGCTGTTGAGCTAAGAAATTTTTGAATTAGGTTATACAAAAACACCCCCGGCGCTGCGCGCCGGGGGTGTTTTTTTGGTGTTTGTTTTTAAGGCTA
>JAAXJR010000006.1 GCA_012269745.1 Flavobacteriales bacterium | reverse complement strand
AATTGGAAACAGTTTAGTTGTCTTCCCGTTTTATAGAAGTCATCATTTAGCAGAGCCAATAAATGGAAGGGTTGAGAATTCTTTAAATCTATATTCCATAGTTCCCCATAATCTGGAATCATAATACTCCCTCTGAAGAACTTTGATAGGTTAGTGATCCCTGAGTAAAACCTTCCCTGGTCATCCCTTTTAAAACCACTATAGGAATTCTTACCATTCATTACTTGAATGCTGTAAGTAAGATTCTGCTGTAATGAAGTCAAACGATCTCCTAGTTTCTTTCTTAACTCGCCTTTTTGTTGAGTCACTATAAGATATTCTAGAATCCCAAGTGCATTGTCGTAAAACTTTAGACTATCAGTCTTCAATACCGCTCTATCTGCCCACCCGGTTAAATGAGGCAAACGTTTAATTCTTTCGTTTTGCTCTTTAAAACGTTCCCTTTTGTAGGTATAAATGGACTTAATTATTGGCCTATGGGTATATTTCTCACGCTTAAACCCCTGAACCAACAATCCTTTTTCCAAAACATACCCTGTGCTATAATACCCACTTCTATAAGATGTTTTCTGGTGAATGATGTTACCGTCTAGAGCGTCTATAATCTTATGATAGTCGTTCCCTATAATGGACTTTAATACTGACGCGTTTAAACGTTGCATCTCATTCTCATTATACAGTTTTGCATAAATGAGTGAAGACATAATGTACCTTGCTCCATCTATAAAGAGAGGTTTCCTGACAGTGCCATTATTCAGGTAATCTAAATCCTCATCCGTAACTGCTTTCAGCTTCAAATAAGTAGGCTCTTGCTCATAATACTCTCTTAGCTTTTCTTCCTTGTAGGTACTTTTTCTACGCTTGACGCTCACAACAGCTATATATTGGTTTACCCCCACAAGATAATTTTTTAGGAGGCACCCCCCCTCTTGTAACTTAACCTATTCCCGCTCCGTTTCACTCCGCGGTGTAAACAGGTCCATTTGTTTTCCTTTTTCTTGAAACAGGTCCTTTAGTACTACATGTTCTAGAAAGGGGTATTGTGAGCTTCGCTCAACTTAACTCCTCACACCGTCTAAAACAGTTCCTATAGAGCTGTACTCATCCATCTAAATTTTTAAAGCTTATGGTAACTATTACAGGCTACAGCACCCGTGAAGGTGTTAGTGGCAAGCAATCCCTATTCCTACATGTAGAAAGTGACTTGATCCCAAAGTCAAGCAAAACCTCTGGACGCACTTACTTCATCACACGTAAAGCCAAAGTACTGGCTGCTATTGATGAAGAATTGGCCCAACAACTCATTGGTCATACCCTCCCTGGTAATATCACTAAGCAAGAGGTAGAACCCTTTGAAGTAACAGACTATCATTCTGGTGAAACTAAGATGCTGCATCACCGGAATGTATATGTATCAGCAGCATCATAAGTTAAACATGGCGGGTGTAGTAGCATCCGCCTTTTTCATTTTTAAAGTTTATGAAACTAGAGAAAGCCAGTAAGAGCAAATCTTACATGCGCGTTGCACTACAAGGTGCTTCAGGCAGTGGTAAAACCTATAGTGCGCTACGTTTAGCATTTGGTCTTACACGTAATCAGAATATAGCTATCGTAGATACAGAGAACGGTAGTGCTCACTTGTATTCTTCATTAGGAGACTACCAAGTACTGCAGTTAACAGCACCGTTTACACCTGAGCGTTACAAGGATGCTATTGATCTATGTGTAGCTAATGGTATTAAGACCATTGTTATTGATTCTTTATCACATGAGTGGGAAGGTAATGGTGGAATACTGGAAATGCATGGCAATAGTACAGGTAGTAACAGCTTTGCCAATTGGGCTAAGATTACTCCTAGACACAATGCATTGATTCAGCATATTCTTAATGCACCTGCACACATTATTGTCACCCTTCGTAGTAAGCAAGAGTATGCATTGAAGAAAGATGATAGGGGACGTACCACCCCACAGAAACTGGGCATGAAACCCATACAAAGGGACGGTATAGACTATGAGTTTACCACAGTCTTAGCCATTGACATGAACCATAAAGCAGTGGCTGTGAAAGACCGTACAGGACTCTTCCCATTAGACACCCAATTTACCATTACGGAAGAAGTAGGTAAACGCCTCTTGCAATGGAGTAGAGAGGATGTGGTAACCACTAATGAGGTACAACAACCTGCTGCTCCCTTATCTAACAACCACTTAAATGATTATCAGAACGCATATGGAAAGTAAGAACCAGTTTATCGTTGCTAATACTACTAGTAGTAGTGTAGCTGAAATGAAGAAAGACCACATCATCCCCGTCTTTGCTAAAGACAATGAAGTGGCCATTGCTCATTATGAGTTTGTACAACAAACGTATGATGCGGTACAGATGTACTTTGGAGATACAGTAATCCCAGAACCACTGATAAGGGTTAGCCATCCTATACAAGGACGTATTCCTGAAGCTATGCATAAGAAACCTGCAGAGCTATTGGATCATGAGAAGACCTTGTATTATGAACGTATGATGTTCTTGGTACAAGTGCCTTCCATTACCAAAGTCATTGATGGTAAAGTGGTGAATCTTGTAGTGGCTGGAGTGAAAGCTTTTAACCAAGACAAGATGCACGGTAAGACCTTACCACAGAAGTTTAAAGTAGCCATTGGGTTTCAGGTGCATGTGTGTAGCAACCTATGCATCTTTACTGACGGCTACGTGAAATATATCCATACTAACAATACAGACGATTTGTATTTGGACGTCTACAACTTGTGTGCTTCTTTTCATCCTGAGAGAGAAGTACAGAAGCTACAGCTGTGGGCAGATACGTATTTGACTGAAGTACAATTCTGGGAGTTTGTAGGTAAAGTACGTAGTGACTTTTACAACCCTAAGATGGATACCAGCAGTTGGTTGGGAGATCAGCAGATGGCCAAAGTTGTACGTGGCTACTTTATGGATGAGCACTTTGCTTGTAAAGAAGATGGTAGCATCTCTCTGTGGAATCTGTACAACCTACTTACGGAAGCTAACAAGAGTAGTTATGTAGACACCTTCTTGGACAGGTACAAGGGCATTGAACAGTTGTTAAATATTGCACATGTTTAGCTGGTCTTTTGTCTTCACAGTACTGGTGTTTAACGGGCTTTTAGCCTACATCTATGCAGGGATTAGAAGTACTTATAGAAACAAATATCCCTTCGTTGTGGCGTATGTACAAGTAGGCAGGTATATGTTGATATACCTGATATTAGCGGCCGCTACAAGATTGTTTTAACTAGAACCCATCAGCAGAAATGTTGGTGGGTTTTGTATATTGTAAGGGAACTAATAAACTAAAATTATGGGATGGTGGAGTGATTTAAATGACAAGAGAAAAGAAAACGCAGCTTTTTTAGAAAAACTTAAATCAGAAAACAACGGAACCGCATTTACATTTAATTACGAGTACCCAACTAAACTACTTTCAGATGCGTGGGGTGAAAACGCTCCTTGCATTGTTAAACTTTATGAAAATCTGCTAGATGGAGAACATATAGAAAAACTTGTGCTTTCCGTCCTTGGAACCCAAAGAAATATGGCCATTGGCCTCACTAACAAGAGGTTTGTCGCCTATTACAAGTTAGGTACAACAGGGTTTGATGCAAAATGGGAAGATCTAAGAAGTGCCCAACAAGCGAGTTGGAAAGGTGATATTAAAATCTCTACTAGGCATAATGATGAGGCGTTTAAAATTAAGTGGGGTATTGTTGATCCTACATTAACCAAAGACTTTCTTAGCTTCTTCAATCAAAAAATGAAAGATGCCTCAGAAAACGCTCAAAGTCCAACAAATGTCATTCAGACAAGCAGTGATGCAGATGAGCTTATGAAGTATGCACAACTGATGGAAAAAGGTATAATAACCCAAGAAGAATTTGTCGCTAAGAAAAAGCAGATTTTAGGTCTTTGATAATTTACTAGAAGATCAGAACCCATCAGCATAAATGTTGGTCGGTTTTATTATCTTATTAGTACTAAAGCACCAATCCATGAGAATTCTTTTATCCTTTACATTTTTTTTTTGCTTCTCAATATTTCCTATCAGCCCAGTTTTTTACCGGTGATATTGAGCGCTATTATTTAACCGAAGATTTTCAAGGGTTAATGTCTTATGTCCAAAAAAATGGTGCTAAGGCTTCTTTTGCAGAACATTCCGTAATAGAAGAGGTCTATGTAAAAGATAAAATTAAGCTTGCTTACTTAGATGTAAAAACAGATCCCTACTATCATCAAGTTGAAGTAGAAATAGGCCTAACAGAGTATGAGGTAGCCTTCTATGAAGCACTGGCAGAAAATGAAAGTGCTGTAAAAGAACTCGGGCAGGGTGCTTTAACTGAATTAGCTAAGATCATTGTAGGTGTCATTAAGGAGAATACCACTATAGATTGGACCATACGTGAGAAGATACAGACCAAGATGAGACGTGTTGTAAAACGTGTGCTAAGAAATACTGGGTATCCACCTGATGCACAGAAGTTGGCAGAATTAAGGGTAATGGAGACAGCAAATGCTATTACTGGGAAATTGGTTTGAAATTATGAATAAAGAACTAATTGAATTTATTGAGATTTGTCTTTTAG
>JAAXJR010000048.1 GCA_012269745.1 Flavobacteriales bacterium | reverse complement strand
AATTCATGTTGTTCAATGAATCCAATGCTTGAAGCGCTCCCAATGAATCTGGGTAGCTGAATGTACCGTCGTATACGTAAGCGAAACCTGAACCTGAACCGTAGTACAAGTTGTAGTCTTGCGTTGCATCAGAGTTGTAGTCGTACAATGCGTAAGTAGATCCTTCGAAAATATTGTTTCTGAAGTCTACGTTATCATCATTGTAGTAATCTCTAACACCATACGCACCTACAGCAGTGTTGTGGTAAACACCTACACTGTCACCGTAGTATACAGATAGACCGTAGTTGTTTGCTTGCAACATGTTGTTAGAAATCTCTGAAGAGATAGTTGCTGCTGAAGTCGTAGCTGGGTAGTATGCCCATAGACCGTAATTCACATCTCTTACGTCATTCATCGTCGCTTTCAAACCGTCAATCTGGTATGGGTAGATACCGTAAGCGAAGTTTGAACCGAAGTTATCTAACGTGTTCTCAGAGATAGTTACATCTGTACCGTAGTATACGTAGATACCGTAGTAGTATACGTCGTTCAACGTGTTACCAGTAATGGTAATGTTCTCATTCTTCGCAGAGAAAGAACCGTAGAAACGAATACCGTAGTAACCACCAGTAATAGTGTTGTTCGATACTGTTACGTTTTTCTCACCGATAGTTGAAGAGAATACAGAAGTAGCACTTGCAGAAGCTACGATCGCGTTAGTAGTACTTGAAGTAGTTTGACCTACTTCAATAGTGTTACCGTCTATCACGATGTCGCTTGTTCCGTTTAGACGGAATGCCTTACCTGATGGAGCGTAAATGTACAAGTCTTCGAAGTTCATGTACTTAGCACCTTCTAGCAAGAATGCTGCATCCGTACCCACAGTTACTGTATCCGCACCAGCACCACCTTTGAAGGTAATAGTGTTAGTTGCAGAAGAACCGTTGATTTCACTCAATGGTTGAGATGTGCTGTGTGCACCAGCTTGGAACTCGAAGGTTACTGCACCGCCGATACCACAAACGTTCAATGTGCTCATCACACTATCCAATGTAGCAAAGTCACCGGTAGCACCTACTGTGTAAGTACCTGCTGCCAATGGACCAGTACACTCTGTAGTGAATGTAAATGGACCGTACCACGTACCTGGGTTACACGCATTTTCTACGTAGTAATCGTAAGTAGTGTTCGGGTTCAAACCTGTCAATGAGTAAGGAGCAGTGATAGAAGATACTGTTGTACCTGCTTGCGCACCTGTACCAGTACCTTGGATGAATCCAGTAGGACCGTACTCTAGGTTGAATGAGTTGTTACCAGTGTAACTCCAAGAAAGATCAGCAGAAGAATCTGTTACGTTGTTCTCCATGAAGTTGTAAGCAACACACGATGGCAATGCCTCTACCTCTACACTATCTAAGTAGATGTAGTTGTAAGAACCATTTACCGAGTAGAACATGAATGCAGGACGTTGAGCACCTGCTGGCACCACGTTAGAATCCAAGTATACAGAGTATTGCTGGTATGTGTTGTTTGTTACGTTCATGTTCTGAGCAACTGCTGCAGTTTTGTAGTCACCCATTACACCTGTAGATGCAACAGCCATTTGACCTTGGTAGAACGTAGAAGATACTCTTGCCCAGAACTTCAATACAGCTCCGTCAGTATCAAGGTTCTCAATCATCGGTAGTGAAACTACAACCGTATCACCAGCAACATTGCTTTGACGGTTGTACATGTAACCAGATCCTGAGTAAGAACTCCAAGTAGAGTATGTAGCGTACGAGTATGAGTTACCCGGGTTTGCATTCACACTGTACGTCCAACAATCTGGCAAGTTTGGATTCGTAGAACCACCGTACTGTGATGGTCTGTTCTCGAAACCGTCAGCAAATGGAATAGACGTCGGTGCACAAGGTACATCCAAAGTAACTGGACCGTACCATGGTGAGTTCACGCCCATTGCAGAACATACCGACTGGAAGTAGAACTCGTAAGTCTCACCTGACATCAACATGTTGTTTGACCAAGTCGTACCTACAATAGTATCGTAAGTACCTGTACCTTGAGTGAAGCCTGCAAGACCCCAGTCAATCAAGTACTCGTCTACTACTGAGCTATCGCCCCAAGTAATTACCGCAGAAGAATCTGATGTAGCCGTTGCTACAACATCATATACCTCTGGACACTGTGGCGCCTGACGTACTGTTACTTCATCAATGTAACCACCGTTGTAACCATAAGTGTAACCAGATGCCTGGTAACCGAATGAAATCAATACTACACGCGCTGCCGAAGAAGGAACACCATCTAGATCAACAGTGTAATCGTCGTAAGTTGAAGTCATTGTGATCGTATCAGCAATGTAAAGTGTTGCCATATCACCTGTAGAATCTACAGTTCCTACCGCAATTTGGTTACCGTATGCAGCAGAAGTGCTGATACCTTTACCATTGATCAATACTTGCTGATCTGCATTACCTAGATCATACATCAATGGCATGATGGCTGCCATAGTATCGCCTACGTTACCGCCAGAGAATGATGAAATATAAGAGCGAATGTATAGGTATGAGCTATCTGTTGCTTGGTTACCTGACCATGAAGAGAAGTCTACATAAGCATAAGTAGAGTTCTGTGTGCTCTGCTTGAACAGATCCCAACAATCTGGCATATCTGGGTTCGAGCTGTTACCTGAACCGTCAGAGTATCCGAAAGTCTCTGTCAATGGAGAAGCAAACCAACCACACTCTGTCTTGAATGTAAATGGACCTACGTATGAAGAAGTACCGTCACCTGAAGATGTACAGTTCGAGCGAACGTAAGCGTCGTAGTAAGTATTCTGCATCAAACCTGTAGCAGTAACACTATTTGTACTAGACGTGAATGTTGAACCAGTACCTTGTGTAAAGCCCATTGGACCAACTTCAATGTCAAATGCAGCTGAAGAAGAAGACCATGCAAGCGTTGCAGATGTTCTGGTTGCTGAAGATAATGAAATTGATATCGGCTCTGGACATGGTGGGATATCAGTAATTTCAACGTCATCGATATATACATAATCGAATGTTCCTATTTCTCTAAGGAAAACAAAGGCCACTCTTGCGTCCCCTGTTTGTGCACCGTCCAAATATACTGTGTATTCGGTCATTACATCGGTATTCGCGTAGACTGTATCGATTAAACGCAGCGAGCTTGGAGTACCGTTAGCATCAGTAAGACCTATGATTACCTCTCCAGTATAGGTACTAAAGTTCGATCCGTCACGCGCATAGAATTTCAACTGCTTAGTCGCTGAATCAAGACCCTGAATTTCAGGAGTGATTACCATTGTAGTATCCGCATAGCTCGAGCTTGTAGAAGAGCTAGATGATCTGTAAGCATACAGAGCATTAGATCCTGAATTTGCAAAAGAGGCATTGCTTCTATTGTAGACATAAGGGTAATATGTGCTTGAAGTTGTGTTTACATAAAAATCCCAACAAACAGGCAAAGAAGGATTAAAGGCAGAACCTGTAGCAGTAGCATCAAAGTTTTCACTATACGGAGTCGAAACCACCGCACATGGAGTTACAAAAACTATAGGACCTAAAGTGTCTGAATATGACGATGAGCTACAAGAAGTCACTGCATAAGCTTCATAGGTACTAGATGCCATTAACCCTGTCAGTGTTGCCGATCCAGCAGCAGCTGTTACGGAAGAACCTGCAGTGTATGGATTGAAACCAGCTACGCCGTAGATAACCTCTGTTGTAGCTGAGGAATTACATCCCTCACCTATGGAAGCCGTAGCTGTAGTCGTAACGTTAGAAATTGCTAATGATGTCGGAGCTGCACATACAGAGAATCCCGTAGGTAATTCTTGTACTTTGATATCATCCACAACAATATCATTATAGAATGAAGCCGAACCATTGAATTTATCCACCGTAAAGCGCAAAGCGATGTCGTTGTTAAGTGTTAGACAAGAAATGTCCACTTGAACTTGACGCCAGCTAGAGTTGTCGCTCTGACCTGACCATACTGTGTGGTAGTTCTGACCATCGAAAACGTCAACAGTAAGTACGTTATTGCCCACGTTAGTACTGGTATTATTCTTCGCCCAGTAGAATTCAATAGATGGTGTAGTTAATGTGCTCACATCTATGGAATCGGTAGTAATACTAACCGAGCAAGGATAAGGGCTAGAGCCATCCACCCACATGGCATACGATCCAGTAGTACCGGTATTATCGGTAAAACCAGACGCACCATAACCTGGCGCGGAAGTTGTAAGCTTCCACGATGCGTTCGCGGAAGTACTGTTACAAGTATTTGACTGTGTCCACGTGCTCGGTATCGAGGCAAAGGATTCAGTCAGAACTTGTGCTTGAACATTCCCACCTATTAAAGAGACGCAGAATGCAGCAAGCAAGAGTAGTTTTTTCTTCATAATTGAAAATTAAATAGTTATGGTACTTTTTGCTTAACTCGAATGAAGTTCTCAAAATATTTTTTGAAAACCTACTGGTATACTAAATAAGTCTAAATACTCAATAAAAGAATTTCTTATACAAAAAAGCCCCGGCTTTCGCCGGGGCTTTCTGCTATACTAAACCCATCGAGATTACTCGACAGTAATGCGCTCTGTTAGCGTGCCTTCATCTGTTGTGAATGT
>JAAXJR010000022.1:1910-18623 GCA_012269745.1 Flavobacteriales bacterium | reverse complement strand
CGGGAGACCCGTGCGCGCTTCTCTTTTATCAAGGAGTTATCTACTTAGTTTGAATCCAAGATCCGATAATCAATTCCTTATCACTCTTAATACCATTCAAAGTTCTCAAGGTCTTCACGTCCGTGCCAACCTTTTTAGAGATGGTTCTCAATTGATCACCTCTTTGAACTTGGTAGTGCGTTGCGTCGAACTCTGTATAATCACCATTTTTAGTAATCTTAATTACCATTCCTGGCATTGGGCGAGCTCCGCGAAGGCCACCGTTTAGCTTCTTAAGTTCAACAACGTTCATTCCATTGTCCATGGCAATCTTACCTAATGAACGGTCCTTTGGACCTAAAGTGATTGTTTGACCAATTGGATTCTCGTTTTTCTTTTCAGGGGCTAGGCCTCCTTCTGTACCTGCATCAGCAACTGGAGCTGATGGCACATAATTGTCTGAGAGTACTTTAAAGTCAGTGCGACGGTTAATCTGGTTTGCAACTTCTTGGTCGTCACCACTTAGACGCTTAATGAAGCTTTCGGTCAGCTTATCCCCTTCTTTAAACTTATCTGCTCCATAACCTGCATATCCATTAGGAATAGTGAAAGGCTCACCTTCACCCATACCCACAGCTGTTAGACGCTCTGCAGGGATTCCTTTTTGAATGAGATAATCTACACAACTTTGTGCACGAGCTTGTGATAGTGCTTGGTTTTTCGCATCAGTATCGCGGTAATCCGTATGAGAACGAAGTCCGATTGTAATGGTTGGGTTGCGCTGAAGGATATTGTAAACCGTATCTAGTGCCACTTTACTTTCTTCACGCAAATCAGATTTCGCAAGATCAAAGAACACGTTAGGAAGTACGATAGGTACTTCAATCGGATCCATTTTCAAAGTGAGATTGTATGATTTAACATACTCTCTATCCTCCTTGACTCGCGAGTAGTCACTCAAGGCCAAATTCTCAGTACTGATATCATCGATAGCATTCAAGAATTTCTTTCTTGACATGTTCAGTTTGTACGATCTATCCTCTTCAAGACGACCTTTAGGAATGCTGAAATTACCGCCTGCATCAGTAGTAATAATAAAGGCTTCGCCTTGCTTGTTACTTACTTCGATGGTTACATCTTTCACTGGCTTACCGCTCTTAGAGCTCACCACTTTACCGGTAACAACGAATTGCTTTGTCCACTCGGTGACGTACCAAATGTCGTGTTCACCTCTTGTACCTTTTCTGTTTGATACTACGAAACCTTTCTGAGTATTGTCTCCAGGAACCCAACGAAGAGCAATATCATCACCTTCAGAGTTAATTGGACTCAACATGTTCTCTACATCTCCGATTGGCTGACCTAGATCATCCAATTTTACACGGTAACAATCGAATCCACCCATACCCGGACGGCCGTTAGATGAAAAGTATAAGTACCCGTCACCGTGAACGTATGGGTAAAGCTCATCCCCGCGTGTATTGATGCTCAATGAGGTTGGCTCCTTCCACTCGCGACGACGTCTATCGTAAGTAGTCATGTAGATGTCTCTGCCTCCTTTACCACCAGTCAATTCACCTGCGAAATACAAAATCTTATCGTCAGGACTCAATGCTGGGTGACCGACAGAAGCGTTTGAATCTACTGCGATTACTACAGGCTCAGGGTTTGCCCAATCTTGGCCTACTTTCTTAGTAGTATAGATAGCACATCCCATTTTTACATTTTTAAGCTTGATACACTTCGTGAAGTACATTGTCTTACCACGCGAATCAAACGTAAGAACACCTTCGTGATCTTTGGTATTGATCACATCACCTAAAGACTCTAGGTCGCCCCAAACGACTTCGTCGTTGGCATTTGCTTCTTTACCTTTCTTGCGCTTGCCTTTTTTCTTTTGGCCTTCGATAATGTAAATGTCAGAGAAACGCTGTCCAGTCCAACCGTCTTCTTTTTTACCGGTAGCATCATCGCGCATCGAACTTACCATTAAAGTAAGATCTTCTTTACCGCGCTTACCTGCATAGGCAATAGCATAATCTGATTTCTTAGAGTTCAGATCCTTCGCGTTGTCTAATGAGAACAGTGAACCGGTCTCAACCCATTGAGCAGCTTGGCGACAAGCTGTAATTCCCTCCTCTGCACGTGGATCTGAAGGAATTAACTTTTTGAATTCCTCGTAAGCAATAATAGCATCTTCGTACTCACCCTGGCTCTGAAGCATTTCTGCATAGCCTAGACCTGCCAAAGCACCATAACCCAGTTTCTGAGCGCGCAAGTAGTAAGAGGCTGCTCTTTTAAACTGACCTGTGTAACGGTAACACTCGGCCATGTTATAAGAGATGCGCTGCTTCTGTTCGCGGCTTTTTTCCTTAGAATAAGCCTTTGCATAGATATCTAATGCAGTAGTGTACTCCTTAGAATCGAAGTATTCGTCGGCTTTCTTGGTGGTTTTGTGAATTTCAATCTCAACATCCTCGATGTCGGCATCTTGTGCTACCATTACCAAAGGCATGGCAATCATAGCAGCAACAAGTAGAAAATATCTGCGTATTTGCATTAGAACTTTATTCTAGTGTTTAAGCGTTCCCAATATAGCCAAAATAAAAAAAGAAACCCCGCCGGAGCAGGGTTTCTCAAAAGTATAATTTCAAGTGAAATTTTGATTAACGCGTGAAGAGCATTTCACGGAACTTAGGCATTGGCCATTGCTCATCATCAATCATCAATTCAAGCTTGTCACTTTCGTAACGAATCACATCAAAGTAAGGCTTCACATTGTCGTAGTAAGCAATTGCCTTTTCACGAACATCTTCCATAGCATTAGCTTCTTTACGAGCTTGAAGCATGGCTTCTTTTGAAGACAAAATCTTAGAAATTCTAGCACTGATTTCTTTGATCATTTCCAACTGCTCTTTTGCAACATTACCGAAAGTTTCAGCATCCATAATGTCTTTCAAACGTTGTACGTTATCGATCAAAGTGTTTTGGTACTTGATTGCGGTAGGAACGATGTGATTACCAGCCAAATCACCTAGAACACGTGATTCGATCTGAATCTTCATGAAGTAAGACTCCAACAAGATTTCGTGACGCGCTTCAGCCTCTCTGTGACTCATAACACCCATAGCTTCGAACATTCCAAGAGTCTGCTCGCTTACGTATGCGTCAAGAGCACGTGGTGTAGAAGGCTCGTTGTTCAAACCGCGCTTCGCAGCTTCTTCCTTCCATGCATCACCGTATCCATCACCTTCAAAGCGGATTGCTTTACTTTCCGTGATGTAACGCTTCAATACGCTGAAAATAGCCTCGTCTTTCTTCAGACCTTCTTTCTCGATCAAAGCATCAACATCAGCCTTGAACTCTACCAACTGCTCTGCCATCGCTGCATTCAATACAGTCATTGGCTGTGCACAGTTAGAAGCAGAACCAGCAGCACGTAATTCAAATTTGTTACCTGTAAAGGCAAAAGGTGAAGTACGGTTACGGTCAGTGTTATCTAGAAGTACATCTGGAATTTTACCTACAACGTTCAATTTCAGATCAGTCTTCTCTTCAGGAGTCATTTTACCACCCTTAACATTCTCTAATTGGTCCAAAACAGCACTCAACTGCTCACCAATAAATACAGAGATAATAGCAGGAGGAGCTTCGTTTGCACCCAAACGGTGTTCGTTACCCGCTGAACCGATAGAAGCACGGATCAAATCTGCGTGACGGTATACTGCCTTGATACTGTTGATGAAGAACGTCAAGAACATCAAGTTGCTCATTGGAGTAGAACCAGGAGCCAATAGGTTTACACCTGTGTTAGTTGCCAACGACCAGTTGTTGTGCTTACCAGAACCATTGATGTTTGCGAATGGCTTCTCGTGCAATAAAACACGGAAGTTGTGACGGCGTGCCACCTTCTCCATCAAATCCATGAATAGAGAGTTGTGGTCAACTGCTACGTTTGCCTCCTCGAATACAGGTGCAAATTCGTATTGCGCAGGTGCTACCTCATTGTGACGAGTTTTTACTGGGATACCCAAAATGCGGCTTTCGTATTCCAATTCTTTCATGAATTCGATAGCACGCTCTGGAATAGAGCCAAAGTAGTGATCGTCCAACTGCTGACCTTTTGCAGGTGCGTGTCCCACTAGGGCACGACCAGCCAATTGCAAGTCTGGACGCGCTGCGAAGTATGCTTCGTCTACCAAGAAGTACTCTTGCTCCCAACCTAGGGTTGCGTTTACTTTCGTTACGTTCTTATCGAAGTATTTACATACTGCAGTTGCTGCATGATCTACTGCTTGCAATGCACGCAACAGTGGTGTTTTGTAATCTAGTGCTTCACCAGTGTAAGAAACAAATACAGTAGGAATACAAAGTGTGTTGCCGAAAACGAATGCTGGCGACGTAGGATCCCAAGCCGTGTAACCACGTGCTTCGAATGTATTACGGATACCACCGTTCGGGAATGAAGATGCATCCGGTTCTTGCTGAACCAACATACCACCTGAGAATTTCTCGATAGCTTCACCGTTTCCTGTAGGCTCGAAGAATGAATCGTGCTTCTCTGCAGTAGTACCAGTCAATGGCTGGAACCAGTGTGTGTAGTGCGTAGCTCCTAAGTTCAACGCCCAAGCTTTCATACCTGAAGCCACCTGATCAGCAATGTTGCGGTTGATCTTCGTACCGTTGTCCATTGCGTCAATAACAGCCTTGTAGGCCTCTGAAGTCATGTATTCGCGCATTGCTTTTCTGTTAAATACGCGAGAACCGAAGTATTCTGAAACTCTCGTCCCAGGTGCTTCGAAGTGCTGTGGCTTACGCCCCATTGTTTCTTCTAGTGCTAGAAATCTTACCGTTGGCATGTGGTTAAATTTTTGTTTGCAGCAAAGATACCCCCTAAAAAGGAGGGGTGCAATAAAAAATTATTAACTATTCAAGCCTTTACCCCTTAAAAAACCAAGGAAGAAATAAAAATAAGATAAAACCCCAGTAACAATGCCCCTTCGACTCTATCCAATCGGTCCTTGGTAAAGAGTCCCATTAATGGGATTATTAACAATGTAAAGAATACTGATGCGTGAAAATCAAAGGTGAAAAGTGCCGTATCCTGTAAGGTAATCGGCTGAACTAGAGCGGTAAAGCCGAGAACAGATAAAATATTGAAAATGTTGGACCCAATGATATTTCCAATGGCGATATCACTTTCACCTTTGCGCGCCGCCATTAAACTTGCCGCCAATTCAGGCACACTGGTTCCAAAAGCCACCATAGTTACGGATACAAATCGCTCAGTCAAACCAAAATTGACAGCTAAAGAGCTTATACCGCCAACAAAGAGTTGGGCACCAAATTTCAAACCTAGGGCACCCAATAGCATAAGCCCTACCCCTTTCCAGATGGGCAAATGAATTTCATCAATCTCCTCTCCGATGTTCAGGTTTCTGTTCTTACGGGCAGAGCGAATCTTCTGGACATTGTAACCAATTAATAGCGCTACTAACAATAATCCTTGACCAGTAGAAATACCACCATAGAATAAAAACACTGCTAAGAGGGCATTAGCTAAAAGCAGGAATAGCCAATCATTGCGGTAATGCATGCGCACTGCCTTCATTTTAAAGATCAAAGCAGTGAGTCCTAAAATGAGTCCTATGTTGGCAATGTTCGAGCCTATGACATTACCTAAGGCAATATCACTCTTTCCTCTCGTAGCAGCTACAACACTCACTAGTAATTCCGGAGCACTAGTCGCAAATGCCACCAAGGTTAAGCCTATAATTACTTTAGAAACACGAAGTTTTAAGGCAACCCCTACACTACCTCGAACGAGGAATTCTCCACCTAATAAAAGCAGTGCGAAACCGCCAAGTAAGAAAAGTGCAATCAAATCTTGGTGCCTCTTTTAATAGAATCGGTCACTTCTTTAAAAGCGTCGCGACCTTCTTCGATGGTCTTTTTCACCTCTGTCAATTTTTGATCCTCGGCGCTGTCCATGATTTCTCTCTTGATATCATTCGTTGCATTTCTAACCTGCTTAATAACCTTGGCTGCCGAGCGCGCCATGGTTGGGATTTGCTTCGGGCCGAAGAGGACCAAGAAGATCAAAGCAACGATTATGAATTCGCCACCGCTGATATTGAAGAAAAGGAATGTTGTAGACATGGCGCAAATTTAAACAAAAAGCCCCGTTGCGCTGCGCGCAACGGGGCTCCTTTCAAATATCAATTTTCTTATTTCTCCTTCGACGCATCGAACATTACTGGAGTAGCAATGAACAATGAGCTGTAAGTACCTACGAGGACACCTACAAGAAGTGCAAACATGAAACCACGGATGACTTCACCACCGAATAGGAAGATCACGAGAAGTACGAAGAACGTTGTCAAAGAGGTATTGAACGTACGGCTCAATGTCTGGTTCAACGATTTGTTCACTCCTGCCGCGAAGTTGCCTTTACGGCTTCCCATGTTTTCACGGATACGGTCAAATACAACCACGGTATCGTTCAACGAGTAACCAATCACCGTTAGGATGGCCGCTATGAATGCTTGATCTACCTCCAACTGGAACGGCAACACACCGTCGAGGATAGAGAACAGACCCAATACAAACAATACATCGTGCAATAGTGCCGCAACTGCACCCAAAGAGAACTGCCACTTACGGAATCGACCCAAGATGTATAAGAATACTACGATGAGTGAGAAGATGATGCTGTATACAGCACCAGTCTTAATATCGTCTGCGATAGTTGGTCCAACAACACGTGAACCAACCAAACCGATTGCTTCTTCTGTCTCGTCAGTAAAGAAATCTTCACGTGAGATTTCCTCTGCAAAGAAGTCGCTCACACCAGCATATAGCTTGTTCGTGATGTCTTCGTCTACAGCAGGACCGGTTTCACCGATACGGTAGTTTGTAGTAATGATTACTTGGTTAGACTCGCCCAACGTTTTAACCACTGGTGTAAAGGCATTGCCTTCTGCATCTACCAAAACTTCACTTAGAGATTCTGCAACGTCGCTTACTTCAACACTTTGGTCAAAGCGAACCTGGAACGAACGACCACCTACGAAATCTACACCAAGGTTTAGACCTTTCGTAAATAGAGATGCTAAACCGATCACGATTACGATAGACGATACGATGTACGCCAAACGACGCTTCGACAAGAAGTCAAAGTTGATGTTGGTGTACCAGTTTTCAGTAGTTTTCGTAGAGAAGGCTACGTTCTTCTTCTTGCCTAATCGGTTCTCGAATACTACGCGTGAAATAAAGAGCGCAGAGAACAACGAGGTGAGGATACCGATGATTAGCGTGGTTGCGAAACCACGAATTGGACCCGTACCGAAAGAATATAGAATGATACCTACGATAAGCGTAGTAACGTTTGCATCAATAATGGCACTGTTCGAATTTTTGTAACCGTCTACGATAGCAGCACGAAGACCTTTGCCTAGACGAAGCTCCTCACGAATACGCTCGAAGATGATCACGTTCGCATCTACCGCCATACCAATGGTCAATACGATACCCGCCATACCAGGAAGCGTCAATACAGCACCGAAGCTGTTGAGGATACCAAAGATGAAGAACATGTTCACCAATAGCGCCAAGTTGGCTACCAAACCTGCACCGCTGTAGTAGAAGTACATGTACAGCAATACCAGTGCAAGTGCAATGGCGAATGAGTTGATAGAATCTGAGATAGCCTCCTTACCCAATGATGGACCAACAACGTCCGCCTGGATGATACGTGCTGGAGCATCTAGCTTACCTGCACGTAGGATGTTTGCTAAATCGGAAGCTTCCTCAGCAGTGAAGTTACCCGTGATCTGCGTACGACCACCAGCAATTTCATTTTGTACTTGAGGGTAAGAGTATACGTAGTTATCGAGAACTACTGCAACAGAACGCTTCGGCGTTTGAGCCGCAGCCTCTGCAGTAAGACGTTGCCATTTTTGTGCACCAGAGCCGTTCATAGCCATGGTTACAATGTTGCGGTTGTATTCGTCAAGATCTGGACGCGCATCAACAATAACACCACCGTCTAGTTCAGGCGTACCCTCGCGGTTGGTCTTAATTGCCAACAACGTGATGATGTCAGAACCTGGTTCTGGCTTGTTGCTCCACAAGAACTTCGCATTGCGCAATTCCTGGTTCATGATCTGCTGAATCTCTGGACGCTTCAACATAGCGTTCACCTTCGCTGTATCGCGGATCAACGAGTAACCTACACGTGGACCTTGCAAAGACTGACCTGTCTCGCTTACCATCGGACGGAAAATCTCGAAGAAAGGATTTACGTTAGAAAGAACGTCTGTAGAATCTGAAGCTGTAGAATCTGCTTCTTCTGTACCGTCAATGCTCATTGCATCAAGGCTCTCCGTTTCGGCAACTTCTGTTTTTTCTGCTTCTACGAGATCGCGCATGCGCTCGTTTACGTTCACCAAGAATGGCAATACCTCAGCACCTTCGTACATATTCCAGAACTGAAGCTCTGCAGTACTTTGAAGAAGTTTCTGAACACGTGCAGGATCCTTAACACCCGGCAATTCAACCAAGATACGACCCGTACCTTCCAAGCGCTGAATGTTTGGCTGTACTACACCGAACTGGTCAATACGTGCACGAAGAACTGTAAATACATTTGAGATAGCTGCTTCAACGTCGCGACGAATCTCTGCTTGCACAGCTTCGTTCGAAGCGTTAAAACCAACTTTGTCAGTCATCTCTGGCGTACCAAATAGGCTGGCATCGCTCAAAAGACGCCCCCCACCAGTTTCCTCTGAAAGTTTGTCAAATTCTGTAAAGAAGGTGTTTAGGTAGTTATCCTGACCTTGACTTTGTGCTGCGTCAGTGTTTGCAATAGCTTGAACAAACATTGGATCTTGTGCATTGGCAACTACTCCTTTGAGTACGTCCTTTACGCTTACCTCCAAGATGACATTCATACCACCTTTAAGATCAAGACCTAAGTTCATTTCACGCTTCTTCACCTCAGCATACGTGTATCCCAACATAGGGTACACTTCTTGCGTCATCATGCTGTCTAGGTAAGCTGCTTTTACTTTCGAATCACCCGCAGAGAACTCCTCTGCATCACTTGCTACGCCATTCGCTACCCATGAAAAAGAGAGCTGGTATAGTGAGGCCAACCCTAGAGCAATCGCGAACGCGGTAATTAATCCTTTGTTTTGCATTGTGTGGATTATTTCTTTTTTCCAATAACGCGCAAATATAACTAAGTCGGGGTGGCTAACCTAACCATTTTTAATGCGGTATGAATCTTGTTGCGAGTTATCTTTGAATTATGATGAAAAGATCCCTCCTCTTCTTGCTTATGTTGCTCATTACTAAGGTCGATGTGCACGCCCAATCCAACCGCTTAGGATTTGATTGGACCACAGGACCGGTTGTGCTTCATAGCAATGATACGCTAGATTTAGCTTTCATGGGAGGAGCCGATTTACCACAATTCTCGCGTGTAGACCTCAATTTAGACGGCGCCGAAGATTTAGTCGCTTTTGACCGCCAAGGCAACCGCTGGTTAACCTTTCTGGCAGAGAACAACCAATGGGTTGCTGCACCAGCCTATGCGGATAGCTTGCCAAAGATTCAATACTGGGGATTGTTTAGAGATTATAATGGCGATGGAAAGAAAGACCTCTTCGCCTATGTTCTCGGCGGTATGGGCGTATGGACTAACAACAGCATTGATTCTCTCCAGTTTGACTGGGCCTTATCAGGAACCTACCTAACCACAGATGTAGGTGGAGCTGTGGCGAACCTCTACAATTTTAGTAGTGATATCCCAGCCATCGACGATATAGACAACGACGGAGATTTGGATGTGTTGACTTTTGGTCAGCGCGCTACGGTAGAATGGCATGAAGGACTCACTGCTAATGGATTAGATTTCGCATTAAACACCACCTGTTGGGGCCGATTCGAGGAAGGCTTAAATAGTAATGATCTGGCCTTAGACGCGTGTCAAGGTGTGCAGAAAATGGAGTTTAGCCAAAAGAACTCTGGAGGGGCTCATGCCGGATCCACTATTCTTTCCATTAATCTAAACGGAGATACGCTGACCGATGTGTTACTTGGCGACGTAAGCTTCACCAATCTAGTAGCCGCTTTCAATGGCGGGCACATCGACAGCGCCTACATGTCCAGCAAGGACACGCTATATCCCACAAGCATGCCCACCAATATTGAGTACTTCCCAGCGGCATTTTACGAGGATGTAGATTTTGACAGCGTTCCTGATCTGCTAGTCGCTCCTAATTTGAACGGCTCCATCAATCAGGGTAACGCATGGCTCTATCAAAATACAGGGGCTTCAAACAACCCTGTTTTTGCTTCTTTAGACAGTAACTTCTTGGTAGATGAGATGATTGACCTCGGAACCACTGCGCGCCCTGCCCTCGTTGATTTAGATTTTGACGGCGATTTCGATTTGGTCGTTGGCGGCAAAGGAGCCTATTTGGCTCCCGGCACCTACAAGAGTTCGTTGCACCTCTACACCAATATTGGTACCAATACTGCGCCCAAATTTGAATTGACCAATACTGATTACGTAAACGCAGGATTCAACAACCTAGGAGAAGACCTCAGCCCTGCTTTTGGCGATCTAGATGGCGACTTTGATCCCGATTTATTGATAGGTGCCTTGAACGGTCAAATCTACTATTACGAGAATACCGGCACCTTCGTGAACCCTTCATTTACCTACAAGGGCGCCTTGCAAAGTATTGATGTGGGTAACCACAGTACTCCCGCTCTTGGAGATTTAGATGGGGACGGCGATCTTGATCTAATGATCGGTAATGAGGCGGGTAATGTGGCATATTATGAGCACACGGGTACCTTCCCGAATATCTTTACCCTTGTTGATGCGAATTGGGTCGGAATAGATATGAGTACCCCCTTCTCACCGAGTGGCTATGCCGTGCCGGCCGTAGTTTATGGCGCCGACACTACCCTGCTCATCGGTTCTGAAGACCAGGGTGTGGTGCATTTAGACTCTCTCGCTAAAATTATGGGTGGAGCTGCCAATGTCGATCTCATATTTGGCAGTGGTACAACTGCATCAACAACTAGGGAAGAAACTCCCTTTGGCGGATCAAAGCGCAATGGACGGATGCAAATCATCTATTCAAGCGACGAACTTCTTAACGCTGGTGGATCTTTCGGTCAAATCAATTCTATAGGATTTGAATTGGGCACCAATTCTAATCTTTACCTCACTCAAGGATTTACAATCAGTATCAAGCACATAAGCGATACTGCACAGACCACCTTCCACACCTCAGGATTCACCCAGGTTTTTGACGGTATTCGTGTACTTACCACAGGGTGGAACGACATTCAACTCTCTAGCCCTTTTGCTTGGAACGGTTCCGATCATCTTCTCATTGAAATTTGTTTCTCAAAACACGCCCAAACGGGCGATATCCCTGTTATTCTTGGTTCTACCTCGTTTAATTCTGTCCTCATCGGGGACATCACAGGCTGGAATACCATTACTAAGGACGGGTGTCTTATGCCGTTTTTAAGCAAGAACAATAAGCGTCCAAACATGCGCTTCAACTTCACTCCAACCCTTAGACAAACCGACGCACATATGATCAGCTCGGGAAAGAGACTGCACCCGGCCGTGGCAGATCTCAATGCGGACGGATTCCCTGATGTTATTGTCGGGAACATGAGTGGCGGTCTAAATTACTATCAAGGCAAAGCATTCAACAGCATCAGCGTTGAAGAAGAAGTCTTGGACATACACACAAGCATTCAACCTAATCCAAGCAGTGGAACTGTTCTATTTGAATCGTCAGCTGCTTCTGAAGTTGTACTGTATGATCTATTGGGCAAAAAAGTGGGGACCTATGATTTGGGCACACAGCACTTCCTGAAATTACCGAAGGGCCTATATATCGTTAAGTTCCTCGCAGAAAATGGCAGCATTCTAGCCACTGAGAAACTCGTCCTTCAGTGATGTCTGAAATAGTTGTTCTTTTTGACGGCCCGTGTACATTGTGCAATAAGAGTGTCGACTGGATTCATTACAGAGATTTCCATGGCGATTTTTCCTTTGCGTCTTTGCAGAGCAAGTGGGCAGCAGAACATCTACCCGAACATTTAAAGAGTGAAGATTCGGTCGTTTTATTTATGCATGGCCAATTCCACATTCGTTCCAAAGCCGCCTTGCTCATACTCGAGCAGCTGCCCGGTTACCGCTGGACCAAAGTGTTTCACCTTGTACCAACCTTTTTACGAGACCTCGTGTACCGAATCATAGCCAAGACGCGCTACAGGTTCTTTGGCAAAGGCTATTGTACACTAGTCTCGGGACCAAGAATGCTCGATTGATTCGCCAAAATTTTTCGCATAAAAAACCCCCGAGCGCTGCGCGCTCGGGGGTTTTAGTTTCGCCCCCTTAGGGCTTATAGATTCTCGTCAAGTGCAGCGTTCATCTTACGAACTGCAGCAGCAGAAGCTTCAAACTTCTCTTTCTCGTCAGCGCTTAGATCAAACTCTACTACTTTCTCCCAACCGTTCTTACCAACGATTACTGGAACACCGATACAGATATCGTCTTGTCCATACTCTCCGTTTAGCAATACAGAACACGGGAACATTTTCTTCTGATCGCGAACGATGCTCTCAACCAACTCTGCTCCAGCAGCACCTGGTGCATACCATGCAGAAGTTCCGATTAAACCTGTCAATGTTTTACCACCCACCATAGTTTCAGCAACAACGTACTCTTGCTGCTCTGGTGTCAAGAATTGAGTCACTGGCATGCTGTTGTACGTGGCGTGGTTAATCAATGGAATCATAGTAGTATCACCGTGACCACCGATTACCTGACCTTGAAGGTCGTTAGGCGAACAACCTAGTTGCTCAGACAAGCGGTACTTGAAACGTGCAGAATCTAGGATACCACCCATACCGATGATACGGTTCTTTGGCAATCCTGAGGTCTTAGACGTCAAATACGTCATCGTGTCCATTGGGTTAGAGATCACAACGATGATGATTTCAGGGCTGTGCTTGATCAAGTTCTCAGTTACCATCTGAACGATCTTCGCATTCGTACCAATCAACTCCTCACGAGTCATCCCTGGCTTACGAGGAATACCTGAAGTAATTACTGCAACAGCAGAACCGGCAGTTTTGCTGTAATCGTTGGTTGAACCCACTACTTTAGAATCGAAACCGTTCAAGGTTGCAGTTTGGTTCATATCCATCGCTTTACCTTCTGCAAATCCTTCCTTGATATCAAGTAGTACGATTTCTTCGGCCAATTCACGACGAACCATGTTCTCAGCTACTGTAGCACCTACGTTACCGGCACCAACAACAGTAATTTTCATATGTGTTTGATTTTAATGTTATTCTGGTCCTACAAATGTACTTCACAGACCGCGATTTATTAAGCTCGAGATAAGAAAACCGGACAATTGATATAGACGAATAATTCCAACTCTACGTTGTACCTTTGTAGTGTTAAAACAACCCCCTTATGGTAGCTCTAAAACTCATCGGAATTACAGTCGTTTTGCTAGGTCTAGGCGTAGCTGGTATTGCCATTAAAATCTGGGCGAAAAAAGACGGAGAATTTGCCGGTACGTGTGCCTCGCAAAGCCCATTCTTAAACCAAGACGGGGAAACGTGTTCGTACTGCGGGAAGAATCCTAATCAGTGCGAGAATAACCTAGAACAAGCTTAATTAGGCTCGTAGGCAGACCATCCTTCGGTCTTTTGTACTTCTAACTCACCTTTCTTGTTCCCAACGATGAAGTAGGCCTCTACATCAGGAAATTGCGCGACCAATTGCATTGCATTTGGACCTGCCACCATACATGCCGTGGCTAATGCATCTGCCAATGTCGCATTTGAAGCGATGATACTTGCAGATAAGACATTACTAATTACAGGCTGTCCAGTTTCAGGGTCTATTGTGTGTACCACCTTCTGACCCGTTTCATCGATCCAGAATTTGCGATAGTTGCCGCTCGTGGCGAGCGACATAGAATCTAAGGCAATGATCGTCTGAAACTGACCTGCAATACGGTCCTCCACAGGCTTCTCTATACCAATACGCCATCCTCGGCCTTTCACATTCTCACCTTTACAACGCACCTCACCCCCTACTTCTACCATGTAATCACTTACACCTTTAGCAGCCAAATAATCGGCGATAATATCCACCGTATACCCTTGTGCTATGGCATTCACATCAAGTTGAAACCCAGCGGGCAGTGCGTACAGGGAACCTGCCTCGGGCAATGCTAGATTTGAGCTGCCCACAAATTCGAGCAAACTATCGACGTTTACATCTTCATTGTAAGAACCTCCAGAAAAACCCCAGGCCTTAATTACTGGAGCAATAGTAATATCGAATTGACTAGCAGTAAGTTCAGTATATAGTTTAGAGAGTGTAATAACACGCGCAAAAGCCGTACTAATGCGAACAGAGTCCCCACGGTTCAATCGAGAGATTTCGCTATCCTTAACCCACAGGCTCATCTGCTGATCCATCGCTTTGAGGATGCTATCTATGCCCTCGCGATAGTCAACACCTTGTGGTACCTGATAGGATATGCTGTAGGTTGAACCCTGTGCTGGACCTTGGTTGGTCACCTGCACCAATTCTGGAGTTGAACTGCAAGAAGTCAGTATGCCGGTCGCAATAAGAATGGAAAGGATGTTTCTCATGGGATAAAAATAAAAAAGCCGCTCCTGGCGGAGCGGCTTTGGAAATAAATCTTTGGAATTAACCACCGAAGTCGTCAAAACTAACGTTCTCTGGTGGTACGCCGAAGTCGTCGACCATCTTCAGAACCGCTGCATTCATTAGCGGTGGTCCACAGAAGTAGAATTCGATATCTTCTGGTGCATCGTGGTGGTTCAAGTAGTTATCGATAACCGCTTGGTGCACGAAACCTACGAAGCCATCACCTTCGTCATCCATGTTCTCCTTAGCATTCCAGTTGTCCTCTGGTAGTGGCTCTGACAATACTAAGTGGAACTTAAAGTTCGGGAACTGCTCTTCGATTTGACGGAAATCGTCAAGGTAGAACAACTCGCGCTTAGAACGACCACCGTACCAGTAGCTCACCTTACGGCCAGTCTTCAACGTGTGGAACAAGTGGAACAAGTGTGAGCGCATTGGTGCCATACCAGCACCACCACCGATATACAACATTTCAGCGTCTGTCTCTTTGATGAAGAATTCACCATAAGGACCCGAAATAGTCACTTTATCGCCTGGCTTTTGATCGAATACGAATGAAGAACAAACCCCTGGGTTTACATCCATCCATCCGCCTTTCTTACGGTCGAACGGTGGCGTAGCAATACGAATGTTCAACATCACGATATTTCCTTCTGCAGGGTGGTTGGCCATAGAGTACGCACGGAATAGTGGCTCTGGGTTCACCATCTTAAGATCCCATAGTTTGAACTTATCCCACTCTGCTTGGAATTCGTCAGGAGCCTTACCCAATTTCGGGTGAGACGTAATATCAATGTTCTTGAAATCTACCGTTGTTGCAGGTACATCTACCTGGATGTAACCACCAGCTTCGAAGTCTAGTGTTTCACCTTCCGGCAGTTTTACGACAAACTCTTTAATGAAAGAAGCGACGTTGTAGTTACTTACAACTTCACACTCCCACTTCTTGATACCGAAGATCTCTTCAGGTACTTTAACGTTCATGTCGTTCTTCACCTTAATCTGACATCCAAGACGCCAGTTATCCGCAATCTCCTTACGGTTGAAGAATCCTGTTTCTGTAGGTAGGATTTCACCACCACCTTCAGTTACCTGACACTTACACATACCACAAGTACCACCACCACCACAAGCAGATGGCAAGAAGATCTTTTGGTTGCTCAAAGTATTCAACAGGGTCGTTCCTGATTCTACTTCTACATCATCTCCGTTGATGTTCAATTTTACCGGTCCGCTTGGAGACAAACGCGCTTTTGCCTGCAATAGAATCGTCACCAACAAAAGGATAACGAGTACGAAGACAACTACCGATGAAAGAACTACTGTGCTAGATAAAAACATAGCTACTGTACTTATTATAATTTAATACCCATAAAGCTCATGAACGCGATACCCATCAAACCAGTAATGATGAAGGTAATCCCAAGACCGCGCAAAGGAGCAGGAACGTTTGAATAGCGGATTTTCTCGCGGATGGCTGCAATAGCAACGATAGCCAAGAACCAACCCACACCTGAACCGATACCGTATACTACCGCTTCAGCGATAGTACCGAAGGCACGCTCTTGCATGAAGAGTGAACCTCCAAGGATAGAACAGTTTACAGCGATAAGTGGTAAGAAGATACCCAAGGCGCTGTAAAGTGCAGGTGCAAATTTCTCAACGATCATCTCGATCAACTGTACCATCGAAGCAATTACTGCGATGAACATAATGAACGAAAGGAAGCTAAGGTCTACATCTACGAACTCTTCACCCAACCAAGCCAATGCACCAGGCTTCAAAACATAGTTTTCAAGCAACCAGTTCACTGGAAGAGTGATGGTCAATACGAATGTTACAGCAATACCTAGACCAACAGCAGTTTTTACTGTTTTAGATACTGCGAGGTAAGAACACATACCTAGGAAGTATGCGAAGATCATGTTCTCAATAAAGATTGAGCGAACAAATAAGTTGATTAATTCTTGTCCCATGTCGGCTTAGTTTTCTTC
>JAAXJR010000022.1:0-1810 GCA_012269745.1 Flavobacteriales bacterium | reverse complement strand
TTGAGCGAACAAATAAGTTGATTAATTCTTGTCCCATGTCGGCTTAGTTTTCTTCGATGAGTTTAGTGTTTTTCGCACGCTGACCCCAGATGATCAGACCTACAACGATCAATGCCATTGGCGGGAACAGGAAGAATCCATTGTTGGCGTAGAATCCACCGTTAGCGATGTACCAGCTGTCTGGAATCACCTTGAAACCAAGCAATGCACCTGAACCTAGAAGTTCACGGAAGAACGCAACAGCAATAAGAATGACACCGTAACCAATAGAGTTACCGATACCGTCTAAAAAGGCTTTCCATGGACCGTTACCAAGTGCGAATGCTTCAAAGCGTCCCATGATAATACAGTTCGTAATGATCAAACCAACGAATACGGAAAGCTGCTTACTCACATCGTAGGCGAAAGCTTTTAGGAATTGGTCCACCAAGATTACCAAAGAGGCAACTACTACGAGCTGAACGATAATACGGATACGGTTTGGGATAAGGTTACGAATCAACGAGATGATTACGTTACCTGCTGCCAATACAAACATTACAGAAAATGACATTACGATAGCCGGCTCAAGTTTAACCGTAATCGCAAGTGCAGAACAGATACCCAGTACCTGCACTGTAATAGGGTTGTTGTCGTTAAAGGGATCAGAAAGCAATCTCTGATTTTTCTTCGAGAACAACGATTCTTTTTGTTTTACTTCTGTACTCATGGCTTAGATGTTTTTGAAGTATTCAGCATATGGTGCAAGACAGTCTGAAAGCATGTCGTTCACACCGTTTGAAGTAATTGTACCTCCTGAGATACCATCAACAGCGTAATCGCCAGCAGAAGTACCTGCTTTTACTACAGAGATAGATTTAAACATTCCCGCTTCCGAAATCTTCTTACCTGGGAACTGCTCAGTGAACATTGGAGTCGTTATTTCAGCACCAAGACCTGGCGTTTCACTCTTGTGATCAAATGTTGCACCTACTACCGTATTACCGTCGCTTTCCAAAGCCAAGTAGCCCCAAACAGGACCCCAAAGACCTTTTCCTCGCATTGGAATAATGTAGTAAGTATCTCCCTCTTTCTCTGCCACGTACAATGGAACCGAACGGTCCATGTTACCTGCTTTAATGGCCGCAGCCATATCAATATCGAAAGCCGCTGATGCATCTTCAGATACTACTGTTCCTCCCTGAAGAGTCAAGCTTTGCTTGATGTACTCACCAAAGGCTGCATCAGATTCTGAGCGATCTACCTCGATACCGATAGAAGCTAGAATGCTTTGTTTCTTTTCCTGGCTGATGTTAGAAGCCTGCTTGCTCTTAAGACCAAGAGATGCTCCAGACAAAAGCACAGCTACCAACACTACCATGACAGTGGCGAATGTGTAAGTATATGCGTTGCTATTTACGTTCATCGTGTTATGAAGTTTAGGCGTTAGCTAGACGCTTCTCGCGACGTTTGATGTTTGCTTCTACAACGTAGTGGTCGATCAATGGAGCCATTACGTTCATGAAAAGAATCGCCAACATAATACCTTCAGGGTAGGCAGGGTTGAAGACGCGAATCATGATACCAAAGAATCCAGCGAGGAATCCGTAGATGTATTTACCTGTTTCCGTTTGAGCAGCACTTACTGGATCAGTAGCCATAAAGACCATACCGAACATAAAGCCACCCAACATCAACTGGTGGATTGGGTTTAATGCCATGAATTCGTTTACAGCGAATGCATTAAAAATGCCTGCCATTACTAATCCACCTACGAAGAAGCTCAACATGATTCTCCATGAACCTACTCCTTTGAATACAAGGAATAAAC
>JAAXJR010000031.1 GCA_012269745.1 Flavobacteriales bacterium | reverse complement strand
ATGTTACTCCGCCGGCTCTTCTAAAACGAAGTCTTCCATGAATTTAGTGGTGTATACACCTTCGCGGAACTTTTCGTTCTTGATCAACTGCTGGTGGAAAGGAATAGTCGTTTTAACACCTTCAATGATGAATTCGTCCAAAGCACGTTCTAGTTTATCCAAAGACTCCTCACGAGTACGAGCAGTGATGATTAGTTTCGCAATCATAGAATCGTAGAAAGGTGGGATAGCGTATCCGCTGTAACAGTGCGTATCTAAACGAACACCGTGACCACCTGGCGCATGGAATGAAGTAATCATACCAGGTGATGGACGGAAGTCGCTAAACGCATCTTCTGCATTAATACGAACTTCGATACTGTGCATTTGAGGCAAGTAGTTCTTTCCAGAAATAGGCTCTCCAGCGGCAACTTTAATCTGCTCACGGATGAGGTCAAAGCCAACTACTTGTTCTGTAATCGGGTGTTCTACCTGGATACGTGTATTCATTTCCATAAAGTAGAAGTTTCTATCCTTATCTACCAGGAACTCTACAGTACCAGCGCCTTCGTACGCAATGTATTCTGCTGCTTTCACAGCTGCCTCACCCATTTTCTTACGGAGTTTATCCGTCATAAACGGGGAAGGCGTTTCTTCAACCAATTTTTGGTGGCGACGTTGTACAGAACAATCACGCTCACTTAAGTGACAGGCTTTACCGAAGCTGTCTCCGATGATTTGGATCTCGATATGACGTGGTTCCAGAATGAGTTTCTCCATGTACATGCCATCGTTACCAAAGGCTGCAGCAGCCTCACGACGGGCACTATCCCAAGCACCTTGAAGTTCGCTTTCCTCCATGATGGCGCGCATACCCTTACCACCACCACCGGCGGTCGCTTTGATCATGACTGGGTAGCCTATTTCTCGGGCTTTAGTCACAGCATCTTCATAGGTTTCAAGGATACCTTCAGAACCTGGTACACACGGCACACCAGCTTCTTTCATGGTCTCTTTTGCAGTTGCCTTGTCCCCCATTTTATCAATCTGGTCACCAGAAGCACCGATAAACTTGATACCGTGTTCAGCACAGATTCTAGAGAACTTTGCATTCTCACTCAAGAAACCGTATCCAGGGTGAATCGCATCAGCATTCGTGATTTCTGCTGCTGCAATGATATTAGGAATGCTGAGGTAGCTTTCTGACGATGCTGCAGGGCCAATACATACTGCCTCGTCCGCGAATCGAACGTGCAATGAATCTGCATCTGCCTTAGAATAAACGGCCACCGTTTTGATGCCCATTTCTTTACAGGTACGAATCACGCGAAGTGCGATCTCACCCCTGTTGGCAATGAGTACTTTCTTAAACATAACGAGTGTGTTTTCGTAAGGTTACGAAGGATCTACCAAGAACAATGGCTGATCGTATTCGATAGGGCTTTGATCGTCAACTAGAACTTTAACAATCTTACCACTTACTTCACTTTCAATCTCGTTGAAGAGTTTCATCGCCTCAACGATACAAAGCACATCACCTGGCTTAATCTCAGAACCAACTTTCACGAAAGCATCTTGGTCCGGAGATGGGCTACGGTAGAATGTACCGATCATAGGAGACTTAACTTCTACATATTTGCTGTTGTCCTCTGCAGGAGCTTCAGCGGCAGGTGCAGCAGGAGCCGGGGCTGCGGCCGGAGCAGGTGCAGCAGCAACAGGCATGGCAGCCTGAGGAGCAACGGCTTGAATGATGGTCGGCTGATCAGAACCCTCTGATGCAGTTTTAATGTTAATCTTGAAATCTTCAGTTTCTAGACTCACTTCTTGAGCGCCGCTCTTAGCAACGAATTTGATGAGTGCTTGGATTTCTTTCAAGTCCATGTTCTTGTGTATTTAGGAATATGAATTTACGAGTTATTTTTTATCGATGGCCCATTTGACCCACATGGCTCCCCATGTAAATCCGCCACCGAAGGCTGCGAAGAAGATGTTATCACCTTTCTTGAACTTATCTCTGGAGTCCCAAAGACCTAAAGGAATAGTCGCCGAGGTCGTATTACCGTAGTTCTGAATGTTAATGATCACTTTTTCACTGGTCAATCCCATACGACGAGCGGTAGCATCGATAATTCTTAGGTTGGCTTGGTGTGGGACTAAATAGGCCACATCATCGCCTGTAAGACCATTCTTCTCGAGAAGCTCTGCGGAAGTATCTGCCATACGACTCACTGCGAAGCGGAATACGCTTTGACCTTCTTGACGGATGGCATGCTGTTTATTGTCGATAGTTTCGTGTGAAGGAGGAAGGAAGGAACCACCTGCTTCAATACGCAAGAAGTCACGACCGGTTGCATCGGTACGTAAGATTTCGTCCTGAACACCCAATCCTTCTTCATTAGGCTCCATGAGTGCAACACCACATCCGTCACCAAAAAGGATACAGGTAGTTCGGTCTGTGTAGTCTACGATAGAGCTCATAACATCTGAACCTACTACTAATACCTTTTTGTATTTGCCAGATTCGATGTAAGCAGCTGCATTACTTACCGCGTATAAGAACGAAGAACATGCTGCTTGTAAATCGTATGCATAGGCGTTCTTGGCTCCAATTTCTTGTGCGATATACGCTGAAGTTATGGCTACTGGCATATCACCAGTTACAGAAGCAAGAATTACGAGATCAACGTCTTCAACGCTCACTCCGTACTCTGCTTTCATGGCTTCAACGGCTTTTATTGCTAGATAAGAGGCACCACGGCCTTCTTCTGGTTTAAGGATACGACGCTCCTTAATTCCGGTTCGAGTAGTAATCCATTCGTCATTGGTTTCGACCATGGTTTCTAACTCGGCGTTCGTTAGAACATACTCAGGAACATACCCTCCGATCGCTGTAATTGCTGCTTTCATCGTGTTTCGTTGTGTGGGCTAAAATAGGCGGTCTATTTTTAAAACCTCATTTAAAACAGAAAAAGTAGCCTTTTAAGGGGCTACTTATCTATAAATCAATGATTTAAATGTCCAGGCTTATGCCTTCTCCATTACTACTTTACCTTTGTAGTAAAGTTTTCCTTCGTGCCAGTGTGCACGGTGGTAAAGGTGTGCTTCGCCAGTAGTAGGGCAAATCGCTAATTGCTGATCGGCCGCTTTGTAGTGAGTTCTGCGCTTGTCTCTTCTCGTGCTTGACTGTCTGCGCTTAGGATGTGCCATATCTAATACTATTTATTATTCAACAAGTTTTTTAATTGATCCCATCTAGGATCAGTCTCTTTTTCATTTTCTTCTTCGTCTTCAATGAAATCTTCTAGACCATTGCCAGCGTTTGGACCATTTAGTTTTGGAGGGATACTAAGCACCACCAATTCATAAATAATTTGAGAGACATTGAACGAATGCTCGCCGTGAGGGAGGATGAGTAATTCATCATTTTCGTCGTTGTACTCTTCACCAAATTTCACCTGCATCGCGAAACTGTTTGTCAGTTCCTGAGTGTAAGGCTCGTTAGTAACATCACAAGGCGCGGTGATTGATCCGTTGAATGTGAAGTCTAAGTCAAAGACCGTTTCACTTTTCAACATCTTCATCGAAGCTACTCCTTGTAGATCGCTGTAATCTGAGAATTCAAAAAGTTCAAAGAACGTGTCATTCAAATCGTATTCAAACTCGTGAGAACCAAGCTTTAAGCCACTGTATGATATGGTAAAGTCTTTGGTCTTCATTAGTTCCCTATCTGAATGAGCGTGCAAAGATATTCAAATTGTTGAAAACTTCTAACGCTTCTCCTTTTGTTTTTTCAGTGGATTGGCGGTTATCTCGTCATAGACCTTGCGGCTGTTCACAATATCGATGGCTGTAAATAAGGAAGTTCTAAATGAGCTTTCATCCGCTTTGTTCTTCCCAGCCAAGTGCATGGCAGTACCATGATCTGGTGAAGTGCGAACTATAGTAAGGCCAGCGGTGTAATTTGTTCCGCTACCCATAGCTAAGGCTTTGAATGGCACGAGAACCTGATCGTGGTACATTCCCAGCACTGCATCAAATTTTTGATCGTAGCCCTGTCCGAAGAAACCATCTGCGGGATATGGACCGCGAACAATAGCACCTTTAACGTCCGCCTTTTCAATCGCAGGCTTAATAATCTCAGCTTCCTCGCTTCCAATGGTTCCCATTTCACCAGCGTGTGGATTGAGACCTAAAACAGCAATGGATGGTTTCACACAACCGAAATCGCGCTTCAAGCTTTTCGCAAGGAGCTCAATGGATTTAGTGATTTTTTCTTCCATTAGGCTTTCAGCAATCTTGCTCACAGGAACATGACCAGTTACGGTTGCCACTTTAAGCTGCTGCGAGGCCAGAATCATTAGTACCTCGTCACTGAATGCATTAGCGAGATAACCTGTATGACCGGAGAACCCTTCTGCTGAGGCTGCAATGTTGTGCTTGTTTATTGGAGCAGTTACAATAGCATCAATCTTACCAGCCTTTGCTGCTTCAATGGCAGCGTCGATACTTTTAAGAGCGTAGGAACCACTTACATCTGTTGGACTACCTAAGTTCAGTTCGACATTGTCGTCCCAAACATTAACCAAATTTGCCTTCTTATCTTTAATGCTATCAATGTCATCGCAAATAAAGAAGTTGAATTCTTTATTGTTCAGCGCATTCTTGTGGTATGAAGCCACTTTGCTCGAAGCAAAGACCACAGGCGTACAAAGATCCAGCAACTCTTTGTTTTCTAAAGTCTTAATAATGACTTCAAAGCCGATGCCATTGAGGTCACCACAAGTAATACCAATGGTTGGTTTTTCAAAAACGGGTAGCTGCGCATCTTGAGCTTCACTGCGGCTGATGTCGTCATTGAACAAGTCGGCCCGTTCCTTGAGCAGATTAGCATCGTCTTCAGAAATAGGGGTTGCTTTTACATCCTTGGCAGGAGCTTTTTGCTTATTTCTATTTCTATTGCGGTTGCGATTTTTGTTGCGACCCTTTCCTTCAGGAGTGCCTTCGCCATTTTTTTTATCGGCTACTTCTTTCTCCTTAGGTTCTTTAGAATCATTACCGTCCCCTTCTTTTGGCTTGCGGTTTCTATTCCTGTTCCTATTGCGGTTTCTGTTGCGATTGCGGTTATTGCCTTCGCGACCTTCGCCTTTATTCTCGCTCTTTGGAGCGTTTTCTTTGTTATCGCTCATTAGTAGTTGCTTAGGAAGTCAAAGAGTAGACGCACGCCAATACCGGTTCCACCTTCTACTTGGTAGCCTACACGCTTGCCCAGGTGTGCTGGACCAGCAATGTCGAGGTGGATGTATGGATAGTCAGTGAAATGCTCGAGGAATTTACCTGCTGTGATAGCACCTGCTTCAGCACCGCCGATGTTTTTGAGGTCCGCAATCGGACTCTTCAATAAATCCTTGTATTCGTCCCAGAAAGGGAATTCAACAACGCGTTCGCGAGTTTTAAAACCGCTGGTCTGAAGTGCTTCCATTTTCTCTTTAGGCGCATTTCCCATACCTACAATGGCGTAACGGCCAATGGCTCGGGCGGCTGCACCAGTTAATGTGGCAAGATCAATGACCAATTCTGGATTGTAGCGCTTTGCATACACCAGAGCGTCAGAAAGAATCAAGCGTCCTTCAGCGTCGGTGTTTAGAACTTCAACTGTTGTTCCGTCTGAAATGGTAATGACATCACCTGGTGTAACGGCGTTTTGACCTGGACGGTTATCCGTAGCAGGAACTAGACCGATAACATGAACGGGTAGTTTCGCTTCGGCAATAGAACTCATTGTGCCAATAACTGCAGCTGCACCACCCATATCACTCTTCATGGTATCCATAAAGTTGCTGGGCTTCAAGCTTAGACCTCCGGTATCGTAGACCACACCTTTACCTACAAGGACAATTGGCTTCTCGTTAGAGGCCCCTTCGCCTTTATATTCCATGATGGTGAATGTTGGTGGCTCTGGTGAACCGTAATTGACACCAAGTAGACCACCCATTTTGAGGCTTTCTATTTGCTTTTTCTCAAGAATTTCAACGGTGAAACCGTGACGTTTGCCGGCCTCTTTTGCTTCCTCAGCTAATTTAGTAGCCGTAAGATCGATTACTGGGCGGTTTACTAGGTCACGAGCGAGCAAGGTCCCTAGAGTTGCATTTTTGATGCGTTGGAGATCTTCTGCATGCTCATCTTCAACAAAAAGTTGCACTAGGCTGTTGCGGCGTTTATGTGCGTCGCTGAAGAACTTTAGGAATTGGTAATTACCTAAAACGGCACCTTCAGCTACCTCCGCTTGGTAAGGACCTTCGAGTTTTACGCGGTCTAAACCGAGCCCATTTACTTTTCCTGCAAGGGCGTTTCCTGCAAGGCGCATTTTTTCAGCACGCTCGTCTGCAGCTAATTTTTTGCTGGTCTGGAATACCCAGAGGGTGGTTGGGCCGTCCTGTAGCTCCATCCAGCTTTCTTCGAACTTCGAGCCGAAGGCTTCGATACGGGCTTGAAGGGCTTCTGAAATGCTTAGGTTATCCCCTTTTTTGTAAACAATTGCTACTGGGCCATTGTAATCAGGAGTATAGGTAGTGATGTTCATAGTAGAAACAAGATTATCTGTCAAATGTACTATTTTAACCAACCATAAAGAAGTCCTCCATGTTTACCGGAATAATTGAAAATTTAGGCACTGTAGCAAAGGTTGAAAAGAGCCAGACGAACCTAGAATTGTATGTGGAATCTACTTTGGCTTCTGAGCTTAAAATAGATCAAAGTGTTGCGCACAATGGTATCTGTCTTACGGTGGTAGAAATTTTCGGTGACCGTACATATCGAGTAACGGCGATCGACGAAACCATTGCTAAAACCAATATTGGAGACTTAAAAGAAGGCGATAAAGTCAATATTGAGCGATGCATGACTATGGGAGCTCGATTAGACGGTCACATTGTTCAGGGTCATGTAGACCAGATTGGAATTTGTGAAAACGTTGAGGAACAAGACGGCTCGTGGATCTATTCATTTTCCTACGATCCTACTCTCGGGAATGTGACCGTAGAGAAAGGGTCAATTACTGTTAACGGGACTTCGCTTACTGTGGTAAATTCCGCCCCAGGCGGCTTCAGCGTGGCCATAATTCCTTATACCTACGAAAACACAGTATTCCATACCCTTGGTAAAGGAGATAGAGTTAACTTAGAGTTCGATGTCATCGGGAAATATGTAGCCCGTATGATGGAAGGCTATAAGAAATGAGGAAACTCGATAAGATTGGTGTATTAGATGATGAACGCATTGCCGTTGACGGCTTGGTTTCTCAGTTGAAGAAATTGGTCGACGGAGTAGATGTTCAAGGTTTCATGTATGCGCAGCCCTTCGTTGAATGGTGTAAAGAGTGCAAACCTGGATTAGTTTTTTTAGACATGGAGATGCCCGGTGCACTCGGTCTAGATGTTGCCAAGGAGATTAAGCCCTTCGTTGGAAATGTAGTTTTTGTAACTGCCCATAGTCACTACAGTTTGGACGCTTTTGAAACGGCAGTAGACTACATTCTAAAGCCTGTTATTAAGAGCAGGTTGAAGCAATGCCTTGAGAAGATTGCTGCACTAGATCCGGTTCCGGTATTCGAGGATTTGCGCGTTAAATTACCGGTTAAAGGTTCTTACGAATGGGTAAAAGAGAGTGCTATTATTATGTTGGTGGGTCAGCGCAATTACACCAATGTCGTTTTAGAAAATGGAGAGAATTACCTTGTTGCTAGAACACTAAAAAGTTTCTCTGAAGGATTAAGTGAGCGATTCTGGCGTGTACACAAGAGCATTATTGTTAGAAGCGATGCCGTACTTAATATCCAGTGGGGCACCAAGCCTAAATTGACCTTGTCGAATAAGCAGATCGTAGATGCTTCAAAAGCTAGATTAGATGAATTGGGGGTTAAGCCTTAAACCTATTGTAATCACAGTAGTTTCAATTGTGCTTTTTTCTTGTCAGCAAGAGGAGGTCAGGGAGCCGTCTTGGTTGAGTCAAGTAGATTTCAGAGAAGAGATTGGGGACTCTCAATTTTTAAAAGAGAAATTAAACAGTCCAAATGCTATCGATCGCGCGTTTGCCGGATTAAAGTTAGTCAGTTCTAAAGTTAAGGAGGATACAGAGTATGGCGAAGGACTGCGCTATTTGGGAGCAATTGAAAGGGATTTAGAGTTACTAGAAGTTGACTCCCTTATTGCCGAGGCCAATTATCTTAAAGCCCAGATTTATTGGTCTTTGGGGCTGGATAAAAGAAGTGTATTAGAGTTTTCTCAGATAGCCATAGATAAAGCCGTCAACGGGCGAAAGTTTGTATACCTCGGGAATCATAGCACATATTTATTAGAACTTGGTAAGTATCATGAGGTCATTGATTTACAAAGTCAATTACAAGAGGTCTATCTCGCTAACGGCAATAATATTAGTGAGGCGAGGGCGGTGGAGGCCTTTGCATATTTTGGTCTTGCACGAGATATGGAGCTTAAGGCTTCTGATCTAGAGTTAGAGCTTAAGGCTTCGGATCTGGAAACAGATCGGGATATTCCGCAAAATATTGACGAATCATACGCTGATCGTATTCAAGTTAAGATGGACACAGCATTGAGCATAATGCGTAGTTCCCTAAACAGCATTGATGGCATTCCTGATGTTATCGATAAAGAACATGTTTATCTTAAAGCGGTCGCTCTAGATGCGCTCTCAAGAGAGGAGCGTTATCAATGTTTACAGTTTGCAAAAGAGAATAATCTATACAAGCTAGAGGTGGCGCTGCGGGATGGGAAAGCCGATTTTTCAGAGTTTGGTGAATCTAGAGAGGAAGGGCTGTTACGATTTAATGAGGCCCTTGCCAAGGGATTAGAGCGGGAACGTGAGTTGAAGCAACAAATTGCTAGTTATGAGGCGAGGCGTGCGCAAATAGACCAAGAGCTTGCTGCCGAGAGAGCGGCCCTAAGGCAGAATTCATATTTAACCGTACTTTTCGCGGCATTACTCATTTTACTCATCTCGGTAATCTTCTTTCGAGCGCAGAATTCTGCGAATCAGGCCAAGCTAGAGAAGCAAGATTCTAGTATTCTTTTAGCAAACTATAAGAATAGGATTAGGCCCCATTTTCTGTTTAATCAATTGAACAACGTGAATGGCTTTATCAGCCAAGAGAAATGGGACGAAGCGCAGGAATATATTGGCTTGCTAAGTGTGCATTTGAGAAGCATTCTGGAGAATTCGGAGGAGGATAAAACGGTGGTTCAGTTAGAGTTTGATAGGATTAAGAATTACGTCGCATTGCAGCAGAAAAGCAGTTTTGCCCATGTAGATTTTAAGTGTGAGCTCGATATCAAATCGGCCAATATTAAGATTCCAAGTGGCTTGCTTCAACCGCTCATTGAGAACAGTTACAAGTATGCAGGAAATGCTTCCGAAAAGAATTCTTGGATAAAACTCACTGGGAAGACTTTGGGAGATGCGCTGACCATTACTGTTGAGGATTCCGGTTATGGCTTCCTCGAAAGAGTTCCAGGAACAGGGAGTGGGTTGTCCTTAGTGAAGGAGCGAATAGAGTTTAATCAGTCGAAAAGTAGACGGCCAGATTTGTGGGGAATTGAAACCGATTTTGGCAAAAGAAAAAGCACCGTGAAACTCACGATGCCTTCAAAATTGGTCTGATTAAACCCTTCGGTTTATTTTGTTTGGTTATTCAAACTTATATGGATTTTCTCAGATAAACATTCCAAACTTATCGTAGCGCAAATAGACTTATCGTAGCGCAAACTTTCTTACATCCATATTCCCTCCACAAAGGATAATCCCGGTCTTCCCGTCGGTTTTCTCTCTGATAGCTGCCGCTATACCTGTACCCGCCGAGGGCTCAATGAGCTGTTTAGTAGTTTCGAGGCAGTAGTGCCACCCATTTTCAATCTCTTGTTCCGTCAACAGCACGATATCGTCCACGTATTTCTGGATGATCGGGAAATTCTTACGGCCTAATGAGGTTCTCAATCCATCCGCAATTGTATCTGATTTGGATACTGGGGTCCAATTCCCGCTGGTAAAACTCTCGTGCGCATCGCTGGCAGCGGCAGGTTCACATCCGATCACCTTGGCTTTGCCGAAATATTTATTGGCTAAAGCGGCACCTGCAAGTAGTCCGCCGCCGCCTACTGGGACGAAGATGTGGTCTAGATCGGGGTGGTCTTGAAGTAGCTCATAGGTTGCTGTAGCCTGCCCAGCGATGATGTTGTAGTTGTCGTAGGGATGAATAAGTAGTGCGCCGGTTTCAGATTGAATCTGAGCCGCCGTTGATTCGCGCGCCTCAAGAGTGGGTTCGCAAAAAGTGATTATACCTCCATAATGTTTGACTGATGCAATCTTCGCTTCAGGGGCGTTGGATGGCATTACCACGTAGGCTTTGGCGCCTATTTGCGCAGCGGCCCAGCTCAATGCAGCGCCGTGATTTCCCGAGCTGTGGGTAATGACGCCATTTTCTAGAGCTTCATCTTTATGAACGAGAATGGTGTTCATTGCACCTCGTGCCTTGAAGGCACCTGTTTTTTGAAGGTGTTCACTTTTCAAATAGAAATCACCTTCAGCTAGGTCATTGAAACGCGGTGACTGAAGAACAGGAGTTCTATTCACATATGGAGCGATGCGCTCCGCTGCGGCTTTGATATCTGCTGCCGAAGGGATGGTTGTCAATACTGTAGTGTCCATCATTAGTAGTCTTTTGGAGGGGGTTCCACGAAGGGTTCGTCTGAGGAGAGTTGAACAACCAGGAATTCCATTAATTGGTTTTCGAATTCGATAAGGTCTTCCTTTGTGATGAGGTCTCCTGAAAACGCTTTGCCTTTCAATAAAAATTCAGGCTGTGCGCTTTGCATCTTATACATGCCCATGCGCCATGGTAGTGGAGCAGAGAATTGGCCGCCTTTCCAAAGAAGCCAAGCATAGAGCAGACATTGAAGCGCTTTTGGTTTCTTGCCCTCCCAGAGATCTCCCCAATTTGTGAGGCTAAGATCTGCTTGTTTTAAGCTCCCTGTCTTATAATCCCATACGGTCAGGGTTCCGTCATGCATTTCTATGCGGTCCACCTTTCCTACAAAATTTAGTGGGATTCTTATCGAAGGATGCTCCAATTCTAATTTTAATTCCGTCTCAACGCCTTTGAGAATGGTCTTGCCCGCTTTTGCGCGGAGGAGATCGTAACGAAGGAATTGATCCAGCATTTTTTTACATACCTCTAGCGTTACCAAATTTCGCCCTTGGTACAATGCAGATTCGGAATAGCCGTCTTGCACTAAACTTTGAATACCTAGTTCTAGGGCCTTTTCTGTCCACTCTTCAATATCGAATGTAGGAAGGGGTTTTCCAATGTATGGCTTGTACAATTCTTCCAACCCGTTGTGAACCAGATTTCCCATGACCAGGGCGGACATACTTTCTTCTACTTCATCTTCTTCTCGAACGCGCACGAGCCGTTTCTGATAAAAATCATGGGGTCTACCGGCCAATTCATTGATGCTCGTAGCGCTTATTCCACGTCCCATCCATTCCTTAATAGCTTCTTTTACTGCTGAAGTGCGCTCCGCATAAAACCTCTCTTCAATGGATTTTGGATGTATGGGTCCGTTATTGAAAACTCTTTTGTGAACAGTACATGCTCCTTGATTAAGCTCTTGTTCCAGTTGAACGATGTAGCGAGAAGGCTCTCCGCCACCCATAGCGTCGCTGTTGGTATTGTAGGCGATCACAGCTTCGGAGCAACGCTGTAGAATGCGGTAGAAGTGATAGGCGAAAATGGCATCTTTCTGCTCGTAGGTAGGCAGCTCATAGGTTTGCTTGATGTCGTAGGGCAGCAGTGAATTAAACGAACGTCCTGCCGGTAATATTCCCTCGTTTACACCAGCCATGATCACATGACTGAAATCTAGCGTTCTAGATTCCAAGATCCCCATAATCTGTAATCCTTCGAGTGGTTCACCCACAAAATCTATAGTCCCACTTCTGAGCTGTTGTTTGATCAGTTTGAGTAGCGATAGCGTATCAACCTCAGCACTTCCTAGCGTTCTTTCTAGCTGCTCGAGCAAGGTGTGTACCTTATAGCTCGTATTGATAATCATGGTGTCTCGCTGCTCTGTAGCCGCGACATGTTTGAGCCAGTCTTTAATAGATGCCAAAACCTCCGTACCGTTGGCAGGTTCGAGTAATTGGTGGTACCCCTTTGGACCTTTGGCCAATTCTTTGGTCCATTCTTTCGAGCTGGTAAATACTCGGTTCCCTTTGATGATCTTTTGATTCCATTCTCGAGGCCCATCTATGGTGCCTTCATTATAGAAATAGCCGTTAAATAATGGATCGCTAAATAGTGCACTGAGACTTCTGTGGTAATAGGTCCAAGTCTTGCTTGATTTTTCATTCTTGAGGGCATATTCAATGGCCCCGATCCATAGTCTTACCGTCGCTGCGACTTTTGTCTGGTCGAGCGGGTAACCCATAGTGATGTTGACCTTGTCGTAGGCCTCGGGCAAAATGCTGAGCACTGGATTGAGCAGTGTCTCGTCGGCAAGAATGACGGCAATATTCTGCGGTTCCACTCCTTCTTCAGCCCAACGCTCCAAAGTCGCAGCGACTGTTTTCGCCTGACCTGAGTATTTCGAAGCACCAACTGGTGTTATTTCTTTTGGAATAGTTAGAAAGTCACTGCTGAGGTTTTTGGTTGAAGGCATGTCGTTTCCGAACACTTTTTGACGCCCCATGTGAGCTCGCAAAAAGAGTCCTGCCTCATGCTGTTCCATATCAACATAGTGTGGGTCAAGGTCCCAAAGTACTTTGGTGTCCCAATGGTTTTTCAGTCTACTAATGATGTCTAGTTCAGCAGTATTTAATGCATTCAGCCCAGCAACTACGACGCGTTTTACGCCATTGCGTTGGAGGTATTTGTCGATATGTTCGGGGTGTTCACTTAGGAAGCGGGCGGCTAGTCCACCATGGGCCTCTCCTCGTTCTAGTAATGCATTTTTAAAGCACTCATAGGTCTTTGGCAGCAAGGCGACGAAATCTGAATATCGTCCCATAAGGGCTGTTTCATTTTCGGGTTCGAGGTCCCATTCTGCCAATTTCTGCACGTTGTACAAATCTCCAAGAACATGATAGGGATTGAGCTTGTAACGGTCGATCTCTTCGAAATCGGCCAGGAGTGTTTGTCCCCACGAAAGGAAGCTTCCCAATGATTCTGGATCGCGGTCCGGATAGGCTTCATATCGAGCTTCATTATAGCATTGGTGCAGTTCTAGGAGCAACACTAACGGCTCAACGACTAGAAGGTTGCTTGCATTTCCGATGAACCCGTCCACGGTGGTAAACAGCGGCAAAAGGGTAGGTTTGTCGAGATGAGATTTGAGTGCTTCGCGAAGAAAAATCTCTGCCCTTTGGTTCGGCAACAACACCATTTGCTGGTGCAGTGGAAGGGGAGAAGAGGTCAATTCTTGCGCAATGCGCGCGATGAATGTGGACATGAATTTATTGGAACAGGTTGCTCCCCTCAATGTAATCAAAAACGGCTTTTGGAAGAAGGTTTCTGAGGCCTTTTCCTTCGGCAAAGCTTTGTCGGATCATGGAGGCACTGATCTCCATTTTGGGTGCATTTACGACGCGTAAGTTTGGGAATCGCTCCTGCCATTGCTTCTCGGTAGCTTCTTCATCTGGCAGCGGATGTCGCGGGTAGACGAGTATTTCATGGTTCTCCATGATGCTTTCATAATTGCGCCACTTATGGAACGATTTAAGGTTGTCCTCACCCATGATGATGCTGAAAGAATACTCAGCATATTTTTCCCTGAGGTAGGTCAAAGTTTGAGAGGTGTAGTTGGGTTGAGGCAGGCCAAATTCTATATCGCTTGCACGTAGCCCTTCTTGATCCTCTATCGCTAAATGCACCAAATGTAGGCGTTCACGATCCGGTAATAGATTGCTTTTCTTCTTGAAAGGATTGTGTGGAGTGACCACCAGCCATACTTCGTCGAGATCTCCGTATTTCTGAAAATACTCGGCCAAGGCAAGATGCCCAATGTGTATGGGATTGAAGGTGCCGAAAAACAGACCTACCTTCTTCATTATTCTCCTAAAAAGTCCTTTAAGATGGCCAAAGCCTCTGCTTTGGCGGTATTGAGATCATCGTTTACGACCACTTTATCAAATTCAGGTGCACGAGCCATCTCAATAGTTGCCTTCGCGACGCGCTGCTGAATTTTTTCTTCGCTGTCCGTTGCTCTTCCTCTGAGGCGTTGCTCTAAAATCTCTACTGATGGTGCCTGCACAAAAAGGGCCAAAGCACGATCGCCAAACTGCTTTTTGAGATTCAACGCGCCCACCACATCGATATCAAAAACAACCACTTTTCCTTGCGCCCAAATGCGCTCTACTTCGGAACGAAGGGTGCCGTAATAGGTGCCGGCATAGACCTCTTCCCATTCCAAGAGCTCGTCCCCAGCTACACGAGCTTTAAATTCTTCGCTGCTTAAAAAGTAGTAGTCTTTACCGTTTTCTTCCTTACCTCGAGGCGAACGCGATGTCGCTGAAATGCTAAAACTGAGCTCTGGAAATTGCGGCAATAGATAGTTTACCAAGGTTGATTTTCCTGCGCCAGAGGGTGCAGAGAAGATGACCAATTTTCCGTTGTTTTCGCTCATTGCTTTGACAGAATTAATGAAGCAAAGGTAGTGGAGATGAAGGAATTGGCTTTAGTTAAAAGTAGAGGTATATTGTTGAGGTGAAAAGGAAGATATTTCTCGCTATTCTTGGATTGCTATTTACGGTAGCCCTTAAAGCTCAATGCTCTTTGGCCTTGGCGTCAGATTCCTTGGAAGCCTGCGTTGGAGACACCATCTTTCTTTCTGCTTCTGGGTCCAATTCCTACCAGTGGTCTCACGATGCAACACTTAGTTGCGACACATGCGCTTCACCCTATATTATTTTGACGGATACGGCACAATATGTGGTGGTTCAGGGAAGCAGTCAGGTTACGCAGATGGCGACCAATGGAAATTTCTCTTCGGGAAATTCCGGTTTCTTGACCAATTACACCTACAACGCCACATCCATCTGGAATGAAGGAACCTACGCGGTGGGCCCTAACCCAAATTCGGTCCATCCGAACTTTGGCACTTGGGGCGACCATACCTCCGGCACCGGAAATTACATGTTGGTCAATGGTGCTACAGGAACCAACAAAATTCTATGGCGTCAAACCAAAACATTCCCTCCAGGGGCACAGGTGACCATGCGATGGTGGGCACTCTCTTTTGTATCACCAGCAGGACAGCTGCAATTGAAATTATCAGGTACGAATATCGGTGGTGCAGCCTCTACGCCGACCTCTACAGGTACCTGGCAACAAACGTCAAGAACCTTTACTGCACCTGCTTCAGGAACGGCTATTTTGAACTTAATTACATTGGCCGGCCCCGGTTCAGGAAACGACTTTGGGATAGACGATATCTCCTTCACATACCAATGCGAAGCTTATGATACGGTGTGGATTTCCCCGAAAAGCGAAGCTCAGATCCTCTTGGATTCCACGAGCATTTTTGGCTGTGATAGTGTGTGCTTCGAGTTAGAAAACCAACTGGATACAGGCGGACTATTGAACTATCGGTGGGTACTCAGCGACGGAACCGTAGATTCAACTTTGACCTTTTCACACTGTTTGTCCGATACCGGCGATTACTACGGCTACCTTTTAACCACTTCTAGCGAAGGTTGTACGGATAGTGTCGCGCTACCTATGATCCGTGTAGGACATACGCGCAAGCTAGACTCTTTGGTCATCGCTAACGACGGTAGTGTGTTTTCTGGAGCAGTTCAAGTATTAAATTCAAACGAAGTAATAGGTTTGGGTGCCCATTATGAAGCTGTCCTATCCCAAGGGATAGATTCTATTTTTATTTCAGCCGGTAGCCAGAGTTGGAACGATGGGAATATTACGGGCAACCAAATAGCATCAGGGTGGAATTCTGTGGTCTTAGACGCAGAACCGCAGACGGTATGCGCATTCCTTTACACTTCACAAGGGTGTGTAGATTCTGTTTGCCAGCAAATCGCCTTTTTCCCAACCGTCGAAGTACCCAATGTCTTTACGCCCAACAGTGATGGTGTAAATGACGAGCTGGTGCTACAGACAACGAGTACGGACCGTATTAAGACAACGATATACAGCCGTTGGGGAACGAAGGTGTTTGAGAGTTCCGTGCTCGGTGAATATTGGGACGGTAGATTCGAAGGACGTCCTGTGGCTCCCGGGGTCTATTTCCTTACCGTCGAAGTAGCGAATCCGTATGCGCCATCGCCAATTACAGCTACGGCCACTGTACACCTGCTACGTTAATCATTAAAAAAGCCCTTACCACGACTGTAGCAAGGGCCTTTGAGCAGTTTAGGTTGGCGCTTTAGGCTAAAGCGTAATGCTGTAGTACCCATTTTTCTGAAGGGTAAATCCGTAAAGGATGCCGTTATCTACCTTGGTCATCTGTGCAGGGATGGCCGAAGGATCTACGCCAAACTTTTTCAATGAAAAGCCGCAAGCGACAAGCTGAACACCTTTTTCTTCTGCCAGCTTGATGATCGGGTCCATGATTTCAGGATTCACAAGATCTTTGACGGCTTTACCGCAGATCACTACGTTAAACTCACCAAATTGCTCGCCGTCCATTTCAGCGAGGTCTCCAGCTGCCAATGAAATGGCTTTGAGCTGCTGCAAATTGCGGTTAAGAACAAAGTAGTTTTGTGTTCCTTGTGACTGCGCAGAAAGTGCCTGTGGTGCAAACAAGCCAAAGATTAGGGCTACGGCAAATAGAAATTTCTTCATCTTCATTTTTTTAGTGGAAGTGGTAATCGGTTCCCGGTAATTGAGACAATACGTTATCGCCTAAATCCAAAGACACGGCACGTCCATCACGAACAGGAGCAATGGTGTCGTGTACGGCAAGATATTCTTCGATAAGGTCGTGAATGGTGTAATCCATAACCACCGTTTCAACAGTGCCTTTCATACGACAAAGCGTGCTGATCGGCTCTCCTTCGCGGCGACACGCAGACATTTTATACAGCTTGTCCAATTCCATTGGTTCACCTTTAATCACAATAGAGCTCACGCGCTCGCCTTTTGGTGCATTTGCATTGAACTTGAGCTCCATTCCTGAGAATCGAACTACCCAGCCACCGAAGCGCTCTTGTGGGTTTTCTGCAAATACATTGTGCAATTCCTTTTCCAGCCAATCTTTGATTTGCTGTCCACTGGCCTTACCAATTTTAACTTTCTCATTCACCGGCAGCATTTTCCAAAGGTCACCGCGCGTAATTGGTGCAACACCGTTTTCGCCAGGAACGATTGGTGGGCTAAAGCGGAATCCGTTGCTCAATGCGATATCTACATCGTTTTTCCACATAGAAGCATCCGTGATAAAGTTGTCCATCGGGTTTTCCACGACAAAGTAGCGGTACAAAGGTGTTTCAGTGTAGCCCAATACTTGGTCGATCTCTTCTTTGTATGGCGCCACAGCTTCTTCGATGACTGCCGCTACTTCAGCATCTGCTTCGTATTTCGAAGGATCAACTTCCATAAGTTCATATTCCTCACTAAGCAGTTCACCGTTTTGCACTTCCAAGACCATCTTGCCCACGAATGAAGCAAAGGCTCCCGGTTCTGTCACACGAGCATGGCCGGCTTGTAGCGGTTCACGAATGCGCTCGTGGGTGTCGTTCCCCAATACATAGTCGATTCTACTCAAGGCAGGGTTGTTCGCGAGATCGTACTGCTTTGAGATACCGATATGCGTGACAAGGAAGAGGATATCTACTCCTTTCTCGTCCTTCATTTCAGTCACGAGGGCTTCAAGATTTTCTAGAATCGGATCAAAATCAAGGCCTACGGAAAAGCTTGGGTTCTGGCGGATAGGAACTTCAGGATCGTTGTAAGACAGGAAGCCCAGACGCGTGTTGCCCACATCTTGAATGTAGTACTGTGGGAAGATTGGGTCCTTACCATCTTCATGGTACATATTGGCCGTAATCACAGGCGTCTCGTAGCCTTGCATGACTTTCATCATTTGCTCTTTACCATACACCACCTCCCAGTTTCCTGGAATGAGGAAGTCGTACTTCATCGCTTTGATGATAGAGCTGAAGGCGGCACCTTCTGAAAGCGCTGCCACAGCACTTCCTTGGATGAGATCGCCACCGTCTAAGATGATGGTGTTGGGATTGGCTTCACGCTCCTGATCGAACAAGGTTTTCATGTTAGCTAAACCCCCAAGCGTTTTGTAACTGATTTCGTCATTGTCGTAGAACAATTCCGAGTGTGGGTATACCTGTCCGTGGATATCGGCAGTTTGTAGAATGGTCACTTTGATTGGTGCGGCATCCTCAGGTGTCGAAGTGCATGAGAATAGAAGTAAAGCTGATGCAGTAAGACTAAGCAGGCTTGTTGATCGCATAAAGTTGTGTTTTGTGGTTGACCTCGCCATAAACGAGAGGTACAAAATACTATATGCTTGGAGAAAAATTCGTGAGTCAGGTCACGACTACAATAGGCGTTATGAAATGAGTTTCGAGAATAACTCAAATTCTGAGGCAATAAATGTGCGGGTAGTACCGTCTGGTAAATTTGAAAACCACAATACTTTTTGGTCACCCACCTTGATTGCTCTCATGGGGTTCTCTTTTAATCACTGTATATTACATAGTATAAACTCTTGATTATCCACTACTTGAAAATGACATTTCAGTAAATCTTCAACTATTTTTAGCGGTCACAATTAATTGAGTCAAAAAAAATCAATCATTATTTATTTGTTAAGCCGGGAATTGATTTTAGAAAGATAAAACTCGAATTCTTCGTGGTTAAAGGTTTTCGTAGAACCATTGGGCAACGTAACGTACCATAAGTGAACATGAGTTCCAAATCGACTCACCTTCACAGGTTGTTTTGAAATCCATTTCCAATTATTCTCTATAAATTCTTTGTTGTCCACGTGGCGGGTTTAAAAAAAATTCGGTACCAATTCATTTAATGGAACCTCTGAGCTATGAAACATCTTATGGTAAGGTCTTCATGATGCTAGGGAACGTCGCGGCTTTCTGATTAGGCTATTTCTTGATGCTTTACGTTTGCTGTTTCTTCTTTAGTTCGAAATATTCAAATTCCTCTTTCGAATAAGTCTTGATGGAGCGGTTAGGTAACTTCACAAATCGTACAATCTTGCCGCTCAAAAAACGTTGTTCCTTGATCGGGTGCTCAATGAGCCACTCAAGGTTTTCGTCTATGAATTTTTGGTTGTACATCGGGCGTTGTTTAGGAAGTATAAACTTAAACTATATCTATATATAATTGTTCGTTTAAGCTATCATTAGCTATGATTTATGGTGGGGGGGGGGGGGGGGGGGGGGGGGTTGGGGGGGGGGGGGGGGGGGGGTGGGGTGGTGGGTGGGGGTGGGGGGGGGGTGTGGGTGGGGGGTGAGGCAGGATTATATGTTGTAAAGGTATGAATTAAGATTACTCAATAAAAATAAATGTA
>JAAXJR010000055.1 GCA_012269745.1 Flavobacteriales bacterium | reverse complement strand
TGCGCGCAGATGGACGAGAAATTGGGCCGTGAAAAAGGAAGCAGTGAAAAGCTCATTACCTATGTGAAAGACCGTCCGGGTCACGACCGCAGGTATGCCATTGATGCGACCAAGATCAACAAAGAGTTGGGCTGGGCACCAAGCGTGACTTTTGAAGAAGGGCTGGCCATCACCATCGATTGGTATTTGAGCAATGCCGAGTGGTTGAAAAACGTTACCTCAGGCACCTATCAGGATTACTACGAAAACATGTACGCCAAGCGTTAATTCCGTAATTTGCGCCCTGTGAAAGGCGTAGTTCTAAAAAGTACGGGTAGCTGGTACCAAGTCAGAGATTTGGAAAGCCGCGAACTCTTTGATTGTAGAATCAAAGGGAAATTTCGTGTGGCCGGTATCAAGAGTACCAATCCTATCGCAGTAGGTGATTTCGTTGAATTCGAATTGGAAGAAAAAGACGAGCGTAAGGGCATCATCAATGCAATCATTGACCGAAAAAACTACATCGTTCGCAAAAGCGTCAACCTTAGCAAGCGTGTACACATTATCGCGTCCAACATGGACCAAGCGCTTCTGGTAACAACCCTTGCACAACCCATGACCTCTACTGGCTTTATGGACCGTTTCCTAGCTACTGCCGAGGCTTATTCCATTCCTACAGTAATCGTTTTTAATAAGATTGACGTTTATGGGGAAGATGAACTAATGGAGCTCGAGTACCGTGAAGCAGTCTATAGCGCAATCGGCTATAAAGTCTTAAAAACTTCCGCCACTGAAGGTGAAGGACTAGAGGAATTGAAAGAAATCCTAAAAGGAAAAACCACCTTGCTCAGTGGACACAGTGGTGTCGGGAAGAGTACCTTGGTGAATGCTATTGAGCCGGAATTGGACCTGAGAACGGGTGAAGTAAGCCATAGCCACAGAAAGGGACAGCACACCACAACATTTGCCGAGATGCATCCACTTACCATTGGAGGTGATATTATTGATACACCGGGCATCAAAGGGTTTGGGATGGTCAACATGGAGAAGGAAGAGATTAGTCATTTCTTTCCAGAGATTTTCGCCTTAAGTGAGGCGTGTCGATTCCACAATTGCCTGCACGTCAATGAGCCACAATGTGCGGTGAAGAACGCACTTGAAGAGAATAAAATTGCACCAACTAGATACGAGAGTTATCTTAACCAACTAAACGATTACGATGAAGAAACACATTATCGCACTACTAGCCATTAGCGCTATTGGCTTGGCCTCGTGCGGCACGCAGAAAGAAGCCGTAGCAGATATTCCACCGCCGCCACCGCCGATTAACCCGGCATTAGAGTGGCGTAAATCGAGCGAGTTTGAGTACATAAATAAGCAAACCTTCAATTATGCTGCAGATATGCTTCAGCGTAAGCTTGGGACAATCAAACAGGGGCCAGTTGTGTTCATCGATGTACCATTTCTTCTACTTGATCAGAATACAATGAACCGTTATTATGACCAATCTGAAAACCCGAGAGAATTACGCATAAGAGAGGCGCAAGAGGTGAGCCGTTTCGACTATAATCTAGATGCCTTAAACTTCTTGCGATTGTGCCAAGAAAGTGGCATAGAAGTCTTTTTAATGGCTCCGGAACAAGAAGTTCTACCTACCATTGAAGATTTAGCAAAGAAAAATATTGTCGTATCGCCCTCTATGTTTGACGGCACTCCAGAGTACGGAAGAATTGGAAGAAATGTCACGATGATGGAGATGACCGAATCTGGCAGAATAGCTTTAATCTTGACCACTTCATTAGGCGAAGCAACGTCCTTAACAGGTATGGGCCGTGCAATAAATGAGAACATGGATGAACTTATGCGTGTCTATGGCGACAAACTTATCGTCTTCCCAAACCCAGCCTTCAACTAAATGAGGGCTCTACTACAGCGCGTTAGCGAAGCGAGTGTTGTAGTGGATGGCACGGAAATAGGCGCTATCGAAAAAGGACTTCTAGTTCTTTTAGGTGTGGAGCCTGCTGATACGGAAGAGGATGCAGATTGGCTTTGCGGAAAAATTGCACGGATGCGGTTGTTCCCAGATAGCGACGGAGTGATGAATAGAAACGTGATGGAATCCGGTGGCCAATTCTTAGTCGTCTCCCAGTTCACCCTTCACGCTTCGACCAAAAAAGGAAACCGCCCGAGCTACATGAAAGCTGCTCGACCTTCCCATGCAGAGCCCATGTACGAGTACTTCATGGAGCAATTATGGCACGAAAGTAACCTGCCGGTTAAGGGCGGGAAGTTTGGTGCTGATATGAAAGTTAACCTCATAAATGACGGTCCTGTTACCATATGGATCGATTCTAAAAACAAAGAATAATGGCACTAGATCCTATCCATGTTCCTTCAGATTTGCCGCTCGGTAAACTACAGGAAGAAGTTCACGAGTGGATTGCAAACCACGGCGTTCGTTACTTCAACGAACTGACCAACATGGCACAACTCACCGAAGAAGTAGGTGAAGTTGCTCGCATCATTGCACGCCGTTACGGCGAACAAAGTGAAAAGGAAAGTGACAAGGCGAAAGACCTTGGTGAAGAACTGAGCGACGTGCTTTTTGTAGTCCTCTGTTTGGCGAACCAAACGGGCACAGACCTGCAAGCCGCTTTCGATAAAAAGATGGATGTAAAGCGCGAGCGAGACCATGATAGACATCACAACAATGAGAAGTTGAAATAAAAAAAGCGCCCCATCGGGCGCTTTTTTTATGCTTCAAAAATTTTTGACTTATCTAAATCGCAATTCAAACCCTGTACTGATCCAGCGTCCTGGCTGAGCTACATTTCCTCGATCGTAGTATTGAGTGCCGAAGGCGTTATTGATGTTGACGAAGGCTTGGAACGGGATTTGGCGACGCGTAATTCCAGCAATCGGTGCCCAGTACAATTTAGCATCAGCGATAACAAACGGCGCATAAGCAGCCTCATTACCAGTACTTGCGTCTCGGTAAGTACCCACTCTATCTTGAGCAGTCAACGCCCACTTCAAGTATAAACCCTTACCCAATCTATTGTTCACTGTGATATTTGCCTTGGCCGCCAGATAGTCAAGCGCGTACAAGGAGCTGTAATCCACCTCAGGCGAAGAACCATTCATCAAAAGAACGGAACCTACTACGCTGCGCACAAAGTCTTTACGCTTGGAGGCATAATAGCCGAAGTTGGCCTCAAGACCCGTTAGATTCAAGGCGGTAATGTTCTGCGCGTAGGCGGTGTCGTTACCCGGGTAAGTCACCCAATCAATGAGGTTGGCTGAACGGCGGTGGAACAGTGCCGCATTGTAGCGAATGTTCTTATCTACTCCTCTACGAAGTCCTGCTTCAAGATTAAGCGCACTCTCGTGCTTCAGATCAATAGAACCAAAAGCATTGCCACGGGCATAATACAAATCCGTATAGGTAGGATAACGAACACTTTGGTCCGCCGAAGCATATGCTGTGGTCACTCTGCCTAATTTGTACGCCACATCAACCCCAGGGCTCCAAGCACTTACAAAATTCTCGTCGCCCAATTGGCGCTGATTCAACATTACACCTGTGGTAACGCGCATTGGTCCAGCGGTATAGCGGTGCTCCAAGAAATAGCTGATATTGAGTTGATCCTGGTATCGCGTATATGAGCCCGGCCATCCTGGGATTGGGGTTTGGTCTACTACACCGACAGTACCTAAAGCATTAGAACGAATATTGTCGTAACGAAGGTTAATGCCCGCTGTTGTGGTATGCAGTGGATTCCATTCATAGGTCACACGCTCATTGATGGTGTAGGCGCCCGTTCTATGATGATTGTGCCCGGTATACCAAGCTGCTGCGGTATCCTGCGTCGCTGGGCGGTAGAATCTGGTGGTATTCAAATCGAACTGGTAGGCCACGGAAGAAGCATCAAAACCGCCCTGCCCTGGCGTCTCACGGTACAATTCGAATCGATCTGTACCGCCAACGTAATTCAAATCGAGCGCATAACTCAATTTATTCTTCTCTAGTTTCAAGGAAGTGCCAAACAAAGTCGTTGTGGTGGCTTCAAACTGGTCAGGAAAGGTAGATGTGTAATAATCGGCTGCACCGAAGGCCTTTTGATTCTCCGCATAAAGCACGCTCAAACCACCTTGGAATCCAAAGAGGTTCACATCTCTTTCAAGGGCGAGCATGAATCGGTCCGATTCAAAATCTGTATTATTCACATAACCGCTACTCTGGTCGCGCTGAAGGCCTAATTGAGCACCCCATTTACCGACCTTTAGCCCAGCACCGATTCCGTGGTGTTGCATACCGTAAGAACCTGCAGCCATACGGTACCCGCCATTCAATTTCGTCTGTGCTTTCTTCAACACGATATTAATCACACCTGTCATTGCTCCCACGCCGTGTACCCTTGAGGCACCTCCGTGAAGAATCTCGATGCGTTCAATCATAGCTATCGGGATAGGCAAATTCATATTGTGGTGCCCTGTTTGCATGTTGTTCATACGGATGCCATTGACTAATACAAGCGCTTGATCGAAGGTTCCACCACGTACACCAATATCCGACTGCACATCCAGCGGTCCACGCTGACGTACATCTAATCCAGCGACATATTCCAATACCTCATTGATCGTGTTCACTGGCAACTCCTGAATTTCCTTCGCGGTCAATACGGTCACCGTACGGGCCGCTGTCGCGTAGGTATCCCCTGCTGCAGAAGTACTTACCTCCACTTCATTGAGTAAAGTTGGCTTGTCCTTTTTGGCAACGATGCCTCGGAAGCCCTTGCGTTGTCCAAATTCTTGTGCATTTAATGATGCCGTCAATAGCACGGCACACAAAAGCATAGTCTTTCTCATTTCATTGTGTGTTGGTCTGCGAATATATAACGACCTGGGAGAGAAAGCATGCATAAAATCCAGAATGAAAAGCACAAAAAAACCCGCGGCTGCGCCGCGGGTTTTACAAAATTTATTTCGCTACTGATTTAACTAGCGAGTACTGAGATCTTGTTGTTCTTGCACTCTAGGACGCCGCCCTTCACCTCTACGGTGCAAAGCTTGTCGTCAGAAGTATCAAGAATAACCTGAGAGCTCAATGTATCTAGCGTTTGCGTATCGTCAGCAACACGAATCTTCACCGTACCAGGTCCCAAAGCTGAGATGATTGGTGCGTGATCTTTTAAGATCTGGAAGAGACCGTCGCGACCAGGAAGAACTACTGAGCTTACCTCGCCTTTGAACAATACTGCTTCAGGTGTGATGACTTCTAAGTACATAATCTAGTTGGATTAAGCCTCAGCCAACATTTTCTCACCAGCTTCGATCACCTCTTCGATGGTACCTTTCAAGTTGAAGGCAGCCTCTGGGTACTGATCTAGCTCACCGTCCAAGATCATGTTGAAGCCTTTGATAGTATCCTTGATATCTACCAATACCCCTTGAAGACCTGTAAACTGCTCTGCTACGTGGAACGGCTGAGAAAGGAAACGAGCTACACGACGAGCGCGTGATACTACAAGTTTATCCTCTTCTGAAAGCTCTTCCATACCTAGAATCGCAATGATATCCTGCAATTCTTTGTAGCGCTGCAATGTCTCTTTTACGCGCTGTGCAGTATCGTAGTGCTCTTGACCTACGATGTCCGCAGTCAAAATACGAGAAGTAGAATCTAGTGGATCAACCGCAGGGTAGATACCTTGCTCAGCGATCTTACGTGACAATACCGTTGTTGCATCCAAGTGAGCAAACGTTGTTGCAGGAGCCGGATCTGTAAGGTCATCCGCAGGTACGTATACCGCTTGAACCGAAGTAATAGAACCGTTCTTAGTAGAAGTAATACGCTCTTGCATCGCACCCATCTCAGAAGCTAGGGTTGGCTGATAACCTACCGCAGAAGGCATACGACCTAGAAGTGCCGATACCTCAGAACCTGCTTGCGTGAAACGGAAGATGTTATCAACGAAGAAAAGGATGTCTTTTCCTTGTCCGTCGCCCTCACCGTCACGGAAGTACTCTGCCAATGTCAAACCAGAAAGGGCAACACGTGCACGTGCACCTGGAGGCTCGTTCATCTGACCGAATACGAAGGTTGCTTTAGAGTCCTTCATCAACTCTTTATCTACTTTGCTTAGATCCCAACCGCCTTCTTCCATAGCGTGCATGAAATCGTCACCGTATTTGATAATACCTGATTCAAGCATCTCACGCATGAGGTCATTTCCCTCACGAGTACGCTCACCAACACCGGCAAATACAGAAAGACCACCGTGGCCCTTAGCAATGTTGTTAATCAATTCCTGGATCAATACCGTCTTACCTACACCGGCACCACCGAAAAGACCAATCTTACCACCTTTTGCGTAAGGCTCGATAAGGTCAATTACTTTAATACCTGTGAAAAGTACTTCTGTAGATGTACTCAACTCCTCGAAAGCAGGCGCTGGGCGGTGGATTGGCAAACCTTTAGAACGGTCAACACCACCGATACCATCGATATCTTCACCTACTACGTTAAATACACGGCCGTAGATCTGATCACCGATAGGCATTGTGATTGCCTGTCCTTTCGCGGTTACATCCTGTCCTCTCTGACATCCGTCCAAAGAATCCATAGATACGGCGCGAACGGTTTCTTGACCTACGTGCTTCTGCACTTCAAGAACAACCACCTGGCCGTTTGATTTTGTTACTTCAAGAGCTTCATAAATTTTTGGAAGCTCGCCTGCGGCACCCTCAAAACGAACGTCCACTACAGGACCGATAATTTGAGCGATTTTACCAACTAATTGAGACATGTTGTATTCTTGTTTTATTAAGATGCTGCAAAAGTAGCTTAGACTGCCAATTCAGACAACTCTGCAACCCACAAACTATGGTACTTAGAGATAGTTATCAACAAGTTATTAACAACACTAGACTCTTCATACTCTGCAGCCTAGTGCTAGCCGCATGTTCAACGCCTCAAACCGAAGAGCTTAACTATCCATTGGTCGAGCGTATGAGCACCATGGAAACCCTTCAAGGCAACACAAACTATCTGCATTCTAAGCAGATGACCCCTGGAAATCATGCGTATTGCGTCGGATTTCAAGACGGTACTTTCCCTGATATGGGCTGGCACATCAAAGGTGAGATGGGCGGTCTTTGGGCACATCCTATCAAACTCCTCGACGGATTCTCTGCCGCAATGATTTACAATGGAGATACCATGTACTTGGATAGCGCTACTACCTACAACACTACTGCCCTTGGTTCCATATTCACCTACAACATCCAAGGCAAAACCATTACGCGCACCCAATTCATTCCTGACCCCGCCAAAGGCATGGTCGTCGAATATGATATGAGCGACTTCCCAAAAGCGCAACTACTCTTCTACCCTAGTGCTGACCTTCGACCGACTTGGCTCGGTGAGCGCACTAACATGGTCGACAGCACTGACATCATTACTCTAGAGAACAACCAATGGACCGCCACCGATTCGAAAAACGGCTGGCAAGTACGCATTAGCGCTTCCTCGAAAGGAGCGATAACACACTCACACCTCTTAAGCAGTCCGTCAAAAATTCATCAGTTCTACATCGCCGGTGGAATCACCGCTGAGGAGGCCACCAAGGAATTGACCACAGTTGAAAGTTGGAGCGACCTGTGGTATTCGAAGGAACAAAAGCATTTTGAACTCAGCGGGAACAGCAGCTTTTTCTGCGCGGGTGAAGAGGATCTTGAGACCGTTTTCCGCTGGCTAAAACACAACGCGATTTGGCTGGAAATGGACGCCGATACCCTTGGTTATGGATTCGCTGCGGGCATTGAAGATTATCCTTGGTTCTTTGGGTGCGATTCAGAATTCAGCATTCTTGGTCTAAATGCAGTCGGGCGGTACGACCTGAGCAAAAGCATGCTGCGATTGCTTGCCAAGGCCTCTGAGCGCACCAACGGCACGGGTCAAATCATCCATGAAATGTCCACTAATGGCGCAGTATTTAACCCTGGGAACCTCAACGAAACCCCACAGTTTGTGACGGCATGTTATGACACGTACCGATGGAGTGGCGATAAAGTATTTTTTGATGAAATGTATCCACAAATGATTCAAAGTATGAAGTGGCTACAAGATCAGGATACTGATGGCAATGGAATTCCAGACGGCTACGGGATGATGGAGATTCACGGCATGAATGGCGAGATGATTGATGTTGCAGCATATACAGTACAAGCCTGGGGCGCACTTTACGAATCTGCGCTGCTTCAAGACGATGACAAAGTTGCAGCATGGGCCGGTCGCAGTGCAGCCGAGTTAAGCGCCTACATCAATGAAAATTATTGGGTAGAAGATGCCGGAGCCTATGCCGATGTCAGAGGAAGTAAAGCCCAAGTTTTAGAGCTTATCGACGGTGCTATTGAAAGAGCTGAAGGGTTAGACAAGCCTTGGGCCGTAGAGGAATTGGAATCTACCAAGAAAGCTGCTGAGGGTTCTGATGGTGAAATGAATCCTTACAGCGTACATCATAACTGGATCGTCAACACCCCAATGGAAGTGGGATTTGCACCTGAGGATTATGCACTAAAAGCATTGGATAAAGCAGCGCAATACACGAATCCATTTGGGATGTTTGTCACCGGTATTGATCGCGATGAAAGTGCAGGTACGGACACCGATGGGTTTGCCAAACGCAAGAAGACCTTTACCTATGTTGGGGCAGTGATGACATTGCCTACGGGGGTGGCAGCGGTTGCTGAAAACAACTATGGTCGTCCAGATAAAGCCTTGGACTACTTGCACCGCATTTCCCGCAGTTGGGGATATGCCCACCCTGGCAGCATGTATGAAGTGAGTCCAGATTTCGGGATGATGTGTCAAGCTTGGAACATTTACAGTTTCGGCTATCCTATCGTACGCCAATTCTTTGGCATTTACCCAATGGCTGAAAAGAAAATCGTAGAGATTGACCCACACTTCCCAACGGATTGGACGAGACCTCAATTAAAACGCGTCATCATCGGTGAGGGTGAGGGTATAACCGAAATTGATATAAGCTTTGTGAAAGGAGAAAACGGGAATAAAAACCAATTGCATATTCTCCAAACAGCAAAGGAGCCATGGAGCATTATAATCCCTGTTCAAGATCATGCCCGGATTTATGTGGATGATGAGCTAACACAAGGCGAAGAAGCCCTAGACGGCATGAAGAAAATCACTGGGTATAGCATTCTTATCGAGTGGTAATTAGCGTAATTTAGAGGCATGAATTGGATCGCAACAATCGGTATCGTAGCAGCGGTATTAACCACCTCGGCATTTGTACCACAGGCTTGGAAAATCATCAAGCAGCGAAAGGTGAAAGACCTTAGCTTAACCATGTACATTATGATGTTTACGGGCCAATTTTGCTGGCTCATCTACGGCCTTAGTATCGGCGACTTTCCTCTCATTTTTGCCAACGTCATTGGCTGCAGTTTGACGGGCACCATTTTAGGATTTAAGCTCTTTTTAAAAGATTGAATTCTGTTCAAGTCTTTTGGCATAAACTTTGACTATTTGCGGAACAATATTGGACCACAATCCTTAATAGGTTAGAAAACCTCCGCATTATGAAGAAATGGCTTGCCTTTCTAGGACTAGCATTCACCCTAACTACTCAGGCTCAAAACGTTACTCTGAGCGGATACATCCGCGACGCAGCTAGTGGTGAAGAATTAATCAGCGCCTCTATTGTCAATGAAAGTAGACAAGGAACCGTGACAAATATTTACGGTTTCTACTCTTTGACGCTACCTGCAGGCGAATACACATTCACCATCAGCTACATTGGTTACGAGACGATGACCAAAAAAATCAATCTAAACACGAGTCAAACGGTAAACTTTGAACTGAAAGAAGCAACCAACGAGTTGCAAGAAGTTCAAGTGACGGCCAAGAAGCTTGATGAGAATTTGAACCGTGCAGAAATGTCAACCACTCAGTTGACTGCTAAGCAGATAAAAACCATTCCTCAATTCTTAGGAGAGTTTGATGTTATCCGCTCAATCACACTACTTCCAGGTGTTACCACAGTAGGTGAAGGCGCTTCAGGTTTTAACGTTCGTGGTGGTAAGACTGACCAAAACCTAATCTTGTTGGATGAAGCACCCGTGTACAACTCTTCCCACATTTTCGGATTCTTCTCTGTATTTAACGGGGACGCGGTTCGCGATTTGAAACTATATAAGGGCGGTATTCCAGCACCCTTTGGCGGTCGACTTTCTTCAGTATTGGACGTTCGTCAAAAAGAAGGAAACACCAAAGAATACGGAGGTACTGTTGGCCTAGGACTTCTCTCCTCTCGTGTAATGTTCGAAGGACCGATTGTTCAAGACAAAGCAAGTTTCATGGTGGCAGGACGTCGTTCGTACCAAGATCTATTGCTACGCCTCGCGCCAGATGACGATATCAACAGCATCATTGCAAACTTCTACGACCTCAACGCGAAAGTGAATTACAAATTCAGCGACAAGAGCCGTTTATTCTTGAGTGCTTATTACGGTAAAGACGCTTTTGGAGTTCCGGGGCTAGTAAAGTTTAATTGGGGGAACCTGGGTCTTACAGGACGTTGGAACTACTTAATCAATGATAAGCTGTTCCTGAACGTTAGTACCATTTACTCGGATTACGATTACGCCATTGGCTTTGACTTCCCGACAGTACAGGTGGACAACATCGCATACATTAACAACCAAAACAATAAGGTCGCTTTTAGCTGGTTCCCGAACGCAAAGCACCAAGTTAATTTTGGTGGAGAGGCTGTGATTTACGATTTCGAGCCATTTAGTGTGAATGCCAACTTTGCAGATAGCAACATCGCAGATATCAGCATTGAATTGCAAAATGAATACGCTGTCGAACCTGCCTTCTACATTGAAGATAATTGGAAAGTCAATAATCGCTTAACCATACGCGGAGGATTGCGTTACAGCTCTTTTTACAACGTGGGAGCACGCGATGTGGTTAATTACAACCCTACATCGGCCGGAACCTACCGCAATGACCGCATCATCGACACCACAAGCTACGGCAGCGGTGAGATCATCGCAGCATTCGACGGTCTCCAAGGTTTGGAGCCACGTCTAGGAATTAACTACAAAAGCAGCGAGAATAGCGCGATTAAATTCAGCTACAACCGTATGCGTCAGTACATTCACTTGATTTCCAACACCACCTCATCACTTCCTATCGATACTTGGAGACCTGCGGGGAACTACATCAATCCAGGTACCGCAGACCAGGTTGCCGCGGGTGTGAACAGAAACTTCAAGGACGGTGAATGGCAGCTTAGCGTTGAGACTTACTACAAGAGCCTTCGCGATCTCGTAGATTACAAAAACGGCGCACAGCCTACCGGTGTAGATAACATCGAAGTAGACCTTATGACTGGACGCGGACGCAGCTACGGAGTCGAAGTGCAGCTTGACAAAAAAGTGGGCGCGCTTACCGGTTGGATTGCCTATACCTATAGCCGCTCAGAACTCCAAGTAGACCTTGGTGTCACACCAGATGAGTGGATCAACTTTGGGGAGTGGTACGCAGCCGCTCAGGACAAACCGCACGATTTTGCATTGGTTGCCGCCTACGCTTGGAAACCGAACATCAGCTTCTCGGGCTCGTTCATTTACCAGACAGGTAAACCTTATACCTACCCTGAGGCAAAGAGTGAATTTGACGGTATTCTTTACCCATTCTCACTCACAAGAAACAATGCTCGTACGCCGGCCTACCACAGGTTAGATTTGAGCATGGATGTTAAGATTCCAAATAAGAAGGACCGCGATTGGGAAGGCAGCTGGAACTTTGGTGTGTACAATGCCTACGCTCGAAAGAACGCCTTCAGCATCTTCTTTGAAGAAGTATTAGACGACGATGGCAATGCTACAGGTGAGACTAAAGCTACACAGCTCAGCATCTTCGCTACAGCCATTCCTACCATTACCTACACATTAAACTTTTAATCGGCCATGAAGAAACTACTTGTACTACCGATTATTGCTCTTGCATTCGCATCTTGTGAAACTGATGTCACTGATAAAGTAAGAACCGACGCCTACAACAGCGCCTCTGCAGTAAGCATCTCAGGTGCCATTACTGACGTGGATACCATGGGTGCCTACGTTGATCTTAGATTGAGTAATCCCTATCTAGATAATGGTGCATTCACCGGTATCGAAGGCGCCTCGGTAACGCTCTTTGATGGCGATTCCACATTGGGAACCTTAACAGAAGTGAGCAGTGGACGCTATGAAAACCTTGATTTCTTGAGCACACCAGGGCACTCTTACCGCGTGGAGGTTGTTGTTCCTTCAACCTATGGCGAAGCTTCAGGTACTTGGGAGAGCACACTCGACCGTTGTAATGAGCCGTTTACTTTGATCGCTCCCCTATTCCCTATTCTTGAAGGGGATTCTGTGTACTACGACTTTAGAGTGGACGATACTGTGAATTACCAAGATGCCGATTCAGCTTTCTACAGCCCTTACCAATTCTTCAATGACCCCGCAGGTGCCGGGAATGCCTATTGGGTAAAGTCCTATTCGACTACCAAGATCTACGCACCGAACGGATTGATGGGACCATTTGAGCCGCAGGAAACAGAAATAAGCCTCGCTTCAAGCATCAATATTTACAATGACGAGCAGTTCATCGAAGGACCACAAATTGGTCGATTAAACTTCATTGGCCCTCCCTACACTGTCTACCGCGACACCTTGATCAACTTCGTATTCGAAACGCGTACCATCTCTATGGACCTGTTCGACTACCTTACGATCATGACCAACAACGTCAACAGCGGTGGTTTATTTGCAGTGCCATACAGCCCGCAAATTGGAAATATTCGCAGACAAGATGATACAACCGTTTTCGGATTGGGATATTTTTACGCAACTTCAGTTAGATTTGATAGCGTAACTATGTTTCACCCGTTCTAATGGATAAAATTCACTGGGCAAGCCAATGGCTCGCCAACCAAAATGTTGACCCGCGCTACATCGAGTGGATAGCACTAGGTATTGATGTAGCCGTGTTGGCCCTTATTTCACTACTGGCCGATTTCCTATCGAGGCGAATTCTTGTGAGCATCATTCATACTGCCGTAAAGCGCACCAAGGCCACTTGGGACGATTACTTCTTCGAGCAAAAGGTCTTCAAAGGACTCGCGCACCTCGTTCCTGCTGGGATTGTCTATAACAGCCTTAACTACATATTGAGTGATGTTCCACGAATGATCCCCTACTTTGAAAAAGCAGTGGTCATTTACACCCTTATCCTGGTAGTCACGGTCGTCAACCGCACCTTGCGTGCATTGGAGAATTGGCTGAGCCAAAACGAAAAATACACCAACACCCCCATCCGAACCATTTCGCAAGTCGTTCGTCTTCTTGCGTTCTTCGGTGCGGCCATCTCACTGATTTCCATTTTAACAGGCACCTCAGCCGGAGCAATCCTAGGTGCTTTCGCCGGAACAACAGCCATCCTTATTCTTGTCTTCCAAGACAGCATCAAAGGACTTTTGGCCAATTTCCAGATCCACATGTACGATTTGGTCAAGGTAGGCGATTGGATTACCTTCTCTAAATATGGTGTGGATGGAGATGTACTAAGCATCGACCTTACTACAGTGAAGGTGAAGAACTTCGACAAGACGGTAAGTACTGTGCCAGCAACTGCATTTGTTCAAGATAGCTTTGTGAATTGGCGCGGGATGTCAGAAAGCGGTGCTCGACGCATCAAACGAAACATACACATCGATATCACTTCCATTCGCCACCTCGACGAAGGGTTAATGGATGCCCTGAAGGAAATAGATTTGATTGCACCGTTCATGAACGAGCGTCAAGGGCAGATTGACCAAAACAACGCAGAGAAAAACATCCAAGGTGCGAGCCTACTTAACGGACGTCGCCAAACTAACATAGGTCTGTATCGAAAGTATATTGAATTCTATTTGAGCAATCACGACGGCATTAATAATGATTTTACCCTAATGGTGCGTCAGTTGCAACCGACCACTGAAGGTATTCCTATCGAAGTCTATTGCTTCACAGCCACCACAGAGTGGGCTGTTTACGAAGGCATCATGTCGGACATTTTCGACCACCTCTATGCAGCAACGAGACACTTTGATCTTGCACTCTACCAGAAGCCCACAGGTGCCGACATGAGAGCCATTGCCACCAAGTAGGCCCGAAAAATTTCAGCTAAAAAACACCCCCCGCGGCGACGCCGCGGGGGTTTTATATCCTAGAATTCGCTTTGGCTTAGCCTAAAGCTTCTTCCATGTAGCTTTCAATAGGCTCACACGTACACACAAGGTTACGATCGCCATAAGCGTCGTCCACACGGCGAACAGTCGGCCAGAATTTATTGTCGCTTACAAATGGAAGTGGGAATCCAGCTTTTGAACGAGAATATGGGAAGTTCCAATCGTCACCACAGATCATGTACTGCGTGTGAGGCGCATTCTTCATCACGTTATTTGCTGAATCTACCTCTTCGTTTTCAATCTCAGCGATCTCTGCACGGATACTCAACATTGCATCACAGAAGCGGTCTAATTCAGCAATACCCTCACTCTCTGTTGGCTCTACCATCACCGTGCCCGCTACTGGGAAACTTACCGTTGGTGCGTGGAAACCGTAATCCATCAATCGCTTCGCAATATCTGTTACCTCGATACCTGCATCGCGTTTGAATGGACGACAATCCAAGATCATCTCGTGTGCACAGCGGCCATTTTCACCTGTGTACAACACATCGAATGAGCCTGCTAGACGCTCCTTAATATAGTTGGCATTGAGGATGGCATATTTCGTACTGTCTGTCAATCCTTCGCTACCCAACATTTTGATGTAAGCGTAAGAAATCAAAAGGATTAATGCAGAACCCCATGGAGCAGCAGAAATGCTCGAGATACCTTGCTCACCACCCATTTCGATCACATCGTGCTTTGGAAGGAACGGCGCGAGGTGCGCGGCACAACAAATTGGCCCCATACCTGGGCCACCACCTCCATGAGGAATGGCAAAGGTCTTGTGCAAGTTTAAGTGACATACGTCCGCACCAATAAGTCCCGGAGAAGTCAATCCTACCTGAGCATTCATGTTGGCACCGTCCATATATACTTGACCACCGTGCTCGTGAATGATGCTCGTAATTTCCTTAACACTAGACTCAAATACACCGTGTGTAGATGGATAGGTAATCATCAAAGAACTCAAGTTTTTGCTGTGTTGCTCAGCTTTAGCCCTAAGATCGTCAACATCGATGTTTCCATTCTCATCACAGGCAACGACAACAACCTTCATTCCGGCCATTACCGCTGAAGCAGGGTTGGTACCGTGCGCTGAGGATGGGATCAGCGCAATATTTCTGTGATGATCGCCGTTTGCATGGTGGTAGGCACGTATAACCATAAGACCTGCATACTCACCCTGAGCACCAGAGTTTGGTTGCAATGAAGTCGCTGCAAATCCAGTAATCTCAGACAAATCTCTTTCAAGCTCTTCGATGACCTGCATGTACCCTGCCGCTTGTTCAGTAGGAACAAATGGGTGCAAGCCGTTCCACGAAGCATTTGAAAGTGGGATCATTTCTGATGCCGCGTTCAATTTCATGGTACAAGAACCCAAAGAGATCATACTGTGGTTCAACGCCAAATCTTTACGCTCGAGATACTTTAAGTAGCGCATCATATCCGTCTCGCTGCGGTAGCTGTGGAAGACTTCGTTGGTCATGAACGCTGAAGAACGAGCCAATTCATTTGGAACAGCCGTTTCAAGTTCATCCATAGTTATCTCCGCAACCTTCTCAGCCGCCGCAAATACCGCAATGATTTCGGCAACGTCCGCATCGGTAGTGGTTTCGTTCAATGAAACACCTACTGTCTTTGCGTCGAGGTAGTTAAAGTTAATCTCCGCATCTTCCGCCAATGCTCTTAATGAGGCTGCATCGCTGTTGTTCAAGCTAATCTTCAGCGTGTCGAAGAAATGTGTATTGCTTTGCGTGAGTCCCATCCCTTTTACGGCAGCATTCAGTGTTGCTGTCTTCAGGTGAATGGCCTCCGCGATGTCCATCAATCCTTCTGGACCGTGGTACACACCATAGGCTCCTGCCATTACTGCAAGTAATACCTGCGCTGTACAGATGTTGGATGTTGCTTTATCGCGCTTAATGTGTTGCTCACGAGTTTGCAATGCCATACGAAGAGCTGGATTGCCGTCAGTATCAATGGTACGACCAATGATACGACCTGGGATGTGACGCTTGTAGCTCTCTTTCGTTGCGAAGTATGCAGCGTGAGGACCACCGTATCCTAGTGGAATACCGAAGCGCTGTGTAGTACCAACTACAGCATCCGCACCCCATTCTCCCGGAGGCGTAAGTAGGGTCAATGACAACAGATCTGCTGCCACTACAAGCTGCACGCCAGCATCATTACATCCTGCTGCAAAAGCGCGGTAATCTTCGACCGAACCGTCTGCGTTAGGGTACTGAACCATAGCACCGAAGAAATCTTCTGTTGGCTCAAATGTTTTATAGTCACCGAAAACCAATTCAACCCCAATAGGTTCGGTTCTCGTTTTTAGAAGCGCAATGCTTTGTGGGAATGTGTTATTGTCCACAAAGAATTTGTTGGCACCCGCTTTTTTCTTCGCACGCGGCATTGCTCCGTAGAACATGCTCATAGCTTCAGCCACCGCCGTAGCTTCATCAAGAAGAGAAGCATTAGCCAACTCCATCCCTGTTAGATCAACCACCATAGTCTGATAGTTCATCAAGGCTTCCAAACGACCCTGAGCGATTTCAGCTTGATATGGAGTATAAGCAGTGTACCACCCCGGGTTTTCCAATATATTTCTTTGAATAACACCAGGCAAAACTGTCGGATGGTACCCCATACCGATGTACGTTTTGAACACAGAATTCATCTCACCTAAGGCGGTAATATGAGCGCCAAATTCGGCTTCTGTCATGGGTTCACTTAAATCTAATTCCTTGTTTGCTCGAATGGCAGCAGGTACCGTTTGATCAATCAGCGTATCGATTGAATCCACTCCGATGGTAGACAACATTTGATCGACGTCTACGGCTTTTGGTCCGATGTGGCGGTAGGCAAATGAATTGCGCTTCATAAAGGGTTGATTTTTAGTGCTACAAAAATACAGCACACATTCTATTCATTATGTATTTTTAACACGCGAGAATGGAAAGAAGTTTCAACGGGTTTATAAACAATTTAGCGGGGTTCCTGCGCGTCTTTGTCTATGCCAATTTTTGGGTAGCCGGTGCTGTGTATGCACTAACTCGAATCACAGAAATCACCATTAATGCACACCATGAAAGCCTTGCGGTTCTCAATGCTGCAGGCACCTTGGTAATTTATGGTTTCGCACGTTATTTCGAGGGACCTTCCGAGAATGATACGACCTCAAAAATCACCGCTTGGAGAAAGAGCATGCCCAACCTCACCAAGCTGAGCATCGCTGGAGGTGCAGCCTTCGTTATAATAGAACTCGTTCGTATTAGTTCTTTTGGATTGTTTCTGCATTATATGATTGGCGCCGCAGTTGCCCTTTTATATCCACTACCATGGATTATGAGAAACAAAGGCGGTGGTCTACGCTCCGTTCCCGGTTTAAAACTCTTTGTAATTGCATTCGTTTGGGCCTTTACCACTGGATTTCTTCCGGCAATTTGGAACGGCCATAACGGGTGGTGGTGGCTTTTAGAACGATTCCTTTGGACCATGGCTCTAACCATTCCTTTTGATGTTCGCGATGTCAAACTAGATGCACAAAGCATAAAAACCTTACCCCACGTCATTGGCCCAAGAAACAGTATCTACCTGGCACACGCTTGTATCTGGATGAGCTTTGCCTTGATGGTTCTGGTGTTCGGCCTTCCACTTATTAGTACTTTTTTATTGTACCTATTTTTCGCTGTTGTCATTATCGTGGCACGCGCAGAATTAGGCGATTTGTATTACTCTTTCTTCATTGAAGGTTTGCCTTGGTTCTTATTGGGCTTAGTACTGCTTTTACCCTACCTTTAAGGCACCCATAATACAACCATGAACGTACTTGACCCAGCATACGCTAAAGGATTAGATGCCAACGATTCATTGGCCCACTTCCGCAACGAATTTCACCTCCCCGTGATCGACGGGAAACAGACCCTCTACTTTACGGGCAACAGCTTAGGGCTAATGCCGAAATTGGCCAAAAAATACCTTGAAGAGGAGCTTGAGGATTGGAAGAACTGGGGCGTAGAAGGACATTTTCATGCAAAACGTCCGTGGATGCCTTACCACGAATTCTTTTCGGAAAGCTTGTCAAAACTCGTAGGTGCCAAACCTGAAGAAGTTGTGGTCATGGGGTCGCTTACAAACAACTTGCATTTGTTGATGGTAAGCTTCTTTCGTCCGGAAGGAAAGCGCACGAAGATTTTGTGCGAAGCTAAAGCCTTCCCGTCTGACCAATATGCACTAGCCTCTCAAATGCGCTACCATGGATTAGATCCAAAAGAACACCTGATCGAGGTGGGACCGCGCGAGGGTGAACACCACATTCGCAAGGAAGACTTCATGGCCGCTATCGATGCCCATGGAGAAGAAATCGCGATGATGATGATCGGCGGGGTAAATTACTACACCGGCCAAGTAATGGACATGAAACACCTTACCGCCTATGCGCAAAATAAAGGCATTACGGTCGGCTGGGATTTGGCGCACGGCGCAGGGAATATCGACATCAAATTGCACGATTGGAATGTAGATTTTGCCGCGTGGTGCCACTACAAATACATCAACTCAGGTCCTGGTGCAACCGCCGGTTACTTTGTGCATGAGCGCCACCACGGCAAGGCCGACATCCCAAGATTCGAAGGATGGTGGGGACACGATAAAGAGACACGGTTCGAGATGCCTGAAACGTTCAAACCTATACCTACGGCAGAGGCTTGGCAACTGTCCAATGTACCTGTAATGGCGATGGCACCGCTTCGTGCGAGTCTCGATTTATTTGATAAAGCGGGAGTAGAAAACCTACGTGCAAAGAGCAGAAAACTGACTGCGTATTTGCAGGAGGTGTTGGAGTTCATTGCCAAAGAAACCAATAGCAACTTTGAAATCATTACGCCCAAAGAGGAGCGCGGCGCACAAATATCCTTGCTCGTTCACGGCTACGGAAGACCGCTGTTTGACTATTTGATGGAGCACGGCGTAATCGCCGATTGGCGAGAACCGAATGTCATTCGCATGGCACCGGTTCCGCTCTACAATAACTTCGAGGACATTCGCGCCTTTGGTGAAATCTTGTTGAACTACCTCAAAGCACAGCAAGCATGAAAAAAGTAATCATCGTCGGTGCCGGCTTGGCAGGATCGTACATGGCCTACGCCATGGGTAAAAAAGGCTACGAGGTTCAAGTTTTTGAAAAAAGACCGGACCCCCGAAAATCCAGCTACGGCTCGGGAAGATCCATCAACCTTGTCGTCAGCCATAGGGGTTGGACGGCATTGGCCTATGCCGGAATAGAGGAAGAGATTCGCAAGATTGTGGTCCCGGCATACGGGCGTCAGATCCACGACCTCGAAGGCAACGAGAGTTACTT
>JAAXJR010000014.1 GCA_012269745.1 Flavobacteriales bacterium | reverse complement strand
GCTGTTGCACAGTCGGTTTCTGGTGTCGTTAGTGATGCTGCTTCAGGTGAACCGCTTCCAGGTGTTGCGGTTGCACAGAAGGGAACCAACAACGCAACTTTGACTGATTTTGACGGGAAATTCTCGTTGACAGCAGAGAAAGGTGCAACATTGGTATTCTCTTCTATGGGTATGGAAACTCAAGAGGTGGTTGCTTCTTCAGATTTCCTACAAGTTTCAATGGAGGCTGCTGCCAGCCAACTTGATGAAGTTGTCGTAACCGCTTTGGGTATCTCTCGTGAGAAGAAGTCCCTTGGTTATGCGACTCAAGAAGTTGATGGAGCTGCGGTTTCTACGGTTAAAGACGCAAACTTTGTAAACTCTTTGAGTGGTAAAGTTGCTGGTGTAAACATCCAGAGTTCAGGTACTCTTGGTGGTTCTGCCAACGTTGTAATCCGTGGTTACAAGTCTCTAACAGGTAATAACCAAGCACTTTTCGTGGTTGATGGTATTCCAATTTCTAACTCTACTGGTAACAGCTCTAATGTTGCTAGTGGTCGTGGTGGTTACGATTTCGGTAACGCTGCAATGGATATCAACCCAGAAGATATTGAGAACATCTCTGTTCTTAAAGGTGCAGCTGCAACGGCTCTTTACGGTTCACGTGCAGCGAATGGTGTTGTTTTGATCACTACAAAAAGTGGTAAAGCAAACGGTGGTAAGAAGTCTCTAGGTGTAACAGTTAGTTCTGGTATCACTGTTGGTCGTATCAACGAAAGCACTTTCGTTCGTCACCAACAATCGTACGGTCCTGGTTACGGTCGTTTCTACGGTCCTCAGTACATCACTACTGCTCCTGGCGATTCAACCTTCACAGATTACCGCGCTCAAGCATACGATGCTAACGGTGATGGTGTAACTGATATCGTTCTTCCAATGGGTGAGGATGCTTCTTGGGGTGTTCAAGTAGATCCTAACATGGATGTATATGACTGGGAATCTATCTTCCCTGAGTTGCCAACTTACGGTCAATCTAAGAAGCACGTTGCTGCTGAAAACGGTGCGTTGAGCTACTGGGAGCAAAGTGTTACTCGCAACAACTCTTTCGCTATTGACGGAGGTGCTGAGAATACTTCTTTCCGTTTGTCTGCAACTAGCTTTGATCAAAAAGGTATTGTTCCTGGTTCAAATATCGGTCGTGATAACGTAAGCTTCAGCGGTCGTTTCAAGGCTTCAGATAAATTGACAGTTAGCGCTAAAGCGAACTACATCCAACAACAAGGTAAAGGTCGTTACGGTACTGGTTACGATTCTCGTAACCCTAACCAATCGTTCCGTCAGTGGTACAACGTACTTACTGATATGGATGCACAGAGAGATGCATACTTCAACTACGGTAGAGGTAACTACTCTTGGAACGCATACGGTTACGGTGCTGCTAACCCAACAAAGCCTCACTACTTTGATAACTTCTACTTCTCTGCTCTTGAAAACTTTGCTACCGATACTCGTGATCGTCTAGTGGGTAACATCATGGCAGAATACCAAATCAACGATTGGTTGAAATTGACAGGTCGTATGACTGCTGATACTTACTCTGAACTACGTGAAGAGCGTATCGCTGTAGGTTCTGTTGATGTAAGCCGTTACTCTCGTAACAACCGTTCATTTACTGAGCGCAACAACGATTTGTTCTTGAACTGGAACAAGTACTTTGGTGACGATGGTGAATTGAGCTTCGCGGGTATGGTTGGTTACAACCAACGTCGTACTTCGTTCCAGAGCATCTACGCTGCTACTAACGGTGGTTTGGTTGTTCCTGGTGTTTACGCATTGAGCAACTCAGTTGCAGCTCCAGCTGCTCCTTCTGAGACTGCATACCAGATTGGTGTTGATGGCTTCTACGGTCAGGCTTCTTTCGGTTACAAGAACTTCTTGTACATGGATTTGACTGCTCGTCAGGATGTTAGTTCAACGCTTCCAGTAGAGAACAATACGTACTTCTACCCATCTGCTACTTTGAGCTTCATCTTCTCTGAATTTATTGATTCAGACGTACTTGAGTTCGGTAAGGTTCGCTTCAACTGGGCGAGTGTAGGTTCTGATGCTCCTGCACAGGCACTTGTTGATGCCTACGGTATTGGTACACCATTTAACGGTGTGACTCTTGCTTCTGCACCTTCTACTCAGAGAAATGCAAATCTTCTTCCTGAGAACACAGTAAGTACTGAAGCGGGTGTTGAAATGAAGTTCTTTAAGAACCGTGCAGGTTTGGACGTTAGTGCTTACCAAAGCTCTACGTACAACCAGATTCTTCCTGCTCAGGTATCAACTGCGACAGGTACTTACTACAAGTATGTAAACGCTGGTCAGATTGATAACAAAGGTTTGGAATTGAGCGCTTACGTTACTCCAGTTAAAACAAAAGATTTCCAGTGGGACATCAACTTGAACTGGTCACGTAACCGCAACACTGTTGTTGAATTATTCGGTGATTCTGAGACATTGCTTCTTGCTTCTGTTCAAGGTGGTGTTCAGATGACTGCACGTGTTGGTGAAGCATACGGTGCTCTAGAAGGAACGACTTTCGTTCGTGATGGTGCTACAGGTGCTCCTCTTGTTTATGATTGGTCTAACTCACGTGGTGGTGCTCGTTACTACAGAGGTGATGTAGGCGTTATCGGAAACATCCAAGCTGATTGGAGAGGTGGTATCAACAACGCATTCTCTTATAAGAACATTACTGCTTCTGCATTGATCGATATGCAGATGGGTGGTAACTTCTTCTCATTGGATACTTGGTACGGTTACGGAACTGGTGTTTACGACTTCCAGGCTGGTACTAACGCTGATGGCAACCCAATCCGTACTAACATCGAAGACGGTGGTGGTATGTCATGGGATGAAGTAGCTCACTTAGGTATTGAAGGTGTTATGCAGTGGGACGGTGTAACTGTTGATGGTGACGGTAACCCAGTTGGAACTGAAAACACTACTAAAATGTGGATGAACGATTACGGTAATGCATTGGGTTGGGCTTTGGCTCCAAACGAATTGCACGTATACGATGCATCTTTCGTAAAACTGAGAGAAGTTGCTCTTACTTATGCAGTTCCTACTGCTAGCTTGGGTGACCTTCCAGTTGCTGGTGTAGATATCAGCTTGATCGGTAGAAACCTTGCGATCCTTTACAAGAACACTCCTTACTCTGATCCAGAGGCTGGTCTTTCAGCAGGTAACGTTCAAGGATACCAATCAGGTGCTTACCCATCATTGCGTGAAGTTGGTTTCAACGTAAGAGTTAAATTCTAAAAAGTAACGAGAAATGAAAAAGTTATTATTCGCAGCTGCTGCTGCACTCGCAATCACTTCTTGTACTGACGACCTTAGTTCTCTTAACGTGAATGGTAAGGCTCCAGAAGCTGTTCCAGCTGGTGCATTGTTTGCTAATGCAACTATGGGCTACTACGACTTCACTTCAGTACAGAATGTAAACTTGAACAACTTGCGTCTTTGGTCTCAGCACTGGACGCAGACTACTTACGTTGATGAATCAAACTTCCAATTGAACGAACGTAACGTGAACGGTCGTACATACACGACTATGTACACTACTGTAATCCGTGACTGTGAAGAAGCACGTGCAGCTTTAGCTGATGTTGTTGCTTCAAACGCTCAGATTGCTGCTTCTGAAGCCGCTATTGAGGTTATGGAAGTAATGGCTATGTCTTTGTTGGTAGATCTTTTCGGAGATGTTCCTTACACAGAGTCTTTGTCTGATGCAACTAATACTCCAGCTTATGATGACGATGCTGCGATCTACGCAGATCTCTTGGCTCGTCTAGATGCTGCAGTTGCAGATCTAAGTGGTTCTAACGCTTTCGGTAGCTCAGATATCATCTACGGTGGTTCTGCTGATGCTTGGAAAATGGCAGCGAACTCTTTGATGTTGCGTATGGCTGTTCGCATGATAGATGCAGATGCTGCAATGGCAAAGACGTACGGTGAGAAAGCAATCGCTGGTGGTGTATTCGCTTCATCTGCTGATGATATGCGTTTGTTCTACTCTTCTGCACCTCCTCATACTCACCCAATGTGGGAAACTCTAGTTCAAAGCGGTCGTACAGACTTCATCGCTTCTGCAACTTTGGGTGATGTGTTGAACGGTTTGGCTGATCCACGTCGTGCGGCTTTCTTTAAGAACCTAGGTGGTTCTGACTCTGTAATTGGTGCTCCGCACGGTCTACAGTCAGATTACTACCAGTTCTCTCAGCCAGGTACTGCATTGGAAGACCCAACTTGGTCTCACGCAGCTATCAGCTATGTAGAAACTGAGTTCTTGATGGCACATGCTGCTGTTGCAGGATGGACTGGTGCTGGCGATGCAGCTACGCACTACGAGAACGCAATCCGCGCTTCTATCGAAGAGTGGGGTGGTTCTTCTGCTGATGCCGATGCTTACATGATGCACGCTATGGTTGCTTACAATTCTGCAACTGCTGCAACGCAGATTGGTGTTCAGAAGTGGATTGCTATGTACAGCAACCCATCTGAAGCTTATGCTGCAGTACGTCAATACGACTTGCCAATGGCTACAGCTGATTTGGCAGGAACTGTAACTCCTTCTCGTTACTCTTACCCATTGGATGAGTACTCGTTGAATACAACGAATGTAGAAGCTGCTGCAGCTAAATTCAACAATGACGATACATTCTCGAAAGTATTCTGGGATATGTAATCCAATCTTTGATTGATATATAAGGCCGCCGCTCCCGCAGGGAGCGGCGGTTTTTTTTGCCCTAAATTTGCCACATGGAAAAAACCATTCGTCACTTGCAAAGAACTATCGGTGAACGTGCTATTTCTTCAGCTGAATTGGAAAAGCTTAAGGGGTCTCACGAAGATTTTCGTGCCGATTGGATTGAATGGGACGAGGAGCATGACTCTTATTACCTCACGCCGGAAATTCTAGACCATAAAGCAAGGCCCAAAGAAGACTTTGAAGCGCTGGGATTAGGTGAACTAGAAGAAAGAATAGTAGATGTCTTAGAACAAGGAAAAAGCGTCAAATGGGGTAAGCTGGCCTTAGCCATGTGGCTGTTCTTTCTTTTTATCGTTGTTTACACGGTTGTTGAGACTATACTTTAGAGCATAAAAAAAGGCTACCC
>JAAXJR010000081.1 GCA_012269745.1 Flavobacteriales bacterium | reverse complement strand
GCCTTGTCGGTAGGTGATACCGCAGTACTAGTCTCCATCAGAGACCAACAAAGTGCGCCAAGATTAAGGGATGCCGTCGTATTAAGTGCCTTTGAAACAGGGTTGGACGAATTTAATCTGGGCCACATCATCATGGATATTGAGGATGTACGACGGTTAAACGGCTGGAGAAACGACAGCGTAACCCATTACAGCATTGTTTTAAACGACCCTGAGCACCGAAATACGGTTGCTGCCTACTGGAACGCCATTGTCCCCTACAACATGCAAGTTCAAAGCTTAGAGTACCGCCATCCGGCGATATTTGGCTGGTTGGAGCTCTTTGACACGAACATCTTATTAGTATTGGCCATAGTGCTCATAGTAGCTGTAGCTAACCTATGTATTGCTTTGCTCGTGTTGATCGTAGACCGCACCAGAATGATTGGTACTCTAAAGGCGTTGGGCGCTTCGGATCGACTGATCTTACAAGTATTTATGTGGCTAAGCATGCGTATACTGGCTCAAGGATTGGTGTGGGGCAACCTCATTGGATTGGGAGCAAGTTTTGTGCAATGGCAGTTTGGGCTCATAGAATTGGACCCAAGTACCTACTATATTTCAGTGGCACCAATATCCTTCGATTTTACATGGATTGTTGCTGCCAATGCAGCCTTCCTAGCGGTAGCTTTTGTCGTCCTTCGATTCCCGGTACGGTGGATTTCAAAATTGGACCCCATAAAGAGTATAAGATTCTCGTAACGACTGAAGGAGCCCTGCAATAGTTGTGTAACTTTGAGGCAACCCAAATACAATCATATGCGTCCTATTTACGACAGCATCCTTGATACCATTGGAGACACTCCAATGATCAAACTCAATAAAATCGCAGCAGATTTCCCTTGCCCTGTGTATGCCAAAGTGGAATACTTCAACCCCGGGCATAGCGTGAAAGACCGCATGGCACTTAAAATGGTGGAAGATGCCGAAGCACGTGGCGATTTGAAACCTGGCGGCACCATCATAGAGTGTACCTCTGGGAATACCGGGATGGGGCTTGCATTAGCGGCGATTGTGAAAGGCTACAAGCTCATCTGTACGCTCAGTGATAAACAAAGCAAGGAAAAGATGGATATCCTGCGTGCGATGGGTGCAGAAGTTATTGTGTGCCCAACGAATGTCGCACCGGAGCACCCGGACAGCTACTACAGCGTGGCATCAAGATTGAATGAAGAAATACCCAATTCATTTTACCCCTACCAATACGACAACCTCAGCAACCGTGAGGCACACTACGAAAGCACAGGACCTGAAATCTGGGAGCAGACGGAAGGCAAAGTGACTCATTTCGTGGTAGGTGTGGGCACTGGAGGGACTATTTCAGGAGTTGGGAAATATTTAAAAGAGCAAAACCCTGCTGTTAAAGTATGGGGTATTGATACCTACGGTTCGGTATTCAAAAAGTACCACGAGACCGGGGAATTCGACGAGAAGGAAATCTACAGCTACATCACCGAAGGTATTGGTGAAGATATCTTGCCGAAGAATGTTGATTTCGACGTTATTGATTATTTCGAGAAGGTTACGGACAAAGACGGTGCGCTTACCACGAGAGAATTGGCCAAGAAAGAAGGTCTGTTCTTAGGATACAGCTGCGGCTCAGCCTTCCAAGGCCTGCGTCAGTTGAAGGACCAGCTTACCCCTGACGATGTGGTGGTTGTGCTCTTCCACGACCACGGATCGCGTTATGTAGGAAAAGTGTATAACGACGATTGGATGCGCGATAGAGGATTCCTCGCTCCCGCCAACAAAGTCGCGAAAGACCTCATTGACGGACACAGTCACTTGCCTTTAGTCACGGTCAGCCCTACTGCCCCACTCAGCAATGCGGCAAGCTTGATGAAGACACACGATATCACGCAGATACCCGTGATTGAAGCGGGAAAAGTGGTCGGTGCCATTGACGATCAATGCATACTGAACTGCATGTTAGACAACCCAAATTCCAATGTACTCATTGGTGAAGTGATGGGTGCTGCCTACCCTGTGGTAGAGCTAACGACGCCAATAGAAGACGTGGCTCGTATGGTGAAAGAAGGACACCGCGCAGTACTCGTCGAATTTGGTGAAGGGTATCACATCATTACCAAGCAAGACATTATCACAGCGATGAGCTAAGAAGGCTCGCGCGTTGTATCTTGCGGGATATGGCACAAAAGAAACACACTCTACAGCTACTAATGGCATTGAGCCCATTGGTAGTGCTCATGCTTTTGCTTTGGTTCAATGTTGGTTATGTCTACGGCGACGATGCCCTAAGTGGCTCCAACCAAGTCATTCTCCTCGTTTCAGCACTTGTTGCAGGCGGTATTGGTGTGGCGAACGGAACGAAGGTTGAAGCCATTCTGGATAAAATCAAGGCCAATGTTAAGGATACGGCCAGTGCCATCTATATCCTCATTCTCATTGGTGGACTTGCAGGGACTTGGCTCGTTGGCGGTATAGTACCGGCCATGATTTACTACGGGTTGGATCTGATTAATGCCACCTTCTTTTTACCGACGGCCGTGATTATTTCTGCACTAGTCAGTTTAAGTACCGGTTCTTCTTGGTCCACAACCGCCACGGTAGGTATCGCCCTTATGGGTATTGGGCAAACCATGGGAATTCCCGTTGCCATTGTTGCAGGTGCCGTAATCTCTGGTGCCTATTTCGGTGATAAACTAAGTCCTTTGAGTGATACGACCAACCTTGCCCCTGCTATGGCGGGTACTGATCTATTCACGCACATCCGTTACATGCTTTACACGACGGTACCTAGTCTTGTCATTTCATTAATTCTCTTTACCGTTATCGGCCTACGCTATTCAAATGGCGCTCTGAATGCCGAAGAAATTGCAGTAGTTCAAAACCTAATTGCTGAGACCTTTAACGTAACTCCTTGGGTATTCTTGGTCCCTATTGGGGTTATTGCACTTATTTCTCAAAAGACAGATGCATTGGTCGCTATTTCCGTGGGTATACTAGGCGGTCTTGTTATGGCCTTACTGTTCCAAGGGAACCTGTTGACCCAACTAGGTAGTGGTGAATTTCCATTGTATGAAACGGCTATGCGCAGTGTATATGGTGATATTTCTATTCCTAGTGACAACCCTATACTCGCCGATCTACTTAGTAGCTCTGGCATGTCGGGCATGATGGGCACAGTATGGCTCATCCTTAGTGCAATGGCCTTTGGTGGTGCGATGGAGGCCTGTGGCTTTCTTGCGACCATAACAACAGCAATAGTTGGCCTTGCCAAGAATACAGCATCACTGATTACAAGCACACTTGTCGCTTGTGGGGTATTAAACGTAACTGCTTCAGACCAATATTTGGCCATTGTTGTGCCCGGTAGAATGTTCAAAGACGTGTACGATAAACGAGGGTTAGCACCGGAAAACTTAAGTAGAACGCTTGAAGATAGTGGTACAGTAACCTCTGTACTTATCCCATGGAATACTTGTGGAGCTTACCAGAGCTCTGTGTTAGGAGTTGCTACGGGCGACTACTTCATGTATGCCTTCTTTAACCTGATCTCACCGCTAATGACGCTCATCTACGCCTGGTTCGGTATTAAGATTCGTAAAAAGTGAAGCAGCGTCGCCTAGGCCTTAAGGAGAATTGGCCCTTGTTTACACTATTGGTCCTCATGAGTGCTTTTGTGGGTGCCATGGTTGGTTTTGAGCGTAGTCTACTGCCCGTGATTACCTCGAGCTGGGGCATGGAAGAAGCACAATCTTCGCTCATCATGGTGGCAACTTTTGGTCTGTCGAAAGCTGTGGCCAATTTATTCACGGGTCATCTACTCACCAATATCGGCCGGAAGTGGTCCTTAGTTTTAGGCTGGTGCATTGCGGCAATCATTCCTTACCTCCTCTTGACCATGAATGCACCTTGGATGGCTATTGCCGCCAATGTGGCGCTTGGTCTAAGCCAAGGCATCACCTGGTCTACCACGGTGATCATGAAGATAGATATTGTAGGCAAACGTCTTCGAGGCACTGCAATGGGTCTAAATGAGAGTGCTGGCTATCTCGCTGTGGGTGGAGCCGCTGCACTTGCAGCCTCGTTTATGGATACCAATGGTGATTTTCGCTACATATTGATTGCCAGCGGCGCTGTGGTTCTTCTCGCACTGGTCATTACCCTACTCTTTTTGCCGGATACGCGCCCTTGGGCCTTGGTGGAAGCACAGGAAGAATACGACACTTCAGCGCGCACACCCGATAATGTATTCGCCCATACCACCTATAAGAACCCATCTTTACGATTATTCAGCACAGGCGGCCTAATCAACAATGCAAACGACGGAATATTGTGGGCCCTTGTTCCGATTACCTTGCTTTCAATGGATGCGAGTCTCACGACTATTGGATTTCTTACCGGTATTCATGCAGCGTCATGGGGTTTGGGCCAATTGTTCACTGGTCCTTTATCCAATACAGGGAACATAAAGACGCTTTGCGCTTCAGGAATGATCTTACAGTCGCTTGGGCTGTTTCTTTTTCCAGAGGGTGCGCTTTCAGTAATTCCCTACCTACTCATTGGAATAGGCACAGCACTGGTCTACCCTACCTTCTTGGTCGGTATTAGCAATAACAGTCACCCTGTGTGGCGACCTAAGGCATTAGCAACGTATCGATTTTGGAGAGATATGGGGTATGTCTTTGGCGCCCTTACCGGTTTCGCTGCGGGAGCCCTCGGGTATCCTTCGCTCGCCTATTCAGCCATTGCCCTGATCACCTTACTTAGCGGTATTTCTTTTCTATTACCTAAAGACTAAATCATGTCTAATTACCCGCCATGTCCTGAATGTAAATCCCCGTATGCCTACGAAATGGACGCGCTCTTAGTGTGTCCTGAATGTGGCCACGAATGGAATCCTGACGATGTCGCAAAGGAAGGCGCCGTATATGACGCCAATGGGAATGTCTTGCAGAATGGCGACAGTGTGGTAGTCATCAAATCGCTCCCCGTGAAAGGTGCTCCTAAGCCCATTAAGCCAGGTACCAAAGTCAGCCGCATAAAGCTCGTGGATGGCCACCATAACATCTCGTGCAAGATCGACGGGTTCGGTGCGATGATGCTCAAAAGCGAGTTTGTCAAAAAGGCGTAAGCCAAATTTGTAATCCATAAAAAAAAAGCCGCCCCGATGGGGCGGCTTTTTGCTTTATCTCTATTGGAATTACTTCACAATCTGAACGCGCTCTTGGAAGAGCTGACCGTTGTTCAACACTCGTAATACGTACGTACCTGCGCTTAGGTCGCGAACATCTACTACTTGGTTGGACATGCCGTTCGCATTCATCTCGACCACTGTGCGGCCAAGCGCATCAATGAGTGAGATGGTTCCTTCCATACCTGCATCACTCTCAAGAGTAATGAATCCTTTCGCTGGGTTCGGGAATACCTTCACATTGAACAAGGTGTACTCGTCTTCGCCTAGGGCATCTCCCAAGACACTCGAGTAGGTATCCGAATCTCCACAAGTATTGTAAACCGTGAGGCTCACTACATAGGTAGTAGAAGTCACTGCGTAAGTATGAAGCGGGTAGTTCGAGGTAGTGTTGGTATTACCGTCACCGAAGTTCCACAAGTAGCTGCTACCACCTGTCGAGTTCGTACCGTCGAACTGAACCTGCATACCACCACCACCAGCACTCAAGATCTGTGCTGAGAAGGTTGCTGTAGGCTGCACACAGATCGTTACAAAGAATGTGGTATCTGCTTGATCGCCACAGGCATTGTAAACCGTTACATCTACTTGGAAATTACCTGAACCAGAATAGGTATTCGTTGGGTTTAGTCCATTACCTGTATTTCCGTCTCCGAAGGTCCAGTAGGCTGAATCGGCCCCTGCAACGCCTGAAGCATCAAAGTTGATGTCAAAGGCACTCTGCGTGTACGTAATATTCGCCGTTGTCAATTCCTCACATACCTGGATGGTATCCACAAAGTCAATGCTTTGATTACACGAATCCGTGGCAGTCAACGTAACCACATAAGTACCACCTGCACCGTAGAGGTGTGTCGGTGTATCACCCGTGCCGTTGTTTCCGTCGCCGAAGTCCCAAGCATAAGTAAGCGCAGCACCTGTAGAAGCTGTTGCATCAAAATCAACACTCAAGAAGTTATCCGTGAATGTAAATGTTGGCACTGGCGCTGGACATGGTGAACTACAGTTCGCAGCACCTTGGTACTTGATACCTGGTGTCATTGAACCATTAGCCACACTTGATACAACAACGCCGTTAGGATCTTTAAGTGTGTAACCACACTCGTCGTCCCATTGACCGTTATCAATAAACTCTAGATACAGCGTATCACCGTCACACACGTTAAAGGTGAAGGTCTCACTTGACCCAAGCGCACCTGTTGTGTTACTCATGGTGTAGTTGGTCGTCACTGAACCAGTAGTTACAGCCAATTGGTGGAAGACACTGTATTGTCCATTCGCACCCCATCCGTCGCCGTAATCATCACCAAGCTCAAGCGTGTAGGTACATCCACCTGTACAAGTGAATGTAGAAGCAGAAGCAGGACCTACCCACATACTCACATCACCAGCACCACAAGAATCGCGTACATAGAAATCGTACGAAGCACCTGAGGTTAGACCGGTTACCGTAAATGGATTAGTGAGTGCATTCACGATGGTACCCGTTCCTGGCGTAAAGCCTGGAGCACCGTATTCGATCTGCCATGCTGTTGAACCACCAGTGGTCCAGCTAACATCTACATCAGTGGTTGATGTAGCTACAGCAGTCACTGCAGTTGGTTCAGGACACGTTGGCGCCTCATCAATACTCAAATCATCGATGGCGATATCACCCCATTGCGGGTTATTACCACTCGATTTAGTTGAAGTAAATCTAATTTTCACCGTTTTGTTCGCGTAAGAACTCAAATCCTCAACGACTTCAATCCAGTTGTTTCCTTGGTTGCCCGAGATGGAATCTAAATCAACCCAAGTACCAACTGCTACATCTTGGATGGCCCAAACCAGCGTTCCCTGTGAACCGTTTCCTTGCGCCCACATGTGGTACCAGAATTTCATCTCTGGAGTAGTTAAAGCACTTAGATCAATACTTGGTGAGGTCAAGGTAGCAGAAGGCGTTCCAGAAGAGAAGCTTGCCTCAGTGTACACGTAGCTACCGAAACCGCTAGTATGATCGCCTGAAGGACCAGTAGGACCAGTAGCTGTCGTACCCGTACGTCCACCCCAACGGTAGTTGGTATCTGTATCTGTACGTGACCAACACGGGCTAATAGTTGCCCCTATATTGTGCCCTTGGTTGTTATCCGTTCCGCCAACGAAACCGTTGTCGAAGTTTTCGAGGTATGGAGCTACTGCTGTACCACAGGCTGTAGCTGCAGCAAAGGCACCTGCCCAATCACTTACATCAGTAGCACCACATGAGTCACGAACCCAGAAGTCGTAATACGTCGATGGTGCTAAACCAGTAACCGTATAAGGATTCGTCGTAGCATTTACGATAGTACCGGTACCCGGCGTAAAGCCTGGAGCACCGTATTCGATTTGCCAGTTACTCGCACCACCCGTCGTCCAGCTCAATGTGATTGAGGTAGTCGTGCTGGCAGTACTTGCGATTGCCGTTGGTTTCAAACAGGTAGGTGCGTTATCGATTTCGATATCATCGATCGCCCAGTCTGCTTGCGTTGAAGTAAACCCAAATGTACTTGCACGTGATCCTGTAAAGCGAACTTTAATGGTATCGCCTGCATACGAGCTAAGGTCAATAACCGCTTCTTGCCAAGGATCACCAGGACCCGACTGAAGGGTATTGTTTGTACTGTTAATGGTCAATTCCGAAGTCCACGTCGAACCGTCGTAAATCTCCACTTCCATTTCATCGATATTGCCACCGGCAGCGTGCCACCAGAAAGAAAGCTCAGGTGTGCTTAAGGTATCCAAATCGATTTCCATGGTCTCCATGTCAGCCTCTGTATCGCCGTTAAAACCAAAGCTTGTTTCAATGTACCCGTACTTACCGGAACCTGAAGTGTGGTCAGCAGAAGGCCCCGTATTGTTTGTCGGAGTTGCACCTGTACCGGTCTGCCAGAAATATGTTGTCGAAGTGCTTGTAGTGTAACACCCATCGAAATCGCCGGTTGAAGCGTCAAATCCAGTCCCTTCGAAATCCTCTGTCCAAGGCGCTGTTTCCATACCACACAGCGTGGTGATAGTAATTGGACCTACCCAAGGGCTTACATCCCCTGCCGCACATGAATCTCGAACGTAGATGTCGTATGAAGTATTAGGGGAAAGACCCGTTAAAGTATATGGATTAGCACCTGCAGCTACTATAGAACCTGGTGCATATTTCACTAACCAATTTGAAGATCCACCAGTCGTCCAGCTCAAATCAACGCTGTTACTTGTAACATTTGAAGCGGCCAAGTTTGTTGGCTTCGGACAATTTGGCTTTTCGTGAATATCCACATCGTCCAAACTGATATCTACTTGGTTGTTGAACCCTTGGTAGCGATGCGCAATGAATTTTACTTGAATAGTATCGCCGGCATAAGCGGTCAAATCTACTATTTGCTCTTTCCAAGCATCGTTAGAAGAAGATTGCTGAGCGCCGTTAATTGTGCTCAGAGTGGTCCAAGAACCGCCTGCAGTTCTCACTTGCACCACCAACTTATTAATGAGGGTACCGTACATGTGGTACCAGAAGGTCATCTCTGGAGTCGTCAATGGGCTTACATCCACCAATGGTGAAATGAGCTCATTAGTAAAGATGGAACTACCACCGAAACCAGTATTGGCCTCTGTAAATGCGTAGCCGCCTGAACCAGATGTATGGTCACCTGAAGGACCGGTATTATTACTATGGTTTGTCGGAGGACCCGCTTTCCAGAAGTACTCCACGGTATCGCTGCGTTGCCAACAACCGTCGATTTGACCAGGTGTTTGGTTAGCGCCTGTTACCCAAGACGTAGAATCGAAATTCTCCGTGTATGGAGCCGTGTATGGATTGCACAATGTATTGAACGTAATCGGTCCAATCCACATAGAAGCTCCTAAGGCACCACAAGTATCACGTACATACGCGTCGTACGAAGTTCCCGCTGTTAAACCCGTGGCTACGCCTGTAGTAGTGGTCAAATTCGTTAGACCTGTGGCCGAAGGAGTGAATCCTGCAGTACCCACTACTAAGTTCCACGTTGTTGAACCACCGGTCGTCCAGGAGAAGGTAGCTGTAGTAGAAGTGACGTCTGTCAAAGCAAAATTTGACGGATCCGGACACAATGGTTGATCTTCTACCACTACTTCATCAATGGCGATATCACCTTGTGATCCATTTCCTTTGGTAGCAGACCAGCGAAGTACAATGGTATCGCCAGCAAACCCGCTGAGATCAACCTCTTCAAACAACCACTGGTTTCCTTGGTTCCCTGATTTTGTGAAGTAGGTATCCCAAGTTTGAGTTGAATCTACCCAAACCTGAAGTTTTAGGGTGTTCACGAAGAAACCGCGCATGTTGTAGTAGAAACTAACTTGCGGCTTTAGCAAAGCACTCATATCAATCATTGGCGATTCCACAAATGCTTCTTGGTTTGGTGCACCACCCGAGGCTTCTGCGTAGAGGTAGTTACCAGAACCGCTAACATCAGCCGTTGGTCCGGTATTTCCTGTTGAAGTACCCGCAGTTCTTACACCCCAAGAAAATGGAGACGATGGTAAGGTATCTTTCTCAGGCGTGCGTACCCAACAAGCTGCAAGCGCATCACCTGTATTGTAAACCCCCGTTCCTGCGGTCCAAGTTGTAGAATCAAAATCTTCGCTCCATGGAGCAGTTACAGGCGTACAATGTGTAGTTCCTAGGATTGGGCCTACCCATCCTGATTTATCTGTGGGTCCACAAACTTCACGCACCCAGAACTGGTAGGTCGTTCCGCTGGTAAGCCCAGTAACTTCTTTTGGATTCGTCGAAGCGCTAATTGTAGTATTCGCTGTGGCTCCCAAGGCTGCGCCTGGAGCACCGTATTGAATGTCCCAAGAGGTCGCATTAACAGCCGTCCACCCCAATGTGATGCTTGTCATCGTACGACCAGCCACCAACAAGTTTGATGGATCTGGACATGTTGGCGCCTCTTGGAAACCAAAGTCATCTATGGCAACATCAGCTTGGTTTGCATTACCAAAACCACGAGAAGCTGAGAAACGAACCAATACGGTGTCGTTGACGAATTGGCTCAAAGTATACGTCTGCAGTAAGAATGTATCTGAAAGTGCCGTTTGTTGTGGACCGTTAATGGCACCAACGTTTACCCAACCCGTGGTTTTTGACCAAACTTCTGTTTTCAATTCGTTGATCTGTGCACCACGCATGTGGTAATAGAAGTTAAGCTCGGGAACACTCAGTGCACTTAAGTCGATCAATGGCGACGTAATTTCAGCGACACTTTGGTTCGCTGCACCTGAAGCTTCAGCGTAAATGTATTGGCCTGAACCGCCTCTACCGGCAGATGGCCCTGTGCCTGGTGTACCTGTGCTATCGTCAGCAACACCCCATGCATAGCCTTGGCCTCCGTTAGGACTCGTTGGATTTCTAAGCCAACAAGGAGGCACCGTTGAGCCGTCGTTGTCAAAACCTGAACCAGGAACCCAATCCGTGGTGCTGTTAAAGTTTTCTGTATATGATGTGGTGAAAGTAATTGGTGCACAGCGCGTAGAATCTTCAGCTGACGCCGACCAAATACTCGTATTTCCTACCGCACATGAATCGCGAACAATGAATTCGTAAGACGTAGATGCGGTAAGACCCGTAACTACAAATGGATTGCTCAATGCCGCTATTCTCGTACCAGTACCTGGAGTAAATCCTGGTGCACCGTATTCTACTTCCCAAGAAGATGAACCACCTGTGGTCCAAGACAATTGTGCTTGATCACTCATAGTCCAGTCCACCGCTAAGTTGGTCGGCTGGAAACACGTGGGTGCTGGATAGTGATTTACAATAATTTGGTAGGTACTGTCGGTAATCTTAGCCGAGTTGGTATCACAGACTGTAAATGCTTGACGAAGTGGATGTAGCTTGAATACCAAGAAGGTATCAGTTAAGGCTCCATTAAACTCGTTTATCGTTCTCGAAACCGATTCCGTGGCACCATTGGTAGCTGAAGTACCGTAGGTTAAAGCACTCTCTTTTGTGCCCTCACTCACCAGCTCTACATAGGTACCTACATCGTTTGGCGCTACACCACCGAAACCTCCGCCTTGCGTTTGGACCTCATAATTAAGTTCAATGGAAGATATCCAATGCCCTGAAGGAATGGAAATCCCCATGGTATCGGCACAGGAAGACTGAGAATTAATATTGACGGGGAATACCGCTTGAACGCCTAGTGTACCTCTTGTGTAGGTTAGGGTATCACTACTGATTTGCGCATTCATATTGAATGCAAACAGCACTAAAAAAGCACCGAGTAAACCTCTTTTCATTGACATTTTGTTAACCTCGTGAATATAAGCATTCACGCTGCATAGACAATTGCGAATACAAGGGGTTTAATCTTCGCTAAATCAATTGAGTTTTAAATCTCAGCGTCGAAGTTCTTTTTGAGGTGAGCCTTATAATCCTCAATGCTATTTTTCATGTCCTTTCTTAGCAAGAAGATACCAATCAAGTTTGGCAGTGTCATAAGTGCAATAGCTATTCCCGCAAAGGTCCAAACGATAGTAGTATCAATAATTGCAGCAAGGAAGAATCCAATGACATAGATAATACGATAGTAGTTCACATACTTGACACCAAAAAGGTAGGTCACGCTTCTACCCCCGTAATAGCTCCACGAAATTGCCGTTGAGAAGGCAAATAGTAAGAGCCCAATAGCAACAATGTACTGACCATAATCCCCAAATAAACCTTTGTTGAAGGCAATAGCCGTTAGCGGCGCACTGTGTACCAAAGATTTTCCTGAGAACACATAATCTGAAGGATTCTTCAATCGTCCGTTCTCTACCATCAAGGTACCCGAGTAGAGCTCCTCATTTTTAGTTACAACAACCTCCTCCGCGATAGATCTTGCATGAAGCACAGTTACTCCTTTAGGGACCCCATTTTCGACAGCCAATGAACCCGAGAACTCTTCGATATCCCCACCATTGTTATAATATTCAAACAAGGCCGTTCTATCTTGCTCTTCGGAAAGCTCACCATTAGCAATAACCATATCAGAATAGCTGAAGTCATTTTGATGTTTTTCGTTCCAAACACCTGAGCTTAAAAGCGTTAGACCCGTGATGGAACAGATGACGATAGTGTCAATAAATGGCTCTAAAATTGCCACCATACCCTCACTTACCGGGTGCTCTGCTTTCGCTGCAGCGTGTGCAATTGGTGCCGAACCTTGACCCGCCTCGTTTGAGAAAAGCCCTCTATTCACACCGCGGTTAAATGCATAAGCAATGGTTGCTCCCAAGAAACCTCCGGCAGCCGAAGACCCGGTGAACACATCAGCGAAGATGCTAATGAATGATGGGATAATGTTCTCATAGTTCATTACAATAACCGACAGTGCGCCAATCACGTAGATGATAGCCATCATGGGCACCAGCTTTTCTGTTACCGCTGCTATTCGCTTGATACCGCCTAGAATGATCAATCCTAGTAATACAGAAAGCACCGCACCTGTTACGATCTCTTCAATACCGAAAGTAGCTTTTAGCGATGCGGCAATACTGTTGACTTGTGGCATGTTTCCCGTCCCGAATGAACTAATGATTGCAGCTATAGCGAATAGTGCTGCCATCCACTTCATGTTCAATTTGTTCTTCATGTAGTACATCGGACCACCTGAAGCCGTACCGTCTTCTGCAAATTCGCGGTATTTATGGCTGAGCGTTACCTCTACAAATTTGGTGGTCATACCTAAAGCCGCCGTCACTAGCATCCAGAAAAGTGCAGCCGGACCACCAAGGTGAATGGCAAAGGCTACACCTGCAATATTACCTGTACCTACTGTTCCAGAAAGTGCTGTAGCTAAAGACTGAAAATGTGAGGTATCCCCTTTCGCTCCTTCTTCATCGAACTTTCCGCGAACAACGTCTATGGAATGCTTAAAGAAACGGATTTGAGGGAATTTCAGATACACAGTGAAGAAAATTCCAGTACCGAGAAGGGCAAAGACAAACCAGCTTGAGCCGCCAATATATCCGTCAATTGTTGCAAGTAAGTCGTTGAGTGCTGCTAAATCCATGATAGTTTCGAGTGATAAAAAAGTGTTTCGAGCCCGAATATAACAAAAAAGCCCCCGCGCCGAGGGCGCGGGGGCTTGCTATAACCTTGAGTAGGAATTATTTCACCTCTTCAAAATCTACATCTGTCACATCATCAGCTGCGCCAGCATCGCCACCACCAGCTGTAGGACCTTGATCGCCACCGCCTTGGTTTTGCTGCATTGCTGCTTGAATTTCAGCTGAAGCTGCTTGAAGCGCACCGTTAAGCTTCTCTTGAGCCGCATCACAACCCGCGATATCTTTCGCTGCATGTGCTGCTTTAAGCTCTGCCAATGCTGCATCGATAGGACCCTGCTTATCTTCAGGGAGCTTGCCTTCGATTTCTTTCATTTGCTTCTCAACTTGGAAGACCATACTATCTGCTGCGTTGAGCTTGTCAATTTCTTCCTTAGCTTTCTTATCTGCATCAGCGTTTGCCTCTGCTTCTTGCTTCATACGATCGATTTCTTCTTGACTCAAACCTGAAGAAGCTTCAATACGAATGTTCTGCTCTTTACCAGTGTTCTTATCCTTCGCACTTACGTTGAGGATACCGTTAGAATCGATATCGAAGGTCACCTCAATCTGAGGCACACCACGAGGTGCTGCTGGGATACCGTCCAGGTGGAATCGACCAATAGTCTTGTTATCCCCTGCCATTGGACGTTCACCCTGAAGGATGTGGATCTCTACTGAAGGCTGGTTATCGGCAGCTGTTGAGAACGTCTCTGACTTTTTAGTAGGAATAGTGGTGTTCGCTTCGATCAACTTCGTCATTACACCACCCATGGTTTCAATACCCAATGAAAGTGGAGTTACGTCTAGAAGAAGTACATCTTTTACATCTCCGGCGAGTACACCACCTTGGATAGAAGCACCAATAGCTACTACCTCATCCGGGTTCACACCTTTTGAAGGCTCTTTACCAAAGAACGCTTTAACTGCTTCCTGGATAGCAGGGATACGAGTAGTACCACCTACCAAGATCACTTCGTCAATCTCAGAAGTTGAATATCCAGCATTCTGAAGTGCCGATTTAGCCGGTGCAATAGTACGCTCAATCAACGATGCAGCCAATTGCTCGAATTTCGCACGACTCAACGTACGCACTAAGTGCTTAGGACCTGAAGCCGTTGCGGTAATGTACGGCAAGTTAATTTCGGTAGAAGTCGTAGAAGACAATTCAATCTTCGCCTTTTCTGCCGCCTCTTTTAAGCGCTGTAGTGCCATATTGTCCTGACGTAGGTCCATAGACTCTTCAGCCTTGAACTCTTCCGCCAACCAATCGATCAATACCTGATCGAAGTCATCACCACCAAGGTGTGTATCACCATCAGTAGATTTCACTTCAAAAACGCCATCACCTAACTCCAGTACCGATACATCGTGCGTACCACCACCACAGTCAAAAACAACGATTTTTTGATCCTGGCCTTTTTTATCTAATCCGTATGCCAAAGCCGCTGCCGTAGGCTCGTTGATGATACGACGAACGTTTAGACCTGCGATCTCACCCGCTTCTTTAGTGGCTTGACGCTGTGCATCGTCAAAATATGCTGGAACAGTAATCACTGCTTCGCTCACATCAGCGCCCAAGTAATCTTCCGCAGTCTTCTTCATTTTCTGAAGGATCATTGCTGAAATCTCCTGCGGCGTGTATTGACGCCCGTCAATATTTACACGTGGTGTATCATTGTCTCCCGCCTCTACTGTATAAGGGACACGTCCGGCATCCGATTGAACATTCGAAAATTTCTCACCCATGAAACGCTTCACAGAGTAAACCGTCTTTTCTGGGTTTGTGATGGCCTGACGCTTCGCTGGATCACCAACTTTACGCTCACCGCCTTCAACAAAACCTACAATAGAAGGAGTCGTTCTTTTTCCTTCGCTGTTTGGAATTACAACTGGCTCATTACCCTCCATTACAGAGACACAAGAGTTCGTTGTTCCGAGGTCAATTCCTATGATCTTACCCATTTTATATTTATTAAGGTTATCAATTCAAGTATTACGACCTCGTATAAACAAGCCTTGTGCCATTAGCTTTTAGGGCCAATTCCACTTCCAAAGTGTCAGCATTCGGTTAAAAACTATGTCAAAATGAGAAGACCCTCTGCCAAAAGGTCATAACGTCAGGTCTAGAAGCAGACTCTATCGCCGTCGACGCAAATACAGGAATCGATACCCTGAAAATCTACCCAGCCCATATCACAGGTAAATACGCCGCGCCATAAACTGTCCATTGTAGTTGTACTGAGCTTAACATCTTCCTGAACCCCTACAGCTCGCGAAGAAAACAGACCAATTCCACCATCGATATTGGTAAACAAGGGCTTCTCTTGGACCACACCCTGAGAAGGCTGACTAACGTTGATGTAAGTCGCGTAATCATCAGCAGCTGCCCAGATTTCGACATCCATACCTTTAAAGACACGCACCTTATCGGTAGTCTCCCCGATGTTATTCTTCAAAAATCTGAAGTACGATTCGTAGGTCACTTCAGAGACAAAGGTTCCATTTCCATTGAGATTGCTACCTGTACGAACTGGAAGCGCATAGGTCAAGGTTTTAATCACACTATCCTGTGGATTAGAACGTGGTGCTTCCTTGTATTTAAAATGAAGGTAACCTTGGTACAATCGTGCATTGGTTGCAGCGTCCCATTTGAACTCTGCATTGCTAATGCCAAAAGAAATCTTTTGAAAGCCTCTAGGTTTTGTGATGTTGACATTTCCTACTATCGGAGTCACTGCCTCAAAGTTGTTGTTACCCGGAATGAAACCGCGGATGCGGTACTCAAACGAGCGATCAATGGGCGCATCGGTCCAATACAACCGGTAATTATCAGTAGTAAAGATACCAGGCTCCAACACGTTGGTATCCTTGCGGTAAAATTCATAGGTATTCACGACATCCCCGCTTCCATTGAGTTGAGCAAGGTAGATGGCGGCAGTATCAAAGTATAAGCTGTCGCTGTGAACTGCACCCGCCAAAAGACCATCTTCGCCAAGGTAAGTTCTGTGTAGACGTACCCATTGCGTATCTAAATCTTTATCCAATAGGCCATAAACCACATTTTCAACGTCATAATCGGCATTGATGTCCAAGGAGTTGTCACACGAAAACAGCACGAAAAAGGCAAAAAGGGTAAGAATGTGGTTTTTCATCGGTACCAAAAATACAACCTACGGGTTGAGTTCTTTTCTTTGTAGGACAGAAAACACAAAAATCGTGCACCATGAGCGTTGCGAAGAAAGAATTTAAGAAAGTTACTACCCACAGTCTCCAGCAAATGAAAGACCAAGGGGAAAAAATCTCCATGTTGACAGCCTACGATTACACCATGGCAAAAATGGTCGATGCCGCTGGAGTAGATTGTATTCTAGTTGGAGATAGTGCTTCGAACGTAATGGCAGGTCACGAGACTACCCTTCCTATCACTTTAGATCAAATGATCTACCATGCCTCATCGGTTATTCGCGCTATTGACCGCGCTTTGGTCGTAGTCGATCTTCCTTTCGGTACGTATCAAGGAGATTCTAAACAAGCGCTGAATTCTGCCATCCGAGTGATGAAGGAAAGTGGCGGTCATGCCGTGAAGCTTGAAGGTGGTGTTGAGATTATAGAAGGTATCAAACGTATTCTTACTGCCGGTATACCTGTGATGGGACACCTCGGTTTGACCCCGCAGAGTATCTATAAATTTGGAACCTACAGTGTTCGTGCGAAAGAAGAAGCAGAAGCTTTAAAGCTAAAAGAAGATGCTATGGCACTTCAGGAAGCAGGCTGTTTTGGGATCGTTCTTGAAAAGGTTCCTGCAGCACTAGCTCAGGAGGTTGCACAAATGTTGGACATCCCTGTGATCGGTATTGGTGCAGGACCTGGTGTAGATGGTCAGGTGCTTGTATTCCATGATTTGGTAGGTATGACACACCAATTCCACCCGCGTTTCTTGCGCCGTTATTTGAATCTATATGAGGATATCACTGGGGCAATAGGACAATATGTAAAGGACGTTAAGGACGTAGATTTCCCGAACGAGAGCGAAAGCTACCCAAGCTAAATTGGCCACTGTATTAAATATCATTTACGAGGACAATCACCTGGTCGCCGTTAATAAACGTGCTGGTGATCTCGTTCAAGGGGATAAAACAGGGGACTTGCCCCTTCCCGATCGCCTAAAATCTTATCTGAAGGAAAAATTCAATAAACCCGGAAATGTGTTTTGTGGCGTTATTCATCGTTTGGATCGCCCAACTACGGGAGTGGTCCTTTTTGCCAGAACCTCCAAAGGTTTAGAGCGCATGAATAAGGCATTTAAGGAACGGCAGACTCAAAAAACTTACTGGGCAATAGTGGAAGGCCAACTTCATGGAAAGAATGATCTGAAGCACTTCTTAAAAAAGAATGGCAAGAACAATAAGGCCATTGTTTTTAAACGCCCTGAAGACGGGGCCAAAGAAGCTCGATTGAGTTATCATGTTTTGAAAACCGGCGACAATTATTCGCTAGTTGAAGTTGAATTGCATACCGGTCGACACCACCAGATCAGAGCGCAATTCTCTGCCATTGGCCATGCCATCAAAGGGGATGTAAAGTACGGAGCAAGACGGGCTGAGCGGGACAAAAGCATCTGCCTTCACGCACGAGAATTGAGCTTTAATCACCCCACCACAAAAGAATTGGTGAAGATCATTGCTGAAGTACCTGAGAGCTTCAAACCTTTCACCTGAGCAATACGTAGTCTCATAAACGAGACCCTTTAGGTCAAATTTTCAGCTTATAGCCTGCATTTATGTTTGATTCTTTCATGTAATGAGTCATTTGGTGCCACTCTATAGTCGCAGGCTCATCTAGTTTAGGGGTATAAATAAAAAACGTCATGAAAAACCTCCTAATCTTAATTATTGCTGTTGCATCTATGACAACAGTAAAAGCACAATCACTTTCAACCTCTTATTTCGAGATCAATGCTGGAACCGCGAATATCGACGACCTCGACGGTTGGTTTCCAGGAACCTCATTCCTATACGGGGTTAAAACCATCAATAAAGACAACCTCATTTTGGATGTTCAAGCCGGCATAGCATTCCCTTCAATAGTTACTGGAAAAATAGGGACTGGAATTTATTTCCCTGAGGCAAAAACGGCGTTGACCGTTGGTGTTCGACCATGGCCAGCGCACGGTTACGGACAAATCGAATTTTACACCCCTAAAGAACGAGGTAGTTGGACAATATCTTATGAAACCTCCGCGTTCACAGTTTTGGGAGAAAGATTCGATTTTGCATCAATGAATTCTCGAACAATTATAAATGTCGGATACCGTTTCCGATTCAGACCTAGGAATTAGGGTCGACATCAAAAACAACTTTCACGCGATGAAACTCAGGGCTCAGCAAGATTTCTTGGTGGGCCTTTTTTATGCGGTCACGCACCTTGGCACCCACACTGCCCTTGTCCACCTTCACGATGATTTGCATCTGGTACAGGTTCTTTAACCGAGCAATAGGCGCAAATTCTGGCCCTAGGAATCTATCACCGATTTTACTTCGAAGCGAACGGGCAAATTCACCTGCAGCGCGTTGTAAAAGTTTCTGATCTCGATGCTTCATGGTGATGGTGATTAAGCGCACGTAGGGTGGGTAGCTGTATTCATTGCGCACCATGAGCTCTTTTTGGAGCATGCCGTCGTAATCGTGATTCATGGCCATCTGAATGATGGCGTGACGCGGTTTCATACTTTGGATTACCACCTTTCCCTTGGATGTTCTCCGACCGGTACGGCCACTGACTTGTTCTATGAGCTGGAATGCGCGTTCGTTCGCACGGAAATCTGGGTACGATAGCAGGTTATCTGCGGACATTATGCCAACGAGTCCTACTCTATCGAAATCCAATCCCTTGGTCACCATTTGTGTGCCTACAAGGATATCTACCTCGCCCTGCTCGACACTTCGAATGAGGTCGCCAAAGGCGTGTTTTCCTCGTGTAGTATCGAGGTCCATTCGCTTCACGGTTGCTTTTGGAAAGAGTGCCGCAGCTTCCTCAGCAATCTGTTCGGTACCAAATCCTTTATGAAGCACGCTTTGGCCGCCGCACGAAGAACACTTCATCACAGGAGGCGTTTGGTACCCACAATAATGGCATTTGAGTTGGTTAGGACCTTTGTGGTAGGTCAACGAGATATCACATCGGGTACACCCTTCCACATGACCACAGGTCTGACATTGCTGGAAGGTGCTGAACCCCCTTCTATTTTGGAACAAGATGATGCTCTCGTCTCTTTGAAGGGCTTCACGCATGGCATCCACGAGTTCTATGGAGAAATTCCCTTTTACCTCTCGACGCTGCTTGGCGCCGACCATATCGACTACTTCCAGTTCGGGAAGTGGCGCGGTGTGGAAGCGCTGGAACAATTGGACCAAATGATAACGACCGGCCTTCGCGTTAAACATGCTGTCTAAAGAAGGCGTTGCGGAGCCCAGGAGAATAGGACAGCCGTGTTGATTGGCCATCCAAACTGCTGTATCGCGCGCATGGTAGCGTGGTGAGGGCTCGTATTGCTTAAAGCTGCTCTCGTGCTCCTCATCCACGATGATGAGGCCTAAATCAGGTAAAGGCATAAAGAGTGCGGATCGAGCACCCAAGACCAGCAGCGGCTCATCGCGCTCCAAGGACTCTCTCCAAGC
>JAAXJR010000076.1 GCA_012269745.1 Flavobacteriales bacterium | reverse complement strand
AATAACAAAAATGCTTTCTTCATAATACCTATGTTAAATAGAGGTTAGGGGATTTATGATAAACTAGAATCGTGCCAATAGAGAAGGATGATTTAAAATCTGACGTTTCTAGAGGAGATTTCGCTTGTCTAAAACTCACATATATATAAGTACACCCCCTATATCGCGAGGGGTACTTTTGCCCTTTAATATTTTTTGACACTCTATACCCCTCTATTTTTAGGGGTGATAGGCTTAAAAAGCATTTTATTTATCGCTATACCCCTATTTTTTAGGGGCATGTAGTCGATTTTTTTAATTTTACCGCTGTAAAACCATCTGAAATGAAAAAAATCGACGCAATCATTAGAAAATCACTATTCGACGAGGTGAGAGATGCACTTCACGAGGTGAATGTTTATTTCTTCAGCTACTGGGATGTTACCGGAGTAGGTCATGAAAAGAAAGGAAAAGTCTACCGCGGGGTACACTATAGTACCTCAGATATCCAAAGACGTTACTTAAGTATCGTTGTGAACGACGATTTCGTAGAACCTACAGTAAACGCTATTCTAAAAGCGGGTAAAACTGGAGAGGTAGGTGATGGAAAGATTTTCGTTACCAACGTAGAAGAAGCATACCGTATTCGTACTGGAGAGAGCGGCGGTTTAACACTCAAATAAGACAAAACAAAAACATGGACACTACACTAACGCTTACCGTAAACAACCTATGGATGATGATGTGTACCGCCTTGGTATTCTTCATGCACCTAGGGTTCAGCTTTCTTGAAATTGGCCTCACTCGTCAAAAAAACACAATTAACATCCTCTTTAAAAACTTCTTCATCATTAGCGTTGGACTCGTTCTTTATGCTTTTGTCGGATTTAACTTGATGTACCCGGCATCTTTCTGGAACGGCATTCTTCCAGATTACTTTGTAGGCCTGTTTGGTCTTGAAAGTCCTATGGGAGAAACAGGTCTAGACCTTACATACAACGAAGGGTATACGTATTGGACAGACTTCTTGTTCCAAGGCATGTTCGCAGCTACCGCAGCTACTATAGTTAGTGGCGCTATTGCCGAGCGTGCTAAACTGGGTTCATTCTTCTTGTTCTCCATCCTATATGTAGGTATAGTTTATCCAATTGTCGGCTCTTGGAAATGGGGCGGAGGATTCCTTGACGGTTGGGGATTCTATGATTTCGCAGGATCAACACTTGTACACAGTGTAGGTGGATGGGCAGCATTGCTTTACATCGCCAAGCTTGGACCAAGAATAGGCAAGTTTGATAAAGATGGGAATCCGTTGGCCATCCCTGGACACAACCTTCCTTTCGCAGCAGCGGGTGTACTTATCTTATGGTTAGGATGGTTTGGTTTTAACGGTGGTTCTGTACTTAGTGCCGATCCTGGTTTAACCTCATTAGTATTGACTACCACTTCACTTGCAGCGGCAGCGGGTGGCCTTTCAGCAGCAGGCTTTGTACACATCTTTTACAAGAACTTCGACCTAACAATGTTCATGAACGGTATCCTTGGCGGCCTTGTAGGAATTACAGCAGGTGCAGATCAAATGAGCATCATGGAAGCAATCATCGTAGGTGGTATTGGTGGTGTTGTAGTTGTTCTTGCTGTATCACTTTTAGACAAACTAAAGCTAGACGACCCTGTGGGTGCAGTTGCTGTTCACTTGTTCACTGGAATCTGGGGTACACTTGCTGTCGGTATTTTTGGTGAATTGGCCTCTTGGAACCAATTCCTAGTTCAGCTATCAGGTGTAGCACTAGTAGCGGTATTCTGTGTGATCACCACTGCAATCTTCCTAGCTGTGATCGGAAAAGTTTGGGGTCTTCGCGTCGATAAAAAAGAAGAGCTTGAAGGTCTTGACCAAGCAGAGCATGGTGGAATGCACGCATATGCAGACTTCCGCATGAACCAACACTAATAAACTATTATATAAAAAACGACCCGAGGTGCTGCAACACCTCGGGTCTACTAAAACAATTCTCGGGTATGAAAATTATTTCTGCAAAAGTCTCAAAAATTTGGGTAATAGCAATATGTCTAATTACCAGTTATACATCTAATGCACAAAGTGCGGAAGATGAATCGATAGAGTTCTCAGGTTCTGTCGATACGTACTTTAGAACAAACCTTGGCGGCGATAAGTTCGATGCTCCTGCTTCAAGCTTTGCTAACCTCAACGGTTTCGCATTAGGGATGGTTAATGTAAAAGCAGAGCAAAGCACCGCACAAGGTGGTTTTGTTGCTGACCTTGTATTTGGTCCACGAGGTACGGACGCCGTTTTTGCCTCACCTTATTACAGCGCTACCGGTAATATCGTGAACCAACTTTATGCCTATTGGAACGCCAGCGAAAAGCTGACCTTGACTTTAGGAAACTTCAACACCTTCCTTGGATATGAAGTGATCTCTCCAGTAGACAATTTCCATTATTCTACCTCTTATTTATTTTCCTACGGGCCTTTTTCACACACGGGCTTAAAGGCAGATTATGCGATCTCAGACGATCAAAGCCTCATGTTCGCCGTTATGAACCCAACCGATTTCACCGAAATGAACGACGTTGACCTATATACCTACGGGTTGCAATATGGCTTCGGCGGTACCTATTTAAACGTGCTTTATGGCAAACAAGCCGTAGACGCGAATGCTACATTCCAAGTAGACCTTACAGGCGCCTATGAGCTATCAGAAACTGTGAGTCTGGGTGTGAACGCATCTTATAACGAGACCTTCGAAACTGGTGGATTCTATGGAGCAGCACTTTATCCCGCTGTCGCCTTGAAAGACGGATTCGACATCGGAATGCGCTTAGAATACTTTAAAGAATTAGCTGAAGGCGGAGTGGCATACGGTGCTAATAACTCAGTAATGGATGCAACACTTACAGCCAGCTACACCACTAAGGACCTTAGACTTATCGCTGAATTAAGACTAGACGATAGCTCAACGGCACAATTCAATTCGATGACCTCTGACCAATTGTCATCGTTTGTGCTTGCAGCAGTGTATTCGTTCTAACCAACCATTAAGTTTAACTTACTTCAGACCCGGGCCGTTGGTCCGGGTTTTTATGGACAAGAAAGTCCGAATTGGTCCAGCTTTCGGTAAAAAAGAGCCCCAAAAGCCTCAACTCCTTTTCCGCTATCTGCCATCTCTTTTTTAGTGACCAATTCTTCCAACCCATTACCTCGATCTACCAACACTACAGGTAGCTCGAAACTGGAATAATCGATATTCATCTCCTCCGCCTCATTCGTGTGTAAGACATAATTCTCGCACTTCAAAGCACTTATCCAAGCCTTCCATTCCGGCTTAGCGCTCACAGCACTGTGGGTGATATCACAGAGCTCGCAATGCTCATCTTGAAAATACTTGCCATACAGGTAGGTTAATTCTCCTCCCAAAGTCCCGCTGGCATTGTAAATAAAGTAAATCTTGGGCTCGTTTGATTGAGCGCAAACAGAAGATAGACTTAAGGTCAAAATGAGGAGTAAACGGAGCATAGGCCTACAGGGATTTAAGGAACTCTTCTAAAGCAACAAGTTCCTGCGCATCAAGGTTCAGCGGCTTTATGTGCTCACTGGTAAATACATGACCCGTACCACCCTCGTTATATTGACCCAAAACTTCTTCTAAGCTTGCAATACTACCGTCGTGCATATAAGGAGCCGTAAGAGCAACCTGGCGCAGGGAGGGAACTTTAAAAAGGTAAAAGTCCGCCGAATCCAGGGTCAATTCCGCTCGTCCGTAGTCATCCATGCTTATGGCTGTCCCGTTGTTGTAAAAACCATAATCTGTTTGCAGCGGTCCCGAATGACACTCGCTACAATTTGCTTTGCCGTAGAACAAATCAAATCCCGCTTTGGCCTGGTCACTCAAGGCTTCTTCATCACCGGCAACATAGGCATCAAAGGCACTTTCCTGATGGATCAACGTTCGTTCATATTGCGCAATAGCCCTAGTTATGGTATATGCGGTAGCACTATCGCCGAAGGCGTCGATAAATTCGTTTTTGTAGTCGGTGTTCGCATTTAATCGCTGGGCAAGCAACACCATATTAAAAGCCATTTCAGAATGCTCTTGGATAGGTACAAGCACCTGCATTTCCAAGGTGGGCACTCCTCCTTCGCGCATGAAATAGGGCTGGTAACCGACATTCCAAAGGGAAGGTGAATTTCGTTTACCCAATCTGTTTTCTACACCGGGACTTACAGCAACGTTGTCCGCCAAACCATAGACTTCCTTATGACACGAAGCACAGCTAATACTGCTATCTATGCTCAAAGCAGGGTCAAAAAAGAGCTTTTCACCCAAGGCTATTTTCTTTACATCAGGTTGATTGTCGCTCGGGTATTCCATTTCTGGCCACTGCCCCAATTCCTCCAACAAATCTTCGGAAGGAGCAGGATTACAGGCAATCAGGAGCGCTAGTAGAATTGAGCTAGAAAGGGGAAGAATATCTTTCATCTGTGATCAATTCATAGTCTGTTAACGTCTGCAAGAAGGCCTCTAGATCGTCTTTGTCTTGCTCGCTCAACATTAAACCCGTATCCATGGTCATGGCCAAGGCTGCATCTAGTGTAGGAGAGTTTTGCAGTCCGTGGTCATAATGATCAATCACCTCACGGAGCGTTGAGAAAACACCGTCGTGCATGTAGGGAGGTGTCAGCGTAATGTTGCGAAGTGTTGTGGTTTTCATCAAACCAATATCAGCAGTATCGCCTGTGACGCCATAATGACCTAAGTCTGAATTTAGAGAGTCCGTTCCATTGTTCATATAGGTAGGTGAATCGAAGTTTTTGCCGCTGTGACAATGCCCACAGTCCGCACCACTTTGCTCTGGAAAAAATGGGTTGTACTCTTCGAAAAATAAATCCTTACCTCGTTCTTCCGATTCAGTCAAAGCCGCCTCACCAGCCAGGTATTTATCATACTTTGATCGGTAAGAGACAATAGAATTCATAAACTGCTCCAAGGCGAGCGAAATGAGGTGATCGGTAGGCTGTGACGTTCCGAAGGCGCGAAGGAATTGGTTTGTATATATGGTATCCTGCTCCAATTTCTCCACCACATCCCCGATACTTTCATCCATTTCTATAGGATCTTGGATGGGCATCAGGCTCTGCTCACGTAGCTTCTCCGCTCGTCCGTCCCAAAAATATCCGTTGGTGTTCCAAAGCATATTAACCGCACTCATCGCTTGACGATGACTAGGGTCGCCGTGAATACCAATACTGAACTGGGCAGTATCTGAAAAAGCGTGCTCTTGGCGGTGGCAAGAAGCACAAGACATACTATTGTCACCACTCAAACGCTTTTCGTAGAACAACATTCTACCCAATTGAACACCTTGTACTGTCAGTGGATTATCTCCTTCAAGTATCGGAGTAGGGAGTTCACCGTATTCTAGATTATAGGGCGTAGTATCCTGGGTTGGCAATGGCGCTTGTTTCGCACAACCTACTGCTAGGAAAAGGCCAACAAAAACAACTGCCCAAAATCTCATTATCGAACGATCAATTTCTTCGTTGTAGAAACTCCATTTTGAGAAACAACCATCAAATAGATACCTGAGTCCTGAATGATAATTCTTGTAGGACCCGAAACTTCCTTGTGTGCCACTTTAGAACCTAATGCGTTATAAACTTCTACAGTTGCGCCCTGAGCACCTTCAAGAAAAAATCGACCGTTAGATGGATTTGGGAAGACTTTTAAATCTACAAAAGCCAATTCTTCAGCATTCAATGCAGCGTTACCTTCTGCACTTTTGAAGACTTTGTTGTTCAAGTTTTTCAAGGACTGGAAAGCATCACCTGTTTCACCGTGAGAAATAACGCCCTGAGCCACCGCAATATCTGTCACAAGTTCGGCGTAATCTGCCTCAATGTCCAAAACCAATGTGTCACTTCCAGACATAGTGCCTGAAGTAGCAATAGTCTGCATCGCATAATTACCGTTACCCAACCCGTGCAATTCGAAAGTCTGGTTGAACGCAGAGCTGCCGACACCTTCCGCACAAACGAAGCGGTAGCCTGCCGCCCAGCCCCAATGCATAGAAGGGAATTGTGGTGCAAGCGGGTGCGCTGCTGGATAGGTTGAGGGATCCAGGTTATTTACATCCGGACCTACCCCAACGGCAAAACGAACTCCTGTAATGCTATCGAAATCTAGGGCACCTAAATCCACTGAAGTCATTTCTTCTGCAAGGGCATCGATAAGCAATACTCCAGGGTAAGTGAATGTATCGCCTTGGTTGTAAATGATCTCAATGTCGTCTACGTAATACTGGAGACGATTAAACTTGAATTGGTTTCCTAAATTGTTCGTTCCTACTAAAGAGTCTGTCAAAGATTCACCAGCCATCATGTGGTGGAAATTAAGGGTCAATTCCTTCGTCTGCCCCGCAAGCGAAAGTGAACCAAAAACAAGGGATAGGAGTACAATTCTTTTCATAACAATATCTTCTCTTCTACTAAAATACGAATACAAGGGCTTTAACAGGTGTGATAAATAGCACAAGAATTATTCCGTTAGTCCAGCTTTACTGTTAGACCAATACCTCCTCCCATTGGGTAGATAGAAACATTCTTGCCCAAATGGTCAAAATCTCGTTTAAAGTGCGAGTGGTGAATGCTATAAGCGACCAGATCAAAAGCGAACAAAAATCCACCCTGAAACATCAAACTGCTTCCGTATCCACGAAAGAGCGCCTCTTGATCTCCTCTATTTTCAGCATCACTGCGCATGTAATATCCTGCTGCCATATAGCCTACATCAAGCCCTGTATTGATTAGAAATATCTTCTCAGTTTTGCGCTGCTGAGCTCGCATTTCATTTACCGAATAGTTCCCTGCATTTTTCCGTGCTTTGAGATAACCAGGAACTGCTAGGCCTAGATTTACGGTGTTCCACATTACATTCATCTCATGGAACCGCTTGGTGCTTTCATCCTCGCACAGGAAATAACCGGCACCACTAATGGTGAAATTGGACACGGCATAGGACCCTAAAGTCAACATCAAGCCTTCATTGATCTTGTTGAAGTCTTTTTGGTATTGGGCCACTTGGCCGAATGCATTAGAGGTGGAAAGAAATAATAGCAGAAGAACGACTCTCATGGGCATTGCTTTAAGAAAGAACATAATCGAAGCTCCCTAGTTCGAGGTAGCTATTCGCTTATAATGACCTTTTGTATGACAATTGTATGCAAATAATGAAAAAAGCACCTACATCTGTTGACGTAAGTGCTTGATTTTCAAAGTGGAGAAGATGGGATTCGAACCCACGACCTCTTGACTGCCAGTCAAGCGCTCTAGCCAACTGAGCTACATCCCCTTGGTCTTTAAGACGCACAAATATAATCCTCCAAAGCATTCGAAACACGCAACTAGGAAAGTAGGTTATCGGGGCACATAGTTTGTGGTAGGTCTATTAAATTAGCGGTGCGTGGTACAACAACTTCAATCTCTTAAGAATCTTTGGCTCGTAGTGGCTTTGATCTGTACATCCGTAATGTATGGGCAAATCGCAATCAATGAGTTTAATTCTCAACGTGGCTTCACGGATGAGAACGGGGAAGATGTGGACTGGGTTGAGGTGTACAATTATTCGAGTGGCCCAATTTCTTTGGATGGATTTTACCTCAGCGATAATCCCAATAATTTGGACAAATGGCAGTTCCCTAGTTTGGAATTGGCCCCGCAAGAGCTCCTTACCATTTGTGCTTCGGGAAGAGAAAATGTAAAGATGCCGAACCATTGGGAATCGATTGTAAAGGCGGATGATGTTTGGAAATATTGGAGCGGGAACAATCCTCAACCTGCCGATTATGCGAACTGGAATGCGCTGAATTATAACGATCAAAACTGGGCGTCGGGCCAAGGTGGTATTGGCTATGGAGATAACGATGATAACACCGCTATTGCTGCGACACCTTCGATCTTAATGCGTCGAGAATTTACCGTGAGCGATGTAGACGATATCACGCATTTGCTTTTCCATGCCGATTATGACGATGGGTTCATCGCCTATTTGAACGGGGTAGAGATTATGCGCTCTGCCAATATTAGTGCCTCTCCTGCTTACAATGAGTTCACCAGCTGGGATCACGAGGCCGTGCTTTATTCCGGAGGATTACCTGAGCACATTTTAATGGATGCTGATAAGGCAGCAGAATTGCTTCAAACCGGGAACAATGTGCTCGCGATTAGAGTACACAACCGAGCTGCAAATTCCTCCGACATGACCAGCAACTTTTTCTTGTCAGCAGGCATTGCTTCTACGGAGTACAACTACCAAAGTTTGCCCTCGTGGATCGTTCCTCCTGTAGTATTACCACATGCCGATTTTAAACTCTCTCACGGTGAAACCCTGTTGATCAGTGATACGAGCGAGAACATCATTGATAGTGCCTACATTTCCACTGCTATTAAAAATACTATCAGCCGAGGGCGTACACCTGATGGAACGGGTAGTTGGTGCTACTTTGACACCCCTACTCCCAATGCTTCTAATAACCAAAGTACCTGCTATACAGGAATAGTGGCAGCGCCGCAGGTCAGCCTTCCGTCGGGCTGGTATGCTTCAGCCAACCCAATTTCTGTGGTCACCGCACCGAATGCCACTTCCTACTACACCACCAACGGCGATGTTCCTGACCAGAACGATTTGCAGGTAAACGGGACCATTTATGTGGCCAGCACCAGTGTGCTTAGTGTGCGCTCCTTTAGCAATAATGGAAATGCATTGCCTAGCCCGGTGGTCGACCGCACCTTCCTCATTGATGAGGACAACCACAACCTTCCTGTAGTGAGCATCATCACCAATGAAGACCATTTATGGGATTGGAACAGCGGTATTTATGTGATGGGGCCAAATGCAAGTACGGACTACCCTTATTTCGGGAGCAATTTCTGGCAGCCGTGGTCAAGGAAATCAAGGATGGAGTTTTTCGACGGGACACAAACGAAGCAAATCGAAGCAGAATTTGACTTGGAAATTCACGGCGGATGGTCGCGCGCTGAGCCGCAGAAATCGTTCAGAATAGATGCTAAATCTATCTATACGGGCGAGGTGGAATATGCGCTTATCTCCCGAAAATCAAACATTCAGAGCTACAACAACTTCAACCTAAGAAACGGCGGACAGCACGGCATCTCCAACCGTATGCAGGATGCTGTAATGAGTAGGCTCGCAGAGGGCAGCAATATCGACCGCATGGGCTTTGAGCCATGCATTGTTTACCTCAACGGCGCTTACTGGGGCCTTTATGGATTGAGGGAGAAAATGGACGAGCACTACGTGGAGAGCAACCACGGAGTGCCAAGCGAGCAAATACAGCTGATGAATAGAGACGGTGCGCTAGAAGGGAATACGGACCATTTCGATACATCCTACGACCTGATCATGAACACTGATACTAGTGCAAGCAACTTTGTAGATGTATTCAGTTCCCGCTTCGATTTAGAGAACTACCTCGACTACTTCGTGTTCCAGACGTACATACAGAATAGGGATTGGCTGGGAATCGATTGGGGATTGAACAACGTGAAATTATGGCGTCAAGACACCACTGGCGCCGTGTGGCGTTACATGATGTACGACACAGATTTCGCCTTTGGCCTCTACGGCGGGAACATCTATCAGAATTACATCGGTCGGGCGAGGAACCCCAATGTCCCCAATGCACATTCAGAAATTTTCGACCACGCACTGAAGAATATTGACTTTATGTGCCGATTCACCAACAGGTACAACGATCTGATCAACACCACCTTCCAAAGCACAAATTTTGATGCTAAAGTAGATGAGATTAAGAACCAAATGGGACCGGCTATCCCGGATCACGTAGCCAATTGGAGCAGCCAGATGGGACCGTATTCGTATACCTTTTGGCTCAACTCTGTCAATGGGCTAAAGAGCTATAATGCCGCGCGCATTGGAACCGCACGACAACACTTGAACCAAAGCTTCTCCCTTCTAGGTCAAAGGCAAGTGGACCTTGAAGCTTATCCCCCAAATACCGGGCACATTAAGCTCAATAGCATCATGCCTTCATTGCCTTGGGAAGGCATCTACCATGGCGGCTGCCCAGTACATGCTCAGGCCATCCCAAGCTTTGGCTTTGTATTCTCCCACTGGTCCTCAAACGACGGCAATTACAACAATGCCCAAGCAGATTCCATAGAGGTCATCCTTGCATCCAACACGGAACTCACAGCACACTTCGACAGCTGCGCAGCGGTTATAGATGTGGCTATTTTAAGTGAGGGCAACACCTTGCGCGGTGACATTTCAGAGCCAGTAAGTGATGTGCACTATGCTTGGAGATTAAACGGCACCTTGATTTCTGAAGATAGCCTACTATACAATCCCGCGAACGGCGATTACGAGCTCACAGTGCGTTTTGATTCATGTGAAATTGGCTCAGAGGTATTCTCCGTAGAGAATGAAAACTACGCGCTGCTAATGTTCCCTAACCCCGCAGTAGATGCTATCCAATTGCAATTCATCTTAGAAGCTGAGAGCGACATGCAACTGGATATCTACAATATGGAAGGACAGCTGTTGTGGTCGAGGCTCGAACTTGATTTTGTTGGGCAATACAACCAAAGAATTGATATCAGCACTTTAGCCCAAGGCGCCTATGTGCTGCGAGTAACCACTCCAAGCATAAGCTACAGTGGTAGGTTTATCAAACTGAATTAACGCACCAAGGTGATGCGCACCTTCTTCTTCTTTAATCGCTGATTGTTGGTCAATTCGACCACTTTATGTGCCATGGATCTTGACACCGCTACATACGCATAGCTCTGCTGAAGTTCTATCACACCTAGCTGCTCCTTTGATAGGCCTCCTTTCTTGAAGAATAGCCCAGCAATATCACCCTTGGAAATCTTATCTCTACGACCCCCTGAAATGTGCAAAGTCCTCCACTTCTGCGCTTCAGCACCATCGAAAGTCATGTCCTTTACATCCAATTTCTCTGGCTGCACTTCTTTAATGAACTCCGGGAGTGGCTTCGATTTCTTGTGAAGCACATACGCCGCGCCTTTTGCGTTCATCCGCGCTGTACGCCCATTGCGGTGCGTAAATTCATTCGAATGGTAAGGCAATTCCAGGTGTATGATGAATTTGAGCTCGGGAATATCCAACCCACGTGCCGCCAAATCTGTCGCCAAGAGAAGCTGACAAGTGCCGTTTCTAAACTTCACCAAGGCACGCTCTCGGTCGATTTGCTCCATCCCCCCGTAGTAGCATTCGTGCTCAATCTTGTGATCAAAGAGAAAGTCGCTCGCATCAAAGAGCGACTCTTTAAAGTTGCAGAAAATAATACCAGGCTGCCCATTTAATTTCCCGAGCAATTCAGCCAAAACTTCCAGTCTCCCACCGGCCTCAGCCGCAATGGTCTTTACGGTCAACCTTGGACGGTGCTGATTCAAATAATCTATGGAAATAGGCTCCTCGATACCCAGAAAATCTGGGATGGCAACCGCATCAGTAGCAGAAGTCAACACACGCTGATTCACTGCTCGCAGACTACGTACAATCTCCGACATCTCGCGCTCAAAGCCGACCTCAAGAGATTTGTCAAATTCGTCTATTACTAGTGTTTTGACTCCGCTTAAATCCATATCGTCGCGACGGAAACGGTCGGCAATACGACCAGGCGTTCCTATGAGTAGCGCAGGCTTAGTTTTCAGATCTGCCTTGTCCATTTGGCCAGACCTTCCACCGTAGACAGCGTTGATTTTAAAACCAGACCCTAGTTGGCGTGCGACCTGTTCAATCTGCATCGCCAATTCTCTTGAAGGTACCAACACAATAGCTTGAATACCCTCAGCTTTTGGATCTAAACGCTCAATGAGTGGCAAAAGAAATGCAAGCGTCTTACCACTACCTGTTGGGGATAACAGGACCACATCATTACCTGCATAAATGGCCTTGCGCGCCTCAATCTGCATGGGATTGAGTGCGGATATATTGAACTTTTCAAGGAACGATTTCAACATTTCCTTGCGTGAAGTTTGTTCGGTACTCATGAAGAGTGAATTGAGAAATATTTCTATTCTGCTTTCGCAGTGTCCTTTCTAGGATTCGGCAACGCCTCGTACATCAGGCGGTTTTTCGACTTTTCCTTTTTGCGATCTTCGCGTGGCTTATCCTTACCTGCTTTATCACGGCGCGGTTTATCCTTTCGCTTGTTGCGCTGGTTTGAACCTTTGCGGCCTTTACCCTTGGTGCTCGGACCTTTCCATTGTGGCCCCTCACCAATATGCTTTGGCGGCTGTTCTTTGTCCAATTCTCTATCAATCAATCGCTCAATCTTTGAGAATTTGAACATATCGTCGGTACAGACGAGCGTTACCGCCATTCCTTCCGTTTTGGCACGCGCTGTACGGCCAATGCGGTGAACGTAATCTTCGGCATCGCCTGGAACGTCATAATTAATTACAAGATCAATGCCTTTGATATCAATACCGCGGGACATGACATCAGTGGCCACCATGATGCGCGTTTTACCACTTCTAAAGTCACGCAAGGCTTCCTCGCGTGCCTCTTGCTCATAATCTGAGCTAATGCCTTGACAAGCATATCCCCTCTGCTTCAGCGTGCGCGCAAGCTTCTCCACTTTCTTTTTCGTAGAACAGAAGATGATGATAGAATTAAAGTCGTCTTTATCGCCAAGTACGTGCTGCACGAGCTTTACTTTCTGCTCCTCGTGGGCTAAAATGACCTTTTGAGTTACGCCTTCTGCAGGCTTAGAAATAGCTACAGAAATCTCCTCTGGATCTTTCAAAATCTGCTTGGCGAGCTGGCGGATTTTAGGCGCCATAGTCGCCGAGAACATCAAACTTTGACGCTCTTCCGGGAGCTGTTTGATGATTTTAATGATGTCGTCAAAGAATCCAATGTCAAGCATACGATCGGCCTCGTCCAAAATGAGGTGTTTCACCGTATCGAACTTAACATAGCCACGAGCAATGTGTGCGAGCAATCGACCCGGTGTAGCCACTACGATATCAGCACCGCCCTTGAGGGCATCTGCTTCGCCCTCCCAGCTGACGCCATCACCCCCACCATAGACAGCGTAGCATGAAGCATTTGTAAAGTAGGCAATACCTTGGATTTGCTGCTCGATCTGTATGGCGAGCTCACGTGTTGGACAAAGGATGAGCACCTGTACACCGTCGCTTTCTTCTTCAGCAACCTGGTTTAAGGTAGGCAGCACAAAAGCCGCCGTTTTCCCTGTACCCGTCTGGGCACAGCCGATCAAATCTTTTCCTTCTAATATCGTTGGAATGGCCTTCTCCTGGATTTCAGTTGCCTCCTCAAAGTTCATGTAGAACAAGGCATCGAGCAGGGTTTCGTTTAGGCCAAAATCTGTGAATTTCTTCATCTAATTATTCTAGGTGGATGTCCACCTTCACCTCGACTTCTTTGGCGATTACTGCGCCGGGATAGCCTTCCCCTAGACCCCATTGGTCACGGTTGACGGTAAAGGTGCTGATTAAATGATTCTCTGAAGTTTCCTGCACTTCAATCTCGATATCATTTGACACTCCCCGCAAGGTAAGGGAGCCTTTGAGTTTATAAGTAGTTACACCTGAGGATTTTCCAACAAATATGACTTCCTTAGCGGTAAAGTCAATTCTAGGCGTCTTTCCCGTATTAAAGAATTCTTCTTTCTCTTTCAAATGGGCATCACGCGTATCGTTTCCACTCTTGATCGTCGTCGCATCGAGCGTACCCGAAATGGCCATTAATATGCCGTCCTCATATTCCGCTGTGCCTCGCGCACCAGAGATGCTGCCTTCAACGGTATTAAAGATCATGTTTCCCACCTCGAAAGTGGCTTTGGAAGACGTTTTAAAAGATTTGGTTTGGGCACTAAGGCCAATAGTTGCAAAAGAAGCAACTAGCAGAACTACTTTTTTCATGATTTTAGATTAGGTTATTGAAAGTTAGGGAATTAAACCCAGTTCTTTTAATAACTCTTGTCTTCTTCCATGGCTCGTGAATTTGTCTGAAATCTTGCGCTTCACCAACTTCACCTCAAAATCCTCATCTGCAACCAAACCTGCTATTGCACCGAATAGACCGCCACTTCCTATGCTCTCTTCGAGTATCAAAACATTGGAATAGTCTTTAAGGATATGAGCTAAATCTTCAGGGAGCGGTTTGATTTGTCCCAAATGCAAGTGGTCGAAAACCCCTGGCTGCACGCGTGAAGAAACGGCTCCAGTGGAAAGGATGAGGGAATTGGACCCCTGATTAATCATCCATTTATATGAATCAAATTCCTCTGGAGAATCGCAGACCGTCTTATCCTTTGGATAGCGAATGAAAAGTGGTCCGTCCAATTTCATTTGAAGCTCCGAAGCGTTGAAAATCATAGTCTGAAGTTCGTCTCCATTGCGCGGATTCCATATAGTTGCGTTCGGCACGTCCATCAAAAATCCGAGGTCAAAGACACCGTGATGTGTGGGCCCATCTGCGCCTACCAGCCCGGCACGATCCACCAAGAATACCACTGGGAGATTTTGCAAGGCAACATCGTGTATAATCTGATCGATGGCTCGCTGAAGGAACGTACTGTAAATATGGACCCAGGCCCTACCGCCTGCCGCGGCCATTGCTGCCGCTGTGGTAACGGTATGCGGCTCGTTAATACCGGTATCCATAAATTGCTTTGGGAAATCATCTCTAAGTGGACCAAAACCACTACTCGCAAACATTGCCGGAGAGAAGATCCGTAGATCACTGCGGTAGTGCAAAATTTCGCGGATCTGCTCGGCTGCCCACCATTGAAAAGTTGTTCCAGGCTCGTACGACTTTTTCTTACTGAGATTTGGCTTTTTAGTTCGGATATGTACCACACGCTTACCTCCTCTAGCCAACGAGCTCTGTAGATATGCTATCACCGCCGTAATATCATTTCCATTTTCTAAAAAAGAGTATTCCCAACCCAAGCTGTGGAAATAATCCATGTACCTATTGTTCTGATGTAAGGCACCAACAGTAGGGTCTATACTACCGTCATTGTCATTGAGGACGATGAGTGCATCCGTCTTCAGCGTAGCCAAATGATTCAATGCCTCAAAGCTCTGACCACCTGTCATGGAGCCATCGCCTATGACCGCTACTCTCTTTCTGTTTCGTCCAGTAGCAAGGTCAGCAATACAAACACCAGCCAATGCACTTATAGATGTTGAAGCATGACCGGCACCAAAGAAATCATATGGGCTCTCATCCCGCTTCAAGAAACCGCTGATTCCATCTTTTGTACGCTGCGTAGCGAGATCATCAAGGCGGTCAGTAAGTGCTTTATGAACGTACGCCTGATGACCCACATCCCAGATGAGTATGTCCTCAGGGGTTTTTAAAAGGTAATGAAGTGCCACGGTCAATTCCGCAACGGCAAGAGAAGATTCCAGATGAGGAATTTTGTCCGTCACACGCGCTAGAATATCCTCCTTCAGTTCATTTGTGAAGGTGGTCAGCTCAATAGGTTCTAATTCGCGAAGACGCTTAATCATTGGATAAAATTAGCGCAAATTTTCTCGTGAAAATCAAAAAATCCAGCGGCGCTGAGCGCCGCTGGATTTTTCTTCAAAGCGAGTGCTTAGGTTGGATATTTTAAGCAAACAACCTTCCAAGGAAGCGTTGCATTCTTTCAAATAGATAGTACATCACTGGCACGATGACTAGTGTCAAGAAAGTCGCAAAGGTCAAACCGAAAATCACGGTCCAAGACATTGGTCCCCAGAACACTACGTTATCACCTCCAAAGAAAATGTTCGGATCGTTCTCGCTGAAGAGCGTGTAGAAGTTGATGTTCATACCGGTAGCCAGTGGGATCAAACCAAGGATGGTTGTGATGGCCGTCAATAGTACTGGACGTAAACGCGTACGGCCCGCCTCCACGATGACCTCGATAAGCTCAGGATTGGCGAGCTTGTCGCTTTCCTCCATTCCCAACTCTTCTTTTTTACGTGCAGTCAACTGCTTGATGAAATCGATCAAAACGATGGCATTGTTCACTACAATACCCGCAAGTGAAATGATACCAATCATCGTCATCATGATGACAAATTCCATACGGAAGATGACTAGACCTAGGAATACCCCAATGAGGGAAAATACCACGGTCACCAGGATGATGAATGGTGTTGAGGCAGAATTGAATTGGCTCACAAGGATGAGGAAGATTAAGAACACTGCGATGAGTAGGGCACCAGAAAGAAAGCTCAATTCCTTCGCTTGTTCCTCTTGCTCACCCGTGAAGTCTACCTTAATTCCACGCGGCAATTCGTAATCGTTCATCACCTCTTTGATGGCGTTTACCACCTCGGTTGGGTTGGCACCCTCGAGCACATTGGATTGCACAGAGATCACGCGCTTCAGGTCAATACGCTTCACTGAAGAGAAGGTCGAAGTTTTCTTCGCCTTGGCTACTGCGGAGATAGGCACTTGCTTGATGCGGCCGGTCGCTTGGTCGCGGAAGGTGATTTTTTGGTTCATCAAATCTTCCACATTGTAGCGGTACTCGTCCGTCATACGAAGGTTGATTGGGTAATCGTCCTCACCGTCTTTGAATCGGCTTACTTCCTTACCAAAAAGTGCAGTACGCATCGCATCACCAATCTGTGCCGAGCTCAAGCCCAGCGCACGCGCCTTAACACGGTCTACTTCGATCGGCATTTCCGGCTTACCCGTTTCAACATCGAGCTTCAACTCTTCGATACCAGCGATACCTTTAGAGTTAATGAACGTACGAATCTCATCGGCCGTTTGGACCAATTCAAAGTAGTCGTCCCCTGCGATCTCAATGTTCACTGGAGGCCCTGTTGGCGGCCCATTGCTGTCTTTGGCTACACTCACAACCACACCCGGGTAGTTGCTCAGCGTAGCACGAATCTTATTGAGGACGTCTGCACTGTTCACGCGGTTGCCTTCTGTATCTAAACGCTCGGCAAACGGGTGGAACTGCACGGTAATCTTCGCTTTATTTGGCGTCTGTGCCATCGAAGGACCGGCATTTGGATCCGAAGTTCCTTCACCCACTTGGGCAATCACAGACTCTACCATGTAGTTCTGAAGGTCGCCGTTCTCGTCGGTAAAATTGAACTCGTTTACGATGGCCATCACCTCTTTCTCGAGCTCTAAAGTCACGGCATTGGTTTCCTCTATATCTGTACCAATCGGCATCTGGATATATACCATAGCCTGGTTCGGCATGTTTTCCGGGAAGAACAACGTCTTTGGCGGGAAAGCGCCTAGGAGCATTCCAGAGAATACAAGGAGTACAAAGGTTCCAACGAAGAATACCATAGGCTTTCTTCCGTTCAAGGCGTAATTCAATACGCCTTTATAGCCTCCTTCCAATGCTGGAAGCGCTTTGCCTTGGAACCACGCTGTAGCAGGTACTACCAGGTACGCATAGATAAGGGCGAATACCCCGCTATAGATAAACAAGTTTCCGAGAGCCATGGCACCTGCGCCATAGGCAATGAGCGCACCTAATACGATGGCCGCAACCGAAATCATGTTCAATCTTTTCTTGTTCAATGGTGCTTCCTCGACTTTCATCAGCGCTGAAGTAAGTCCCGGGTTGATCACCAAGGCAACGAACAACGAAGAAGAAAGTACAGTTATGAGCGTCAACGGTAAATACTTCATGAATTCGCCGAAGAGACCTGGCCAGAAGGCCAGTGGCAGGAAGGCTGCCAACGTGGTTGCTGTAGAAGCGATGATCGGCAAGGCTACCTCTCCGGCACCCAGTTTCGCTGCTTCGATGCGCGAATACCCTTCGTCCATGAATCGGTAGATATTCTCAACGACTACAATACCATTATCTACAAGCATACCCAACGCCAATACGAGGGCAAAGAGCACGATAGTATTCAATGTGATGCCCATCGCGTTCAGTATCACGAAGCTCATGAGCATAGACATTGGAATGGCGATCCCTACGAAGAGTGCATTGCGCAATCCAAGGAAGAACATCAATACCAAAACGACCAAGAGCATCCCGAAAATGATGGAGTTTTCTAGATCAGCCACCTGAGTTTTCGTTTGCTCAGAGGTGTCATTGGTCACCGAAATACTCAAATTGTCCGGAAAGTAATCGTCCTTAGCCTCTTCTAGTAGGTTCGCGATTTTTTCACTTACAATGATTTGGTTTTCACCAGAGCGCTTGAATACATCAAGCATGACTACCGAAGCACCGTACTGACGCGCATAGGATTCACGCTCTACCTCATCAAATTCGATTTCTGCCACATCTGCAAGGCGCACAAGCTGCATCTTTTCGCTCTTAATGATCACATTGCGCAACTCGTCGAGCTCACGAATCTCACCAACCACGCGAACGTTGCGGCGGTAGCCGTCGACCAGTAGGTTACCCCCGGATATGGTCATGTTCTCGTTTTGTATGGCCCCAGCGATGTCGCGGAAGCTCAGCTCAAGGCTCTCCAACTTTTTCGTATCCACCAACACGCGCACTTCCTTGTCGTCGATACCGCGGATGTCCACTTTAGAAATCTCGGTCAGATCTTCAATGCGCTCCTCGAGGTATTCGCCGTAGTCCTTGAGTTGGTCTAGGGAAAATTCACCCGACATATTGATGTTCATAATCGGCATCAATTCCGAGAAGTTCAGCTCAAATACGTTAGGGTCTGCCGGTAGATCTGTAGGGAAGTCCGGCTGGCCCATGGCCGCGTCCACCTTGTCTTTTACCTTTCTAAGGGCATCCTCTGGCGTGACGTCAAAGTTGAATTTTACTTGGATGGTCGAATAGCCTTCTACCGAAGTAGAATTTATCTCATCCACGCCCGAGATACCATTAATTTCCTTCTCCAAAGGACGGGTAATCAGCTTCTCAATATCCACTGGAGAGTTACCAGGGTAAGGAGTACCTACGTAGATTTCTGGCGTTACAATTTCAGGGAATGCCTCAGAAGGCATCGAGGTGTAGCTAAAAATACCTGCCGCAAAGATGATTACGGTAAGCACATACACCGTCATTCGGTTCTTCACCGAGAAGGTGGAGGGTCCGAACTGCTTGATTAAACTCTTTTTCTCTTCCATGTTGTTTGGATGGATTTAGGGATTAACCCAATACTACTTCTTGACCCGTACGAACGCTACGCGATCCTTTTTCTACCACAAGCATTCCAGCCTCGAGGCCAGAAACGATTTCCGTTTGGTCCTCAAATGTTAGACCTGTAGTGACCCAAGTTTTTACCACCTGATAACGGCCTGTTCCTTCAATGTTTTTCAAGGTATAGATGAAGTCATTGCCTTCGACATCTTGTTGCACTAGGCTCGCTGGAACCGTCAACGCTTCATCGTTTCTGTAATCCTGAAGTGCAACATGTACCATCTGATTTGGCTTCACACCGTTCGCCTCAGGCAAGCTTACATTGATAGAGAATGTGCGGTTGCCTTCTTGAATGAATTGACCCACCTGTAGTACCTCTGCAGCCACTTCATAATCCATAGAAGTAAAGGCTACACTCGCTGGAGTTCCAACGTGCACGCGATTTGCGTAGCTCTCTGGAACATCGGCTTTTACATATACCCCTGATGTATTCACCAAGCGAATGGCTGGCATCTGTGGACCCGCCAACTGACCTTCTTTTGCAAAGATGTTGTCGATAGACCCAGCAAAAGGCGCGCGAATTTCACTCAGCTCAATCTGCTCCTTCAAGGTTTTCACCTTTTGCACCAAACCGTCGTAGTTGTTCTTGGCTTGCAAGTATTGAATTTCAGAACCAATCTGCTGGTCCATCCATAGACGTTGTTGTTTTTCAAAAACCGTCTTGGCCAATTCCAATCCAGTCTGCAACTCTGCCAACGAAGACATCATGATATCTGTATCTAGAGACAATAGCAATTGGCCCTTCTTCACAGACTGTCCATTCTTCACGTAAATCTTCTTTACAGTACCGCTGGCTGTTGTGTATAAATTGATGCTCTTATCTGCCTCAACCATACCGAAGACATCGAAGTAATGCAAGAACATGCTTGGCTCTACCAACTTCGAGGTGACCACGTCGTATACTTTGTTGGTATCTAATGCCGCTAATTGCAGCTCAACTTCAGAAATAAGTGTACTAATACTGTCGCGTGAAGAAACCAGAGCCTCCTTCTTTGACTTTAGCTCATCCATGGTGCCCATTTCCTCTGGCGCCCCACATGCTACAAGTGCAATACTGCTTAAAATGAATATTACTTTTTTCATGTCCTGTTCTTATTTCTGTGTTTGTTTAGTCATCAAATATTCCAGTTCAGACTTCTTGTCTAAGGCATTCTGGGCAGCCATAAATTTGGCCT
>JAAXJR010000030.1:85960-185761 GCA_012269745.1 Flavobacteriales bacterium | reverse complement strand
GGGCGCTGGTGAGGGTATCGGTTACGGTACCGCTGTTAAAAATGTAGCGGTTGTGCAGTAATACACTATCACACCCTGAGATGGATTGAGAAACGGTGTGCGTAGGCAGGATGGTGATGTCGTAGTAGATAACTGAATCACAGCCATGCTGATTGGTCAGCGTTTTGGCATAAAGCCCGGACTGTGTCCAGGTAAAATTGCCAACTGAGTATTGAGAGCAGCTAGATGCTTGAATGGTATCGGAATAAGTGGGGAGTAGCGTGAAATACATGATAGTCACACTATCACAGCCCGCAGAAGTGAGTAAACTGTCGTAATAAGTACCAGAAGCGGCCAAGTATTGCCCTCTCCATGTTATTGGCGAGCAATTTGATAAGGTGACTTGAGTTTCACAGCTCTCATTAATAGTAAATTCCTTAACAAATATGCTATCACATCCGGAGTTGCTCTGAAGTGTGTCAACAAGTCTTCCTGAACTAAAGTAGGTTGTTCCGTTAATCGTCAGACTATCACAGTGAGTTACAAAGGATGTGTCCGAGATTAGATTTCTTACAAACACTTGTTTGGTCAATGAGTCACTTTGACAAGACAGTCCGGTTCCAGCACTCACTTCAAGTTTAATGGAGTATATACCAGATGCACTGGGTGTAATCGTCCAATTTGAATCGTTTGGGGATCCATTAAATGTGAATGTTTGAGGAGATACTGTCCAATTGTAGTTTAAATCGTCAACACAGGAACCTGACCAAAGACTGGTTAGCGAAATATCATCAGCTAAACATACTGTATCATGTAAGTTGAATTGACTTTCGGGTTTTTCATATCTGGTAAAGCTAAGGCTTGAGGTATCGGAAGTTCCGCATAAGGGGTCTTCAACAACTAAGGAAATTCGTAGGCTAGAATCGGGCAGTGAGCACGTAGTCCCAATTGAAAGTGAATAAGGATTCGATAAAGGAGTGGATAAGGATTGGTTTGGTCGCCCATCATTAAAGATTAGTATGTAATTCATTGAGTCTCCTTGGTAGGAATTGTCCGCAACGTCGATCAATACACTATCAGTCCCGTTGGAACAACCGAATTGATCTGAGAGGGTTGACATGGAGGAAATCGGTGTATATGAACGATAAATGACGAAGTTGAGTGTAGAATCACATGCTCCACTGTACAAAGTTATCGAGCCGTAGTTCCATCCTATTTGAAAACTCTGCGAGGAAAGACCATTTAAAGGGCCTGAGCCGCTTTGCGTATTGCCATTCCCAAAATCTATTTGCCAACCATCGTATTGATTAGATGGAGTGGTCAAAGCGAAAGCATATGATCCGTTACTTGAACAGGAATAGGCGAGGTAACGTCCGTTTGGTAGAATTGAGTCTTTCACCCCAGCACCGTTAATTTTGAGGTCTATAGGTGGGGGAGTGCTCGTAATATTTACCGAAGCAATTGCTGTACAATTGCCCTTTTGCATCGTCACTCCATAAGTTCCCGAGCCACTTACCCAGAGCGTGTCGCTATTGGCACCTTGTATGGCGATACCATTTAAATTCCAGCTAAAAGAAGCTCCGTTAGAGTTGCCCACAGAAGATGCATAGAGTGCTACACTGTCATTGCCACAAACATTAGTGATGGGAGCGATAATATTCACTATACACGGAGGGAGTTCGGCTTTAAGTGAAAACGAGTAAAGTAGAAGAAGGGGTAAAAGTCGCTTCATTTTCATCAGGTTTACCCTGAAGCTAAGACAATAAAAAAGTACCTATAGTTTGTAATCAGTGTTTAGGCTTTCGGGCTTATTTGAGTCGGTTCGGTTCTCTTTTTGCGAAGAATGAATAAGACTTAACACTGCCTTTTTCCCTTTACATTCTTAGCGTAAATTGCTTAGATGAAAATAGGATTGATCAAAGAGGGTAAGCTTCCCATAGACAAGCGAGTTGCACTAACTCCTTTACAGGCGAAAAGTCTGAAAGAAAAGTTCAATTGTGAAGTTGTAGCTCAGCCAAGTCCATTGCGTGCATTTAGCGATAATGAATACAAGAGGGCGGGAATATCATTGCAAAGCGATCTTTCAGATTGTGATGTACTGCTAGGTGTGAAAGAGGTGCCTATTTCGGAATTGATTCCCAATAAGACCTATTTTTTCTTCTCGCATACTTTTAAAGAGCAGCCTTACAACGCTAAACTGTTGAAGGCATGCGTTGAAAAAAACATTACCCTTATTGATTATGAACTGCTTAAGAAAAATGGTCAGCGCGTAGTCGCTTTTGGGCGTTTTGCAGGTTTGGTTGGTGCGTACAATGGACTAAGAGGTTGGGGAGAGAAAACTGGGCAGTTCACATTGAAGCCAGCACATAAGTGTTTTGATTTAGTCGAGATGTTTGAGCAGCTCAAGGATCTTCATTGGTCGGAAGAATTGAGAATAATCTTAACTGGTGCAGGTCGTGTGGCTCAGGGTGCAGTAGAGACCTTGATTGCCTCGGGTATTCCAAATATTCACCATTCGCAAGTAAAAGAAGCCGTTGGGCCATTTTGGGCGCAACTGGATGTGGAGGAATATTACCGCACTAGGGACGGTAGCCCTTTGAATAGGACTGAGTTGTTTAAAGATCCTTCTAGTTTTGAATCGAACTTTATGGAATATGCGCAGCATGCGCACCTCTATATTGCCGGTCATTATTACGATAGTAGGGCGCCATACATCTTCACTAGGGAAGATGCGAAGAAGCCTGAATTCAATATTAAGTACGTTGCTGATATTAGTTGTGATATAGATGGTCCAGTGGCATCAACGATCAGACCTTCAACCATAGAAAGGCCTTTTTACGGATATCTACCTCATACTGAAAAAGAGACCCGATACGACGATCCAAAATCAATAGGAGTCATGGCAGTGGATAATTTGCCTTGCGAATTGCCGCGTGATGCGTCCGAGAGTTTCGGTAAAGATTTACTTCAACATGTACTTCCAAATCTATTTAACGGTGATTTAGATGGGGTGTTGCTGGGAGCCTGCGAATGTAGGGAAGGTGCTTTGACTGCCGATTTTAGTTATCTTCAAGATTACATTGATCAGGCTTAAATGTCAAAAAAGAGTGCACTAAATATCGCCAAAGGAGTAGAAGAAGCACCGTTTATCAATCCCAAATGGAAAGGTGCTAAACGGCGCGAGCCAGAGATTTCGGAATTGACTCAAAAAGTCATTGAAGGCGATATGGCCGCACTATCTACTGCTATCACTTTGATTGAAAGTACCTCGGAGAAAGATGAGTCTGACTCAAGGGAGCTTTTAAATACTATTATTCCTAATGCTAAGAATGCATTTGTTATTGGAGTGAGTGGTGTGCCTGGTGTAGGGAAGAGTACGTTTTTAGAATCCTATTGTTCCTTTCTCTTGGAACTAGACCCTGAGTCTAAGCTAGCCATTCTAGCGGTGGATCCTTCAAGTGAATTGTCTAAGGGAAGTATTCTTGGTGATAAGACGCGCATGGAGTCTATAGGTAAGAGCGATCGAGTTTTTATTCGCCCATCTGCCTCAGGTGGTAAGTTAGGCGGTGTTGCTCGGAGTACCTATGAAGCAGTGGCATTATGCGAAGCAGCGGGATTTGATTTCATTTTTGTTGAAACTGTTGGTGTAGGGCAAAGCGAGACAGTGGTTAGTAAGCTCACAGATTGCTTTTTGTTTTTAGCGATGCCTGGCACTGGTGATGAGCTTCAAGGCATTAAGAAGGGTATTATGGAAATGGCGGATATTATCGCTTTAAATAAATGTGATGGCCCTCGCGAAAAGCAGGCCAATCATAGTGCTCTCGAGCTTCGAAATGCACTCCAGTTGGTTTCGCGTCATAGAGACAGTTGGCAAACACCCGTGGTTCAGATCAGTGCGTTAGAATCAAAAGGGATGGAGGCAGTTTGGACGGAATTAGACAAATATTACCGCCACAGTATGCTCAATGGTTGGTTAGAAAACAACAGGCAAGAGCAAAGAGAGTATTGGTTTAAAGAGAATGTGGGCGCACTCCTGTTTACTAGCCTAACAAAAAATCAAGACTGGAAGAAACAACAGCTAGACCTGTTAGAAAAGGTAACCGAAGGGATTTTAAGCCCTTTTGAAGCGAGCAGAATTCTCGTAGAAAAGTTGTTGGCTTAGAATGAGCGAGCAGCTTCGTGCTTAATTAGTAGGATTGCTGCTTTCGTAGGAAAAATCTCACCCGCCATTTCTGCATTAATCAACTCTTTTGCTAGATCAGCAGCAGTGGCTTCTGCGCCAAGTGTACCTGCTACTTTGTTGATGATACTGATCACCTGGCTTTTGGCACTTACCACATGGTTCCATGCATCGTCGCTTACATAAACTTGTTGAGTGATATTGTAATCAAACTCTTGGCGAACAGCCTCTACAAGGGCTTTGCGGTATTGGCCAATGGACATGTTGCCAGGTTTGATGCGAATAACAAGGTGGTTAGGCGTGATTCTTTCTAGCAACATAATGATGCGCTCGAAAGCTTGCATGCGCATAGGAAGTGATTTCTTCTGCAAATCCTTACGCAAGTAGAATGCGCGACGCTTTTCCTCGTTATCTACAAAATTGGACAGTAGAAGGTAAGTGAGTAACAGCATTAAGGCTGCTGGAAAAGTGTACTTTAGAATTTCAATAAATGCTTCCATGAAAGTATGTTAAGGGTAACAAATATCGTTATTTTTGCCGTCCCACAATAGGAATTTAGAAATGAAAGCACTTTCGCAACGCGCCCAGGAAATGGGCCTTCCAATGACGATTGAAATGGCTAAGAAAGCCAGAGAATTGAGCGCCACGGGTAAGAACGTGATCAGCTTGTCTTTAGGTGAGCCAGATTTTGACACCCCAGATTTCATTAAAGAAGCAGCCAATGAGGCAATGGAGCAGAATTACACACACTACATGCCAGTTCCTGGTTTTGCGGATTTGCGTGATTCTATTGCTGCTAAATTCAAAAGAGATAATAATCTAGAATACAATGCCGAGCAAATTGTAGTTAGCACTGGAGCAAAACAGAGCCTGCTTAATGTATTCTTAGCTTTAGTAAATCCAGGTGATGAGGTGATCATTCCAGCACCATATTGGGTAAGCTACATGGACCAGGCAAAGTATTGTGGTGGCGTAGTGAAGGTGCTTCCAACTTCTAAGGAAAGCGGCTTTAAAATTACTGCTGACCAGTTAGAGGCGTCAATTACAGATAAATCAAAAGTGCTCATCTTCTCTTCGCCGAATAACCCATGTGGTGCTATTTACAGCGGAGAAGAATTGGCTGAAATTGCCAAGGTTGTTGCTAAGCACCCGAATCTACATATCATCTCAGACGAGATTTATGAGCTGCTTAACTATGGTGAAGTAGAGCATGTGAGTATTGCAAGCTTCCCTGAGGTTTATAACCAAACAATTACGGTGAATGGTCTTTCTAAAGGCTTTGCAATGACCGGATGGCGTATCGGTTATATTGGTGCTCCGGAGTGGCTCGCTAAAGCATGTACGAAGTTCCAGTCAAATTTTACTTCAGGGACCAATTCTGTTGCGCAGCGTGCCTGTAAAGCTGCAGTTGAGGCAGATCCATCTACCGTAAAATATATGGTGGATACTTTTGCCGGTCGTCGTGAAAAGATGGTAGGTTGGATTAATGAAATTCCAGGATTCGAATTGGATACTCCTCCAGGAGCATTTTATGTGTTCCCAAGGGTAAGTGAACTTTTAGGTAAAAAATTTGAAGGCAAGACTATCGAAACATCGCTTGACCTAAGCATGTACTTGTTAGAGGAAGGATTGGTTAGCACCGTACCTGGTGATGCCTTTGGATTGCCGGGATATATCAGATTTTCTTATGCTGCTGCAGAGAGCGATCTGCAAGAGGCTGTGCGCCGGGTTAAAGATGCAGTTGCTCGTTTAGAGGACTAAGAATCGTCGAGATGAAAATTGAAGTTGCCAACGGGGAGATTATTGATAAGCATACCATCCTTGTCATTAAAAGTGAGCGTATCTCTGATGCAGAAAAACTCACGAATGTTCAGCGAGAGATGGATGCTCTGTCCGAAGGTGTGAAATTTGTGTACAATTCTGTGGACGACCCTTCAACGGTTCATGATCTTGCCGAGAAACTTAAAAAAATCAACGAGCAACTTTGGGACGTTGAAGATGAACTGCGTGTATTGGAATCCAAAGCAGATTTTGGTCAGGAGTTCATTAACAAGGCGCGAAGTGTTTACTTCCTTAATGACGAGAGAGCGGCTTTAAAGAAAGCGGTGAACGTTTTGACGGGAAGTACTCTTGTTGAGGCGAAATCTTATATCGACTACACCGTTCGAGGGACCGATTCCCAAGAATAGTGTAACTTCGATAATAGAAATTTTCTGTTTTGAGTTTCAAACAACGTTTCAATGCTTTCAGAGAGCAGGTCAACATACGCCTGTACGATAGTCGCGATTTTGTTCTCGGGGCCTTATCCAAACTCTCTTTTTTCGTTGCCCTGAGCACAATTGTCTCCTTGATTGTTTTTCATGGCTATGAATTAACTGAAGCCCAAAACCACATCATTGGGATTATAGTTCGTGCCTCAATAGGCTATTACTTGATCAAATTCATCGTAGAAATTATTTACAATTTCCATCCTTGGGAATTCATTAAATCCCGGAAATGGGAGGCCATTCTAATGGTCTTCTTGGTGCTTGATATCTTGACAATAAACATTCGAGGCGTAGAGCTCCTCAGTGTTTTAGGTGATGCTATTGGTGTCAGTAGCCTGCAAAGTGGGTTCGTCTTATTGCTCCAATTCTACGTAATGATCATCGTTTTCTTAGAGTTTGGTAAGGTTGGTGAGCGATTGCCCGATTTTAATTTAAGTGCTCCTACCTTACTTATCATCAGTTTTATCATTTTGATAGCCATAGGGACAGGTTTATTGATGCTTCCCGAGATGACTGCTGGCCCAGAGGCTTTGGACTTAGTGACGGCATTGTTTACCAGTATTAGTGCCAGTTGTGTTACTGGCCTAAGCCTTGTGGATATCTCTACCGTACTTTCTTTTAAGGGTCAAATGATCGTCATGATCCTGATGCAATTAGGAGGTTTGAATATCATTTCCTTTGCGGCCCTTTTTGCGATTCTTCGTGGTGGTTTTGGTATGCGTCAGCAAAACTTCATGAGTGAGAATCTCGGGGAGAGTATGCAGCAAAGTGGTAGGCTGGTTGGTGCCATATTTAGACTGACTTTAACCATGGAGCTTTTGGGGGCTATTGCTTTAGGGATCATCTGGTTCCCGCATTTCGACTCTTTGGGCAATACCATGTTCCACAGCATCTTCCATAGTATTAGTGCATTCAATAATGCTGGCTTCTCTCTATTCTCCGACTCATTAGCTACCCCTGGGGCGGCGCTTATGCCAAGCGTTCATTGGGTCATTGCCTTGTTAATTGTCCTAGGAGGAATTGGTTTTGGAACATTGTCTGATGTGCTCGCTCAGCCATGGAGAAAGCAAAGCTTAATCAAGAGCTGGCGTGGTATGCGACTGGGAACTAAGATCGGTCTATCTGTAGCTGGAATACTGCTTGTGGTAGGAGGTTTGGTTTTTGCCTTAACCTTGAATTTTGAGGGGCAGATTGGTGACCACCTATCGAATAGCTTCTTTCAAAGTATTACTGCTAGAACGGCCGGTTTCAACACCATTGACATAGGTGCAATGGCGATGCCTGCGATGCTGATGATGATCTTTTTGATGTTCATCGGTGGAGGTTCTGGTTCAACAGCGGGAGGTATCAAGACGAGCACGTTTGCCTTAGTCTTTTTAAGTGCTGCTGCGACGATTCGCGGTAAAAAGGACATCAACCTTTACAAGAATAAAATTCCTTGGGAGCTTATGAACAGGGCTTTCGCAGTATTCTTGTTCGCTATAGTGTTCATCTTCTTGGGCATTTTTGTGTTGACTATTTTGGAGCCTCAGATGGCATTTCTTGATTTAGCCTTTGAGCAGGTAAGTGCCTTTTGTACTGTTGGATTAAGTACTGGAATTACCGCTGATTTAAGTTTCGGCAGTAAGGTGGTCATAATGCTAAGTATGCTTGTGGGTAGGGTAGGGACTCTAACCTTAGCGTTTGCTTTAAGTGGTACTCGCCCTGAATCGAACACCTTTACCTACCCAAAGGGTAATATGCACGTAGGATAAAAAAACGCCTCTGTAAAAAGGAGCGTTGAGTTGTGGAATCTTAATTCTTGTCTTGGAAATCGAGATCTTTTAGTCCGATAAATTTCAAGAATTTCTTTCCATTAATCTTTAATGTTTCTTTGACTCCTGTAGCTAACTTTTTGCCTGCTGCGTCGTCGGGTCTTGAAATGAATTTTGAATCTCTGTAACTCACTCCGTCTTCTGGTTTTGTGTAGAAGTAAGTATAGAAGCTCTTTCTACTTTCGCCTTCAGGGATGTTGATTTTGCGGTAGCCGTGAGGGCTGTTATCATCTGTATAGAAGATCACTGCTGTATTGAACGTTGGAGGGACCTTTACGACACATTCTGTCATTTCCTTGTTCCATAATTCTAGATCACCACCATATTCTGGTTTCCAATCTTTGTTAAGATATACAAGTAGATTAATACGTCTCCAAAGACCCAGTTTTGGGTTCATGTTCACGTCAATATGAATATCTACATAAGAACCGTTCTTCCCTTGGTGAACCCCAGAGCCTAAGGCATCTGTTGTGGTGTGTAGACCTTCAATACCGGTAATACGGGTCAATTGCTCGTACCATTCCTTGGACGAAACTGCCTCTCTGATTTTAGCGAATGAAGGATGCCAGCGTTCGAAGTGGTAATCTTCGCTTTTGTCCTCATTCAGACTCTTACGCTTCACATTCAAATCTTGAATTGACGGGAAGTTTTCGAAGAGATCCTTGGCTATTTCTTCCGTAAAGAAATTCTCCATGACAAGGTACTTGCACGGTTGTGCATTCATATAGCTGTCGCTCAGTGCCGCTGCATTCTCTGTTTTTAAGTACGCGTCTCTAATGATTCCTTCTGCCATGAGTCTGTAGATTTGAATCCAAATATAAGTTTAGTCCTTCTTCTTGCGAGTGACATTCGTCAGTTTTCCATAGACAATGCGAAACAACCTCGGAAGTATTCGCTTAAAAGGAACCGAAAAGCGTTCATATTTACCGATAACAATGTTCTTTGGTGGACGAGTCTTTCTTGTTTTATTCAAAAATTTTTGTGCCAATTCCTCGGGCAACATCCCCTTTTCTTGGGCCACACTGTTCTTGCCAATAGGCTTGCCATCCGGTCCAAGACTACTTAATGTGACTGCCGTGTTGATAAAGCCAGGACTTAAGATGCCTGCGTGGACACCAGTGCCTGCTAACTCATATTGTAAGGATTCGAAATAACCCATCACGGCGAATTTGCTTGCTGCATAAGCTGCGAGCTTTGGGCTCCCGAAATAGGCAAGAATGCTGGCAACTGTCCAAATCTCTCCTTGGTTTCTGTCAAGCATAGATGGTAAAACTGCTTTGGTCAGCGCAGCGGCTGCCCAAAAATTGACTTCCATGACCCTGCGTTCTACCTCAAAGTCCATTTCGTCCACGGAGCCCAAATGACCAATGCCCCCATTATTAACGAGGATGTCAATATGGCCTTTGAAAGAAAGCGCCTCTTGAACCCAATGTGATGCTTGGTCATGTTGGGTAAGATCGAGTGGAAGAACCATACAATTAGACGGTTCTTTTACACTCGACTTTACTTCTTCAAGCAGTTCTTTTCTTCGGGCCGAGATAATAACAAAGGCTCCTTCGTCAGAATAGGCTTGGGCTAATGCACGGCCTATACCACTGCTTGCTCCTGTAATCCAAACTACTTTGCCCTTGAATGATTTCATTATCTATTTCTCCTTGGTGCGCCCTTAAATTTAGAACTTCCTTTGGATTTTGACTTCGAAGATTTACGCTTTCCGCCGTCAAATCTGTCTTCGCCAATTCTCTTTCTTCTTGGACGGTCCTCGCGAGATTCTAGACGATCGCCGAAATCGCGGCCAAATCTATTCGATCCGCCATCTTCTCTTCTCGGACGGTCATTAAAGTCACGACGCTCTCTACGCTCAAAGCCGCCACGGTCTTCGCGTCGACCTCTATTTTCAAAACCTCCACGATCTTCTCTGCGACCACGTTTTTCAAAGCTATTGCCGCTATCGCGACGCCCGCGTCCACCACGGTCTCTACCGCCTCTGTCATCACGACGTCCTCCACCGTAACTGCTGCGACCGCTGCGCTGTGGTTTGGCACCACCTTCTTCAAAGTAAGCGTTGATTACATAGGAACCAGTCTTCGCCCCTGAGAGTCGAGCGGCAATTTCAGCTGCATGACGTTCTTCAACATCAATACGAGTGAAGGTTTTGTCCATGTCAATCTTACCGATACGCACTTTTGTTCCGTCCATGGCGTCATTAATAACACCCATGAGTCTCGACGGATTCACATTTTGGCGGTAGCCAAGGTCAACAACAATTGTTTTGAAGCCTTCTTCACTGCCTGTACGAGAGTCTCTACGTCCGTGCTCTTTAGCTTTTTTCGCCGTTTCGTTGATGTTTCTAGCACCACGGTAACGACTGAGGATAGTGCTTACCTCATGACCTAGGAAGCGTTCAATAAGATCGGCCTTGCTTAGATGGGCCAATTTATCCATGGCCTCTTCCACTAATTGCGGGTCGAGCTCATATACGTGATCCATTTTTTCAAGATCGCCAATGGCTTGACGCATCTTTACTTGGCAAATATCTTCACCAGAAGGGACCATTTTAGTTTCAAAGGTTTTACCGATGACACGCTCCAAAGTTTTTACCTTGCGCATGTTTCGGCCGTGAGTGATGACAAGTGAAATACCGCTTGCTCCTGCACGTCCTGTACGACCTGAACGGTGCACATAAACCTCAGGATCGTCTGGAATGTTTACGTTAATTACGTGCGTAAGGTCATTTACATCAATACCACGAGCAGCTACGTCGGTAGCGACCATGACGTTGAGTGATTTATTTCTAAATCGCTTCATTACATCATCGCGCTGCGCTTGGCTGAGGTCACCGTGAATAGCTTCAGCACGGTAGCCGTCGTTTACAAGCTGCTCTGCAATGCTTTGTGTTTCTCTACGCGTACGACAGAAGACAATCCCGTACATCTCTGGATTAAAATCAAGGATGCGGCGCATCGCCTCATAAGTATTCTTAGAGCTCACTACATATAGTTCATGCTCTACGTTCGAAGCACTGATGTTGCGCTTGCCTGCAGAGATTTCTTTGGGCTCCTTGAGGTATTTCTTCGTTAGATGCTTCATTCCGTCCGGCATCGTTGCAGAGAAGCAAAGCGTTTGTTTGTATTCCGGAGTGTTGGCTAAAATGGCGTCCAATTCATCTTGGAAGCCCATACTTAGCATTTCATCAGCTTCGTCTAGCACAAGGAATTGGACATCCTCAATGCGAAGTTTACGACGCTCGATCAAATCTAGTGTACGTCCTGGTGTACCCACTACTATTTGTGGACGGCCTTGAAGTTCTTTGATTTGTTTCGAGATTGGTGAACCGCCATATACGGCAGTCACTTTCACGTCCATGAATTTTGCATAGGATTCAATATCCTTTGCAATCTGTAAACAAAGTTCACGCGTTGGAGCAAGAACAATAGCCTGAACGTGTTGCACGTCTCCTTCAAGCTGATGCAGGATAGGTAGCGAGAATGCTGCCGTTTTTCCAGTTCCAGTTTGAGCAAATGCAATAAGGTCTGTTTGTTCTTCGAGCAAATGTTCAATGCTCATTTTTTGAATAGGGGTCGGTTCAACGAATCCCAATGCTTCTACACCGCGGATAATATCCGGGTGAAGACCGCTGTCTTTATACGTTTCCATAAGGTTGGCCATATCGGCCTTTAAAATTGCCCAGTTCCGCTGGGTACGCCTACTAGAGTGTCAGCGCTTCCTTTCAATTTTACCCTACATGGAAGATAGACACCCCTTAAAATCAGGCGCAAAGGTACGTATAATAAAATTGGTGTTGTTTATTTCATGCCTCGAGCACGAATGACCCATGCCTCGCCGTCGTGATAGAGTCCTTCGTTGAGCGTGATTTTTTCCTCCCATACTTCCACTTCTTTGAACGAACTAAACATGCTTTTCACCTCATCAACAGTGAAACACATGCTCTCAGTTTGTGGGCCGCCACTGCCCATACCAACGTTCTTCGTTGAAAAAGCCTCAAATATGAGGTTGCCTCCGGGAGCTAGAAAACCATTCAGCTTATCGTAAATGCTGTGCACGTCGGTGGGAGGCAGGTGGAAATAAGAATAAGCCAAAACGTCTACCAATACAGGGCATTGAAATTCACGGGCATCAGCTACTGTGAAATCTAGTTCCAATCCATGATCTTCTGCCAATGCGACCGCCTTATCACGCCCTTTGTCGCTTTGGTCAAATGCAATGACATTCCATCCGTTTTTTAAAGCATGGACAGCATTGCGGCCTTCGCCTTCGCCTGGCAGTAGCAGACCGGCCGTTGGGATTTTTGCCAATTCATTGGCGAAGAATACATTGGGTTCTTTGCCGTAGGCATAGATTCGTTTACTGTATCTCGAGTCCCACATTGCAGAAGGGTTAGCCATAGTTGCGATCATTGATATGCGTTTTTTTCTTGAGCTCAAATATAGATGCTCAGGCAAACGTCATAGATTCATTATTCGTTAAAGGTACCAATTGTCTGTAACTAGGGGTATATTTGAAAATCGATTCAGAAGAAAAATAAGTCTCACATTTTTTAGCCTTATGGGTTGTAGGATAAATAGAAGGACTTATATTTGCACCCCCGAAGAATAACGGGTTAAAAGAAGTAGTTATGAAGCGTACATTTCAACCTAGCAATAGAAAACGTAGAAACAAGCACGGATTCCGTTCAAGAATGGAAAGCACTGATGGCCGTAAAGTATTGGCGTCACGTCGCGCTAAAGGTCGTAAGCGTTTGACTGTTAGTGATAAAGGAAATTACAAAGGTTAAGATGTTCAAAACCTTTTGATAATATATAGGTGTTGCCATTCGCAACACCTTTTTTTTGGCCTCACGGCGCCTAAATTTGCACAAATCTTAAGTTCATGCCGAAAGATACTTCCATCAAGCACGTCTTAATAATCGGATCTGGTCCTATCGTTATTGGCCAAGCATGTGAGTTCGATTATTCTGGATCACAAGCCTCGCGCTCTCTTCGCGAAGAAGGCATCATTGTTACCCTCATTAATTCCAATCCAGCAACCATCATGACTGATGAAGTTGTTGCCGATAACATTTACCTCAAGCCGCTAACAGTTGAGAGTATTGAGGAGATTTTACAGACGCATCCCGATATCGATGTAGTTCTTCCTACTATGGGTGGACAAACTGCGTTGAACCTTTGTATCGAAGCCGATAAGCAGGGTATTTGGGAAGAAAATGGCGTGAAAATTATTGGTGTCGATATTGACGCCATTAACATTACCGAGGATAGAGACGAGTTCCGCAAATTGATGGAGGAGATTGATGTGCCTATGGCACCGTCTCGCATTGCGAAGAGCTTCTTACGCGGAAAGGAAACTGCCCAGGAGTTCGGCTTTCCGCTTTGTGTGCGTGCCTCATTTACCCTCGGTGGTGCAGGTGCTACGTTCGTGCACACTGAAGATGAATTTGATACGGCCCTCAGCCGTGGACTAGAGATTAGTCCTATCCACGAAGTAATGATTGATAAGGCCCTGCTCGGATGGAAGGAGTATGAGCTGGAGTTACTTCGCGATAAAAACGACAATATTATAATCATCTGTTCTATTGAGAACATGGACCCAATGGGTATCCACACGGGTGATTCAATTACCGTTGCTCCTGCAATGACATTGAGCGATACCACGTACCAAAAGATGCGTGATATGGCGATTAAAATGATGCGTAGCATTGGAACATTCGCAGGTGGCTGTAACGTGCAGTTTGCAGTGAGCCCGGATGAAAACGAGGATATTGTTGCTATTGAGATCAACCCTCGTGTGAGCCGCTCGTCAGCATTAGCATCAAAAGCAACGGGATACCCAATCGCAAAGATTGCAGCCAAGATGGCCATTGGTTACACCTTGGATGAGCTGATGAACCAGATCACCAAAACGACGACAGCATACTTTGAGCCTACGTTGGATTATGTCATCGTAAAAATCCCTCGCTGGAACTTTGAGAAATTCGAAGGCGCCGATACGCGATTAGGCATTCAGATGAAAGCCGTAGGGGAGGTTATGGGAATTGGCCGCAGCTTCCAAGAAGCCTTGCATAAAGCGGCGCAATCGCTCGAAATAAAGCGCAATGGCTTGGGTGCCGACGGTAAAGGACTGACCGATCAGGACACTATTCTGCACAAACTAGAGCACGCTTCATCGGACCGTTTGTTTGTCATCTATGATGCGATCCAAATGGGGATCCCGCTGCGTACAATCTTCGACATCACGAAGATTGACATGTGGTTCTTGAAGGAGATTGAAGATCTCGCAAAGGTGCAAGCGCGTATTGAAAAGCACAGCCTTGAGAGTCTGCCGAAGGATCTGATTCAAGAGGCGAAGATGAAAGGTTTTGCCGATCGTCAGATTGCTCACATGGTTCGTGCCCTCGAAAGCGAGGTGCACCAAAAGAGAACAGATCTCGGTATTAAGCGTGTATGGAAGCTCGTAGATACTTGTGCTGCAGAGTTCCCAGCGCAGACGCCATATTACTATTCTACCTTCGAGATGCCTTACGTGACTGCGGACGGCGTGGAGATCATTGAAAACGAAAGTGAGGTAACCGACCGCGAGAAAATCATTGTTTTAGGTTCGGGACCTAATCGCATTGGTCAGGGTATTGAATTTGATTACAGCTGTGTACACGGTGTTTTGAGTGCTCGCGAAGAAGGCTATGAAACCATCATGATCAACTGTAACCCGGAAACGGTAAGTACAGACTTTGATACTGCAGATAAGCTATACTTCGAGCCGGTATTCTGGGAGCATATTTATGACATCATTCTTCACGAGAAGCCTCGCGGTGTTATCGTTCAGTTGGGCGGTCAGACGGCATTGAAATTGGCCGAGAAGATGAGCCGTTACGGCATCGAAATTATCGGTACTTCTTACGAAGCATTGGATTTGGCAGAAGATAGGGGCCGATTCTCAACGCTACTTAAGGACATCAACATTCCGTATCCGAAATTTGATGTAGCCACGAACGCAGATGAGGCTTTGGATATCTCTGATGAGTTAGGCTTCCCAATCCTTGTACGTCCGTCGTACGTATTGGGTGGTCAAGGGATGAAGATTGTGATCAACAAAGAAGAACTTCAGCGCCACGTGATCAATCTCTTCAAGGAGTTTGAAGGCAACCGCGTACTTCTTGACCACTATTTAGATGGGGCCATCGAAGCAGAGGCGGATGCCATTTGTGATGGTGAAGATGCCTACATCATTGGAATCATGGAGCACATTGAGCCGTGTGGTATTCACTCAGGCGATAGCTCAGCTGTATTGCCGCCGTTTAACCTCGGGCCGCTCGTTATGGAGCAGATCAAGGAGCATACGATCAATATTGCGAAGGCGCTAGATACCAAAGGGCTGATCAACATTCAGTTCGCAGTAAAAGACGATATCGTATACATCATCGAAGCCAACCCTCGTGCATCGCGTACTGTACCGTTCATCTGTAAGGCCTATGGTGAGCCGTACGTGAATTACGCCACAAAAGTCATGTTGGGCACGAAGAAAGTCAAGGACTTCAACTTCAATCCACAGATGGATGGCTTCGCGATCAAGATCCCTGTATTCTCGTTCAGCAAATTCCCGAACGTGAACAAGAAGCTTGGACCAGAGATGAAGTCTACTGGTGAGGAGATTCGATTCATCAAGGATTTGAAAGATCCGGTATTCAAGAAACTATACAGTGAGCGCAGCTTGTATTTGAGCCGCTAATTAAGCTGAAGAACTTTTGAAATCCCGGCGCCAACGGCGCCGGGATTCTTTTTTATATTGCTCTAGATTCATTCAAGAAATATGTTGTTCCGATTTATTCTTTATTCTGTTGTTGCCTGGTTTGTGTTCCGCTGGCTAGATGGATTTTTTGGTCCTGGCAACAAGGGAAGTAGAAAAGGAAATGCTACTCGCTCTAGAGGAGAAAAGAAATCGCGCGTAAGAAAAGATGTGGGTGAATACATCGACTACGAGGAGGTGAAAGAAGATAAGTAGCCTTGAAACTAGGAATCATCACATATTATTGGCCTCCTGCAGGCGGACCCGGCGTTCAGCGTTGGTTGAAGCTCAGCAAATACCTAGCTCGTGAAGGCGTAGAGCTGTTCGTGGTTACCGTGGATGCGGATAAGGCCACCTATCCATTGCGCGATGAAGGCTTACAAGCAGATGTGGTCGATGGCATTACCGTAATTCGCACAGGGACCAGTGAAAAGTTTGGCGCCTACAAGAAGGTGACCGGTAAAAAACAAGTGCCTTTTAGCGGATTTAGTGGTGAGGATGCCAAGGTGAGTATGCTGCAGAAGATTGCTCGATTTGTTCGTGGCAATTTCTTTGTTCCCGACGCTCGTAAAGGCTGGAACGATCACGCCTATCGGGCTGCGGAGCAAATCATAAAGCAGCATGATGTGAGGCACTGGATTACAACTTCTCCGCCGCACAGCACCCAGCTGGTAGGATTGAAGTTGAAGCAGAATCACGGCATCCATTGGACTGCTGATTTCCGCGATCCGTGGACTGATATTTATTACTACCGTAAATTCTACCCTACCGCCCTTACTCGTGCCTACGAGCGCGGATTAGAACGAAAGGTGTTCTCTTCTTGCGATGCTTTGTTAAGTGTGAGTCCAGCATGGAGTAAACTCTACCAAAGTAAAGGCGCCCTGCCGGCGACCAAGGTGCACACGGTGACCAACGGTTTTGATGCGGAGGACTTCGCAGGCAGGCAAGCTGATCGTCAGGAGGGTTTTACCATTACTTACGCAGGCACTTTGGCTGCGCAATATCCCGTGGCCGATTTTGTAGCGGCCCTGAATCAGCTCGACTTCCCGGTAATTCTGAAAGTAATTGGTTCTTGGGACGGATTGAGCAAGGAACGTTTAGAGAATGCCGCTGAGCATGTTCAGTTAGAGTTTGTGGAATATGTGCCAAAAAAGGAATTGAATGCCATGATGATGGCCAGTCACTTGTCACTGTTCTTGCTCCCGGAGGTAGAGAGTGCAAAAGGGCATATTCCTGGGAAGCTCTTTGACTATCTAGGTGCCGGCAATCCTATTTTGGGATTGGGTCCAGTGGATGGCGATGCAGCAGGGATCATTCGCGATGCTCGGGCAGGAGAGGTCTTCAGCTATGGAAATACACCAGGAATCGTTGACTTCATCAAATCTCACAAGCAGCAAAGTCCAAGGTTGGACACAGCGCTTACAGCACCCTATGAAAGAAGTGTTCAAGCCAAGGCCGTGCTAAAGGCTGTGTTTGGTAATTAAGGGAAAATAGGACCCACAAAAAAAGCCACCCGCGCAGCGGGTGGCTTTTTTTGCTTTAAGGCTAAAATTTTACGCCTTCTTTTCCTTGTAGTTGGTCCAGCCGAAGTAGGTGAGTATTAGAAGCAGAAGTACAGATCCAGCCATGTTCACTTTTTTACCCGTGTAGTACGAGGCTGGTTTGAATTCAAACACGATTTCATGTCTTCCGGCGGGTACTTTCATGCCGCGCAAGGTGTAATTCACTCGAATGTGCTCTACAGGTTCACCATCGATGTAGGCTTGCCAATCATTGCCCGAGCCTTCGTAGTAGATTTCCGAGAAGACCACAAAGGCATTTCCGCCTTCAAAACTGTACTCCATATATTTTGGATCGTAGCCATTGAGTTTGACTTTTGCCGGGGCATAAGTGGTTTCGTTGCCGAGGTAGTCACTGTAACGTGCATCCACGATAGCAGTAGTCTTTGGATTAAATCCAGTGAGCGCCGCCATTTCTGCATCCGCATTCGCGACCACATTCACATTATTTACCGACCAGGCATTTCCACAGGCATTCGGATTGCGCTGGGCTTGTGGTTGGCCGTTGGTACCCTGAGCAATAACATATTTGGTATTCAGCATGCTGAAACATGCCATGTTTTGCTTGTTCAGTTGGTTGTCGATAAGGTCTTGGTAGCGCTGGAGCTTGGCACCGTGATAACCACCAATGCTTTTGTGGTGGTAGCTGGTATAACTGTCATTGGTAAGACCTGCCATGCTGTTCCAAACGCGGAAGTGCGGGTCCTTGTCTTGCAGGATCGCTTGGTTGGCTGCATTCGGTGCATATTGTTGTTCCCACTGACGCTTGGTTTGAAAATCTTCTAATTCTAATTGGTCACGATCGAAAACGAATAGATCTCCTAACGTGATGGCACCTAAAAATGCAATCATGGCTGCCTGTCCGTACTTGCCAATGTGCCATACGTACAAGGCTGCAGCAGTGAGCAATCCAAAGATTAGAGAGCGCATTGCTGAGCTTGTAATGATTCCTTGACGGTCACTAATAAGCTGATCGAGAGAAAAGCCTTGTTGTGTGAAGCTTGCGTCGCGCGCGCCTTCGAGGTTCATCGCATACGGCGCGATCAATCCAAAGAGGACCACGAACCCTGCAAATGCACCGGCTCCTCGAATAAAGGCTTTAATTCTCGCTGCCTTATCAAGTCCGATCCAAGTGTTCAGTCCGTAGATGCCATAGAAAGGCACCAGGAAGAAGAGAACGACCATCGCCATGGACGGCACGCGGAATTTGTTGTAGAGTGGAAGTAGGTCAAAAAGGAGTTTGTTGAAAGTTTCAAAATTGGACCCCCAACTCATGAGAAGGAAGAACGCGCCTGAAGCTAGTACCCAATTACGGATCGTGCCGCCGACGGTGAACAGGGCCAGGCAGAAAAGGAAGAATACGCTCGCACCAACATAATAGGCGCCGTTACCCATGCTTTCTCCTGTCCACTTCATGAAGGCAGCACCCATGTATTGATTGGCTTGCGCCTCGGCTTGACTGGCGTTCATTCCTTGCTGACGGAACGCGCGGACGAGCTGATCAAAGGTTTCTGTGCCCATATCTGAGTAATCGACCATCATACCACCGCCAGCGGCATTTGGGATGACTAGAGCAACACTTTCATAGATGCCGCTAGACCACGCCATTGCGTAATCGAAGGAGAGTCCGCCTTCGCCTTGGTTTTGGTTTTTATTGGTCAATTCGGAAATCCCACCACGCATGCTTTCTTTCGTGTACACTTGGGTGCCCCACATGTTGGCGAGGTTTGGTCCAATGCTTAATACTGCTGCAACTAAAAGCCAACCCGTAAGCTTAGCAAATTCTGGGAGAGCCTTATCGCGGGCATATTGAATGAGGTAAGTAATCCAGATGATGCCCATAAAAAGGCCGGCGTAATAGGTGATCTGGAAGTGGTTTCTATGAATACTCAGACCGGCGAAAATGGCCATGAGAATCATTGCCTTCCAATTCTTCTTTTCGAAGATGAGTAGCAGTGCCATAATCATTAGTGGAATGAACGCGGCTGTATTTACTTTGGCATTGTGCCCGGCTGCGTAACCAATGATAAAGAAGCCTGAATAACCATAAGCAAAGCCGCCAATGGTACTGAGCCAATGGTTCACGCCGAGACCTCTTAATCCAATGAAACCTCCAATCATCAAATAGAAAATGATATAGGTAGAAGAGGTTGTGCCCCCAATTGTTTTGATGAGCCCAGTGATGTATTGAAAGATATTGCCGCTGTAAATAGTAGAAATTTGAGCAGTTGGCATCCCACTAAACATGGAGTTTGTCCATAAGGGTTCTTCACCAGTGGCTTCTCGGTAGTCGCGAATTTCTTTACTCTTTGCCCATCCTAGTTTGATATCGTCTTGGTCAAGAATATCACCGCTTAGGTAGGCAGGGCTTAAAAATGCTACGTTAAGACCTAAAAGAATTGCGATTGGAAGAATCCAAGTACGCAAAAGTGGCATCCATTGCTTCATAGTTGATAGTGCTCGTTATTTGGACCTCCAAACTACCAAAAGTTGTGGAATAATAAGGTGTCTTAGCCTTGATAATCCCTCGATTAGGTGGTATTTTTCCGACCTAACAAGACACATTTTTATGGCTAGCAAAGTCAGCAAGGCAGAAATAGGTAGAATATTAGAACAAGGGTGTGACGAACGCGTCCACTTAATCGAAGGTACCAACCGAAATAAGTACCATCTCAATCCAGTAGAATACGAAACGTTGCTGCAGCGAGGTTCATGTACAGCGAACCTTTTAACACCGCGCTCCCACGGAGTTGCAAAGGCGTTCTTGGGCAAGTACGATGAATTGAACTACGAGAACTTGCTTGAAAAGCAAAGCAACCGTCTCCGTGATTTGGTGGGTAGTGAAAACAACGAGCCTTTTGATATTTATTTCGGTCCCTCAGGTTCAGATTTGGTGTACTATCCATTAATGTTCCAACTGATGCTGAACCCACAGAAAAAGCTCATTAACATTGTGAGCTGTCCTGAGGAGTTGGGTTCGGGCTCTGGCTATGCTTCTGAAACACGCTTTTACGCGAACTACAATCAGTTCGGAGACAATATTGTTAAAGGAGATTTTGTAGATCCTGAGCACGTGAGTGAGGTGCACTACCTAGATGCTCGTGATGCAGAGGGGAACATCCTCGATCGCAGTAAGGCTATAAAAGACATTATTGCCGATAATAAGGATGCTGCCGTGGTGGGGTCTTTGGTCTTTGGTTCGAAATCGGGCATTAAAGACGATCTTGATATTATCGACCCTGAAGACGGCACCATGTGGGTGGTCGATTTATGTCAATTCCGTGTAGATCCAAAACTCGTACACGACCTTTTAGAGAAAGGTGTGATGATTATGCTTACGGGTTCTAAATTCTTCCAAGCGCCTCCTTTCTGTGCAGCGATGCTTGTGCCAAGAAAATGGAGCGAGCAATTAAAGCAGGTAGATGCCTCAATCATAGAGCCATATGGGAAATTATTCTCAGCATACGACGTGCCATGGTTCATGCAGAACATGCGCGAGCATTTACCAGCCAAAGAAAATAAGGCCCTGCGCCTGCGTTGGGAGATTGCGTTGGATGAAATGGAGGCCTACAGCTATTGGTCTACTGCTCAAACAGATGATATTATTACTCGTTGGGCAACCGGTGTAATGGCTAGATTGGAAGATTCCGAGCATTTTAAATTGATGCCAGATCAGCTCAAGACCAACATGTCCATCATCAGTTTCCAAGTATGGGTAGGCGGTCGCGCATTGAACAATGCAGAGTTGAAAGATTTGTTTAAAGCCATAGCTACCTCTACTCATGAAGGTTTCAAAGACGGTATCGATAAGGTATTCTTTGGACAACCTGTGCAGTATGGGGATAAGAGTTTTATTCGACTAGCTATTGGTGCTTATTCGGTGCGTGCTTTCTTGGAGGAAGATGCTATCGACCTTCACAACGACTACCGTGTAATCGAAATTATCGAGGAACACGCTCAAAGGATGTTTGGTTGATCTCCAATTCAGATATATCTAAAGTAATTGCCGGAGTAAAGGGGCAGATTAATGAGCAGGACACCAGTCTCATTGTTGCTCATTTGCCTTTGCTTGAAGAACGATTGCAATATCTCGCCAAGAGTTTTCCGAGCGAGACTTTACATGCCATTGCAATAAAAACGAATCCACATCCTCAGATGTTAAAGCATCTGGTTGGATTAGGATATGGTTTAGAGGCTGCCTCGATAGAGGAAGTAAATATGGCCATGGCCGCAGGTTGTGCGCCCTCGAAAATTGTCTTTGATTCTCCTGTAAAGACTCGTAGTGAGATAGATTGTGTTTCAGGACTAACCGACATGCTCGTCAATGTGAATTCCATTGGGGAGTTGAATCGATTCCCTTCAGAAGCAACGTGTACCATAGGTATACGAGTGAATCCACAAGTACACACCGGTGCACCAGAGATGTTCGATGTGAGCCGCAACGAGAGCAAATTTGGCGTTGCCATTTCCAGCAAGCAAGAGATAATTAATGCCGCTCTGGCCCATCCTGTAAGCGCCTTGCATATGCACAGTGGCTCTCAGATGAAAGACCTTGAGGTGCAACGGGGAGCTTTAGAAGCTTTGAAGGCCTTGGCCGATGAAATTAACGCTACATCCTCTGGAAAGATTCACACTTTAGATATTGGTGGGGGTCTACCGTCAGAACCCCTCTCAGATCGTACCCGTATGGCCGAATACGGTGCTATTGTCCATGAAGTTTTTGCCGATTCTCAGTACAAACTTGTTACTGAATTTGGGCAATGGGTCCATGCAGAGGCAGGTTTTGCCCTCTCACGTATCGAATATGTATTGGACGAAAGTCGCGTCTTTATTCATCTTGGTGCTGACTTTTTCATGCGCGATGCCTACACAAAAGCCCGTCCATTTGCATTAGAAGTATGGAACGATACGGGTGAGTTTGTACAAGGAGAAAAAAGCAGCTTTGATATTGCAGGTCCTTTGTGTTTTGCGGGCGATTACCTCGCGCATGGAGCAATGCTTCCCGCTACGACTGCTGAAGGAAATTGGTTGAGTATTAATGGAACAGGTGCCAACACCTATGCATTATGGTCCCGTCATTGCTCGAGAACCGTGCCTAAATGTATCGCTTTTGATGGTGTACATTCCTCTATTTGGAGTGAGCGCACCACAATCAATTATTAATCTTATTTTTGGAACACAAGTCGCGATAAATGAAGAAAATATTTTCACTCTTAATGGTCGTTCTTTCGGCTGCCGCATTTGGGCAGGTAATGACCGTAAGCGTTGATGATGATAGCTGGGAGGTATGTCCTACGGACGTGGTGAATGTGAATGTATCACGTTCAACGCCTTCGAATAATGCTATTGCCATGAACGGAACTTCCACCTATTTGGAGATTCCATATTCAACTTTTACTTCTTTTGGAACCTCAAGTTTTTCCGTTGAGTTCTGGGTGAATTTGAATTCAGTATCTCAGCTGACCTATTTAGCATTCAACCGTAGTGCAACGAATCAAGGTTGGGCCATTTACGTAGATCAGCAGGGTCATGTAGGCTTTGGGGCCGTAGATGCTATTGGAGGTTTCGATAACATGACTGGAAACATCACGGATATTAACGACGCTTCTTGGCACCACGTTGCCCTGACTTGGAACAGAGGTACAACTACAGCAACCTTATACATCGATGGTGGTTTTGAGACTTCAAAGAACATGTCTTTAGGCGATGTGACTTCGAATGCATCGACATACCTCGGATATGGTTTAAGCTTTTTTACAGGAGCTCCGGTATATGCAAATGCAGAGTTTGATGAGTACCGTGTATGGTCAGAAGAGCGCTCTTCAGGTGATATCCAAACGTACATGTCGGCGCATTTGAATCCGGCTTCTTTCCCTACACTCGCACAAAACTTTGATTTTAACGAGTTAGTAAGTACTACCGGTTGGGTAGATTGTGTAGAAGGTGAGGTTGCTCCATCCGGAACAAGTGCACCATCAATCTCATTGGCAGGCGGTCCTACGATGACCTTCAACTTTGCCTACACTTGGAATACACTTGTAACTGGACTTAGCCAAAGTGGTCCTAACTTCCAGGAAACCTTTGATGCAGATGATACCATTCTTGTAAGCACGGGATATTGTAAGTATGAAGCGTTTGATACTGTGTATGTAACTGCACTAGATTGTGACACACTTACCGATCCACGTGATGTGGCTGCTGTGTTTGCTCCAACGGCTTTCACGCCGAACGGTGACGAGAAAAACGACTACTACATCGTTAAGGCTAATGCTATCTCTTACTTTGAAATGCAGGTGTACAACCGTATGGGAAATATCCTCTTTTATAGTAAGGATATCAACACCGGATGGGACGGCACCTTTGAAGACAAGACTTGTTATGAAGGTGTCTATGTCGCGAAAATCATCTACCGCGATCTAGAAGGATTAGAGTACGTTAAGTACCAGCAGTTCTCGCTCATGCGATAATTGAAAAATAGTTGAACTAAAAACCCCCGCGGGCGCAGCCCGCGGGGGTTTTTAATGCGTAAAAATTTCGACTAATTCCTGGTCCAAACAGTGCTTCTTCCCAGCCAAGTAATGCCTAAAACATAACCTTTGAAGTACAAGGTGCCGTCTTCTTGCATAAGGCAATAGCACTCGTAAGTTTTTCCGTTGTTGGGGTCATAAATAGTGCCCTCTTGCCATTCTTTGTCTTCAGCATTCCACTTGAGGTCCTTTAAAATGACGAGGTTCATTAAGGGGCGTTTTTCCAGCTTAGGGTCTTCATTGAACTCATCCACACGCGGAGTGGAGCCGTCGGAATTGGCAGGGTCTTCGAGCCAAACGATGCGGCCGTGGTACGTGCCATTTTCCTTGTAGATTTCAATTTTGGACGATTTGATGTCGTTGTACCAAAGTCCTAAAATTTCATTTTGTGCAAAGGATTGAAGTCCAAAGAATAGGCTTAAAAGAAGAAGCCACTTTTTCATATCAGGAGTTCTTTAATTCTCTGTCGTGCTTGGCACCGCTGACGCTAGCATTAAGTTCGAAGCCGATGATTAGACCAAAGGCATTCACGTAGATCCATAGGAGCATAATCAGCAAGGTCCCGATGGAGCCATAGAATTTGTTGTAGGTCGAGAAATTCTCGACGTAGTACCCGAATCCATTGGATGAAAGAATGATGAGTACGGTAGCGAGGATGGACCCCGGGCTGATGAATCGCCAGTCGGTGCCACGGACAGGGCCGTAGTTGTAGACGAGGGATATGCCGACTAAAATGGTAGTTAATAGCACAAGCAATCGGACCCAATAGATGATGGTTGCGCTGTATTCTAATATGTAGCCTTGGTCCGCGAGCCAACCGGTAAAGCCTTGCGAGAAGATTAAGGCGACAAGTGCCACAAGGATCAAAACAGTGAGTGCAATAGTGAGTAGAAAGGCACTGAGGTACTGCAGCCAGAAATTTTTGACGTCGCTGATGTTGTAGCTGATGCCCAAATTGGACACCAAAGAAAGCGTGCCATTAGTTGCAAAAAGCATGGCGGCAATGAAGGTCACCGACAAAAGTCCACCGCGCTTGATAGTCAAAATATCCTCTATGGCATCAAAGGCCATATCGTGCGTTGATGGTGGAAGCACATCGCCTAAAACAGCGAATAATTCCGTCTGGAACGTATCAATAGGGAGGTAGGCAATCAGCGTGAAAATAAAGATGATGCCGGGGAAGAGCGCCAAGAAGAAGCTGAAGCTCACTGAGCCCGCGCGCGTTGAAATGGCTCCTTCGTAAATGCCCTGAAAGAAGAAATATAAAACATCCCAAAGTGATAAGCCGTCAAAAAACGGAGGTTTAACACGACTTAGCGTGTTGCGCAGGGCTCCATAAATGGGCTTAAAAACTGGACTCATTATTCTTCTATAGCCTTTAAAGACATGTCTAAACTAGCAATTTGATGGGTAAGTGCACCAATACTGATGAAATCTACTCCACATTCTGCGTAGCTCACGAGAGTTTCTTCTGTAATACCGCCGCTGCTTTCCGTCTCAGACGCGTCGCCAATTAGAGCTACTGCTTCTTTGGTTTGCTCCGGGGTGAAATTGTCCAACATGATGCGGTCTGCCCCTGCCTCAAGTGCCTCTAGCACCTCGTTTAGATCTCTAGTTTCGACTTCTATTTTCAGGTCTTTGTTCTTGGATTCTAGGTAGTCGCGAACACGTTCTACAGCAGGGACGATGCCCCCAGCGAAGTCAATATGGTTGTCCTTGAGCATGATCATATCGTACAAACCCATGCGGTGATTGCCGCCGCCGCCCAACTGCACGGCCCACTTCTCTAAAATGCGCAATCCCGGCGTGGTTTTCCGCGTGTCCAGAACGGTACACTTAGTATGTGCGACCATTGCTGCGTAGTGTGAAGCGCTGGTTGCAATCCCTGAAAGACGCTGCATGTAATTCAACACTAATCGCTCAGATTGCAATAATTTGATGGCATTGCCTTCCACTTCTAGGACAATATCTCCGGGTTCAATAGTACTGCCGTCCTTGATATACACGGAGATTTCGGCTGAGGGATCAATGTATTTAAAAAGGTGCTCGGCAAGGGCGACGCCTGCAATAACCCCTTTTTCCTTGATGAGCAAACGAGCTTTCCCCCGTTTTTGACCGTCCAAGCAGCTCAGTGCACTGTGATCTCCATCGCCAATATCCTCTGCTATTGCTAGATCAAAGGAAGGTTGGAGTGCGCTAAAATCTGGGGTCCAATTTCTTGAAGTCATAAATTGCTCAACTCTTTGGTAGAGTCTGCTTGCAAGTTAGCATCTTTGCCCGTGCTATGAAGATTGTATTTCTCGTTATTGGTAAAACTTCTGAACGCTGGATAGAGGACGGAATGAACGTCTTTTTGAAGCGATTGAAACACTACCAAAAAACCGAATTTCACGCACTGCCCGATGTGAAAGGAGGCGGCAAAATGAGTCCAGAAGCACTCAAAGAGGCCGAAGCCGCAGTGTATGAGAAATTTTTAGAGCCCACAGATACAGTAGTTCTACTCGATGAAAAAGGTAAAGAATACCACAGCAGAGGGTTCGCTAACCAGATCCAAAAGTGGCGCAATGCTGGTCCCAAACGATTGGTCTTTATTGTAGGAGGTGCCTTCGGCTTTGCGCCGTCAATGTACGAACGTGCAAATGCGAAGCTTTCCATGAGCAAAATGACCACCTCGCACCAGCTCATTCGCGTCATTTTCTTGGAACAACTTTACCGCGCAATGACGATATTGCGAGGAGAACCGTACCACAACGATTAATAGAAATATGGCGGCTAATTCCTTCGACGGCATCTTACGAGATTTAAAAGCGGGCAACTATGCTCCAGTCTACTTCTTTGCAGGAGAGGAGCCATTCTATGCTCAACAGTTGTTGGACTACATTGAGCACAACGCGCTAGATGAGGCCGAGCGTAGCTTCAATCAAACCGTGCTATACGGCAAGGACACCAACATGCTCCAAATTTTAGAGGAGGCCAAGCGCTTTCCAATGATGAGTGATAAAATGGTGGTCTTGGTGAAAGAGGCGCAGCACCTCAAGGCTGCGGACTGGGAATTACTCTCCGGCTACCTTGAGCAACCGCAGCCTTCCACAATCCTTGCCTTCGGGCACATGCACAAGAAGCTGGACAAACGCTCAAAAGCCGGGAAAGCCATCAAGGCTAAAACGGTATTCTTGGAGAGCGATCCGCTGCGCGACTACCAAGTCATTCCATGGTTGGAAGGCCAGTTGAGTGCTAAAGGATTTCATGCGGGGACTGCAGTGGTAGCTGCCATGGCAGAACAGGTGGGTACAGATCTGAGCCGATTGTTCAAAGAAGTGGATAAGCTCGATGTCGCCATGGGGGAGAACAGACAGCTGACCCCTGAAGATATTGAGCGTCACATAGGCATCTCGAAGGATTACAACAACTTTGAATTGGTGGCCGCAATAGCGCATAGAGAAATGGCGAAGGCGTTTAAAATTGTCCACTATTTCTCCAAAAACCCGAAAGAGCACCCGGTACAAATGATCACGGGGATCTTGTTCAACTTCGTGAACAACCTCATTCAATACCACAGCATGAAGGGCAAGCCGGAGAAACAGATTGCTTCGGCGCTCAAAGTGCACCCGTATTTTCTAAAGCAGTTTTCGGCGGCGGCACGTCATTACAGTCCTGCACACGCCCACAATATGTTGGCAGAATTGCTGGAATTTGACCGCAAGTGCAAGGGAGTGATCCCATCTAGTTCAAACGAGTACGAGCACTTGCGCGAATGGCTCATCAAATGTGCGCTCTAGTCCGTACATTTACTTGACCTACAATACAGATGAGAAAACTTTTCCTACTCCTATTTCTTGCCCTTTTTACCCTTCAAGCTTCTGCCCAAGGCAACATCCTGCGTGGTTTCGTTTATGAAAAAGATGGCGGTGCTCCCGTACCATATGCGAACATTGTCATCGAAGAGGATAGACTAGGGGCGACCACTGATTTTAACGGGTATTTCCAGATTTCAGATGTTCCGGTAGGCGCAAAAACGGTCTCAGTAAGCTTTCTTGGCTATGAAACAGCCACGGTAGAGACACGCGTTTTCAAGAACAAACCTGCTTCAGTGAAGGTCTATTTGGAGGAGAGCACTCAGATGCTCAATACAGTGGACATCAATGTTGCCCGTTTGCAACGCAAGACCAAGGTAAATACTGCGGTAGTGAGCCTTAACCCGAAGAACATTGAGACTTTCTCGGCAGGTGGTGATCCAGATTTGATGAAAGCATTAGCTGTATTGCCAGGGGTAGTAACTACCGGTGATCAGGGTGGCCAATTGTACATTCGTGGTGGTGCGCCCATCCAAAACCTTGTACTACTCGATGGAATGATTATCTACAACCCATTCCACAGCATCGGTTTCTTTTCAGTTTTCGATACCGACGTGTTGCAAGATGCGAAAGTCTACACGGCCGGCTTTGGCGCGCAGTACGGTTCGCGTAACTCTTCAGTAATGGATATTAGTACCAGAGACGGTAATCGTTCAGAGTTCAAAGCAAAGGGCTATGCCTCGACTTACATGAGTAAGTTACTTGTGGAGGCTCCCATAGGAAAGCGTGACGAGAACGGTTTGGCGAATAACAGCTTATTTGTCAGCGGTAAGACCTCTTATCTTCGTCAGGCAGCGCCTATTTTCTATCCGTATGTGGAGACTCGATTCGGGGGACTACCCTTCACCTTTAATGATATTTACGGGAAATTTACCACGCAGAATTCGTCCGGTTCGAAGCTAAGTGCTAAGGCATTCAACTTTACAGATGCGGTAATGCTTGATAGTGCACAAGGCATTCAGTGGAACAGCTCAGGCTATGGTGTGAATTTCTTAGTAGTTCCTCCTGCTTCAGCAACCCTGATTGAAGGTGATTTTGCACAGAGTTCTTACTTTATTCAAAGCACTGAAAACCCGGACCAACCGCGTAGTTCGCGCATCAACGGATTCAACGGTGGATTGGATTTCACCTATTTCTTAGGCAAAGCAGATGAGATCAAGTATGGAATTGACCTCATTGGCTACAATACGCGTTTCGATTTTACGAATTCCTTAGGCTTGCAGCTCAACCAAGAGGAGAATACCACAGAGCTTGGCGGTTATTTTAACTACCGAAAGGTTACGCCGCTTTTGGTGCTTGAGCCAGGTTTGCGTTTGCACTACTACGGTTCTCTTTCTGAGCTGAGTATTGAGCCGCGCCTAGGTTTGAAATACAACATCACCGAAGATTTCCGCTTTAAGGCCTCCGGTGGTCGATACAGCCAAAACCTTGTTGCGGCCAACTCTGACCGCGATGTAGTCAACTTGTTCTACGGTTTTTTGAGTGGTGCTACAGATCTTCCTTCATCCTTTAGAGATCGCCCGATCACCTCAAAATTACAGAAGGCTGCCCACGGTGTGGCAGGGTTCGAATATGATTTGGGCAAGCACTGGGATATCAATCTTGAATCCTACGTTAAGGACTTCTCTCAGATCACGAACATCAACAGAAATAAGCTCTACGACGATATACCTGTATACAGCGACCGTCCTGAGATTCTGCGCAAAGATTTTATCGTGGAGCGCGGTCTGGCCTATGGATACGATGCCGTTGTTAAATACGAACAAGGTCGTTATTACCTATGGGCAGTATATGCTTGGAGTAAGGTGACCCGCGATGATGGCATTCAAGTGTATAACCCAAATTTTGACCGCCGCCACAACGTCAACCTTGTGGGTAATGCGAAGTTAGGCAAGGAGGAAAAGTGGTTTTTATCAGTTCGTTGGAATCTAGGAACGGGCTTCCCATTCACTCCAACACAGGGGTATTATCCTGGGATTGATTTCTTAGATCCTATTGGAAACCCTGATATCGATTTTGATTACACCACAGCAAATGGCGACCCTAGTGTACTTTATGGCGAGCTTAACAGCAAGCGTCTACCAACCTATCATAGACTAGATGCGTCTTTGAAGTACTCTACTAATCTCGAGGCAGGTGCTTTGGAAGTGACTTTTGGAGCGACGAACATCTACAACAGAGCGAATATTTTCTATTACGATCGTACCGCAGCTGAGCGTGTGAATCAATTGCCAATAATGCCGACGATTAGCGCAAGTTTTGCCTTTTAATTGGCGCAGAAAAGAGGTACTTTTGCCCTGTTTTGTTTGAGAAATATGGCGAGTACTAAATACATCTTCGTTACCGGTGGGGTAACATCATCACTTGGAAAGGGAATTATTTCAGCTTCACTAGCGAAATTGCTTCAAGCACGCGGCTACCGTGTGACCATTCAAAAGCTGGATCCTTACATCAATGTTGATCCTGGAACTTTGAACCCTTACGAGCACGGAGAGTGTTACGTTACTGAAGATGGTGCTGAGACCGATTTGGACCTTGGCCATTACGAGCGATTCTTGAACAGGCCTACCTCGCAAGGGAACAACGTTACTACCGGTCGCATCTACCAGAGCGTGATTGATAAAGAGCGTCGTGGCGATTTCCTAGGCAAGACCGTTCAGGTCATCCCTCACATTACAGACGAAATCAAGAATCGCGTAAAAATCTTGGGCGAAACTGGCGATTACGATATCGTGATCACTGAGATTGGCGGTACCGTGGGTGATATTGAAGCACTGCCTTATATTGAAAGTGTACGTCAGTTGAAATGGGAATTAGAGAAAGACTGTATGGTCATTCACTTGACCCTTCTGCCTTATTTACGTGTGACAGGAGAATTGAAAACCAAACCAACCCAGCACAGTGTAAAGACGATGTTGGAGAGTGGGGTACAACCTGATGTATTGGTTTGTCGTTCAGAGCACCCGGTTGATGAAGATATCCGCCGCAAATTGGCACTGTTTACCAACGTACGTCCAAAGAACGTTATTGAATCTCGCGATGCTTCGACCATTTACGAGGTGCCAATCATGATGTACAAAGAGAAGTTGGATGAGGTGGTTTTGGATCACTTCGGCCTGCCAACAGATGAGCAGCCAAACCTTGACCGTTGGAAGGACTTTCTCTCTCGTCTTCAGTACCCAAAGCGCACTGTAGAGATCGGTTTGATTGGTAAATATGTAGAGCTCAAGGACAGTTACAAGTCCATCTCAGAAGCTTTCATCCATGCAGGTGCTGCAAATGAGGTAGAGGTAAAAGTGCGTTGGATCCACTCTGAGCACTTGACGCCTAAGAATGCTCCTGAGCTGTGTAAAGGTTTAGACGGTGTCCTCGTTGCTCCAGGTTTTGGAGAACGTGGTTTCGAAGGAAAAGTTGCTACAGTACAACATGCGCGTGAGAACAAGATTCCTTACTTCGGGATTTGTTACGGTATGCAAGCTGCAGTGATTGAATATGCTCGTAATGTATTGGGTTGGAGCGACGCAAATACTACGGAGGTGAATTCGAAATCCACTAAGCCTGTCATCGCATTGATGGACGAACAGATGCACATCACCGACATGGGTGGAACAATGCGTCTGGGTGCACAAAAATGTACTCTAGAAGAAGGGACAAAGGCTTATGAAGCGTACGGCGAGGCAGCTATTACAGAGCGTCACCGTCACCGCTATGAATTTAATAATGAATACAAAGAAGAATTGGTTGCAGCTGGCCTAAAAGCTTCAGGTGTTAATCCAGATAGTGGATTGGTTGAGGTTGTTGAGGTTGAGGATCACCCGTTCTTCGTTGGGGTACAATACCACCCAGAATACAAGAGTACTGTACTCAATCCGCACCCGCTTTTCGTTTCATTTGTGAAAGCAGCGGACGAATACCGCCAAAAAAAATAAGATGGAGGAGAATAAAGGAATAGATAAAAATCAGATTGCTGGCTTTTTGCTCATCGGGGCAATCATGCTGGGCTTCGGATGGTGGAACACTAAGAATGCACCTGAAGTTCAGCCAGAAGCAGCTACCGAGGTAGTTGAAGAGGTGGCAATTACAGACGCGTTGAGTGCTGATGCTAAGCCTGCTTTCGAAGTTGAAGCGGTGGCCGATTCTAACGCGTTTGTCGCTCAAGAGGTAACCATTAGCAATGCCGAGCTTAGCTTGACATTTTCATCTGCAGGTGCATCGCTTACAAGTGCGGCATTGGCAGATTACCACACTTATGACGATACGGCAAAAACAGAAGCCTTGGATCTTATCAAAGGCAACAACCAAGTTTTTGATCTTCGTCTTCCTGGTGGTGAAGCCTTGAGCAGCAAAGAGTTTGCAGTGGTAACTAGCTCAGATCGCGGCATCGTCTTTTCAGATGGAGATACTAAAGTGAGTATCGAACTTGCTGAGGTAGGCTACGATTACTCATTCATCGTAAATGGTACTGCAGCATCTAGCGGCAAGCCAGAGATTTACTGGGGGCGCAGCGCACAACGCACTGAGAAAGGGATAAGCACGGAGCGTCAATACTCTAGCTTCGTCTACCAACTTACGGAAGACGGCGATGTGGAGCATTTGGCTGGACGTGGTTCTGACGACAGTGAAACTACGGACCCTATCAATTGGTTGGCACAAAAGCAGCGTTTCTTCTCATTGATTGTTCATCCTGAGCAAGGATTTGCCTCTGCAGATATCGCTACAGTAAACGGTGGTGACGACAATGAAGACCTGATAAAAGATTACAATGCAACTGCTACACTAAATCAAACAGTGAGTGGTGCATACACCTTGCCATTTGAAATGTATGCAGGTCCTAACCAGTACCAGCTTCTTAAGACATACGGTCAAGGCTATGAAAAGGCCATCAACTTTGGTTGGGGCATCTTTGGTGCTATCGGTCGTGGAGTCGTAGTGCCTATTTTCAACTGGCTTGAAGGCTACGGATTGGGTTACGGATTGATCATTTTCATCATGGTGTTGATCATCAAATTGACCCTCAGCCCATTGACATTTGCCTCTTACCGTTCTATGGCTAAGATGCGTGTTTTGAAGCCGGAGATTGATAAAATCAACGAGAAGTACAGCTCAGAAAAAGAAAACGTACAGAAGCAACAAGCCATTATGAACCTCTATCGTGAGGCGGGTGCAAGCCCTTTAGGTGGTTGTGTTCCAGTAATCGTTCAGATGCCAATTCTTTTCGCCATGTTCCGCTTCTTCCCTGCTTCTATTGAGCTAAGAGGAGAGAGCTTCCTTTGGGCGAAGGATTTGAGTACCTACGATAGCATCATTTCGTGGTCCACTGAGATTCCACTAATCTCTACCTTCTTCGGAAACCACCTTTCATTGTTCACGTTGTTGATGACAGCATCTACCATCCTCTACACTTGGATGAACCAGCAGATGACTCCTCAAACGGGTTCTAATGAGCAAATGAAGCAAATGCGTGTCATCATGTATTTGATGCCGCTAATGTTCATGTTTGTATTGAACAGCTTCCCATCAGGGTTGACGTACTACTACTTCTTGTCGAACATCATTACCTTCTCTATGCAATGGGGAATTCGCAAGACGGTGAACGACGACGCTATTCTTGCTAAGATTGAAGCAAAGCGTGCTCAACCTAAGAAAGAGAGTAAGTTCCAGCAACGTTTAGCCGAGATGCAACGTCAGCAAAACAAGAATAGATCTCAGCGCAGAAACGGTTAATAACTCTCTTCTACGTATTGAATACAAAAAGCCCCGCACTCGCGGGGCTTTTTTGTTTAACACAGCTCGATGGTTCGCTTTTCGAAATCAATGATGATAGGGCCGCCGGTGCAACCACCAATCTCCTCCAGAAGAACATCGCTTTCATCGTGACTTATGATCCAAACTCCACTTTGGTGCTTGCGTAGCGTGCCTTCCTCCCAAACATCTCCAGGTTCAGCACCCACCCATAAAACATTTGAGTTCTCGGAAATAAGCAGAGATATATGCCCGTCTTCTAGGATTACAAAGATTTCATCCCCTAAAGATTTACCTCCCCATTCTGCGAAGACTACTTCATAGGTATACGTACCGTTCGGAGGTATTTCACTCTGAGTAGAAGGGAAGATCAGCATCCAGGTACCGATGATTAAGGCGCTTAGAAATTTCATCTTAATGAATATAAAAAAAGCCCCGCAGTTTCCTGCGGGGCTTGACTATTCTGTTGAACCAGTTCTTAGTGAACGTGAGTTACTACACCGTTTACGTAGTCGTAATCTCCTGAACCGTCTTGGCGTAATTGCCAGATGATGGTAGCAACGCTGTAATCTGCTTCCATACCAGCTGGAAGAGTTGGCTTAGTGATCTCTAGTTGAACCGCTGAATAGCGAGTACCGAAGATATCACCTGCTGCGTAAGAACCGCCTAAAGCGTTAATATCACTCAAATTCATACCCCATGGACCTAGTGTTACCATTGAAGTATCAGCGATAGTAGCATCTGAGCTTTGCGACCAACCTTTTACAGCTGTTGTAGCATGACCGAACAATGCTTCGTCGTGAGTATACGTAGTACCTGAGGCAATCAAGAATACACCTGCCGCAATCTCTGCTGCATCTTGCGACCATACCGTCGGGGTTGCGCCTGAACCTGTAGTCACTTTAGGAAGAGAACTAACTTGGTTCAAATCTACACCGTTACCGTAATCCTTGGCTACAACACCATTCAATAACAAGTACGATTGAACCATGAATACTTCGTCAATTTTTGTTTCCAAACACTTGATACGTGGATATACAACAAGCTTACCTGCAGTATCTACAACTTCAGCTTCAACACCAAAGGCAACCTCGTCAAGGATAGCTGCTGCAGCTGCACCCGTTGGGTTTTGACCTTGGTCTGTATTGTTTACATAGAAGTTAGGTACACCTGAAGTAGGGAAGTTGTCGTCAAATGCGCCTGAAGCTGCATTATCATCTGCAAACCAATCACCAACGTGGTTGGCAACAAGTACAACACTATCACCTAAAACGCCGTCGATCATGGTCATGATTTCTGCACCATTCGGGCAGTACTGACACCATGCGCCTGTAGTTTCAATCACTAGAGGACGGGCTTGGTTAGTTACAGTCAAAGAGTCCCCAGGGTAAGTCGCTGGAGCTGGTTCAGCACCCCCTGTTTCACAAGAGGTTAAGAATAAAGCACCTGCAACGGCGCCAAGGGCAATTAGTTTTTTCATAATCGTCGAAAGATCATTTTGATATGCTTACGAAAATAACTCATTTTCTCATACCTACGACCTGCGAAAAGTAAACGGGCAAATGGTCTGAGTATCCGTTTTTAAAGAAGCTGCCTTGCCAGCGTCTTCTTGGTTTAGAACCGCCCCATTTGGTGTCTTTTACATGAAGCATGGAGAGGTCGCAGATAGAGGTACTTATGTCAAAATTCGCAATTGCACCGTCGATAGTGTTCCAGCGCCCACCGTATTTGTAAGTGCCTTGGGACTTAGGTTCATTGCTACTTCGCCATTGATGATGAAAGAATTTAGTTTGTAGGCGGCCAACCTCGTCATTAAAATCTCCCATAATAATCGTAGGGTCTAGGCATGTATCAACAGCCGCTGAGATTTTTTGCCAAGCCAAGTCTCTTTTCCACTCACTCTGGATGGCTCCACCAGCCTTCGAAGGAAGATGGACAACCACTACATTGTAAATAATGGTGTCGAATGCATAACGAACAAAGAGTGCATCTCGGGTATGAAGGGAATCGTTGGAGTATCGGATACGATCACTATCAATTATTTGAATTTGATCCGATTTATAGATGATCCCACAATCAATTCCTCTATGGTCGGGACTATCATAATGCACGATGCCCCATGGACCATAATTACGCATTCCTTTGTGATTAATAAGATCTTCAAGAACGCTTCGGTTTTCAATTTCACAGAGTCCAATCACGGGTGCACTTTTTCCGCTTTGTTCAAGCGCATTCAGAACCCTCGCACTCTGCCTAATACACAACCTGTAGCGAATAGATGCATAGTCCTTGGTGCCATTTGGGGTGAACTCCTCATCATGAAAGCCGCGGTCATTGATAGTGTCAAAGAGGTTTTCTAGGTTGTAGAACACCCAAGGTTGCCCCTGACTAAGCCAAGGGAAAAGAAGGCAAATGAGCAGTTGTTTCATTGGGCCAAATTGGCCCCGGAATTACTTGATCACCAAGAAAAGTGAATAACTAAAAGTTGCTAACGATTGAAGTAAAGAAGGGAGGAATCGCCGTAGCTTAAAAAGCGATAATCGTTTTCCAATGCATGCTCATACACACTTTTCCAGCTATCCCCAATTCCCGCGCTTACTAGCAAGAGCAGGGTAGATCCGGGTTGGTGGAAATTTGTGATAATACCTTGTACTGATTTCATGGTATAGCCCGGTCGAATCATCAACTGTGTTTGAAGCGCCATCGATTCTATACCATGTTCCTCAAGATGACTTAGCAGTTCTTTATAGGCTTCCTTCGTGCTGACCTCTTGGTCCAATTCGTATGCGTCAAACTGTCCTAAATTCTCCAATATGCCTGATGTCATTAGCTTGACCCCAATCCAATGACAGCTTTCAAGTGTGCGTAAACTCGTTGTTCCTACGGCGAATTTATTTCCATCGTGCTCGAGGTAATTCTTCAGCCAATCTCTACTTAAGATGATTTCCTCGGCATGCATTTCGTGGGCGCTGATGTCGCCTTCACCGAGAGGCTTAAATGTGCCAGCGCCCACGTGAAGTGTGAGCTCTAAACGTTGGTGACCTTTACTATCTAATTGTCCGAGAACTTTCGGCGTGAAGTGTAGTCCAGCCGTTGGCGCAGCAACGGATCCGTTGTTAGCAGCATAGACCGTTTGATAGCGTTCGATATCGTCTTCTTCAGCATCGCGGTTCATGTACGGCGGAAGTGGAATTTGGCCGGCAATGTTGAGTACCTCGGAGAAGGTGTAGGAGCCGGTCCAAGAGAAGTTAATAATAAAGCCTTGTCCAGATCTTTCTCCTTTAACTGCCGTTAGAGTAAGGTCGTCCGCCAATTCTAGATGAAGCGGGTGGTCCTTCCAACGTTTCAAGTTGCCTACCATACACTCAAAGCGGATGGAACGCAGGGCTTCCATGGCTTCTTCGACGCTTTGATCGTAGGGATTGAGGCAGAATACCTCGATAGGTTTGGCGCCTTCGGTTTTTGTGAATCGAAGACGCGCTTTGATGACCTTGGTATTGTTGAAGATTAATTGACTGCCTGAAGGCAAAAGCGTTGGTAGATGTGAAAAGTCATGATCATCAATGTTTCCATCGAAGACAAGCAGTTTGCTTTGGTCGCGCTCGTAAAGAGGGTGCGTGGCAATTCTGTGCTCGGGTAGGTCGTAAAGGAAATCTGACTTTTGCATTCGGATGCTTTGCTTGAGCGCAAAAATAAGGTTCGCTACCTTAGCGGCAACTCCTGAGAGCATAACTTTGAGGCCATGAAGCGCAAGATTTTCATTTCTACAACCAACGATATTTCTACGGACAACCGCGTGAACAAGGTGGCGGTGATGCTCGAAGAGATGGGTTTTGAGGTAATGTGGATTGGTCGTGAATTGGCCGGTTCAAAACCCTTAGAAAGGGTTTATGGGACCAACCGCATGAAGCTGTGGTTTACCAAAGGCGGGCTCTTTTATGCCGAGTTTCAGGTCCGATTGTTCTTCAAGCTCTTGTTTGAATGCGATCGAAAGGCGGTGTTGTTATCAAACGATTTAGATACGTTGCTTCCTAACTTTTTGATCAGTAGGTTTTTTGGAATTCCTCTGGTGTATGATAGCCATGAGTACTTCAGCGGCGTACCTGAAATACAAGGACGCTGGGTCAAGCGTGTGTGGCAAGGCGTTGAGCGGTTTGTATTTCCTCGATTAGAACATATTTGGACAGTGAATGAGAGCATTGCTGGATTGTACGAGGGGGATTACAATAAGCGACCAAGGGTGTTTAGAAACATCAGTCCAAAGCCCAATTTCACCAAGAAGTCTAGAGCAGAATTGGGTTTGCCTGAAGACGTAAAAATAGCCATTAACCAAGGCTCGGGAATGAATGTAGATCGTGGCCTTGAGGAGGCGGTGGAAGCTATTTCGCAAATGGACGACTGGATGCTACTTCTAGTGGGAAGCGGTGATGCCATTCCCGCTTTACAGAGCTATGTCAAGGAACACCACTTAGAGGCAAAGGTGAAGTTTGTAGGTCGCGTGCCCTATGAAGAATTATTGCAATATACCAGTGCGGCCGATGTAGGGCTTAGTTTGGACAAAAGCACGAATATCAACTACAGATTCTCTCTTCCCAATAAGTTGTTTGATTACATCCATTGTGATACGCCTGTGGTTACTTCTACTGTAGTTGAGGTCAAGCGAATTGTAGATGAGTACGGCGTTGGTGAGACTGTCCATCCTGAGAACATTGAAGCTTTGAAGAGTGCCATAGAAAAGGTGGGTGCCGCTAGTTATGAAGCTGCATTGAAGAAGGCGCAGAAAGAGCTAAATTGGGAGAACGAGCTATTGCCTCTTAAGGCATTCTACGGCCAATTTTTATAGAGTGACTGCTCAACCTCAAGAGCTTGTAGAGGTCGTAAAAGAACAGGGGTAAATTTCCCGCGGCGAGTCCTTTTTTAATGCCGTTGCCAACTACAGCATGAAGCAATCGAAGAATCATGTGGAAGCCGGATTTTTGAAGAACTCTATAGACGCGGAATAGGGTGATGTCTTCGTCTATTTTTCCAGCTTGTATAAGTTTGGCGAGACTGTCCACAGCAGTGGCGGTTTTCTCCATGAAGTCTTCTCCGCTATCGATCCCCATGTGGTAAGCAGGGTTGTCGATGTGCAAGATGTCAATATTGCGGTATTTCAGCTCTAGGCCGAAGAGGGTGTCCTCATGCCCATACTCCAGCATTTTTTCAGAGAAATAGATCTCGCAGAAAACATCACGTCTGATCAGAAAGTTAAATGCGGAAAAGCTGCCATAAGGGTTCTTATCACGAACCTGCGGAGTGATTTCTTCTTTTATTTTCCCGACTTTCACGCGCAATTCATCGCTCTTGTAGCCTGGACGGTAGGCCGTACCGCCAACGATGACAGAACTCTGCATGGCGTAGTTGCAGTAGCGGTTTAAAAAACCACTAGTTTTCGGTATGGCATCGGCATCTAAGAACAGCAGAAAATCACCATCGGCGATGGAGGAGAGTCCATTTCTATTCACTGATCGCCCCTTGGTTTTAGGGGAATGTATATATCGGCAGCCAAAGGTCTGCTCCCAGGAATCTGCGTTTTTGTGGCGTTTGTAGAATTGGTCAGAAATTAAAACTTCCGAGCTCCAAAGATCGGGTAAGCCAAAATCTACACAGTGCCTTAATTCGAGCAATAATGGACCTACATCGTCTCCATATGAAGCGATGCAGATGCTAATCTTGTGCTCGTTAATGTTCAATCTTAAAGGTTTGAGACTACTGAATCTTCTACTTTGCCGCCACTAACTTTTAAGGTGCGGTTCGCGTACTTGTGTATCATCTGATAATCATGAGTAGCCATTAGAATAGCAGTGTTTTGATCCGCCAAGGAAAGCAATAAGGACATGATTTCCTCAGAGGTACGTGGATCTAGGTTCCCAGTAGGTTCATCTGCTAGGATGACTTTTGGGGAATTTAGGAGGGCTCGAGCAATTGCCACACGCTGTTGTTCACCTCCAGAGATTTCAAAAGTGCTCTTATGCTTCTTGTTCTGCATTCCAACCAATGACAAAACCTCTACAATTCGCTTGCTTCGATCTTCTTTGTTTTTCCATCCTGTAGCGCGCAATACGAAGTCTAGATTGGCCTCAACGCTACGGTCGCTCAATAGTTGAAAGTCCTGAAATACAATGCCGATATCTCTACGTAGGGCCGGAATGTCTTTGCTCTTTAGACCATTTAATGCATGACCAGCCACAGTCCCTGTGCCTTGCTCAAGCGGAAGATCGCCGTAAAGTGTTTTGAGTAAAGAGCTTTTTCCTGAGCCTGTTTGGCCGATCAAATACACGAATTCGCCCGTGTTGATTTTAAAGCTAACGTCGGTAAGTACCAGGTGTTTGCCTTGAAAAACGTTTGCGTTTTGTAATTCGATAGTTGCCATGTGCTGCAGGTAATTATAAGCGGAATCAAAGTTAGAAGAAATACCAAACGAATGAGGTTAGACGTTTTTTTAGATGTGAATAACTCAGCCGAATTCACAGGATTGGCCCTAAAGTAGGCCATGAGCAAAGGTTATTTTTAAGCATAAACGTGAACGATATGCGTACCCGATTTTTTCTAGCTCTTCTGCTAGTGTTTGGCCTTTCTGCAACTGCACAACAAACGACTGCAGAGCGCGGATTTGAGGCTACCTTCAATTCGAGTGTTGGACTTTTTGACGATGGACTCTATGCAGCAGCGAGAGTTGGTTTTGACGAGCTTCTCTCTTCAGATTTGCCTACTCAGAGCTTCTTAAAAGAGGAAAGCAGCTTTTACCGAGCGCTCTGTGCGTTGTATCTGATGAATGAGAATAGCGAGTACTTCTTGACCTATTTCTCGCAGACGTATCCGCTTAGCCCAAGGTGGCAAGAGGCGCACGTAACAGCAGCTAATTATTACTTCAACAACCGTCGTTACAAGAAGGTCATTCAATGGCTCGGTGCTATTGATGCGGCAGATGTTCCTAACGGGTTCAAAAGTGAGTATTACTTCAAATTGGCTTACAGTTATCTTATGGCCAAGGATGTGGAAAAAGCCCGTAATCTCTTTTTTCAAGGAACGAGCTACAAAGGCGAATACCAAAATTATCACCAGTACTACTACGGACACATTGCCTACGAAGCAGAGCAGTATAGCACTGCACTCAGTCAGTTTAAGCTTTTGGTGGGTGATGAAAAATTCGGTGGGGTGGTGCCGTATTACCTTAGCCAGATTTACTACAAGACGGGGGATATAGACCAGCTATTGGCCGTGGGAGAATCGCTTCTTGCACAAGCGGTCCCTTCGCGTGCCGCTGAGGTAGCAAAGCTCATTGGTGAGGGCTATTACCGAAAATCGAATTGGAAAGAGGCCGCACTTTATTTGGAGAAGCATAAAGAGCTGGGCGGTAAGCTGAGTATTCAAGACAACTACAAGTTGGGCTTCGTTTTGTACAAGACGCGCAGGTACGAGGAGGCTATCAAGGCGTTCAACAAGATCCACAATCGCGGAGATGATTTGGGCCAGAGCGCCTACTATCATTTGGCCGATTGTTATTTGAAGACTGGTAAAAAGACTGAAGCGCAGGGCGCATTTTTCAAAGCGAGCCAGAGTGGTAGCGATAAGCGCTTGCGAGAGGATGCGTATTTCAACTACGCGAAATTGGCTTATGATAGCGCTACACCTTTTGAGCAGCCGCTAGATATTTTCAAGGACTTCTTGAAGAAGTACCCAAACAGTAAGTATCGAGCAGAAGCGAATGAATATTTGGCAAATTTGTATTTGAATTCTAAAGATTACGAGAGCGCCATGAAGGCAATTTCTGCTGCAGGTCTGGAACAGCCTACGATGCAAGGGGCCTACCAGAAAGTAGCCTATTTCCGTGGTGTGCAGCATTTCAATGCCATTCAATACCCGGCTGCGAAGCGCATGTTTGAGCGTTCATTAGACTACCCGTTGAGCAACGTGTACACTGCCTTGGCGCATTACTGGTTGGCTGAGGTTGCCTACCGCGCAAAGGATTACGAAGGAGCCCTGAGAGAGCTGTCTAAATTTGAGGCGACACCTGGTTCGGCTACTTTGAGTCAATACAAGCGAAGCTTGTACAACAAGGCCTATGCAAACTTTGCCAAGGGCAATTATGAAGCTGCCGCTACGACGTTCAGGTTGTATTTGAATAAGCAGCGTCCAGGCACCAAACTGGCGAACGATGCAGAATTACGCTTGGCAGATTCCTACTTCATGACCAGTCAGTACAACAATGCGATCAGCTACTACGAGACCTATTTGGGGCGTGCTGTACCGGATGCCGATTACGCAATGTTCCAACAGAGTCTTTGTTTTGGTTTAGTGGACGATGATCAGCGCAAGGCGGGGAGCTTAGAGAAATTGGTGAAGAAATATCCAAATTCTGTATATGCTACCGATGCTTACTTTGAGCTGGGTGAGACTTACATGAAGATGGGTAAGGAAAACCAAGCTGAATCAATTTTTACGGCCTTCATTCAGGATTACCCGAAGTCTCGATTCATCAAAAATGCCCACATAGCTTTGGGCTTGATCTACCGTACACAGGGGAAAGGCAACATGGCCTTGGATCAGTTCAAGAGTGTTGTTGAAGATTTTCCGAATACTGCAGAAAGCCGTGAGGCACTTGGATTGGCGAAGATTCAGTTTGCGGAATTGGACCAGCTTACCGGATATGTAGATTGGATTCAAACTTTAACCGGCACCGATATCGGTCAAGGTCAGCTGGATTCCACCCTATACAATGGCGCTTACGACCGTTACAGCTTTGGAGATTGTGAAGGTACACTGAAGGGAATGACGGACTACCTGAATAAATTCCCTGACGGAATCTTTAGGGTGCCTGCAAACTACTACCTCGCTGAATGTGCCTTTAATCAAGGACAAGATTCCATTGCAATGGGAGCGTATGAATTTGTTGCTGCCTCTGGGGAGCTGAGTTTCCGTAAGCAGACTGTAGAGCGTTTAGCCTCGTTGTACTACGCTAAACAAGATTTTGAGCAAGCCTTCTATTACTACGAGCAGGTGCTTGGACTGGTGGGCAATGCTGACGAAGGTCGAAGAGCACGTCTAGGACTAATGCGCTGTGCCAAGTCATTAAATAACACGCCTGTGGTGATGCAATACGCGGAGAGTTTATTGCAAGATGAGGCATTACCGACCGATTGGAAGACCGAAGCGCTCTTAAATGCAGCTCGCAGTGCGTATGATCTGAAGGATAGTGCCAACGCAAAGCTCTACTACACTCAGGTCAAAGCGGAGATCAAAGGAGAGGCGCAAGCTGAAGCGACATACCACTTGGCAGAGTTTGATCATATCATGGGCAAATACGAGGCCTCGAACGATCTATTGTTTTGGATGATTGAGAACCTGCCAACCTATCCGAAATGGCGTTGGAACTCGCTCATTTTGATGGCAAAGAACTACGCAGGCTTGCGCGATGACTTCCAAGCGAACTACACCTTGGACTTCGTGATCGACAATGCAGATTTTGGCGAATATGCGGCCCAAGCGAGCGCATACAAAGCGGAATTGGCTTTGCAACGCGAGCGTGAAGCTAGCAATACCATTGGTGTAGACAGTTTGATTATGGACGATTTCGAATTGGAATCGATTGAAGAATTAGAAGAATAAGGAATGATGAATATGAAATTCCAATTTAGAATAGTCGCCACAGTTGCACTTCTTTTGGGTGCAAATGCTTCACTGTTTGCTCAAGAAGAAACGGGAACTGGCGATGAGGTGAAAAGCGTGGAAATTCGCGTTGTTGAAGAATATCAAGCGCAGGTACGCAGTGCACAAAAAATCTCTGAGCAACCGTCGTTTTCAGATACTACTTCGGCGAAATTGCCGGTGAGTGTGCGCATAAATCCTAAAGCGATGTCTTTAGATTTTGCCCCTGATGCAATCCCTGCTATTCGCCTTGGTCGAGTGAAATTGCCGAAGCTGCCTACTCAAAGTATTAGCGTGGGTGGTGGTAATTACGCAAGCTCCTATGCAAGCTTTATTCTGAGCTCGCCACGCAGTAAAAAGAATGTTTGGGGTGTTCGGGCCTTGCACCAAGGTGCACTGAGCGGTGTTAAAGACGTTAATTTCGTTCGCCAACCGCAATATGAGAATGAGATCTTGGCAGATTTCCAACGCGCTACAAAGAGCTATAATTTTAAAACTCAAGTACTGCTTAAAGCAGATTATACTAGCTATTATGGGGCATTGACACCTATCACAGTGGTGCCTGATAGCACTCCTGGCCTTTGGCAGCAACAGTATGGTTTATCGCAGCAATGGTTGCGCACCACAAACCCAACCTCTAAAGTGAAGTTTGCCTACCGCAGCGGGGGGCTTTCTTACAAATACACAGCGGCTGGTTTGGCTACGGCGGAACATTTGGCGAAGACCCAGCACCGCTTTGAAATTTATGCCGACGAGCAAGATATCAGCCTCGATGTAGGCTATCAGTTTGCCAGTGTAAATTCATGGGCCGATTCTTCAGCTTCAGCCTATCACAATTTCACCATAGCACCCTACACTAGCGGTCAAAAGGGAATTTTGAGCTATGAGTTTGGATTGAATTTTACTGGTACACAAACCAGCGGTTTGGGTATCGATAGATTCGAATACTATGTATTTCCGAAAGTAAACTTGCAGGCAGAATTACTAAAACGCACCCTAGCAGTCTACGGGGGTTGGGACGGTACAGCAAAGCAAAATACCTTGGAGAGTATGATTGCTGAGGTGCCTTTCCTTTCTATGGACCAAGAATACCGTCTTTCAGGATCTAACAAAGGATATGTGGGAATGCAAGGTGCATTGGCAGGAAAGCTCCAATATCGTGTTGAAGGATCGCTAACAACAATGAACGATGCATTGATGTTCCAGCGCGATTCACTCTTGATGTTAACAGAAGTAAACGGCCAGCAATGGGCCGCCTTAGAAGCAGTGTATGCCGAGAATGTCGTCAAGACGGGAATACGAGGAGAATTAAACCTGCCTTTAAAGCACTTTGTAGCATCTACCTATGCTGAGCTCAACAACTACTCCGGAGACGCCTTCCTAGGACAAGAAGGACGTGTTTTAGGGGCTATGGTAGATTACAGCATCAATGAGCTATCTGTTGGGGCTAATCTTCGCTATTTGGGTGGTCGTTACAACAGCTTAGATTATTCGCTGTATCCGTTGGAGGATTACATGGATTTAAGTGCGCGTGTCGATTACAAAATCAATGAGAATTTAAGTGTGAGTTTACGCGGTTATAACTTGCTGAATCAGAGGTATATGATGTGGCAGGGATATGGTGTTAGAGGCACTCGCGGCATGTTTGTGATCAACTACCAATTTTAATTCCATCAGGTACTCTTTTCTCGCTGTAACCCGCGAGAATGTTAATAACAATGTTGGTAAGTGCACCCCGCTTCTGGGGGATAAAAGGGTAGAATTGGACCCTAGAAAGTTATCTTTGTTAGGATAGCAAAAAAGCACAAAACTCAACCGTTATGAGCGAAGAGCAAAACAACTATGATGGAGGGTCCATTCAAATCCTTGAAGGACTAGAAGCCGTAAGAAAACGTCCTGCCATGTACATTGGTGATGTTGGCGTAAAAGGTCTTCACCACTTAGTATACGAGGTAGTAGATAACTCTATTGATGAAGCCCTAGCAGGCTATGCATCTGATATCTACGTTACAATCAACGAAGACAATAGTATCACGGTTAAGGATGATGGTCGTGGTATCCCTACAGATATGCACCCAAAGGACGGTCGTTCTACCCTAGAGGTAGTAATGACGGTACTCCACGCAGGGGGTAAATTTGATAAAGATTCCTACAAGGTTTCCGGTGGTTTGCACGGGGTAGGTGTGAGCTGTGTGAATGCACTCTCAACCATGCTGCATGCAGAGGTGCACCGCAACGGTGAGAAGCACGAAGTAGAGTTCTCACGTGGTGTAGCTAAATACCCTACCCGCAAGGTTGGCGATACAGATTACCGTGGAACCATTGTGACCTTCAAGCCAGACGGCGAAATCTTCGAGGACCTAATTTACCAATACGAGATCCTAGCTAAGCGTATGCGCGAGCTAGCATTCTTGAACAAGGGTATCTCGATTACTTTGACGGATCTTCGCGAGAAGGACGAAAAAGGGGAGTTCATCGGCGAGCGTTTCCACTCAGAGGACGGTCTTGCAGGTTTTGTGAAATACATCGATGCAAACCGTGAGGTAATCATGCCGCACGTGATGTGTATGGAAGGTGAGCGCGACGGTATTCCTGTGGAGGTTGCGATGCACTACAACACTTCCTACAACGAGAACATTCACTCCTATGTAAACAACATTAATACGCACGAAGGAGGGACACACCTTGCTGGTTTCCGCAGAGCTTTGACGCGTACGTTGAAGAAATATGCAGACGAAAGCGGTCTACTTGCGAAAGAGAAAGTAGAAGTGAGCGGTGACGATTTCCGCGAAGGTTTGACTGCTGTGATTTCTGTGAAGGTAATGGAGCCTCAGTTTGAGGGACAGACTAAGACCAAGCTTGGTAACAAAGAGGTTAGTGGTGCTGTAGATAAGCTCGTTGGGGAGATGTTGACCAATTTCTTGGAGGAACACCCGAACGAAGCAAAAATGATCGTTCAGAAGGTTCTTTTGGCAGCGAAAGCTCGTGTGGCGGCTAAAAAAGCACGCGAGATGGTTCAGCGTAAAGGAACCATGTCTTCTATGGGACTTCCAGGGAAGTTGAGCGATTGTTCAGAGACGGATCCAGAAGTTTGTGAAATCTTCCTTGTAGAGGGTGATTCTGCAGGGGGTACGGCCAAGCAAGGTCGTGACCGTAATTTCCAGGCCATCCTTCCACTTCGTGGTAAAATCTTGAACGTAGAGAAAGCCATTTCTCACAAAGTCTTTGAGAATGAAGAAATCAAGAACATGTACACCGCACTTGGTGTGAGTGTAGGTACAGAAGAAGATGATAGAGCTTTGAATTTGGCTAAGCTACGTTACCACAAGATTGTCATCATGACGGATGCCGATGTGGATGGTAGCCACATTTCGACATTGATTTTGACCTTCTTCTTCCGCTATATGCGCGAGTTGGTGGAATTAGGCTACGTATACATTGCAAACCCACCGTTGTACTTAGTGAAGAAGGGCCAGAAAAGCTCTTATGCTTGGAACGACGACCAGCGTGATGCACTACAATTAGAGTTTGGTGGTGAAACCGGACAAGGTGTAGGTGTACAGCGTTACAAGGGTCTTGGTGAGATGAACGCAGAGCAGTTGTGGGAAACTACAATGAATCCTGATGAGCGCATCTTGAAGCAGGTGACTATTGACGACAGTGCAGAAGCCGATCGCATCTTCTCGATGCTCATGGGTGATGATGTACCGCCGCGTAGAGACTTTATCGAGCGCAACGCGAAATACGCAAACATTGACGCTTAAGAAGCTTCATATTATTAAGAAAGCCTCCTTTATTGGGGGCTTTTTTGTAGCTGCTAAGTTGCTGCTCTCTAGCTGTGGTCGTGAAGATCATAGCGATAAGATGGTTTTCCGCTACAACGAGCCGTCGGGTATACCTACATTGGATCCCGCCTTTGCTCGAGATAAAAGCACTATTTGGGCGGTGGGACAGTTGTATGAAGGCCTGTTCAACTTAGATGAAAACAATGAGGTTAAGCCAGCATTAGCTAAAAATTATGAGACCAGTGGTTCACTGTATACCTTCCATTTAAGAGAGGCCTATTTCCATTGCGGTAGAAGGGTGACTTCCTCAGACGTCAAATTCTCCTTTGATCGCCTCGTTGATCCAGCTACGGCATCACCCGGTGCTTGGGTGCTGGAACGTGTGAAGAACATCACTTCACCGAACGATTCCACGCTTCAAATAGAATTAACTGAACCTTTTGCCGCCTTCCCATCGCTGCTGACCATGCCCTATTGTTCGGTGGTAGATTCTGTCGCTGCACATAGGGGCACACTCGCTACTGAAGCTGGTGGTAGCGGCCCTTTTAAATTCCATAAATGGCACTACGGCGAAAAACTTATCCTGCATAGGAATGAGAACTATTGGCGTAGAGATAAGGAAGGTCAACCATTGCCTTATCTCGACGGTATTAGTGTGTCGTTTTTGCCTGACCAGCAAAGTGCCTTTTTAGAGTATTTGGTGGGTACATTTGATCTGCTTCCCAACATTGACCCTAGCTTCAAAGATGATCTTCTAACCAAAGACGGTCTATTACAAAAGCGCTACGAAACGGCTCATGTGATCGAGCGCAGTCCGTTTCTTAATACTGAATTCTTGTTGTTCAACGCCGAGGCTCGGATTCCTTATGAGCTACGTTGGGCGATTAACGCTGGAATAGATCGGGTGCAGATGATGGAGCTGCTCAGAAGCGGTATTGGTCGTCCTGCAAGTGGAGGTATAATACCGTATGGGCTTCCTGGGTATGCCGGCGGAGTGGGTATCTCGTATCAGCCTGATAGCGTAAAGGCCCTACTACAATCTTATGAGGAATTACCAGAATTGACTTTAACGACAGTGGCAAATTATAGGGACATTTGTGAGTTCGTTCAGGGGGCTTTGGGCCAATTAGGTTGGTCAATCGGCGTTGATATAGTGCCTTCTGCGACGCTGCGCAGTGAGAAGAGTGCTGGAACGTTGGATTTTTTCCGTGCGTCGTGGATTGCCGATTATCCTGATGCAGAGAATTACGTGTTGCTCTTTGCCTCGGCAATGAAGGCGCCGGCGGGACCTAATTATTCGAGGTATTCTAATGGGGCTTATGATCTCTTGTATGAGGAATTGGTTGTGGCGGCAGATAGTAATAAGTCGGAGATTGCCGCCCGTGCAGATTCCTTGTTGATGCGTGATGCCGCTTGTGTGCCTCTGTACTACGATGAGGTTATTCGAGTATTCCCGCGAGGAGTAGAGGGGTTGAAGACCAATGCGTTAAACGCCCTGCTTTTGAATGAGGTTATTCTTCCTCAGGACTAGCTTGTTCTTTCTTTGGAGGACCAATGGTGGTTACAAGAGGATAGTGATCGCTGAGGTTGATATGGTCGATATGCTGGTCATAGCTCTCAATTCCTTCGCTGTGCAAGGTCCAGTCAATTTTAATTGGCAAGTATCGGCGCTTAAGCGGCTCGAAGCTTCCCATTTTACCAGAGCCTTTGAATAGATAAGGATCCTCCAACTTACGCAGTAAACGTACATAAAGATTGCCGCCAGGGACGCTGTTGAAATCGCCGCATAAAACCACCGGGTGCGGACTGGCCTCGATCCATTCTAAAACCGATTTACTTTGGAGTCCACGCACATGGTCAGAGCCTGCCAGTTTGCGCGCAATGAATTTACCCCTGGCGATGAGCTCGTCAGTATCTGCACTGACACTCATGTCACCGTCTCGAACACCGGTGGAATTCAGGTGAACATTGATGAATCTAACGGTATCCCAAGGCAGGACAATGTCCGCAAGACCAGCACTACCTTTCGGGTACTCTTCGTTTTCGTCAACGTAGGAGAAGATCAGCGGCTCTTTGTAAATGATAGGGTACTTGGAGAAGATGCCCACGCTGTAGCCGCTCCATTTAGGTGCGAATGCTAAGTGGCTGAATTCCTGGTCTACAGGATAATATCCTGGCCTGCGTACTTCTTGCATACAGAGCACATCAACGCCTTGGTCTGCTACCCACTGACGCATTTTCTTGGACGCATCATCTACCTGGTAGAAAGCGCGCACGTTGTAGGTGGCAATTTTCACAGCGTTTTCGGGTTCCTCCTGTGGCTTGGCATAAGGGAATTGAGCAAGTGCAGGAATCAAGGTGAGCCCGATACCGAAGAAGTTGGGAAGGATACGCTTAGGAGAGAACCGGAGCGTTAACAGGAAGAAGAAGATGTGCGGAATGATGAATACGGGGAAGGCTAGGGAAAGGAGGCTAGATCCGGGGAGAGTGTCCGAGGGTAGAAGAGAGCCTACACCACAAAGGATGGTCAATAGGAGTAGTAGACGATTGATCCACTTCAGTATGAACCGGCGTTTTCTCACTCTTCGTTGGATATCTTGAACAAGTAGGCTTTCTCCTCTTTGGAAAGACTGTCGTAGCCTTTCTCTTTAATCTTGTCCAAGATGGCATCCATTTTGGCGGTATTAGGGGCTTCCTTCTTCGGGGTTTTTACTTCTTCGTATTTGACGTAGCTGCTTTCACCAAAGCTGAAACCTCGGCGTTTCTTTTTCGATTTTGGTCTAAAGAGCATGTTTCGTACGGCGTCAATGATTTGGAACAGGTAGACATTCCATTCGTGGCCTTGGCGCATACTGCGAATGAAGAAGAAGGCGACTATGGCTCCGCCCAGGTGTGCAATGTGCCCTCCGGCATTTGATCCAGTGAGGTTCAGCACGTCTAGGGTAACGATTCCGGCGGCGAGCATCCAATATTTGATTTCGAAAATGCCCCAAAGACGTACGGGCATTTGAGGCATGTACAAAGCTCCTGCGACAAGCACCGAAATACAGCCTGCGCTAGCGCCTACCATGGAACCTTGACCTAGAATTGGACTGATATTGTATAAAATGATATACAGCAAACCTCCGCCAATACCGCCGTAGATGTACAAGGCAAGCATGCGTTTCTCTCCCAGGTATTCCATGAGGATTTTGCCTGAGAAATAAAGCACAATCATGTTGAAGAGGATGTGTCTAAATCCAAAGTGCGTGAACATGTAGGTCAACAATGTCCAAGGACGTAGGAGTAAGCGCAAAGGGTCGGAAGGCAATGCCAACAGGTCATCGGCAAGGTTCGGAATGAGTCCAAAGTTTCCAGTAAATAGACTGGTAAAGGCGTTGGAGAGCGCGAAGAGCAGAAAAACAGAAATATTCAAATACAACAACCTGGTGAGGTAATCTCCTTTGAATGCGTCTTGTTTGGCTCTTTCGAATAAACTGCTCATTAGCTATACTTCTACTAGTGGATTAAAGATACCTACTTTTTCTCCACTTGCGGATTAACAAAAAGCCAAATAACATCCCGCCTAAGTGGGCAAAGTGAGCAATACCACTGTTGCTGGTGGAGAAGCCATTGTAGAGTTCGAGTAAGCCATAGCCGATCACAAAATATTTCGCCTTAATCGGGAAGAAGAAGTTGAGATAGATAACTTGGTTAGGGAAGGTCATACCAAATGCTAAAAGAACACCGAATACTGCACCAGAAGCACCTACCATGGGCGTATTGAGCAGCCTATTTAGTGCACCCATGGTACTGTTGGTATAATTGTATCCTCGTGCAATGAGGTCCGCCCCTTCGTTCACAACAACTTGCAAGTTTTCAGGGCTAAGGCTAGCTGCTAGAGAATAGTATTCATAGGCGTTCACCGCTATCTGTAATGCGCTTGCTCCGAGGCCTGTGAGTACGTAATAGATCAAAAATCTCTGTGATCCCCAGTAATTCTCCATGGCGCTACCCAAGAACCAAAGCATGATCATGTTCGTGGCTATGTGCCCAAGGTTCCCATGCATGAACATGTGTGTCACGAGCTGTGATGGGATGAAACTGTCGCTGGCTGGAAAGTACAATCCTAGCCAATCTGTAATGTCAATGCCAAATGTGGAACGAAAACTGATCATCCCCATAAAGAACAAGCCGTTGATAATGAGCAAGTTCTTTACAACGGTGGGCATTAAGCTAAAGCGTTGCTGTGCAATCATATAAAGTTAAACAAGATCCTCCTGTTGGAGTTCAGTTATAATTTTTTTGCCATTTGGCCCCACACTTGGGTTCGAACTACTAAAGAGTTGCTCCCTTAAATGTTCCATAGCCTCTGTACTTAGTGAGCTATCTGCAGTTTTTGTGGCCAATTCTAACGCAAACGCTTTCAATACTTTGGATTCACTTACATCCTCCATGGAGCTAAGTTCTTCCATAAATCGTTCCATCGCGCCTTTGGCATTTTCGGGTGCCAAAACGACAGGTGCCCCAACAATCTCAACCGTAGTTCTATCGGCACTGAGGTTCCAGTCGAAACCGGCTAAAGCAAACTGACCTGCGAATTCATCTAAAAGTAGTGCGTCTGAAGGTGTGATGTGCATTTGCTCTGGGAAGAGCAATTGTTGCGAGGCTACACTCGCCCCTTCAAGCTTCGACCAAATTTGATCGAACTGTACCCTAATTTGCGCTTGCTTTGTATTTATAAGAAGCAGCTTGCTCCCTAAAATCGTCACCATAAACTTACCCCAAGAGAGCACCTTGCTTTTACTCTTGCCACTATCAATCTGATCTTCATCCGACCAAAAACTTTCCAAAGTATCCCCCAAGGCGCTAACCTCAATCTCTGGATTCGTGTTGAGCATCTTTTCATTCTTGATGCGCTCGTATTGCTGGTCAGGCGTCCTTAGTTGGGGTCGACTGATGTTGTTATCCGGTTCAAACGGATTGAAATTTGGATTTACGCGAATTTTTGGCTGTTGCGGAATATGTCCTTTGGGCATAGGAGGCACAGAAAAACTAACCTCCGAATTGAAGTCAATAGCCGGGGCTACATTAAACTGACCAATGGCGTGACGCGCAGCACTGCGTAACACGGCGTAAATAGCACGCTCGTCTTCAAATTTCACCTCAGTTTTAGTAGGATGGATGTTGACATCTAGTCCGTTCGGGTCCACTTCTAGAAACAGAAAGTATCCTGGGTGATGCTCCGCACTCAATACTTCCTCAAAGGCTTCACGGATGGCGTTGTGTAAGTAGGGCGATTTGATGAATCGGCCGTTGACAAAGAAGAACTGCTCACCACGCTTCTTCTTGGCAAACTCTGGCTTAAGCACAAAACCTTCCACCTTCACCACATTGGTATCCTCGCTGATCGGAACCAATTTCTCATCGAATTTCCGCCCAAAAATGGCACTAATTCGTCTGCGAGAATTTTCCGGCATCAAATGAAACATGACCTTTTCGTCACTCTTCAATACCCATTCGATATCTGAATGCACTAGGGCGACACGATGAAATTCATCAATACAATGCCTTAATTCTATTCTATCGTTCTTCAAGAATTTACGTCTCGCTGGGACATTGTAAAATAGGTTCTTTACCTCCACAATACTCCCCTGTGGCCCGGGATAAGGAAGGTTTGCTGTGATTTTTCCATCCTCGAGCTTCAACGAGGTTCCCATTTCGCTGCCCGCTGTATTGGTCTTCAATTGCACATGCGCTACGGCAGCAATAGAAGCCATGGCCTCCCCACGGAAACCGCGCGTGTTAAGGTTAAAGAGGTCATCGGCAGAAGAAATCTTTGAGGTGGCATGACGGCGGAAACAAAGTTCTGCATCGGCCGCATTCATTCCACTGCCATTATCGCTGACTACAATTGCTGTTTTTCCGGCACCTGTTAGGCTGAGCGTGATTTTTGTGGCTCCAGCATCAATGCTGTTTTCTAATAATTCCTTTACTACAGAGGCAGGTCGTTGCACAACCTCACCCGCAGCAATCTGGTTAGCAACGTGGTCGGGTAAAACGGAAATCAATGCGGTCATAAAAGGAATTTGGCGGCGAAAAAGATAACGAGAAGAAGGAAGATGAGACTGTATATGAGTCGTTTGGCATAACCGTCGCTCTTGCCAGCACTCTGTGCACGGCGCAGGTCCCAGTTGTCGCGTATACGCTGTCTGTATTTCTCTTTGTTGTCAAATGGAATTTCGTCTTCACCTTCAGGACGCTCCAACAATTTCAAACGCTCTTTACGCTCGTCGTGAAAGCGTGCCTGATGTTGAAAACCGCGAGGTTGATTACGTGCGAAAAATCCCATATTGTCTTAACTTCTCCTTTCTCAAAGGTAATAACCTCAAGCCATTTTTACGACTCTATGAAGCGTCATCTATATATCCTTTTTTTCGCTCTCTTCTTACCTGCATTATCCGTTCAAGCGCAGTCAACAGACCCAGCTGGAAAGGTGGATAGCCTTTTGAAAACCATGAGTTTAGAGGAGAAAGTAGGTCAGTTATTCATGGTCGCTGCCTACAGCAACAAGGATGAGAAACACCAAGCTTACCTCGAATCTTTAGTGAAGAACTACGGTATTGGAGGTGTGATTGTGATGCAGGGCGGTGCCGAGCGGCAAAAGAAATTGGTTCAGCATTTACAGGCGGCTTCAAAACTTCCCTTGCTGGTGGGCCAGGATGCGGAATGGGGCCAGGCGATGCGTTTGGACAGCACCTATAAATTCCCAACGTCTCTCACCGTTGGTGCAGTGCAGGATATGGATTTAGTGGAAGATTTGGGCGCGGCATTGGCTTATGAAAGTCACAAAACAGGCGTCCATATGAGTTTTTCTCCGGTCCTAGACGTCAATACCAATCCCAAGAATCCAATCATTGGAGCCCGTTCTTTTGGGTCAGATCCCTTTGAAGTAAGCCAAAGAGGACTCGCCTTGACGCGCGGTATGGAAGGGGCTGGTGTATTGGGGAGTGGAAAACATTTTCCGGGCCATGGCGATACCCAATCGGACAGTCATAAAACCTTACCAGTAGTCGATAGGACGCTCGAAGAACTAAATGAGGTGGAGTGGGTGCCCTTTAAATCGGTCCTGCAAAACGGTATCGGTTCCATCATGGTGGCACATTTGAACATCCCTTCTTTAGAACCCTCAGGTAAACCAACGAGCTTGAGTTCCAAGGTTATTAATGATATACTGCGCAAGGAGTGGGGCTACGATGGTTTGGTGTTGACAGATGCCTTGAACATGAAAGGCGTTAGTGAGTTTGCTCCTGTGGGCCAATTAGAAATTGAAGCATTCAAAGCCGGCAATGATATCCTACTCTTTGCCATGGATGTGCCCAAGGCTTCGAAACAGCTCGTTGCTGCCCTTGAAAGCGGTGAACTGAGCGAGGCGGAACTCGATAAGCGTGTGCGTCGCATTCTCATGGCAAAAGAAAATTCTTCGAGCTGGCAGCACTGGGCGTGGGCCAAGAAGGGTGCACTTTCGCGTGAATTATCTGCGCGCTACCCCGATGCCACTGCATCAAATGAAGAGCTGACCTTCCGACTGGTTCGCGATGCCGCTACCTTACTCGACAAAGGAAGGGCACCTTTCCCTATTCAAAGCGTTGAGGGTACATTCGCTCACATTGCGATCGGGACCAATCCAGAGGTAAACGTACTGAACGAATACCTCGATCGCTACGCCAAATTTGACCACTTCACCAACGTTGCCCCCAAAGGGCTATTGCGCCATGAGGCCATAGTTTTGAGTTTCCACCAAGACCCTAAAAATCCATGGCGTAGGTACAAGCTCACCTCGAGTGAAAAGGCATTGATTTCTGGAATACAGGCAGCGGGCAAGCCTATTTATGTATTGCACTTTGCCAACCCTTATGGATTGTTGACCTATCCGGAATTAGGCGAGAATACTAAAGTGTTGGTGATGTATGAAAACAATGCCGCGGCACAAAAATTAGCACCGCAATTTTTGTTCGGTGCTCGTGGGACGAAGGGCAAGTTGCCGGTCGAGCTCTATGGATGGGGCGCACAGGGAAGCGGTCTCAAAAGCGCGGTTTTCAAGCGCTTAGGGTATGGTTTGCCTTCGGAAGTGGGCGTTCGTAGCGAGCAATTACTTAAGGTGGATTCTATCATGGAATTTGCCATTTCAAAAGAGGCAACACCTGGGGGGCAGATATTGGTAGCACGAGGCGGTACTGTGATTTATGATAAGTCCTTTGGGTACCACAGCTACGATAAAAAAAAAGCCGTTGAATGGACGGACCTTTACGACCTGGCCTCGGTCACTAAAATCACGGCCACCTTGCCGGGAGTGATGAATTGGTACGAGAAACAACCACTGCTTTTAGAGAGTACTGTGGGGCAACAATTGCCAGAGTTGGCCACTTCAGATAAAGGTAATCTAGTGTTAGAAGATGTGTTGGCACATCAAAGCGGTTTGCCTGCTTGGATCCCGTATTATTTACGAACCATCGATAACGATTCTGCGAAGGCATTTTGGTACGTGAGTAGTAATACACCAGGTGCTATCAAGGTTACGGAAGAGCTTTACTTGCGCCCGGAAATTCGCGATACTATGTATGCCATGTTGGAGCAAAGTGAACTCAAGGGCAACGACTACCGCTATTCAGATTTGGGCTATTACTTGTTCCAGCGCATGCTGGAGAAACGCAATAACGAGCCTCTAGATACGTGGGTACGGACCACGTTTTATGCACCCTTGGGAGCTTCGCGATTGACCTACAAGCCTTTGGAAAAAGGATTTAGCTTGGAGGAAGTAGTGCCTACGGAGGAAGACGGGTACTGGCGCAATACGATTGTCCATGGACGCGTCCACGATATGGGTGCAGCGATGATGGGCGGAGTGGCTGGTCATGCCGGCCTTTTTTCAAACACCAATTCCCTTGCCAAAATGATGCAGATGTACCTATGGGGTGGTGAATATGGAGGGGTTAAGTATCTCGAAGAAGGGACCATTGAAAAGTTTACCGCTTGTGCCTTTTGCGAGCTTAAGAACAGACGAGGTTTAGGTTTTGATCGTCCCCAGTTGGACGATGGTCCCGGGCCTAGCTGTACCTGTGCTTCCAACAAGAGTTTTGGTCACACTGGTTTTACAGGTACCATGGTTTGGATGGACCCAGAGGAAGAATTGTTGTACATCTTTCTAAGCAACCGTACCTATCCTAATATGGAGAACTGGAAGCTCAGCAAATACGATGTTCGAACAAATATTCAGGAAGTTCTCTACCAAGCGCTGAATTAATAGAGTATTTTAGACTCATGAAAATAGGTGTCGTTTGTTACCCCACATTCGGCGGCTCCGGGGTGGTCGCAACTGAGCTTGGCATTCAAATGGCCAAGAAGGGCCACGAGGTCCATTTTATCACTTACAGCCAGCCCGTTCGACTAGATATACTAGAGCCGAACATCTACTACCACGAGGTCAATGTGCACGATTACCCGTTATTTGAATACCAGCCGTATGAGCTCGCACTAAGTTCTAAAATGGTAGATACCGTCCTCACTGAGGGTATTGATATTCTTCACGTTCATTATGCCATCCCGCACGCATATGCTGCTTACATGGCAAAGAAAATCTTGCTGGAAAAAGGCATTTACATTCCTGTAGTGACCACACTGCACGGTACAGATATCACTTTGGTGGGTAAGAATCCATCATACAAGCCAGCGGTGACTTTTTCAATCAATAAAAGCGACATTGTTACCTCGGTGAGTCAGAGCTTGAAAGAGGATACCTTGAGCTCTTTTGTGATTAAAAATGAAATAGAGGTCATCCCCAACTTTGTAGACCTGAAACTCTACGATGACGTAGGACCTTGTTTGAAATCTCAATTGGCCCCCAATGGTGAAAAGGTTATTACGCACATCTCGAACATGCGTGGGGTGAAACGAATACCAGATATCATCGAAATTTTCTTCCGTATACAGCAGAAAGAAGATGCCATTTTATTGATGATTGGTGAAGGTCCTGAGCGTGAAAAGGCAGAGCAACAAGCCAAGGATTTAGGCATATTTTCCAAGGTAAAATTCTTGGGTAAGACTACTGAGATCCGTCGCCTATTATGTATGTCGGATCTTTTCTTACTGACATCATCTACTGAGAGCTTTGGGTTGGTTGCGCTGGAAGCCATGGCGGCCAAGGTACCAGTGGTTAGTTCAAATGCAGGTGGGATTAGTGAAGTGAACGTGCACGGAGTGACGGGCTTTCTTGCTACCATTGGAGATGTAGAGACCATGGCGGAACACAGCTTGACCCTATTGCAAAATCTAGAGCTGCACGAAAAGTTTAAAGCCAATGCTTATAAACGTGCCCAGGAGTTTTCTATTGAAGCTGTACTTCCTAAATATGAGGAGGTCTATGAGAGAGCACTAGCTACTATACGCGAGGGTAAAGAGAATAAATAAGCGGAATCTAATTGCAAAAAGTCTCATTTGAGACATGGTTTTCCGGTCTTCGACTTAAAGCTATTTTAGTGTAAAGTACTCAATACGTCTAGATTCAAAAGTGAATCAAATTGGCGCAATTTATCCGCCTATGCGTTTTGTTTTGAAACCTTCTTTTTCTAAAAACGCTCTCGCTTTGTCGCGGACGTTGCCTTGAAGAATGATTTCGCCGTTTTTCGAACTACCGCCAACACCGCAGGTTTGCTTCAGCTTCTTGCCTAAATCGGCCAATTCCTCATCCGGACCTTCAAAGCCACGAATAATGACCACTTGCTTACCGCCACGTCCCTTTTTCTCAAAGTGTAGCTCGAGCAATTGGTCCGACGGATCTATAGATTCAACTCCCTTTTCGTTGTCGTAATCGAAATCTGGATTTGTACTAAAGACAAAGCCTCCCAAGTCCTCTAAATTGATTTTCTTTGGTTTATTCTTTTTAGCCATAATTATGAGCTTAGTCATTACAAGCACTGCGAACCCAAAAGTAAAGGACATTGTCCAATTACTCACTAAATCACGTGAACGCAAATCGCGCGGTCTTTGCATCGTAGAAGGTGCTCGCGAGATCAACCGTGCGCTCACCTGCGGTTGGGAGCCCAGAGAATTGTGGCAATTAGACGGCAGCGATGTTCCGCTAAACACCATGGCCTTCCCAAATTATTACCTGGCTTCCTCTAAAGTCTTCGCTAAGATTGCCTACCGCAATACCACAGAAGAGGCGGTGGCAGTATTTAGTGTGCCTGATGTCAGTTTGGCTGCACAATATGATCTATTAAATGCCGCTAAATGTGTGCTGGTGCTCGAAGGCATTGAAAAGCCTGGAAATCTTGGAGCAATTTTAAGAACAGCTTCTGCAGCTGGCGTCGATGCCTTGATTCTCGCAGATCCGGCCATAGACCCCTTCGGTCCCAACGTGATTCGCAATGCGACTGGTGCACTTTTCGAAGTTCCTTTAATTGCCACAAGTACTCTTGAGCTTCTACCAGCATTGAGTAGGGCTGGCTACACAACGTATATGACCTACTTGCACGAAAGGGCTACATCTATGTTTGAGGTGGAATGGGCGGAAAAGAGTGCTATCGTATTGGGAGAGGAGGCGCGTGGTCTGAGCTCGGCTTGGAATCCAGAAGAATTAAAAAATATCATCATTCCTATGGAAGGTAATGTGATCGATTCTTTAAATGTGAGTGTAAGTGCTGCGGTATTGATGTACCACTGGAAATCTCAGCAATAGGAATTGGTAGAAAATAGAACGGCCCGCAGAGCGGGCCGTTCACCAAACCAATAAACCTAAGCTACCCATAAAAGGTATACTTCAAAGATAATGCATATTCTGCCGCCATGTTCAGTATTAGTGGGCTTTCAAGGGGCTATAGGTTCAAATTGAGCATTTTCAACCGCTCAATTCTCATTTTGACTGTCTCAAATGAGACTTTTCTCATTTTTACTCATAATTGAAAAGGCGGTAGGGCTGTTTTTTACCTCAGTAACCTTCTTCGGATCGCCTGCGAATAGCAATTGACCGCCTTCTTCACCGCCTTTAGGACCAATCTCGATCAGGTGGTCTGCGCGTTGAATGACATCTAAATCGTGTTCAATGACTAAAACAGTATGGCCCATGTCTACCAAAGCATTCAACGCAACAAGCAGTTTTTTAACGTCGTCAAAGTGCAACCCAGTGGTAGGTTCGTCGAATAAGAATAGCGTCTTACCTGCTTTATCTCCTTTCGAGAGGAAGTAGGCCAATTTTACGCGCTGTGCCTCGCCGCCACTCAGTGTAGAGCTGCTTTGACCTACGGCTGCATAGCCTAAACCTACATCTTGCAACGGCTGTAGCTTATTCGCAATTTTTGTTTGCTTGATGCTTCTAAAGAATTCTATAGCCTCGTCTATGGTACATTCCAAGATATCTGAGATACTCTTGTCCTGAATCTTGACTTCGAGGATTTCGGCTTTGAATCGGTGGCCATTACAATCTTCACAAGGCAAATGAACGTCTGCCATGAACTGCATCTCAATAGTCACCTCGCCTTCTCCCTTACACGTGTCACAGCGACCGCCGTCTGTATTGAAGCTAAAGTGCTTGGCCTTGTAACCTCGTACTTTAGAAAGTTCGTTCGAAGCATAGAGATTGCGGATGTCGTCGTATGCCTTTAAGTAGGTCACCGGATTTGAACGGGAAGACTTACCTATAGGGTTTTGGTCCACCATTTCCACGTGGGCAATCTTGTTTAAATCGCCAGTAAGGGCTTTGTGCAGCCCCGGGCGTTCACCTACGTGCTCCAAATGCTTCTTTAAAGCAGGGTAAAGTATTTTCTTGATAAGTGTACTTTTCCCAGATCCGCTGACTCCGGCTACTACAGAGAATACACCAAGAGGTATGTCGATATCAAACCCTTTAAGGTTGTGCTGTCGCACACCTTCTAAACGAATATGACCGGAAGGTTTACGAAGGGTATCTGGTTGAGGGATTTCCATTCTTCCCGAGAGGTAACCGGCAGTTAGGCTGGTCTCATGTGCTAAAACGGCATCTGGTAAACCTGCCGCAATGATTTCCCCACCTAGATTTCCTGCGGCAGGGCCAATATCAATTAGGTAATCGGCAGCATGCATGAAGGCTTCTTCGTGCTCTACGACGACCACGGTGTTACCCTTGTCGCGCAAGGCTTCAATTACCTTGATAAGCTGCTCCGCATCAAAGGGATGCAATCCAATGGAAGGCTCGTCCAAGATGTATAGCGAACCAACTAAGGCAGAACCTAACGATGTAGCCAGTTGTATCCGTTGGCTTTCTCCGCCGCTCAAAGTGTTGCTCGTTCTGTTCAAAGTGAGGTAGGAGAGACCTACGTTCATCAAGAAGTCTATACGAGTTGTGATTTCTGTGAGCAGTCTTTTAGCTATTTCAGCTTCGCGCTCGTCTAATGAAAGATCAGCGAAAAAATCAGCCAGCTTATTTAACGGCAATTCAACCAATTCGTGTAAGGCAACGCCGCCGATTTTAACATAGGCAGCCTCGGGCTTTAAGCGTTTGCCTTTACAGGTAGTACACTTGGTGCGACCGCGGTAGCGGCTCAGCATTACGCGGAATTGGATCTTGTATTTCTTGCTTTCGAGATGTTTAAAGAAGGCATTGATTCCTTTGAATCCTTTTCCTCCTTCCCAAAGCATTTCTTTCTCTTCGTCACTGAGATCCATGTATGGGCGGTGTACAGGAAAACCAGCATCGCTTGCGCCTAAAATGAATTTAGTTTTCCATTTGCCCATGGTTTCGCCCTTCCACGGGGCAACGGCGCCTTCGTAGACGCTCAATGTTTGGTTGGGAACGACTAAATCTTCATCTACCCCCATGATGCTCCCAAATCCTTCACAGGTTGGACAAGCGCCCACTGGATTATTAAAGCTGAACAAATGAACAGATGGCTCGGTGAAGGCCATTCCGTCCAATTCAAACAGATTGTTGAATTCTACGGGTTGTTCACCATTCATGAAATCGATCAAACAACTCCCGCGACCTTCATAAAAGGCAGTTTGGATAGAATCTTGTAGACGGTGAATGTTTTCTTGGTCACCTTTGCGAACTACCGCACGGTCGACGACGAGCATGATTGTTTTCTCGTCAAAGGTCCCCGCCTCGATAACGTCCTCAATGCGCTCTATGGCGCCATCAACCATCATTCTAGCGAAACCCTGTGACGCTAATATGGTCAAATGCTGTATCGCCGTTCTATCACTGTAAGTAACAGGAGCGACGATTAGAAAGCGGGTGCCTTCTTCCTTGGTATCTATAAAGTCAATGACATCTTCTACCTGATGACGCTTGACTTCTTCACCTGAAATAGGACTGAACGTCTTGCCCACACGAGCATAAAGCAACTTAAGGTAATCGTAAATCTCGGTGGTAGTTCCGACTGTTGATCTAGGATTCTTGCTACTTACTTTCTGTTGAATGGCTACGGCAGGAGGAATACCCTTGATGTATTCCACCTTAGGCTTGTCCAATTTTCCTAAGAATTGACGCGCATATGAACTAAGACTCTCGACATAACGGCGCTGTCCTTCAGCGAATAGCGTATCAAAGGCAAGGGAACTTTTCCCAGAACCACTCACTCCGGTGATGACCACAAGTTGGTTTCTCGGAATATTTACGCTAACTTCTTTAAGGTTGTGTACAGCGGCGCGCTTAATTTCAATGAAATCGGTCATGTGTCGTTAGAGTCAAAACACAAATGTAACCTATAAATAGACCTAGGGTTCCCGAGATTAACATGATTTTGGAATAGTATTTGATTCTTTCGTGTATATTCACAGCAAATAAAAGACTTGCCTATAGAGAGACTGCTACGCTAAATCCTTGATGTATGAAACTAGGACAACTGGAAGACCACGCTTTGGTGGCACAGTACCGTAGCGGAAATGAGCAAGCCTTTGAGGTGTTGATTCGAAGACACCAAAAACGCATTTTCCTGCAGATTTATTCGAAAGTTCAAGACGCAGATATCGCAGATGATCTGTTTCAAGAAACCTTCATTAAGATTATTCGCTCTTTGCGAAAGTCGAATTATGAAGAAAAGGGCAAATTCTTGCCTTGGGCCATTCGCGTGGCAAACAACACAACGTTAGATTATTTCAGAAGAGAATCGCGCAAGAAGGAGTTTCGCCCAAATGGTGAATTTACGGTGTTTGATACCTATGGAGAATCTGATCAGAGCTACGAACAGGAGATGATTGAAGCGCAGATCAATGAAGATTTGTACAAGCTTATCAAATACTTGCCGGATGACCAGCGCAAGGTGCTTGAGCTGCGTGTTTTCTGTAATTATAGTTTCAAAGAGATTGCTGAGGAGACTGATGTTAGCATCAATACAGCACTCGGGCGCATGCGTTATGCGGTCAGTAATATTCAGAAGTTAATGGTGAAGCACAACATTAGTTTAGAATTTTAAAAGTCTTTGATACTAAGAACCCAAAGGGCGGCGTTATACCTAAAATCACAAATAAAGCCCATGGGAAAAACTTTACCTTATGAACATCTGGAGGTAGGAGCCTCTGAAAAAAGCATCCAAAACATTCTGGCTTTCTCAAAAGCGACAAAGCAGATGAGACTCAAGTCTTCGCCGAAGGAATTAGGCGAAATTTTTAAGAACTAAAAAAGCCCGCTATAGCGGGCTTTTTCTTGATTTATAGATTCTTTAATTGGCTACGTCAGAGAAGAATTTCAGTCGAGCCAACCTTAACTCTTCTTCGTCGTATTCATCAGAGAACTCTTCGATTAGTTCTTCCATAGAGCCTTCCTCACAATCATCCGTTAAGAACTCAAAGATTTCCTCAATGCTGTCTTCGTCTAGAATGTCTTCGAGGTAGTAGTCAATGTTTAGCTTGGTACCACTGGTTACGATGCGCTCCATTTCTTCAAGAAGCTGATCCATCTTTAACCCTTTGGCACTTGCGATATCATCAAACGGCAGTTTACGGTCCGTGCTTTGGATGATATACACCTTCAGTGCACTCTTATTGGCAACGGTCTTGAAGACCATGTCCTGAGGGCGGTCGATATCGTTTTCTTCGACATACTTCTCAATGGCTTCAACCATCTTCGCGCCAAACTTACGTGCCTTACCATCGCCAACCCCTTGAATGTTTTTCAATTCGTCGATGGTACATGGATACACGGTGGCCATTTCGCTCAAAGAGTTTTCACTGAACACCGCATAAGGCGGTACACCCTTGGCATTTCCAATCTTTTTTCTCAGGTCCTTAAGGATGCCAAACAATTGCTTGTCTACTGCTACCACCTTGGTTGGGGCGCTTGCTGCACTATTGAGCTGATCGTAATCTAATTCTTTTCTTACACGGAAAGCTTTAGGCAATTTGCCCGAAGCCGCTTTCTCTGTAATTTGAATGGTGCCGTAGGCGTCGATGTTTTTATAGAGATAGTGACGAATGATCCCCTGTCGTATTACTGCGCGCAGATGGACTTCGCTCTTGTCTTTTTGTTTGCCCCAGCTCGGCAAATTCATGGCGTCGTTTTTGACAAGAACAGCGGTACTTTGCCCTCTTAGGATATTGACAATTTCTGTCGTCTTGAATTTGCCGTGCGTTTCTTTCACCGCAGAAATAACATCTAGTAATTCTTGGGATGCTTCTACCTTTTCCTTAGGATGACGGCAGTTATCGCACATCTTTTCACAATCGTCTTCATGGAACTCTTCACCGAAATAGTGGAGAATGGCTCTGCGACGGCAAGTGGCAGCCTCTGCGTAGCCCGTAGCTTCTTCCAAGAGCTGACGACCGATCTCTTGCTCACTTACATTCTTCTTGTTCAAGAATTTCTGCAAGCGCTCGATATCCTTGATATCAAAGTAGGTGATGCAAGATCCTTCGCCACCATCACGCCCAGCTCTACCGGTTTCTTGGTAATAGCTTTCTAGGGATTTTGGCATGTCGTAGTGCAATACGAAGCGAACATCTGGTTTGTCTATACCCATACCAAAGGCAATAGTAGCGACAATGACATCACATTCCTCGTTGAGGAAGGCATCTTGGTGCTTCACTCGTTTGCTTGCTTCAAGCCCAGCATGGTAAGGAAGGGCATTGATGCCGTTCACCTGAAGTTGCTCTGCAAGATCTTCTACCTTCTGGCGCGATAAACAGTAAACGATGGCACTCTTTCCTTTATTTGCAGAAAGGAGTTTGGTAATGTCACGATCGATATCGCGTTTAGGGCGTACCTCATAATACAGGTTAGGACGGTTGAAACTCGACAAGAAAACCTGCGGGTCTTGCATACCCAGCGTCTTCATGATATCCGCTTGCACTTTTGGTGTAGCTGTTGCTGTTAGTGCAATGATGGGTTTACGACCCAAGGCCTTCACACTTTCTTTAATGGTGCGGTAATCCGGACGGAAATCGTGACCCCATTCAGAAATACAGTGCGCCTCGTCAATGGCGAAGAAGCTAATTTCTATGCTGCTTAATAGCTCAATGTTGGAAGCCTTGTTCAAACTCTCCGGAGCTACAAAAAGCAATTTGGTCAAACCAGATTTTAGGTCGGTGTGCACCTGCTCTAATTGGCCCTTCGTTAAAGAGCTATTTAGAACATGAGCAATGCCGTCTTGTTCGCTATATCCGCGAATGGCATCAACCTGGTTTTTCATCAAGGCAATAAGTGGGCTAACGATAATAGCAGTTCCCTCACTTGCAAGGGCAGGAAGCTGGTAACACAAACTCTTACCACCGCCCGTAGGCATGATCACGAAGGTGTCTTTTCCTGAAGTGATGCTCTCAATAATAGCTTTCTGATTTCCTTTGAAATCGCTAAAACCAAAAAACTGCTTTAGATGATGTTCCCAATGATTAGAGGACATATGATCTATGGTGTTGTTGTTATTCCTAAAAGATAAGGGATTTTATCAAGGATTGTGAAGGTACATCAGAATGTTTTTCGGATTTTTGGCCACAATTCTGGGTTATCAACATGAGCAAAGACAAGAATAACATGAGCTTTTTGGACCACCTTGGTGAGTTGCGTTGGCATTTGATGCGCGCTTCTGTGGCCATTGTTATTTTCGCTGTAGTTGCCTTTCTCTCGAAGGAGATCATCTTTGACACCATTATCTTCGGACCCAAGCAAATGGATTTCCCTACTTACACCTTCTTTTGCTGGCTCTCTAGCTACGTAGGAGGCGATGTATTCTGCTTCGATGAGATGCCCTTTGAGCTATTAAATATGCGAATGAGTGGCCAATTCCAGATGCACCTCTGGGTATCCTTAGTCGCTGGTATCATCATAGCCTTCCCTTACGTGTTTTGGGAAATTTGGCGATTCATTCAACCGGGCCTTCACGAGAACGAGCGCAAAAACTCTCGCGGGGTGATCCTTTTTACCACGGTTCTATTCATCCTTGGAGTGCTCTTTGGCTATTACATTATTGTTCCTTTAAGTGTCCAATTCCTAGGCACCTACACCGTCTCTTCAGAAATCTTCAACCGCATTGATCTCACTTCGTACATCAGTATGGTGAGTTCAGTGACGTTGGCTACAGGTATTCTGTTCCAACTTCCTATTGTGGTATACTTCCTGAGCAAAATTGGCGTTGTAACTCCAGAACTATTGAAAACCTACCGCAGGCATGCCATCGTGGGTATTTTGTTGCTCAGCGCAATCATTACCCCACCCGATATCGCCTCGCAAATCTTAGTGACGCTACCCGTGCTTATCCTATACCAGATCAGCATCATGGTAAGCCGTAGAATCATTAAGAACAAGGCTAAAGTGAAGATGTCTTAAGTGAAGTTAGAAGCACAACATATCGTGAAAAAATACCGCTCTCGCACCGTGGTCAACGACGTGAGTTTTGAGGTAAATCAAGGCGAGATAGTAGGACTGCTTGGTCCAAATGGCGCAGGAAAGACCACGAGCTTCTACACGGTGGTTGGACTCATTCGACCATTCAGCGGTCAAATTTTGCTCGACGGCACGCCCATCCAAAAGCTGCCGATGTACAAACGTGCGCAGATGGGCATTGGTTATTTGGCCCAGGAGGCATCGGTATTTCGTAAGCTCAGCATAGAAGATAATATTCTTGGTGTTTTGGAAATGGCGGGCTTGAATGCGCAAGAACGCAACGAGCGTCTTGAAGAGTTGCTCGATGAATTCGGGTTGCAGCACATCCGTAAAACCCGAGGTGATTTGCTCAGCGGTGGGGAACGCCGCCGTACGGAGATCGCACGTGCATTGGCTACCAAACCAAAGTTCATCTTGTTGGATGAGCCGTTTGCAGGGGTAGACCCAATCGCGGTAGAAGATATTCAGATGATTGTGGCCAATTTGAAGAAGAAAAACATCGGTATCCTAATTACCGATCACAATGTTCAAGAGACCTTGGCCATCACAGATCGTACGTATTTGATGTTTGAGGGCCGAATTCTAAAAAGTGGTACCGCAGAAGAATTGGCTGCAGATGAGCAGGTAAGACGTGTGTATCTCGGTCAGAATTTCGAACTCAGAGCACGCAAGTAACCCTTTACTCTCTTAAGTAGTGGCGGCTTCGGAACACGAGGCGCTCGCCCTTCGTAGTCTTTCAAAACATCAGCAAAACGCTCCACAGCCTTCTTGTAGAGCGGCAGGTCGTATTCGTTCATGCTTTCCCAAACTGCCTTTGCGGCAACTTCCTTTTTCTTACCGCCGCTGTTGTGATGCTCCACTAGGGTGTTCTTCCAGCCAAACTGCTCGCCAAAGTAGGCGATAGACGCTGCATAGTGTTCGGTGAAGCCAACGGCGTCCAATCGGTCAAAATTGGCCAATGCTTTTTCTAATACGCCTTCATCCTCTAAAAACTCCTTCTGGTTCAAGTAGCCGCTCATAAATGCCGTCTGGCGATTGTTGCTCTGAACTAATCGGGTAAAGTCCTCAGGACTGTCAATCCCTTCCATGAGCTGTGCATGCTTTTCATTCATGCGTTTGCTGTAGTGGTTGTAGTGACTCATCGAGCGCGCGATAGGCTCTCGGAAAAGTGTAACTACTGTGGCATTTGATTCGGCAATGACGGGACGTAAGGGAAAATGACCGTAGATGCATTTGACCTTGGGGTCGTTAAGGGCGGATGCGAGCTGCTCGTCTAAATCCTGATGGCTGTAAATGGCCCTGCGCTCGGTTTCCTTGTAGTTGCTTTCCAACAATAATCGCAAGGATGTCCCGGCAGTTTTTGGGATGTGGATAAAAACGAGTTTCTTTGGGTTACGCATCGGAGCCGAAAATACATGTTTCTACCCAAAATCAAGCAACCCGTCTTCATACTAGGCATGCACCGCAGTGGGACCACTATGGTGACTCGCGCCTTGGGAGCGGCTGGCGTTCATGTAGGAACCATTCTCGATCACAACTCTGAGGCGCTCTACGGCATAGATATTAACGACCGTATCCTAGAAACTGCCGGTGGAAACTGGTGGTCGCCGCCTGAACTTGAATCGGTTTTAGATGCGGCATCAAATTTTCAGTCTGAACTTACTGACCTTGATATTTATGGCACGCACCTGAAACATCCTTCAGGCCGCCGTATTTCTCTAGCCTTTGCACACAGCGGGCCGTGGGCTGTAAAGGACCCTCGTTTGTGTTTTACCCTGCCTTGGTGGCTTGCCCGCTTTCCGAAGGCGAAGGTTATCTGGGTACTCCGCGATGAAGAGGAGATCGTTCAAAGCTTGCTCCGCCGCCAGCGCGTGGAAGGGGAAGCCTTTAGTGACCTCACTGAAGAAACTGCTCGCGAGCTAGTGCGTGCTTATAACGAAGCGGCAACCACGAACATTAAGAACAGTGGAGTAGAGGTACGCATGGTGCAGTATAAAGATTTGGTCAGCTCAGAAATCGATACTCAACGTAAAAGTTGGTTCTCTCTGTACCAATTCTGTAAGGTACGTCCAGGGAAGATGGAAGGCTTCGCACGGCGAAGTCCAAAATCGGCCACAACGACCTCCTCAAAACCTTTAGCAGCATTGCCTACGGACGGTCCATTGGTAAGCGTAATCGTACCTAATTACAACCATGCTGCTTTCTTGGATCAACGCTTGGAAAGCATTGCTGGCCAGTCATATACGAATATCGAAGTCCTGCTCATGGACGATTGTAGTCCGGACAATAGCCGCACGGTGCTTGAAAAATGGGCTGCAAAGGACTCCAGGATGACCACGTTGTTCAACGAAGAAAACTCTGGCAGTCCATTCGCGCAATGGGCCAAAGGAGCCGCTTGGGCCAAGGGCAAATACCTGTGGATTGCCGAAAGCGACGATTATTGCGATACAGATATGCTCGCGCTTCACGTACAGAGTATGGAGGCCAATGAAAATGCTGTAATCGCCTACAGTCACAGCCATCTCGTGGATGAGAACGGCCAATTTCTGCGGGACTTTAAAGACGACTATGCCTTCATCTTCGGCGATACTGCCAAATGGGCCAAAGACTTCACCAACGAAGGGAAAACCGAGGTGGCCAAACACATGGTCTTTTCCAACACCATCCCGAACGCCAGCGGTATTTTAATGCGCAAAGAAGCCTTCGATAAAGTTGGCGCTCCAGCGACGCATTGGCGCCTTAATGGAGATTGGCTCTTTTACGCCAAGCTTTTACAATACGGCGATCTCGTCTTTCATGCGCGGCCGCGAAACAAATTCCGCTTTCATTCACAAACACAACGCAGCCGCGCCATCAGCTCCTACAGCGCTTTTGACGAACTGTTAGAGATGTACACCATCTTCGAGAAGGAAAGCTTTGCACCGCTTGAAACCATCAATGCCGCCCGTGGCCAAGTGGCGATGTGGTGGGCAGCCAATGTGTTCTCCATGGACCGCAGCGCTGAGGTCTGGCGCAACAACCGCAGGTTATACAAGGCCTTTAAGGGGTATAAAAAAGGGTTAGGCCGGTATTTGCTCAGAAGTGGCGCCATTAAATTATTGGGTCAATTCTTTATTTACCTCGGCTTGAAAAAGCCAGCCAAAAAACTAGCAGCTCGTCTGTTCCCGAAATCATTTTTTGCCCACTAATGAGAATATCTGTCATCATACCTGCATACAATGCTGGCTCCACGCTTGCGGAATGTCTTGAGAGTGTAGTACGTCAAAGCGTTCGACCTTTTGAGGTTATTTTGGTAGACGACGGAAGTACGGACAATACTCGAAGAGTCGCAGCAAAATTTGAAGCCAAGCTCACCTTAAGAATCGTAAGTCAGGCAAATTCAGGCTTGGGAAAAGCCAGAAATGCCGGGATGGCTGCCGCGACGGGTGATGCCTATGCATTTTTAGATGCGGACGATGTGTGGTTGCCAGGTAAGCTCGAGCAAGGGATGAAGGGGCTTCTGAAGTATCCAAAGACCCAGTGGTTTTACACACCAATATTGGAGTGGACACCCGAGAATGAAAATAGTACGCGCAAGAGAGCCTGCAGCCAGGTAAGTTCTCTGCGGTCTTTTTTGAGCTACAACCCGATTGTTCCTTCAACAATCATCATGCGCAGTGGTTTTGACTACGCTTGGGAGAATGATAGGAACCTCCAGGAAGATGTTGGCGCGCATTTAAGAGTGCTTAGTCGCGGTGATTTTCCAAAGATGCTGCCTGAGGCGACGCTGAAGTACCGATTGGATTTCGGCATGACTGCAGATGCAGAAGGGCACGTAAATAAGGTGATGCGTGCAGTGGCCAAGGCTAAAGATCTAGGTCACATCAGTGAGAAGGAATTTAAGCTTTATGAGGTTCGGAAGGCCTATGAATTGGCCCGAACGTATAAGAAGCGCGGAAATACTGAGGCTCAGAAAAAATGGAAAGAGGAAGCCTTGAACAATGCGAAAAATACGCGAGTACCTTTAGGTCTTTGGTTGCGATTACTTGTGAACGTCTAACCAATACGTCATTCCAACGGTCAAAAAAGAGAAGGGGTAATCGTTCAGTCCTCGTGTCCAACCGACATGTGCGCGTCCAAGCTGTGCCGGTCCAAAAGTAAAGGTCTGACTCCACTGCAGCTCCAACAGCCTCGGCCAATCTCCATCTAGAAAATAGCCGGAAAAGGTGCGTAATTGAGCACTCAGGTAAGTCTTGTCTTTATGTAGCTGCAGCTTAATGTTTCCAAGGAATCCGTCGTTCTGTGGGTAATCCACCCAATGGGTCTGGTAGACTTGAAATCCAGCATCAGTGGTGAGATAGGGTTCCCAATTTCCCCACGAATCGAAGCTCTTCTGGTGCGAAAAGAAAAAGGCATAACCGGGTGCATCGGTAAATCTTGCTTGAGGAAGTGGTCCAGCGGCCGTCTTGGTGTGAAAAGTGAACCATAGACTTTGCTCATGTTTTGTCCAAAGTCGGGTACTGATATCGATCAAGACATCCCCGGCGAGTACGCCTTCACCGTCCTCGTCTCTAGAAATCCGCAAGTCTCGTACTTCTTCCGACATGCGGTAATATTCTATGCTCTGATGCGTAATATGAATCTGCGTGTGGCCTCTGTCCCAATGCAATTCGTTATGCAGTGTCAAGAAACTATCGTCTTCAATGAGGCTCATCTGCGAGCTGCTCTTAAAATAGCTGCCCATATTGCTGCGTTGAAGCGTAGGGATAGGAATAGCATTTGGGCCGAGGTAGGCATGCGAATAATTCATGTATTGCGTCCACGGCGTCGCTCCGTCCCAATTGTGGATCTGATTCCACCAATCCATCTGTGCATTAGCGCTCAGCCAGTTAAGGAGTAAGGAAAGCAGTAGAACTCGGCGCATTATTCCAAGTCGGTATTAAGCTTCTCACGCAGGTAGAGCAAGTTCGGGTTCTTTTCCACCATATGCTTGAATTTCTCCTCGGGTAGATAGAGTTTCTTCGTTTGAACGTTCTCGGCCATCTTCACCTCAAAACGAAGGGCGAAGTTGTCCAATTTTTTACGCAACCAAGGAACCAATTCTTTCTGTTCGTCATTAAAGTAGCCTTGCTGAATGTTGTTATCCACGGTGATTTCCAACGTGTTTTTGTCCAAAATCTTCGGCACTTGGGCCTGAAGCATGCTGCGGATGGCCGTCTTGACGTGGCGCTGGTTGGTATATTCTTCCAGGGCCAATTTTAATTCGTGCTCCGTATACACGTTCTGCGGACCTTCTGCAGCCGCTGGAATATCGCTTTCACCCGATTCAGCCGTTGGCTTCGTCGGTTCGTTCTCACTAGCCATTTCTTCCATCATCGCCGTCAGTGATAACCCGCCTTTCTTCTTTCCAGTCGTTCTACGACGTCTGCCTTCTTTCGGTAGGTCAAAGGCGGCAGCAGGAGAAGCTTCTGGCGGCGGCGCTACAGAGGGAGTCTCTGGAACTGCCATTTCCTCAGGCAAATTAGAATCACTTACTGTATTGTGCGTAGGCGCCGTAGTTTGTGGAGCAGCAGGTGCTGCTTGTGGAACTGGAGCCGTCGAAGGAGCCTCCGCAGCCACTGGTGCAGGAGTAGGCGTATGTGCGGCTGGTGTTACAGGCGCTGGAGCCGGTTGAGTTGATGGTGCGGGCGGAGCAGGAGCATCACCTCGTTTTGGAAGGGCATCGGGCAGGTACTGGTCCGTGCCGTTAGCCTCGGGCGCTACGCTGGGTTGCGACTTTTTTTTTTCTTGCGAGATGAACTCGACGAGTTTAAGCAGGCCTAATTCTACCAAAATTCTCGGCTGGCTCGATGCTTTGTACTGGCCGTCTAACTCATTGAAGACCTTTAATCCGTGCAACAAGAATCTGGTGGAGGTTGCCGCGCTCTGCTCGAGGTAACGCTGTTTGATCGCTGGACCAACTTCCAGGAGTTCTACCGTTCTAGGTTCTCTAGCTACCAAAAGATCTCTGAAATGCTTGGCCATTCCTACAACAAATTCGTGGCCGTTGAATCCTTTCTCTAATACTTCGTTGTACAAGAGCAGTAGATCCGGATAATTGACTCCTGCTGCGAGGTCGATCGATCGGAAGAAGTAGTTGTAATCTAAGATGTCCAACACTTCTACGACTTGATTGTAGGTAAGTTCGCTTCCTGAGAAGCTGACCATGCGGTCGAACAAACTCAAAGCATCGCGAAGAGCGCCGTCTGCCTTTTCTGCAATCATGTGCAGGGCTTCAGGTTCTGCCTGTACACCTTCTTTTTCGGCTACGAATGCGAGGTGTCCCGCAATATCATCTACCGTGATGCGTTTGAAGTCAAAGATTTGACATCGCGACAAAATGGTTGGAATGATCTTGTGCTTCTCTGTTGTGGCTAAAATGAAGATAGCGTGCGCTGGCGGTTCTTCCAGGGTCTTCAAGAAGGCGTTGAAGGCCTGCTGAGAGAGCATGTGCACCTCATCAATAATATAGACCTTGAATTTTCCAGTTTGTGGAGCGAATCGAACCTGATCAATCAAGCGACGGATATCATCCACAGAGTTGTTTGATGCGGCATCCAATTCAAAGATGTTCAATGCTAATTCTTCTTCCGTCAAATTCGCATCGCCATTGATGACTTTAGCAAGAATACGGGCACATGTCGTTTTTCCAACACCACGAGGACCGCAGAAAAGCAGGGCCTGCGCCAAATGATCATTGGCCACACTTTTGAGCAATGTGTCCGTGATGTGGCTTTGTCCCACTACAGACTCAAAGGCCTGCGGTCTGTATTTTCTTGCTGATACAATGAATTGCTCCATACCACAAATATAAGCGACCTTTGCACCTATAAAATGTCCCTAGAAAAAAAGGCTGTAAACACGTTGCTAACATTAGTTGGAACAAAAGGAAAAGTCTTGTACATTTGCACTCCTTAAATTTTAAGTTCAATTAATTATGAATCAGTACGAAACCGTTTTCATTTTGAATCCCGTTTTATCTGAAGATCAGGTAAAGGAAGCGGTAGATAAGTACGTGTCATTCTTGAAAGAGAGAGGCGCGAGCATTATCAACAAAGAAAACTGGGGCCTCAAGAAGATGGCTTACCCAATCCAAAAGAAAAAAAGTGGCTTTTACCACTTTGTAGAATACACAGCTCCTGGTGAGGCAATTGCACCACTAGAGGTTGAGTTTAAGCGTGACGAGCGTATCATGCGCTTTTTGACAGTAAGAATGGATAAATATGGCATTGAATACGCTGCGAAGCGTCGTGCTAGAGTTAACGCTTAATAAGAAGAAATTATGGCAACTAGAGGAAAAGGCGACGTTCGTTACTTACAGCCTATCAACGTAGAAAGCGGCAACCAGAAGAAATACTGTCGTTTTAAGAAAGCCGGCATCAAATACATCGACTACAAGGATCCAGATTACTTGTTGCGTTTTGTAAACCCACAGGGAAAAATCTTGCCACGTCGTTTGACCGGTACTTCATTGAAATACCAAAGAAAATTGTCTACGGCTATCAAGCGTGCACGTCACATTGCATTGATGCCTTACGTAGCAGATAACCTTAAATAAGACATTACCATGGAAATCATTCTAAAGAAAGACGTAGAGAACGTAGGTTTTGCTGATGACGTGGTAACTGTAAAAGACGGTTACGGTCGCAACTTCTTGATCCCACAGGGTTACGCAGTATTGGCAACTGAGAGCGCTAAAAAAGTATTGGCTGAGAACTTGCGTCAACGTGCACACAAGGAAGCTCAAGCTATCGCTGATGCAAAAGCAACTGCTGAGAAATTGGCCGGTGTTGAGTTGAAGATGACTGCTAAGGTAGGTACAGGTAACAAGCTCTTCGGTGCAGTTACTAACCAAAACGTAGCAGACGAACTAGCGAAGGCTGGTGTTAGTATTGAGAAGAAATTCATCCAAATCGTAGGTGGTTCTATCAAGGCACTAGGTCACTACACTGCTGCAGTGCGTTTGCACCGTGAAGTTGTAGTAAACTTTGAATTTGACGTTGTAGCGGAAGCTTAAACGACAAGACTATATCGCGAATGCGAAAGCCGTCCCTCGGGGCGGCTTTTTTATTTATTACATTCACTTAATGAAGAAAAATTCCAAAGCAATCGACGAGAAAGTCGTGCCTTACATCACAGCAGGATTAATAATAGGGATCCTAGTTGGCGCCTTAACCGACAACATTGGATTGTGGATTTCCTTGGGAATCGCCTTTGGGGCAGGGGTAGGGTACACTATGGTGGAGAAGAAATAACCTATTCGTAGCGCAGTGCCTCCACAGGATCGAGGTCTGCCGCCTTGGTTGCAGGGTACCATCCTGCAGCAACACCAACAAGCACTGAGATCACGAAGGCCACAATAATCCAGAGCCAAGGAATGAAAAAGAATCCACCAATCTGGTTGGCTACGACATTCCCGATGATAATCCCGAACAAAATACCTGCCCATCCGCCGATCTGTGTAATCATAACCGCCTCTGAGAGGAACTGAGAACTGATGGCTCTTTTTGTTGCGCCAATGGCTTTACGAGTGCCAATCTCTCTGGTACGCTCTGTAACGCTTACAAGCATTATGTTCATTAATGCAATAGATGCTCCTAAAAGGGTAATACTTCCAATAATAAAGGCACCAGTAGTCACCATGTTGAGGTTTTCAATCAAGCTCTTCGCCACGCTATCACTGCGCGTAATGCTAAAGTTGTCGCGTTCTTTTGGGACCAATTTTCTTACGCTACGCATCAGTGCCATGCATTGTCCTTGGACCGCATCCAAAGTTTCAGCGCTAGGTGCATTCACACTCAGGGTGTAGTTGGGTGAACCCCCAGAGAAATTTGCACGCGCATAGTTTAACGTTACCCAGGCACCGCGGTCACCGGAGAAAAGTCCCGATGATCCTTTCTCGGCGAGGGTGCCAATAACTAGGTAGGGCTTCCCTTGGATGCGAATGGTCTTGCCCGCGGCAGGACCGTCTCCAAACAAGTCTTGTTTAGTTTCACTACCTAAAATGGTGTAGTTCCGTCCAGAATATACATCGTCTAAAGTGAAGTTTCTTCCTTCCGCAAGGTCGAAGCCGCCGGTGTACATGTAATTCTCATCCGTTGCTGTAATTAGCGTATTCGGATTGGTACTCACATTTTGGTAGGAGAGCTTGGCAGTTCCGGAAGCTATATAGGTGAGGGATGTTTTTGCTCCAGGATAGTCCATACGCTCTTTAAACCGCAATGCTTCGCGGTAAGTGATTTTTGGATTCTGACGGTAATCGGCATTGCCTACAAAGAAGCCGCCCTGGGAGTTTCTAATAGTTAACGTGTTCGCACCTAAGGAGGTGAAGTTGCTCTCTAGGCTTTGTTTCAATGCATCTGTAGCACTTAAAATACCGACCAAGGCCATGATGCCGAAAGAAATGATGAGCGACGTTAAAATAGTCCTAAGTGGTGATGCTTTAATAGCTGACCAAGCTAAGGCTGTGGTTTCTTTGAAATTCTTTAGTCGCATAGGGTAGGTGCTTAGGGCTTAAGCCAAATTTAGCAATTACTTTTACGCTGTGGCAGTGAATCCAAAACATACATTAGGTTTTTTAGCAGGAGGGTACAGAAATGTGGCAGCGCTCAAGGGGATTGAACTGCCTGATCTTACTGAGCGACCACTATATGATAGCATGCTCATTGGTTGGGATGCAGCCGATTGGAATAGCATGTATCCGCTCTTGCAACAAGGAAAGATGCCTGCGCTAGCAGAACTGTTGAGTGCTGGAGTACATGCGAATTTAGCCACTCTTGATCCGCCCATCTCTCCGATGCTTTGGACGTCGATCGCGACCTCTTCGTGGCCATCGGCGCACGGAATTCATGGATTTACAGAAATGTACGAGGGTGCTATTCGCGCCGTTAGAGGCTCGTCCATCCAAATGCCTTCCTACTTTGACTACCTCGAAAAGCAAGGAATTCCCGCTTCAAGCGTAGCGTGGTGGCCGTCGCATCCTGCTAAAGAAAGTTCATTGGGCGCAATACGCGTTTCAAACCTAGCCGTGAGCGAGGATTTACGCTGGCTACCGGACGGGATGGCCCCAAAAGAGCACCATGAGCTCTTGTCTTCGCTATTGTTGCAGCCCGAAGAAATTCCTGCGGCCGCTATTGCTCAGTTCTTTCCCAACATGGAATTGGACAGCAAGGATGATGTAGTGCGCAGTGTGCTGAAGATTACCACGCATGCTTTGAACGTTCAATTGTTGGCCACGTTCGCGCTGGATTACGGTGCTGGAGGTCATGCCAGTATATATTTTGATGCCCTTGATCATTACAAGCACCTTGGAATGAAGTACGCACCGCCTCAGCTCAATGGGGTGAGTGACGAAGACTTTACCAGGTATCAGCACATTGTGGAAAGCGCTTACCGTTTGCACGATTTGTGTTTAAGCGCGCTCATGGGCCAATTGGACCCCAATGGCACCGCATTGCTTATTAGCGATCACGGCTTTGTTTCCGGTAAGGACCGAATTATTGCCTTGCCGGAGCATGCTGGAGCGCCAGCATTGGAGCACAACTTCCACGGGGTGTTCGCGGCCAAAGGTCCGCTCTTTACCGATGAATTAAATTGGAAAGGCTTGAATCTATTAGATGTCGCGCCGATTGTTTTGGCTGCGCACGGATTAAAAGCACCGAAGACCATGGAGGGTAGGGTGCCTGTGCCGTTCAGCGGAAAGCAAGTACAAGCTTTGAAATCAGCGGATCCGCGAGTGAATGAAGAAACGTTCTCTGCTGACGAGCAATTGCTACAATCCTTGGTGGATTTGGGTTATTTGGACGAAAACCAATTGGTCAGTGAAGAAGGAAGGCTGCAAGAGAACCGCTATTACTTGGCGCGAAGTCTGCGCGCTGAAAAACGTCTGTCCGAGGCATGGCAGGTTATAGAACCACTCACAGATCGCTCCGAAGTGCCAGAGCGATACTTGCAATTAGCTGCCTCTGTGCTGGCCGATGCCGGTAACTATAATGCCTTGGAAAGAATCGTAAGCAAGGCAGATGCGCCGGAAAATTTGATCTGGTCATTTTATCAGGCCTTGCTCACCTTGAAGGCTACAGGTACAGTTGAACTTCCACACGGACTGAGCAGTGCTTCGCACGAGAGTGTCGTGGTCTTGTGGGGCCAATTGCTCCTGAAGGCTGGGAATTTAGAAGAATTGACCACGCTATTAGATAATGAAGCGCATCAGGGGGTAGATATTTGGAACCTTCGTGCACGCACTTTCTTGCTATTGCAAAGGTGGGACGATGCCCTGGATGCTGCTTTAGAAAGTCTGAACTTACTGTTTTACCAACCTGCTTTACACGGTCTCGCAGCACTCTGTTTTGCCAAACTCGGCATGATGGAGGAAGCCGGGACGGCGAAGGCGCTGCAGATGAAGCTGCTAGAGGTTGAAGAGAAGGAGCCTTTATTTATTGTCACCGGCCCGCCGCGTAGCGGTACTTCTTTAGCGATGCAATTACTGGAGGCTTGTGGAGTTGCTGCCGTTTCGGATGGCGTACGAAGTAAAGACGAGCACAATGCCAAGGGGTATTTTGAGCACGAAAAGGTGCGTCAGTGGGAATTAGATGCAGGGTGGCTGGATGCCCAGCGCGGCAAAGCCATCAAGATTGTGGAGCCACTCTTGCGCCAGGCGCCCCTGCCCAAAGGGCGAAAGGTGGTGGTCCATATGCACCGAGATCTCGATGCTGTCCTGCAAAGTCAGCGCAGAATGAAAGGGAACGAGCAGGTTCCACTGGGCTGGCGGGAAAAGGTAAGTTGGTCCGAAGAGTTTGAGAAGACGGCGTTGGTGTTGGAATTGGACCCGTATACTGAAATCATTGATCTGTCTTTTGAGTCCTTGCTCCAGGCGGTGGAATCAGGAGAGATTTCTAGCGCACTTGATCGGTCGCTAAAGGCCCTTAGTTCCGTCGTGAATAAGAAGGTTGATATTTCATTGTTAAAGACTGTTATTTCCCCACAGCTCAGGCGCTTTTAAGCTATATTTGCCGACATGAACGACAAATCCAAGAAAATCTCTTCGTACTTAGGCGCTGCTGCTGCAGTCCTTGGAGCGAATTCTGCACAAGCACAATTGCTGTATACAGATATCGACGACACTACTGTTGTGGATGGCATTTTTGAATTGGATTTAGACGGCGATACCATCGTTGACTTTACCATTGAACATGTTCTTAACGGTGGCCAATTAGGCAACGTAACTTCCATCCTTCTGCGCCCTGGCGACAGTATTGAAGGAAACCTTGCCTTGGGTGCTGCAGCGAATAGCTTCAACTATGTAGCTAACGCGGTTCCTGGAACTGTATTGAACCCGAGCGCTGGATTCTCTGGCATCAACAACTCATTGAAAGTAGGGTACATGGCGTTCTTGGTGGACGGTGTTGCTTATCCGAATTCCAATTGGGCAGGTCCGGTAACAGACGGTTACCTCGGATTGCGCATCTTGAAAGACGACAGCGCATGTTTTGGATGGCTGCGTATGGATGTGGCTGATAGTGCGAAAAGCTTCACCATTAAGGATTGGAGTTTCAATCCTGAGAAGGACACTTCCTTTACCGTTGCTTTTGAACTTCTTGATGTGATGGACCGCGTGTTGCGCAATCTTTGTGTTGCTCAGGACGGTCATACTATGGATGTAAGTACAGATTCACCCATTGGTTTACGCATCTTCGATATGCAAGGCAAGGAGCTGTACAATGCTGATCCTAAGGCATCTCACCACCTTAGCACCTTGGGTTGGAGCACAGGTATTCACGTATTGCGTGTAGAAGGTGAAAATTGGCACCACAATTTGAAAGTGCTAATTCCTTAATTCGGAATTAAAGTCCCTGTATTTTCCTAATTTCTCATTTGCAAGTGTCTCTTTTTGAGATTCTTTTGGGAATAGTCTATAGCTATTACATCTTAGCTAAAACTCATGCTGAACGAGTCTATTTATGTAGTAAATTCGTGCCACTAACGCGAAAAACCACTCTGATATGACATTCGATATCGACATGATTCGCAAAGTGTATGAGCGCTATCCTGAGCGCATTGCTGCTGCTCGTGAAGCAGTGGGTAAGCCACTTACACTTTCTGAGAAAATTTTATACGCTCACCTTTGGGATGGAGCGGCAAACCAAGCGTACGATCGCGGTGCTAGCTATGTAGACTTTGCACCAGACCGTGTAGCAATGCAAGATGCAACGGCTCAGATGGCTTTGTTGCAATTCATGCAAGCAGGTAAAGACAAAGTAGCGGTTCCTTCTACGGCTCACGCAGATCACTTGATCCAAGCGAGAATAGGTGCAGACAAAGATTTGCAAGACGGAATCAACAAGAATAACGAGGTATTTAACTTCCTTTCTTCAGTATGTAACAAATACGGCATTGGTTTCTGGAAGCCAGGTGCAGGTATTATCCACCAGGTAGTTCTTGAGAACTATGCCTTCCCAGGCGGTATGATGATCGGTACCGATTCTCATACAGTAAACGCTGGGGGTCTAGGTATGGTTGCTATCGGTGTAGGTGGTGCAGATGCTGTAGATGTAATGGCAGGTATGCCTTGGGAGCTTAAATTCCCGAAACTTATTGGTGTGAAGCTCACCGGTCGTTTGAACGGTTGGACTGCGCCTAAGGATGTCATTTTGAAGGTGGCAGGTATCCTCACGGTGAAAGGTGGTACTGGCGCAATCGTTGAGTACTTCGGTGAAGGTGCAGAAAGCTTGAGTGCTACAGGTAAAGGAACCATCTGTAACATGGGTGCTGAGATCGGTGCAACGACTTCAACATTCGGTTACGACGACAGCATGCGTCGCTATTTGGCAGCAACTGGTCGTCAAGATGTAGTAGATGCTGCTGATGCAGTAGCTGAGCACTTGACGGGTGATGCTGAGGTGTATGCAAACCCTGAGCAGTACTTCGACCAAGTGATCGAAATCAACCTAGACGAATTAACACCGCATTTGAACGGACCATTTACTCCGGATCTCGCTACACCCGTTGCTGAGATGAAGGAGAAAGCTGCAGCGAACGATTGGCCAACGGACATTGAGTGGGCATTGATCGGTTCATGTACTAACTCTTCGTACGAAGATTTGACACGTGCGGCTTCTATCGTTGCTGATGCAGTAGAGAAAGGCATTGCTCCAAAGGCGATCTTGGGTATCAACCCAGGTTCTGAGCAAGTGCGTTACACTGCAGAGCGTGACGGTTTGATGGATACGTTCAATAAACTAGAGGGAACGAGAATCTTTACCAATGCTTGTGGTCCATGTATCGGACAGTGGGCTCGTGAAGGTGCTGAGAAGCAAGAGAAAAACTCTATCGTTCACTCGTTCAACAGAAACTTTGCGAAGCGTGCGGACGGTAACCCGAACACACACGCCTTCGTTACGTCACCAGAAATGGTTGCAGCAATCGCAATCTCTGGTAAACTAGATTTCAACCCGGTTACAGATACATTGACCAACGCAAATGGCGAAGAGGTGAAATTGGCAGAGCCAACAGGTCACGAATTGCCATCGGCTGGTTTTGATGTAGAAGATAACGGTTACCAAGCTCCTGCAGCCGACGGTTCAGGTGTAGAAGTAGTTGTGAGCCCAGATTCACAGCGTCTACAACTATTGAGCCCATTCGCTCCATGGGACGGTGCCAACATCGAAGGTGCTAAGCTTTTGATCAAGGCCTTTGGTAAGTGTACTACGGATCACATCTCAATGGCAGGTCCATGGTTGCGTTACCGCGGTCACCTTGATAACATTTCAAACAACTGCTTGATCGGTGCAGTAAACGCATATACTAAAGAGACCAACGCTGTAACGAACCAATTGGACGGTTCAGTGGATGAGGTTCCTAATGTAGCGCGTGCATACAAAGCAGCCGGTGTTCCTTCTATCGTTGTGGGTGATCATAACTACGGTGAAGGTTCTTCACGTGAGCACGCAGCAATGGAGCCACGTCACCTTGGCGTTCGCGCGGTAATCGTGAAGTCATTTGCTCGTATCCACGAAACGAACTTGAAGAAGCAAGGTATGTTGGGTCTGACCTTCGATAACGAAGCAGATTACGATTTGATCCAGGTAGACGATACATTCAACTTCACGGATCTTGCATCGTTTGCTCCAGGCAAGCAATTGACGCTTGAGGTTGTTCACGCTGATGGTTCTACAGATACTATCAAGTTGAACCACACGTACAATGCACAGCAGATTGAGTGGTTCAAGGCAGGTTCTGCATTGAACTTGATCAAAGCACAGAACGCTTAATCCAAAGCGGACTAGATACTAAAAAGCCCGGCGCAGTGCGCCGGGCTTTTTTATGTCCAAAAGTTTGAGCAAAAAAATCCCCCGGCGCGCAGCGCCGGGGGATTTTAACCGCGAGCGGTCTTTTATTATTTACTGTTCAACAAGTAACCTACACGTAGGGTAAAGCTGAATGTATATGGTGTGTAGTTCTGTGGTCCAGCACCACCTAAGAAGCCGTAGTTAGAAGGATTCCAAGAATCTTTTGTGGTAAAACCGTATCCAATACCTGCGGCATAATCTAGAAGGAACTGGTCCGCGAATACTAGTTGGTTACCGAAATCGATCTGCAATGAACCTGCAACCGCTGTTTCACGTGTTGTAGGGTACATGAAAGTTACTGGGTCTGGAGGGTGGTCGTAATCAACTCTATCGTAGTTGTAGGTTGTTACAAACATATTTGGCTTCACATAAGTACCTCTCATGATGTGACCAAAGCGCATGCGCTGCATGTAGAAGTTGGGGCTGCGTTTGAATTTATAGCCGACGTTGATTGCACCGCCCATCGCATTCTCGGCATCGTTCCATCCATTTTGGTTTTCATAGCCGGCACCAATGAAGATGAATCCGGCCTCCCAAGAAGTGGATGGGGTAACTGCTTGTTCATAGGTCACGAAAGTGTAATTAGCACTAAACCCGGCAACGTCTACTTTTAGTGCTCTATCTCGCTGACCCGCATAAACACGCTCGTCATCAATCAGTTGTTTACTAAAATCCATGACTCGACCGCTTTCAAAAACTACTTTTTGTAGGTAGTCTTTTTCAATAGTGAAGATCACGGAATTTACAGGGGAACCGAATTCACGATACTTGATGAAATCTGGAGTGACTTCCATGATGGTGACTTCATCAATGGTTTTATCCTTGTAAATAAGCATGTCCTGAGATTTCGCCGTGAAACTAGCGCCTAATACGAACAATGCGAGAAGAAACTTTTTCATTTTTTCTTGGTGGTTATTTGACCAAGTTAAACAATTATTGTGCCTCAACCTTTCGTATTTTGGGCAAGTATGAAATTTAATAAGATACAGCGCAGCTGGGCCATGTACGATTGGGCCAATTCCGTGTACTCACTGGTCATTAGCACCGTTTTGCTACCTATCTACTACGAAGCGGTTACCAAGGAAAACGATGCGAAAGTTTGGTTCTTAGGAGCAGAGTGGGAGAATACAGTGATCTACAATTACATCATTGCAGCCTCATTCCTCACTATCAGTATTCTCAGTCCATATTTAGGAGCCATGGCGGATAAAACGGGCCGTCGCAAGGTCTTCATGAATACCTTCATGATTACTGGTGGTATAAGCACCATGCTGATGTATTTCTTCACTGCTGCTAATCCTGCTTTGGCACTAGTCTTGGCCTATTTTGCCAGTCTAGGATTCACAGGATCCTTTGTCTTTTACAATTCTTACTTGCCGATTATTGCGCCAAAAGAGATGCAAGACCGTTTATCTGCACGTGGGTTCTCTCTGGGATACCTCGGTAGTGGCTTACTCTTGATTTTCTGTTTGGCCCTGGTACAGATGCCAGAAACCTTTGGATTGGCCGATGCCGGTATAGCTACGCGAGTTTCCTTTCTTATAACAGGTATTTGGTGGCTAGGCTTTGGGTTACCCGCCATAGGTAGATTGCCAAAAGACGAAGTGAAAGATTACTTTGAATCAAAGCTTTTTTGGTCTTCCTGGAAAGAGCTCTTGCTTGTATTAAAAGAATTGGGAGAGTTGCCGGCACTGCGCAGGTTTTTGAGCGGCTTTTTCTGGTACTCCACGGGGATGCAAACCATTATTCTTCTGGCAGCAGTATTTGGATCAAAAGTGCTAGGATTGGAGAGCAGCCAATTGATTATAACTATTCTCATCATCCAATTCGTGGCTATCGCCGGTGCTGCCGTTTTCGCACGTTTGAGTGAACGCACTTCCAATACCTTCGCCATAAGCATAGGTGTGGCCATCTGGATGGTCATCTGTTTCGGAGCCTACTTTGTACAAACAGCCAATCAATTCTACGCTGTAGGTATGGGACTGGGATTTGTGATGGGCGCTGTTCAGAGTCTTTCTAGAAGTACGTATAGTAAGATGCTTCCGAAGACTGAAGACCACAGCACCTATTTCAGCTTTTACGATGTGATGGAAAAACTCGCCACCACCGTGGGGATGTTCTCCATTGGAATTTTGGAATGGTTGACGGGAGATTTGAGAAACAGCGCCTTAGCCTTGTCGCTATTCTTCGCTATTGGATTGGTTCAGATTCTTCGCCTGCAAACCTTCTACAAGAAATCCGCCACTAAAGCGGTATAACATCTCCCCGAAGAATTCGTCTTCCTCTACGCCGTCAAATTTTGCTTTGAATGTTGCTCCGCCGGCCTTAGGCCACTGAGCTTCGTCTTCTGCGCTGCGGGTGATAAGCACTCCGCCAATGAGCTCAACACTTTGGCTCTCAGCAGATACAATCTCTCCCGAGATGACGGCTACATCACCAGGTTTCAGGTCTTCCATGCCCACAGCCATCTCTAATTGCTGAGAATCTAGCACCACTGTTGCATCACGCTCTAAGGCAGTTTCAGGCGTTCTAAAATATTCGCTTAGACCAAAAAAAACGGCCGCCAAAACGACGACCGCTACAAGTAGAAATATCTTTTTCTTCATAGGTTAAGAGCGCATCTGGCCGATGTAATTGCTCGGCGAAATGGCCTTCAGCTCGGCTTTGATGCTGTCGTTTACCTCTAAGGTATCAATAAATGCCGAGATGCTTTCAGCAGTAATGGCACTATTCGTACGGGTCAATTCCTTCAACGCCTCGTACGGCTTCGGGTAGCCTTCACGACGAAGGATGTTCTGGATGGCCTCAGCCACTACAGCCCAGTTGGCTTCCAAATCTGCCGCAATCTTCGCTTCATTTACAAGTAGTTTGCCCAACCCTTTGTTCATGCTCGCAATAGCAATCATTAGGTGTCCATAAGGCACTCCAACGTTACGCAATACGGTAGAGTCGGTAAGGTCGCGTTGCAAGCGCGAGATGGGTAGTTTCGCAGCCAAGTGCTCCAACAATGCGTTCGCTAGACCAAGGTTGCCTTCGGCATTCTCAAAATCAATCGGGTTCACTTTGTGCGGCATCGCAGAAGAGCCCACTTCGCCTTTCTTGATTTTCTGCTTGAAGTAATCCATGCTCACGTACGTCCATACGTCGCGACAAAAATCAATGAAGATGTTGTTGATGCGCTTCATTGCATCGAACTGTGCAGCGAGGTTGTCGTAGTGCTCAATCTGTGTGGTAGGGTAGCTGCGTGATAGGCCCAAATAGTTGGTCACGAAGTTATCACCCCACGCGTGCCAGTCGCCTTCAGGGTAGGCCACAGTGTGTGCGTTGAAGTTACCGGTAGCACCACCAAATTTGGCGCTGTGCGGCACTGCCTTGAGCTGTTCGAGCTGCGCACGCAAGCGGGCAGTGAATACCTTGAATTCTTTTCCTAAGGTGGTAGGAGAGGCTGGTTGGCCGTGCGTACGTGCTAGGAGTGGAATATGATCCCAAGCAGTTGCACTTGATTCAATAGCTTCAATCAACGCTTCAAGCTGCGGGTAGATGAGCTCGTTCAACGCGTCCTTTATACTCAAAGGCACCGAGGTGTTGTTGATGTCTTGAGAGGTCAATCCGAAGTGGATGAACTCTTGAAATTGGCTCAATCCTAATCCCTCAAACTTTTCTTTAATGAAGTACTCTACTGCCTTAACGTCGTGGTTCGTTACCTTTTCAATTTCCTTGATTTTCTGGGCATCTTCTGTCTGGAAGTTGCGGTAGATATCACGGAGCGATTCAAATAAGGAAGCATCCACACCAGAAAGTTGCTCAACGCCCGTTTCACAAAGGGCGATGAAATACTCAATCTCCACGCGAACGCGGTATTTGATCAAGGCGAACTCTGAAAAATAGTTGGTTAATTCTGACGTCTTAGAAGCATAGCGACCATCTACTGGAGTGATGGCATGTAAGGCAGTTGACATAAGTTTCTTCGTTAAAGCGCAAAATTAGCGCAGTTGACCTCGTTTTCCTAATTCTATGACCTCGAGGTTCTCCACTTTTCCACGAGAATTGGGATGGTTTTGAATAATTTCGAATCGGAGCATGGTCCGCACCTTATGGAAGCCGTGGTGGCCAAAAGCGCCGGGGTTCATGTGCAGACAATTGATTTTTGGATCATTGACCACTTTTAATATGTGACTGTGTCCGCAAATGAACAAATCTGGTTGCTCCTTACGGATAGCATCTCTAGTGCGCATGTTGTATTTGGGCGGGTAGCCCCCAATATGGGTCATCCACACCTTCATGCCGTTTAAGTAGAACTTTTGATGTTCAGGATAGCGTGCCCGCATGGTATGGTCGTCGATGTTGCCATATACAGCAACCACAGGTTTGCCTGTAGCTTCCAAGGCATCCATGCTTTCGTGGGAGCCTATATCTCCGGCATGCCAAATCATGTCGACAGATTGCGCAAATTCAAGCACGCGGTCGTCCATGTGACTATGATTGTCAGAGAGCAATAAGATTTTTGTCCTTTTTTCCTGCACAAGCGTACCTTTGGCGTATCAACGAGCATCAAAAGTAATGAGAACACTCCTGAGATTGGCCTTTGACGGCGCCCCATTTTGCGGTTGGCAAATACAGCCAAGCGACCGCACGGCGCAGGGGGATCTCGACGATGCGCTTTCTAAGCTGTTGAATCAGCCTATTTCGTCGATGGGGGCAGGGCGTACTGATACCGGTGTGCATGCGAAGGAGATGTATGTGCATTTTGATTGGCACCCTGAATTGGCTACGAGTGTGAAGGATTTGGATCATCTCGTACATAGATTAAACCGATTCTTAGATCCAGCCATTCGCATATTTGAAGCCCGTGAAGTTGCCGCTGATTGGCATGCTCGTTTCGATGCCGTTTCCCGCAGTTACGAATATTACATGTGTGACAATGGCTCGCCTTTTCACAGGCATTCCGCATGGATGGTGGATAAGATGCCTGATGTGGACAGGATGAATGCCGCTGCAGCACTTTTGCTTGAAGTAGACGATTTTGCCAGCTTTTGCAAGAGTGGCTCGGATAACAAAACCACCCTTTGTACGGTCACCCAGGCAACTTGGGTACAGCAGGGCGATCTATGGGTATTTCACATCACAGCCGACCGATTCCTGCGCAACATGGTGCGTGCCATCGTGGGCTCGCTCTATGAAGTTGGGCGCGGTAAATGGACCGTGGAAGACTTCGAGAACAGGTTGGCGCAAAAAAATCGCGGTGCCATGGGAACTAGTGCACCCGCACAAGGCTTATATTTATCTAACGTAACCTACAACAACCTCTAACATGTCCCAAGTCGGCGGAAAAGCATTTGATTTCAAGCTCTTTCTCAAGGTCATGGCCTACGCCAAACCCTATAGAGCACTCTTTATTTTCTCCGTCTTCTTAACCATTGCTCTTGGTGGCTTAGGTACTGCGCGCCCTATCCTTATTAGAAGCGTTATTGATGATGCTATTTTGATGAATGACGCACAAGAGCTCATCCGTTTAATGCTCTTGCTCGTCTCCCTTCTCGTTATTGAGGCTTTGGGCCAATTCGGCTTTATGTATGCCGCCAATTGGTTGGGTCAAAGTATCATTAAGGACATTCGCATAGAGCTCTACGACAAATTACAAACCTTCCGCCTAGGCTTCTACGATCGCACACCTATTGGTCAACTAGTGACTCGTGTAGTTTCCGATATCGAGACCATTTCACAAATTTTCTCTCAAGGTATCCTGGTCATCTTCGGGGATCTTTTCCGCATTGTAGTCATGCTGGCTGCGATGTTCTTCTTTTTCAATCCCATCCTCGTTTTGGTGAGTTTGAGCATCATCCCCATACTCTTTGTTGCCACCCGTTGGTTCCAGCGCGGTATTAAGGGGGCTTTTCAAAAGGTACGTACCGAAGTGAGTAACCTTAATACATTTGTTCAAGAGCACCTTAGCGGTATGTCCATCGTTCAGGCCTTTGGTCGTGAGCAGCAGGAGCTGGACAAATTCAAAGCGATCAACGATCGCCACAGAAACGCGAATGTGGAGAGCATATTCTATTATGCGTTGTTCTTCCCCATCATCGAAGTGCTCAGTGCCATGTCCATAGGTCTTGCGGTGTGGTATGGTGGGATGAACGCAGCGACCGGCGGCGATGTCACCGTAGGGGAGCTCACGGCCATTATTATCTTCATTGGGATGTTGTTTCGTCCCCTTCGCCAGCTTGCGGACCGATTCAACACCTTGCAAATGGGTATGGTTGCTTCAGAGCGCGTCTTAAAATTGCTTGATAGCGATCACGAGATTGAGCCTAACGGTACACAAACCATTGAATCGCTACAAGGAGAAATTGCCTTTAAAAACGTACACTTCAGCTATAACCCAGACGAGCCTATCCTCAGAGATGTAAGCTTCGAGGTAGCTAAGGGAGAAACTGTCGCCATCGTGGGTGCCACAGGTGCTGGAAAGAGCACCATCATTTCCGCCCTCATGGGTTTCTATCCATACAGCGATGGATCCATCACTATTGACGGCATTGAACTCAAAGACATTAACGTCCATGCATTGCGTGAGCAATTAGCACTAGTGCTGCAAGACGTTTTCCTGTTTTCAGATACAGTTCGTGCCAATATTGTTCTTGGGAATGATAGCATCTCGGACGAAGCCCTGCTAGAGGCTGCTGAGGCGATTGGTATTTCAGAATTCATTGAAGAACTGCCTCAAGGTTTGGACTATAACGTTCAAGAGCGTGGAGGCGTGCTGTCCGCTGGGCAACGTCAGTTACTTGCTTTCCTGCGTGCCTATATTACGGATCCGAAAGTGCTCATCCTTGACGAGGCCACTTCCAGCATAGATTCACACACCGAGGAGCTCATTCAGCGTGCACTAATCGCATTGACCAAAGACCGCACTAGCGTTATCATTGCACACCGTTTATCGACCATACAGCACGCCGATCGAATCATTGTCTTAGATAAGGGGCAAGTCATAGAAGTGGGGAACCACCAAGAGCTTTTGGCCAAAGAAGGCGCCTATTTCAATTTGTACGAAAAGCAGTTTACCAGCGAGGTGTAGAAAAATTACCGCATAAAAAAGGCCGCCCATCGGGCGGCCTTTTTTCATTTATCTTTTTGGGACTTTTTATCCATTCATCGAAATCAAGAACTCTGCGTTGTCCTTGGTCTGACGCATTCTGTCGTTTAAGAATTCCATGGCCTCGATTGGTGTCATATCGGCTAAATACTTTCTCATGATCCACATGCGTTGAAGGACATCAGGTGCAAGCAGAAGGTCTTCTTTACGCGTGCCACTTTCAATGAGGTTGATAGCCGGCCAAATGCGACGGTTTGCAATACGGCGATCCAATTGCATCTCCATATTACCTGTACCCTTGAATTCCTCAAAGATGACTTCGTCCATCTTAGAACCTGTGTCGATAAGTGCAGTTGCAAGAATGGTTAACGAACCACCGCCTTCAATATTACGTGCGGCACCAAAGAAGCGCTTCGGCTTTTGAAGTGCATTGGCATCCACACCACCGGAAAGAATCTTACCTGAAGCAGGACTAACGGTGTTGTACGCACGTGCAAGACGCGTGATAGAATCGAGCATGATAATCACATCGTGACCACATTCTGTCATACGCTTCGCCTTCTCTAACACGATATTGGCCACCTTTACGTGACGGTCTGCCGGTTCATCAAAGGTTGATGCTACTACCTCTGCATTTACACTACGAGACATATCGGTAACCTCTTCTGGACGTTCGTCAATCAGAAGCACAATCATATACGCCTCTGGGTGATTCGCTGCGATAGCATTGGCCACCTCTTTCATCAAGGTGGTCTTACCCGTCTTGGGCTGTGCAACTAGAAGACCACGCTGTCCCTTACCGATAGGAGAGAACAGGTCGATGATTCTTGTCGAAGTTGAAGATTGGCGCGAGGTGATGTCAAACTTTTCGTTCGGGAACAACGGCGTTAAGTGCTCGAATGCAACGCGATCACGTACAAATTCAGGGCTACGGCCATTGATGCTATTCACTTTAACAAGCGGGAAGTACTTTTCACCTTCGCGTGGAGGGCGCACTTCACCACTTACGGTATCACCAGTTTTTAGACCCATGCTGCGGATCTGATTCTGGCTCACGTAAATATCATCTGGAGAATTGAGGTAGTTGTAATCCGAACTTCTCAAGAATCCATAACCGTCTGGCATAATCTCAAGAACACCTTCGTTGGCGATGATGCCTTCAAAGTGGAATTCTTTCGGTCTGCGACGGTTGTGGTTGTGATTGTTTTTATTGCGATCGCGGTCGTTTCTCTGACCTTTTCTGTTTTGGTGATCGCCGCCTTGACGCTCCTTGCGGTTTTCGTTGCCTTTGCGTTGCTCTTGCTTGTTATCTGAAGAACCTTCACTTTTCTCAGCGCTATTAGCTTTGCCAGCTTTTGGTGAAGTCTCTTTTTTAGGAGCAGTTTCTTTAGTAGCAGGTGCTGCTTTTTCAGCGGCAGGGGCATCGTCTGTAATGTTTAGCTTTTGTTTAATCGCTTCTACCAATTCGCCTTTTTTCATGGTCTTGGCCTTTGGTATTTCTAGTTTACTGCCCAATTCTTTTAATTCAGGCAATTTGCGCGATTGCAAATCTTTTTCAGTCAACATGTGCTTGGGAATAACTTGTAAAAGAAACCGATAGGTAGGTTTCCTTCGATCATTGTTCTACAATAATAGTGAGTTTCGTACGATTGGGTAGAGCAAAGCCGATTTTTTTTCAACTTTGTCAAAATTTCAGACCCATGATTCAACGCATTCAGACCCTGTATTTATTTGCTGCAGCTATTTTAAGTGCCCTAGCAGCCTTCGTGCTTCCTATGTACGCCCTAGAAGGTACTTCGTTTGCTGCCACTGCTAATGCATCTACTTTCGGCGGTTTCGGCGGATCGATGGCGTTGTTCTCAGGTTCCATCCTCTTGTATAACAATCGCAACCTTCAGTTGCTCATTGTGCGCCTAGGCATGCTTGTGAGTCTCGTAGTTCTAGGAGCATTGATCTGGATCATTCAAGGCGAAGGCGCTTCAGCATCTTGGGGTGTTGTAGTTCCTTTCATCAACATCGTTCTAGCCTTCATGGCTTCAAAAGGCATCCAAAAGGACGAGAAGAAAGTTCGCTCGTTAGACCGCTTGCGTTAACCGCAAGTAGGCAGCTGCTGTAATTGCTTACTTTCAGCGCAATCCCAATACAGATTTTGCAATCCATTGGTGAGCCAGATAATTGGCGCGCCTATGGTATTGTTGTAATTAAAGGCCTGATTAAAAGTGTCTTGACTCAATTTCACTTCAGGGGCCTTGCACTCAACGAGAATTTTGGGTTTACCGCCAACATTGGCAATGATGTCGCTGCGTTTGGAATTGAACCCCGTCTTCAAGCCGCTTTCAATCTGAAGGTGGTGAATACTGTATCCCAAAGCAATTAAATATTGAACTGCATGCTGTCTAACCCATTCCTCGGGCGTGCAGACTAACCATTTTTTACGCACTGCATCAAAAATGTATTCCTGGCCCTCCTCAGTTTTGAGTTGGATCTCATTGGTTAAAGCCTCCGGAAAGTGCAATGCAGTTCTTGCCACTACTTCATGTTTGTATTGAACTTCTCTGGATACTTTCCTTCAATGTCCTTATAAAATGCGGTCAATTCTGCCTTCGTCTGCTCCAATGTGGTTGGTGAAATGACCTTGGTGATACCGGCCCTTTTGTTCTTGTAATCCACGAATCCTAGGCTAATATTAACTCCAGCTTCTTTAGCGATATAGTAAAATCCGCTTTTCCATTTCTCGGCATAGCTACGTGTTCCTTCAGGGCTAACAATGAGATTGATATCGCCTTCTTTCATGAGTTGAGCGCTCGTAGCAACCAGGTTCGAACGTTGTTCTCTGTTCACACCTATGGCGCCTAGCCAAGTGAAGAAGCCAAAGAAGTACCATTTAGTGTAAAAATCCTTGATGAGGAATTTCATAGGAAGGCGCATTTGCCAAAAGGTGCCAAGGGCGAGAAATGTATCGAAGTTTGAAGTATGCGGGGCAGCTATAGTAACGGTATTACGAGCTTTCTTTTTAATTTCATCTGAGGCGACAACTTCCCATCCAATAAGGCCTAAAAGTATTCGGCTGATAATATATTTCATGATGCAGTGATAAGACTGCTAAGATACGTCAAACCAATCCGGCGGGAACCCCAATAAATAGGCTTTTTGTGAAGCACGAGTAAGGGCAGTATAAAGCCATTTGTAGTAGATGGGAGAAGGGCCGTCGGGCAAATAAGGATGTTCAATGATGACTTGTTCCCACTGACCGCCTTGGCTCTTGTGGCAAGTAATCACATAGCTGAATTTTACCTGAAGGGCGTTGTAGTAGGGATCGTTTTTGATGGCTTCATAAATCTTGCGCTTTGAGCTGAGGTATGAATATTTCGCGACCAATTGCTCGTAAAGCGTGTTGACCTGTGCACTTGTGAGTGCGGGGCCTTCGGAACTCAGAGTGCTCAAATTTAAAATGACGTCTATAGCATCCTCTTCCGGATAATCGACAAAGGCTACGGTGGCTTCGCAAAAGGTGAATCCGTAACGCTCGTGTATATTTCGAATGGAGCGTACTTCACCTATTTCACCGTTTGCGATAAAGCCAATTTTTGAGGTCTCAGGCAGCCAGAAATAGTTGTTCTTGACCACCATGAATTGGTCTCCGGCACTGATCTGGTCTTCTTGAAATTTAATTCTTCCGCGTATGCCTTGGTTGTAGTTGTTTGCCTTCTTATTGCTGCGAACCACCATAGTGTTGCCTTCACTGTTTGAGGAGTAGAGCTGTTCGAAAATTTCCTGCAACTGGTAGCCGTCCTCTACCACAACAAAGTCTTCTCCAGGCACCATTTTCGGTGGATCTGAAGAATCCGATTCTATGAGTTCACGCAGTTGAGTAGCGTTCTTTAGTATGTGACTGTCTAATGCTTGGCGTACCACAGATCTTAATGTGTGCTCTGTAGCGTTGATTCCGCTACCTATAAAATAATCTGCGCTCAGTGCCGGGCTCTTGGGCTGTCCCACGGGCGGTAGCTGTGCTGGATCTCCCACAAGGATTAGACTATTGCTTGGGTCCGTAAAAACGTAGGAAAGGAGGTCGTCCAAAAGAGAATTGGACCCCAGAACAGGATTGTTGTTCGTTTCCACTAACCCGGCCTCATCAACGACAAACGTTGTGTTTTTATGCGGATTGTTTGCCAAAACAAAACTGGCCACAGAACCGTGAACTCGTGGGCGATAGAGGCTTCTGTGAATGGTAAATGCATTCTTGCCGGAAGCTCCGCTCATCACCTTCGCGGCACGTCCCGTAGGCGCCATCAGCATGATTTTTCGTTGGTGCTTTTTGTGCGCTGCCACGACCGATCGCAAAATGGTCGTTTTTCCTGTACCTGCATATCCCTTGACGATGAGCACCTCTGGGAGGATGCGTTTGACACTGAGGTAGAGTGCCAGCTTTTTAAGCAAAACATCTTGGTCTTCAGTGGGTTCGAAGGGAAAGAATCCTTTTAAATCTGCGTATGTACTTTGGGGTGTAAGCAATGAAAAATTATTGTAGTTTTGGAGCGATTAATCCTGAACGATAACAATGAATTCAAAGGTACAACTCGGAATTAAAGCAGTTCTAATCGTAACGTCAGTGTTTTTGACTGTACGAATCTACCAAAGTATTATGCAACCTATCAACTTTCAGCGTATTGAAAATACGAGATTGTGTGAGGTTACAGAGCAGTTAGAAAACATTCGTGAAGCGCAACTTGCGTACAAAAGCGAATTTGGATCGTACTGTGCATCCATCGAGGAGCTAGTTGGTTTCGTAGATACTGGATTTATCAGCATCATCGAGCGCAAGGATACTTCATTCATGTACTACGATAAAGTATACCAGAAGGACATGAACAAGGATTCGGTAATCATTCGTGTCCTAGGTCAGGAAAAAGTAAGTACTCAGTTGTTCGGTGAGGGTTTCATGGCAGCTACTTTGAGAAACATCTCAGGTACAGATTCAGCGTTCGCAATGGATGCTTCTGAGATTAATAAGAACGGTGTTGATGTTGCTACCTTCGAAGTAAGCGCTCCTTACAAAGTAATTTTTGCTGATATTGCATCAGAATACCCGCAAGCCTTCGGTAAAGTTGAAAATAACGCTTGGACTATTGGCTCGCTAACAGAACCTACGATTAGTGGTAACTACGAGAACACACGTTGTAAGACAGAATAATATTGATCCAGCTTTCGAATCGGCGAAAGCGGAAAATTGCACATTGTCCATCCTGCGTCAGCAGGATGGACTTTCTTTTTTGGTGAAAAACACAGGCACTAAGCAATTATATATGATTGGCTTCGTGCCGGCAGCTGAGCTCGGAGAGCATCCTTTTGAAGAGCTCAAAGGATCTTTTTCTGAACTACCGGGAAAGGTGGTTGAGGCGCAGGATTTTGTGAATGCTACCCTGGTTCCAAAAGCTTTAGCCAGTAAGGATTCCTCTTGGACGAAATCGCTTTTAGGAGCTCCAGCAAATAGAATTGACGCTTCTGATAAGCTAGGTCTACAAGTCTATTCGATTGCGAATGAGGCTTCTCCGAACATCCAGAACAATTGGTTGGTACAGCTTGAGCGACTGCCAAAGGTGACTAAACCTAAGCTTTGGGTCAATCAAGAGTCGAAGGTAGCTACCTATATTGCTTGTGACGCCTCTGGGTTACAAATGATTAATAGTCTCCCAACCACTTCAAACGAAGAATTACTCTACCATTTGGGCAATATTACAGAACAATTAGGCTGGGATAGAGGGGAGGTAGAGATTGAGATTAGCGGTATAGGTCATCAGAAGGCAAGAGCGTTTGTGAAACCTTATTTTAAATTGGTTTCAACTATAAAACCAGAAAAATACGTGAAGGTGAGTACTGCTCTCAGCAAGGTAGATATTCACTCTTACGGCCCCCTACTTAGATTATGAGAATAGTAAGTGGAAAGTGGCGTGGAAAGCGCATCACAGCTCCTAAAAATTTGCCTACGCGTCCTACCACGGACTTCGGCAAGGAAAGCCTGTTTAACATTTTAAACAACCGATTTTACTTCGAAGACTTGCGCGTTTTGGACCTCTTCTCCGGCACGGGAAACATTTCATATGAATTTGCCTCTAGGGGCACTGAGGAAATTGTCGCGGTGGATATGCATCGGGATTGTATTAGGTTCATCGCTAAAACAGCAGAAGAAATAGGCGCAAACATTCAAACGGTGCAATCCGATGCCTTGCAATGGGTGCGCCGCAATGCAACCCAGTACGATATTGTTTTTGCTGATCCTCCGTACGAATGGGAGCATTATGAAGATCTAGCTAAAGGTATTATTGATCAAAAAATGCTTGCGGAAGGCGGGGAGGCCATTATTGAGCACAGCGATCAGACCGACCTTAGTCATTTACCTGGATTTACCGAGCACCGCAGGTACGGTCATGTGAATTTTAGTTTCTTCTCTAACCCGGAGGAAATAGATAAAGACTAGATAAGAAAGTCAACCAGCTTAGCGATGGCACGACCTCTATGGCTCATGCTGTTCTTCTTCGCGTTGTCCATTTCGGCAAAGCTGATGTCGTAGCCCTCGGGGATGAAAATGGGGTCATAGCCGAAACCTTTTGAGCCGCTTTTTTCCTTGGCAATCTTACCTCGTACGATGCCTTCAAAGACGTGCTCTTTACCATTTACAATTAGAGCTACAGCAGTTCTAAATTGTGCAGAGCGGTCCTCTTTGTCGCTTAATTCCTTCAAGACCTTTGCCATATTCAGCTCCGGGTCTTTGCTTTCGCCGGCATAGCGCGCACTAATTACTCCTGGGGCACCACCTAGAGTGTCAATCTCTAATCCAGTGTCGTCGGAGAAACAAGCTAAACCGTATTTGTTCCAGATAGTCCTCGCTTTGACAAGGGCATTTCCTTCTAACGTGGGCTCGTTTTCTGGGATTTCTTCGAGATCGTCCAATTCACTCAGACCAATTACTTCGTATTTGTGTCCGATTAATTCCTTTACCTCTCGTAACTTACCCGCATTGTGGGTTGCAAAAACCAATTTCATAAGCACTAAATGAACGACAAAAGTACAGTCTTAATTCGCCTTGGTGGTCCTCTTCTAGGATTAATTACTGCGCTAGCCGGAGGTTTTGAAAGCCATTACATTTTATTGGGAATCACTTTTTGGATGCTACTTTGGTGGATCACAGAAACTGTGAACCTCGCAGTTACCGCTTTACTGCCATTGCTACTTTTTCCGCTCTTTGGGCTCATGGAGGCGAAAAGCATGTCGGCCTATTACGCACATCCTCTAGTCTATCTATTCTTTGGGGGTTTCATCATTGCCCGTGCTTTGGAGGAAACTAATTTACACTACAGAATTGCCTTGTGGATTTTACGCAGAACGGGAACAGGTAGCAAAGGACTATTGGCTGGTTTTATGCTTAGCACCGGTTTTATGTCCATGTGGATCTCCAACACGGCCACATCTATTATGATGTTGCCCATCGCTACGAGTGTATTGGCTGTATTGCCGAAGGCCTCTTCAAAACGAATAGAGCGACCATTGCTCTTAAGTATCGCATGGGCTGCCAACATTGGTGGCATGGCGACTCTTATTGGGACACCGCCCAACATGATTTTTGCGGGCTTTTTGAGCGAGCATTTGAACCGTGAAATTGGCTTTGTGGAATGGTTGCCAATAGGATTGTCCACAACATTGCTATTGGGACTTTCAGCATTTTACATCTTGGCTAGAAGCCTGAAAAAAGTAGAATTAACTGAAAGTGAACAGCAGGGAACGGAATTACACCTTAGTGAAGAATGGAGCAGGTTAGGGGCGATGACAGCCGTGCAAAAGCGCGTAGCAATCATCTTCACTACTACTGCGCTATTGTGGATACTCCGTCCTTATTTGGGAGCATTGAGTGAACATATTCATTGGTCGGATACTGGCATATCGTTGCTCGCAGCGGTATTCCTCTTCAGTGCGACGGCAGGGGGCAAGAGCTTATTGGATTGGGAAAGCACCTCAAAATTACCTTGGGGTATTCTTATTCTCTTTGGCGGCGGTCTAGCCCTCGCAGGCACCTTGCAACAGAGTTATTGGTTCGATGCTCTTGAGGTGAGTATGAAGTCTTTTGAAAACACACCTATTCTGCTGTGGGTGGTCATTATGGCCTTGTTGGGCGTGTTCGCCACAGAGCTTTTGAGTAACATGGCGCTAGTCAGCGCCTTAATGCCACTAGTGTTGAGCCTGTCTCAAACTTTTGGATGGTCCATGGAAATCTTAAGTGTGCCGCTTGTGCTAGGCGCTAGTTGTGCCTTCATGTTGCCTATGGCTACTCCGCCCAATGCTATCGTGTTTTCTACGGGAAAATTGACCGTGAGCTATATGATGGCTAGAGGCATAGTATTAAATATACTATCGGTAATCATCCTCGTTGCTCTTGGGATGTTGCTGCTTACAATGGGCTAACCACTTGCTCAGGGGCTTCTAATACCTTCTTCGGGAGATTCTTCACTATAATCTCTTCCAAAGCTTCGATCCATTCAATCTTCAATTGGGTTCTCGAATGAATGAGGCTTACCTGGCGTGTAGGTGTCGGTTCTGCAATAGGTTTTACAGAGCCTTTATAGCGATCGTTTAGATCAATTCCGGTGAGGTAGGGAAGCAATGTCATGCCCATACCTTTATCTGCCAATTTCACTAGTGTATCAAAATGGCCACTTTCCATGTGGATGCCTTCGCTGTTTAAATTCTTGTGGTTGCACAATGAAAGAACGCTGTTTCGAAAGCAATGGCCTTCGTTTAGCAGCAAGAGCTCATCAGGATTAATCTCAGAGGCGAGCAAGAATTTGTCCTTTGACATTTTATGGTATGATGGAACAAATGCCACAAAAGGCTCATGATAAATAGGCTTTTCTACAATGCCACGTTCTTCAAGAGGAGTTGCGGCAATGCCAACATCTATTCTGTCTTTGCGAAGCGCTTCAATCATATCAGCCGTCTTCAACTCCTCGACAAACAGCTTAATTTTTGGGTAGGCCTTATTGAATTCAACCAAGAACCTCGGTAATAAACTAGGGGCAATTGTCGGGATGACAGCTAGCTTCAATTCCCCTTCGAAAGTGCCCTTAATTTGCTTGGACATGTGCTCAAGAACGGCAGCTTCTTGCAACACTTTTCTGGCTTGCTCTAATATTCTTTCACCAAGAGGCGTTGGAACTATAGGTTGTTTTGAACGGTCGAAAATGAGAATATCCAGTTCTTCCTCCAGCTTTTGAATTTGCATGCTCAGCGTCGGTTGAGTAACAAAACACGCTTCTGCTGCACGTGCAAAATGACGGTGGTTATCTACGGCGACGATATAACGGAACTGAGTAATAGTCATGTATTATTGAGCTAGGGATTTAATAGATAACAAAAATAACGGCTAAAGTTCACGGTAAGATTCACTTTGGGTAATTTTAGTAGGTGAATACAGACGAACTCATTGCAAAACTTTCGAAAATTGACCAGACTTCTGCTGGCTCAAATCCGATGATGCCTTGGTATCGAAAGATAGTCAAGCCCAGTGCGAAGACCTTGTCTACGGCAAAAAAGGCAGCAGTTCTGGTACATATTTTTCAAGGTGAACAAGGTCTTGAAGTTTTGTACATGAGGCGTCCAGATTACGATGGTACCCACGGTGGCCAAGTTTCATTTCCAGGAGGTAGAAGAGAAGAAGAAGACCTAAGTTTTAAGCAAACCGCCATACGTGAAGCCCGAGAAGAAGTTGGCTTATTCTATGAAGACTACCGAATCATTCAGGCTTTGGAGCCACTGTATATACCGCCTTCAAATTTTCTAGTACATCCATTCGTAAGTATCGCAGAGGAACAGCCTGAACTGGAATTGGACCCTAAAGAAGTCGCCTATACATTCTCCGTTCCACTCAGTGAATTAAGACAAGGGGATTTGATGGGAAGTGCCAAAGTGCAAACCAAACTGGGCAAGGTGAAGGTACCTGCCTATTTATGGAAAGACGAGGTCATTTGGGGCGCTACAGCAATCATTACCGCGAGATTAGTGGCACTGTTGTCCTAAGGATTATATTTGCGCTCCACTGAAAGAAGAATCCACGTGCTCAACCCGTTTAAAAAAGACAGTTTCGGATATAATTTGCTGATCAAGCGTTCGGTCATATTTGTCTTTGGTTTGATTACTTGGTACCGATTCTTTCGCATGAATTCCGTGCAGATTGTAGGGGCAGATAAGCTCAAAGATCTTCCGGAGCGAGGCGTACTTTTTGTATCGAACCACCAGACTTACTTTGCTGATGTGAGCGCGATGTACCAAGTCTTCAATGCGGCAGAGAACGGCATCTACAACAGGGTGCCAATGAGTACGCTCTTCCGTCCAAAGTTGAACGTGTTTTTCGTAGCTGCTGCTGAGACCATGAAGAAAGGGCTGTTGCCAAAATTGATGCAGTATGCCGGTTCTGTAAGTATTAAGCGCACTTGGCGAGAAGCAGGAAAGACCATTAATAGAGGTGTCGATCCAAAAGACATCGCCAACATTAAAAAGGCGATGGAAACGGGTTGGACCATAACCTTTCCTCAGGGTACAACTAGGCCTTTTGTGAAGGGCAGGAGAGGTACGGTGCATTTGATCCGTGAATTGAACCCAGTAGTAGTGCCAGTGGTTATCAATGGGTTCCGTCGAGCCTTCGACAAAACGGGTATGTTTGTGAAGAGCACAGGTAATCTATTAACCATTACCTTTAAGGAACCTTTAGAGTTAGATTTTTCGAAAGAAAATGACGATCTGTTAGACCAAATAATGGTGGCCATTGAACAGGCACCAGAGTTTTTGAAAATAAAAGACGAATGAAAAAATTCATTTTAGCCTTAGTAGCTTTGGGCGCATTTGCTTCTTGCGAACGTGATATTACCGTAGTAGATCCAGCTGCACTAGACGATCGCAACATTTACATCAGAGCCTACAAATACTTTGATGGCGATATTGCTGATACGAGCACAGTGTATCAGATAAATGGCGACATGATCAAATTATCTCACGTTTACATCACTTTGAGCGGAGCAGAATTTGTGAGCGTGGATGAAATGGATACGACACGTACAGAAAACGATCTTACTGCTATTGATCTGTTGTCCACCTCCGAGGTTAAGCTCGCACAGTTGCCACGTGGTTCGTACAACGGTAGATTGAACTACCACATCGGTTTAGATAGCACTCGCGCCTACAGTGCACCAGAGACTCTTGAAGAAAGCAATCCTTTGTACAAGGGTCACCTTTGGAACGGGCCAGCTTTGGGGCACAGCTTCTTCCAACTTGAAGGACG